>JBCBHE010000018.1:0-71530 GCA_038526085.1 Pseudomonadota bacterium | reverse complement strand
TATGTCAAAGATTTTTAACATGAGGTCAGACTGATCGAAATCTCCACGGATATACCCTCAAAGTATCTGAAAAGCCGCCCTTGGTGCAGCCGCAGCCAAAGACCGGTTCGTCCACATAGCGGACCTCAGGCACCTGGATCGGTCGAAGAGTACCTCATGGAAGGCGTTGGATGACCGTCATGGGCCCTGTGTGGACCTCCCAGCATTGGCCGTCGTCGCCCATCCATCTGATTGCTTTGCGTGATATCACCGTTATTATTCGGATCGGGTTGTCATTTGTGCCTGCGGTATCGCCGTGCAGATGCCGCGCCTTTCAAGGAAAGGAATTTTCTATGAGCGAGAGCAATGATGGGACCGCATTTGACGGTCCGCAGATGCAGGGTACGCACTACAAGCGTGCAAATATGACTGACGTCAATTTCGATGGGGTCAACCTCGCAAATGCGCGGTTTTTCGCGGTTCTGAATAACGCGACGTTCACGGATACAAATCTGAGTGAGGCAGATTTTGACGATGTGAATCTGTCGAAATCGCGTTTCAACAATATAAATTTTTCAGGGTCTAGCATAACAAACGCAAATCTTTCGAAGTTGAAAATCAGCGGCGTGACGCTTGCCGATACCGAGATCACAAACGCAGATTTGACGGGCATGCGGATCAACGGAATTCTTGTTGCCGACTTGTTCGAAGCCTATGAGAAACTGAATTCGTAGAACGCGTGCATTATGCGTGTTCCCACTGTTTCATTCTTTTTGTGAGACATGGCGGACAGACCTAAGGTCAAAGCCTGATGCAGGACATTGCGAGTCGCAGTTTATGCGGGCTCAATTGCGGTCTTGCCGTAGGTCAAATTGAGCAATGCTTTGGCCATAGGCTGTCGTTGGGGACGATCGTCGTTCGGCACCTAACGTATGCCTAGTCGATCCCTTCTCGCGACGAGTTGGCATCATCGCCTGTCCAGCCATAGGCCATCAAACGGTTGAACATACTGTCTGAACAGGTTTGATAGGCTGCGGTCGTCGCTTTGAGTGTTGTGTAGGTCGCGTTGTCGTAAGCAGAGAGCGCATACCCAAGGCTGCGCGTGTGGTTGATGAAATCCACGCGGTCTTGGTCAAAGGCGAAGTTGAACTGACACCCAAGGATCAACGGGACCGACGCATCCGACAAAACCGGCATGAGGATCAGGAAGTTATTAAACTCTGACCCGTCCTTTCGAAAGTTCCGCAAGACGGCGGTCGCGCGATCCGCGAGCTTTAGTGCAGGACGGAGGTTCTCCAACTCCTTTTGGTGTCGAAACGCGCCCTGCAGGAACCTGCAGTTGGTATCGATGACGTCATCGCGGCCATAGAGTGTCATCGCCTCAAATGCGGCGTTCACATAGATCAGCGGACAATCCGGTTTGCCCGGATCTGATATCGATATTGCGATGTTTAAATGCTCAAAAACATCGGCCAATCTATTGGTGGATATCGTCATGCTCTCGGGCTTCGAAACTCTGTTAAGCCGCCTGTCCTACGTATACGATCCTAGGTTGCGCAGTTGGGGGTGTCAAACGCGTCTAAGCCGTGTTTGCGCGTCAGCGAGAGTCGGCCATGAACTGATCGCACCGTCACCTGCGTGTTGCGATGACGCGCTTGACGGATCCACCGTTTTAATGGCTATCGCGCGGAAGCCCTTTGCGCGCGATGTCCTGGTAGCTGGTTGCGCCATTGAGCGTCATCCCCTCATCCAACCGGCCGACGAGGCTGCGGAAATATTGCTGCCATGGTGTTTGGCTGTCCGGGATCTGGTAGCCACCCTCAGCCGCCAGTTTTGCGGCCCTTTCGGCGAGTTCGTCCAGGGGGACCAACATATCAGCGGTGCATTTGTTCAGGTCGATGCGCACCCGATCCCCATTTTGCAACAAGGCAAGCCCGGCCCCTTCGTCCGCCGCTTCGGGGGAAGCGTTGAGGATTGAGGGGGAGCCAGAGGTTCCTGATTGGCGGCCGTCGCCAATGCAGGGCAGGGCGCGGATGCCTTTCTTCAACAGGTAGTTTGGCGGGCGCATGTTCACGACCTCTGCCGCGCCAGGATAGCCCTTGGGCCCCGCACCGCGCATGAACATGACGCAGGTTTCGTCAATGTTCTCAGCTGGATCGTCGATCCGGTGGTGGAAATCCTCCGGCCCGTCGAAGACGACTGCGCGCCCTTCAAAAGCATTTGGGTCGTCTGGGTTCGAGAGATATGCGTCGCGGAAGTCTTTGTCGATCACGCTCGTTTTCATGATGGCGCTGTCAAAGAGGTTCCCTTTGAGGTTCAAGAACCCCGCGTTTTGCAACATTGGCGTATCGATTGGTTTGATGACGTCGAGATTGGTCGCTGTTTTGCCTCGGCAATTGTTGCCCATGGTCTGGCCATTGGCAGTGAGCGCATCGGGATGAGGGAGCAGATCCTTCTCCAACAGGGCTGCCACGACGGCAGGCACACCGCCTGCGCGGAAATAGTCTTCGCCGAGGTATTCGCCAGCAGGCTGAAGATTCACCAGCAAGGGGATTTCATAGCCAAGAGCCTGCCAGTCGTCGTTGGTAAGGGGGACGCCCATATGCGCCGCGATGGCGTTGAGATGGATCGGAGCATTTGTGGACCCGCCAATGGCTGAGTTGATGACGATGGCATTTTCAAACGCCTTGCGGGTCATGATGTCGGATGGGCGGATGTTGTCGTTCACCAGGTCGACGATGCGCTTGCCTGTCTCGTAGCTGATTTGGCCACGCTCTCGGTACGGCGCGGGAATCGCGGCGCTACCAGGGAGTTGCATGCCCAAGGCTTCCGCCAAGGAATTCATTGTCGTCGCAGTGCCCATGGTGTTGCAGTAGCCGACGGAGGGCGCAGAAGACGCAGCGATTTCCATGAACTCCTGATCGCCAATCTCGCCCCGCGCTTTCATTTCGCGGGCCTTCCAGATGACTGTGCCGGAGCCCGCCCGCTCGCCGTCCCACCAGCCGTTCAGCATCGGGCCAACGGAAAGCGCAATTGCCGGGATGTTCACAGTGGCTGCAGCCATCAAAAGCGCGGGCGTTGTTTTGTCGCACCCAATGGTGAGCACGACGCCGTCGATCGGATAGCCGTAGAGCGACTCAACCAACGAAAGGTAGCTTAGGTTGCGGTCGAGGCTTGCAGTCGGGCGTTTCCCGGTTTCTTGGATCGGATGCACCGGGACCTCAATTGGGACACCCCCTGACGCAATGATGCCGTCACGCACCCGTTTGGCGAGTTCGAGATGGTGGCGATTGCAAGGGGACAGGTCACTGCCAGTTTGCGCAATTGCGATGATCGGCTTGTCGCCTTGCAACTCTTCTCGGGTCAGCCCGTAGTTGAGATAGCGTTCAAGGTAGAGCGCTGTGATCTCAAAATCATCCGCGTTGTTGAACCATGTCCGCGAGCGCAGGTCGGGCTTTTTTGTCATGACTTGTTCCTGGATCTGGCGAGGGCTTGTTACGCCGCCCGCTCCGAGATTTTTCGAAAACGTCTTAGGAGATGGTACCTAAGAGCGCAAACGCTTGCGCACGTTACGGTTTGAAGCTGGTGACGCAAGGGCGATTTAAGGATTGCCACCATTCCAGACTCACCCTAGTTTGGTCATACCAAAAGTGACGGGTAAGGGAGAAGCCCGCGTTACATAGACATCAAATGGGAGGAAACTGATGTTGAACTTGAAAGGTCTGGCGCTTGCAGCGTCAGCTTTTGCACTGGCGTCTGCGCCAGCTTACGCACAAACAAACCTGCGGATCCAAACGCACTTCAGCCAAGAGACGCTGTCTGGCCAGATGGCAGGAGAGTTCATCGAAGACGTCACAGCGATGTCAAATGGCGAAATCCAGATTGAGATGTTCTATGCCTCTTCCGTTGTGAAGTCGGCAGAGACCTTCGACGCTGCCGTGACCGGCATTTTGGACTGTGACATGACGGGTGGTGCATACCAGACCGGTAAAAACCCAGCGTTCCAGTTTGCAGGCGACCTGAACGGCGGCTACGCAAACCCATACCAGCAGATGTCCTGGTTGCTGCATGGCGGCGGCTATGAAGCGATGAACGAGCTGTACAACAGCTACGACATGGAATTCATCGGCTGGTGGATCCCTGGTCCTGAATCACTGTCATCCACTTCGCCGATCCGTGGCGTGGAAGACTTCAAGAATTGGAAGTTCCGCTCACCTCCAGGGATCATCACAATGATCTTTGAAAACTTGGGCGCGTCACCGATTGTGATGGACTTCAACGAGATCTTCACAGCGCTGGAAACAGGCATCATTGACGGTGCAGATGCGGCGAACCTGACCAACAACATCGGTTTGGGTCTTTATGACATCGCCAAGCACACCAACTATCCTGGTTTCCACTCGATGCCTGCTGACCACTTGGCGTGCCGCAAGGACGTGTGGGATGCGATGCCAGAGCATCACAAAGCGATCCTGAAGATTGGTATGCAGGCGCTGGCCCTGCGCAACACCACGATCAACGAAGTCAAGAACGCCGAAAACTCTGTTAAGTTGGCAGCGGACGGCCTGAACATGTACGAATGGTCGCCAGAAGAGCTGGGCAAGTACCGTTCAGCTGTGCAGGCGGCATGGGTTGAATTCGCGACGACACCAGAGTCCCAGAGCCTGCTGGAAAGCCACCTGAGCTTCCTGCGCGGCATTGGTGCAATGGAATAATCGACCTGACAGGTTGATATCAGAGCGGCGGGGCGCGTCCCCGCCGTTTTTGTCCGCACTTGCGGTCGTCGACGATTTCTTTTGAAGAAATCGATTTGAATTCTTTGAAAGAATTCGTTTACCCAGACAAGGCTCGTTCCGGCGCGATGAAGATCACGGCCATCACCTCATACGTACTCGGATGCGATATGCCTGAAGAATTGGGCTATTCGCAGCAGTACTACACACGTCGCAGCGCCCATTTGGTGCGGGTTGAGACGGATGAGGACGTGGTCGGTTGGGGTGAGTGCTTTGGCCCGGGCAACGTGGCTATGGCCAACAAAACCATTGTTGAACAGGTGATCCAGCCGATGGTCCTGGGGATGGACCCGCTGGATCGGGACGTGATTTGGCATAAGGTTTACAACCTTTTGCGAGATCACGGGCAGAAGGGCATGCCGCTACAGGCCCTGTCCGGCGTGGACATTGCCCTTTGGGATATTGCTGGGAAGGTGGCTGGATTGCCGCTTTGCCAGCTGATTGGCGGCAAATTTCGCGATGACGTGTCGTGCTATGGTTACGGCATGATGCTGCGGCGCGAAAACGTAACAGAGCTTGCCGCGCGGTTTGCAGATGAGGCGGCCGCGATCCGCGATGCCGGATTTGGTGCGACCAAAATGAAAGTGGGGTTGGGGCCGAAGGAAGATGTGGTTCTTGCGCAGGCCGTGCGTGATGGCATAGGCGACGACTTCGTTTTCATGGTGGATGCCAATCACGGCTACACAACGTCGGATGCTTTCTATGTCGGCCACGCTTTGGAGGAATTGGACGCTTACTGGTTCGAAGAGCCAATCGCACCGGAAGATCTTGACGGCTATGCTGAGCTTCGCGCGGGTCTGAGTGTGAATATTGCGGGCGGCGAGGCGGAGTTTAATCGTTGGGGTTGGCGTAAGCTGCTTGAGAGCCGGGGGCTTGATATCGCCCAGCCGGAGGTTTGCGCGCTTGGCGGTGTCAGCGAGTACTTACGCGTGCTCGCTTTGTGCCACGCTCATTTCACGCCGGTGATTAACCACGTCTGGGGCAGTGCAATTGCTGTATCGACAAACCTTCAGCTTCTTGCGGCGATGCCCCCTTTGCCGGGCGGATTGCATCCGTGGGAGCCGATGCTGGAGTTTGATACAACAGAAAATAGGTTCAGGGATGACTTGTTGGAGAATCCGTTGAACATTCAAGAGCAGGTAAAGGCCAAAGAAGGCCGGGTGAGGATTCCCGATGGACCGGGGATCGGTGTCACGCCGGATATGGACTTTATCAAACACTACCAAGTGGCATGAGGGAGGGGTCATGACCGAGAAACAAACCGGAGGATTGGCGGAGTGGCTTTGGCCAGCGGCCTTCCTGCTTTGCGCAGGCTGGACGGTGTGGCACATCCCCGCCTTCATCCTCGATTTCTCACCCAATATGGCGGACAGCCTAAAGGCGCAGATCTCTGAACTGCATACGCGTAAGCAGGTGAACCCGAATATGGCTGGGCTGTTTGGCGGCTTCGCGGATCCGATCGACTGGTTCTGTGTCTTGGCGATGCCGGTGATCTTCTATTTTGGCGCGCGCAGTGTCGTTGTCGCCCCTATGGAGTTTCAGGATTGGATGCCTTGGGACCGCATCGCGCTTTTCATAGGCCGTTGCACGATGATCATGATCATCGCGATGACTTGTGTGATGCTTTACGAGGTCTTTTTGCGCTATGTTCTTGAAGCGCCGACGAAATGGGCGAATGAGCTCACGCTATGGATCGCTGGATTCGTTTTCCTATGTTCCGGGTTTTACGGGATGCAGCAACGGTCCCACATCCGGATATTTATCCTTTATGATGTGGTCCCGCGCTGGATGCAGCGGCTGTTCGACTGCATCGCGACCTTCATGATCTGCATGTTTGCGATTGGACTTGTGTTTGGCAGTTACAAGCAAGTCTTTGTGAATAAATTCTATCGGTGGGAGATGTTCGGCACAGCCTTTGATCCGCCGATCCCGGCCACGATCCAGCCTATGATTTTGATCATTATTTGTCTGGTCGCGATCCAATCGGTCCTGAACCTCATTGCCGATTGGCACATGGAGCCGACAGTTCACACAGCCGCGGACGACATTGATGAGGATGAGCTGGCGGCCATTAAGAAAAGCGTAGGGGCCGACTGATGGACATCGGAACAATCTCTCTGATCCTGGTCTTTGGCCTGATCGCTTTGCTGGCCATCGGCATGCCGCTTGGCTTTGCCTCTGCCATTATGGGCACCGTTGTCTTGGTTCTAAAATTTGAGCCAACGCTGCTGACCAATCCACTTTGCTACATGCCTTGGGCGGAGTGTGAAGGGCTGCGGATACCGGGCACATTGACGGGGAGGCCTGGGACGGGAGCCCTTTATATCGAGACGCAGAAGATATTCGATCTGATGACCGAATATGTGCTGATCTCGGTGCCCCTGTTTATCTTTATGGCGGCTTTGCTGGAACGCTCTGGCATCGCCAAAGAGATGTACAATGCGCTTGCGTTCTGGCTAAGCCGCGTGCGCGGCGGGATTGCGATTGTGACCTCCATCATGGCGGTGATTATGGCGGCGATGTCTGGGATCATCGGCGGCGAGGTTGTTCTGCTCGGTCTGATTGCCTTGCCGCAGATGTTGCGCCTTGGGTATAACCAGAACTTGGCGATTGGGACGATCTGTGCCTCAGGGTCTTTGGGAACGATGATCCCGCCGTCGATTGTGCTGATCATCTATGGATTGATCACCGAGACATCGATCAAAGCGCTGTTCACCGGGGCCTTTGTGCCCGGGTTCATGCTGGCGTCGATGATCATCATTTACATCATTGTTCGCACACAGCTGCACCCTGAGGATGCGCCGCTGCCGGAACCGCAACCAGGTGATCCGACCGGGCCCCAGAAGTGGGGTATGTTTGGTGGGTTCCTGTCGCTCCTCCTGGCAGGCGCCTCAGTCGTGCTGTTTCTGCGCGCTGGGTTCTTTACTGTGACTGGACAGAACATAATGGAGGACGGCGAAGATCCGATCGCATTGGGCATGCCAGAGCATCTCATCCCGATTGCGATTGTTGGTGCAATTGGCGTGATATTGGCGTTTGTCGTCTTCGGGCGCAAACGCACCATGACTGGCTGGGAACACGGAAAGGGCCTTGTTCCGCCGCTCCTGGTGATCGGCGTTGTGCTTGGGTCGATCTACGGTGGGATTACCGGGATTACGGAAGCCGCCGGGATGGGCGCTTTCGCCGTCTTCATTATCGCGCTGATGCGGGGTGAGGCCAGTGTCGAACTGCTTTGGGATGCGATGATGCGCACATTGCGGTCAACTGGCACAATTATCTGGGTGACGATCGGTGCCGCCGTTTTGGCGGGGGCCTATACCGTCGCGGGAGGTCCGACGTTCATCGCCAATACCATTGTGGGGTCTGAGATGCCGACAATGGTGGTTCTCTTGGTGATGATGGCGATCCTGCTGTTCATGGGGGCCTTTATGGACTGGGTCGGGATCGTGCTTCTGATCATCCCAGTTTTCCTGCCCATCGTGAAACGCTTGCCGATTGAAGAGATCGGTTTCATTGGTCAGCTCGAGCCACAGCATGTGTCGATCTGGTTTGGGGTGCTGTTTTGCATGAACATGCAAGTGAGCTTCTTGTCGCCACCATTTGGGCCCGCGGCCTTCTACCTGAAGTCAGTTGCACCCGCCCACATCTCACTTACCGACATTTTCCGGGGCTTCTTGCCGTTTATTGGCGTGCAGCTGTTGGCACTGTCGGTTCTGCTGATCTGGCCATCGATCGTGACACTGTTGCTGTAGATTTGCGGCGTGAGATTTCACGCGCCGCACACGACGAAAGGAGAGTTGTGATGCTAGACGAAACCCAAGTTAACGCGTTCAATCGCGACGGCTTTCTTGTCGTTGAGGACGTGATCGACGAAGCCACACGCAAGGCAGTTGTGGATGAGTATGCGGCCCTCTTTGACGGTCTCTATGATCAATGGCACGCTGAAGGGCTGGTGCCCGCGCCGACGCCTGGGATGGGTTTTTGGGACAAGCTCGACATTGCATTTAGGGGCGGGTTCGACTGGTATCAGCCGCTCGACATCTCACTCCCACATGCGGACATCACAGACGAAACCCCGATGCACTTTGGGCCTGCAGTGTTTGCGATGGCCACCCACAGTCGGATCCTTGATATCGTGGAACAATTGATTGGGCCCGAGATTACGTCAAACCCGATCCAGCACGTTCGCATCAAACCACCCGAAGGCCAAGTGGATGCGGCCGAGGACCGCGCGCATATCATCTCGACCGATTGGCATCAGGATAAAGGTGTGACGTTGGCTACTGCCGATGACACAGACATGGTAACTGTCTGGCTCGCCATCACTGACGCCACGGTGGAGAACGGCTGTCTGCAGGTCAAACCGGGTAAGGAGTCTCAGATGTTGCCGCATTGCTCGCTCAAGCAGACGGGTATTCGGGAGCATTTTTTGCCAAAGAGGCCCGCCGTGCCTTGCCCGGTGAAGGCCGGTGGCGCGGTGATCTTTCATCCGCTGACGCCGCATGCAAGCCTTGCCAACAAGTCCGACGGTTACCGCTGGTCATTTGATTTGCGCTACAACGTGACGGGCCAGCCGACCGGCCGCGATCATTTCCCAAGCTTTGTCGCTCGCTCCAAGGCCAAGCCGGAAACAGCGTTGAAGGATTGGCGGGTGTGGAAGCAGCTTTGGGAAGATGCACGCCATTTTGCTGCCACGCACGCACATATCCCACAACACCGTTGGCCCACGTCCGGCCCCTATTGCGCATAAGATGGCTACGCTCCGCCTCGACCCCGCCGACAATGTGATTATCGCGCGGACAGCCTTGCTCGCCGGTGTGCAAGCGGAGGGTGTGACGGTTACCGGTCCCGTACCAGCAGGCCATAAGATCGCTGCGGAGCCAATTGCGAAAGGTGATGTGGTGCGCAAGTTCGCGCAAACGATCGGCATCGCATCGGAGGATATCGCGGCAGGGGAGCATGTGCATACACACAACCTCGCGTTTCAAGCCGTGGCTGGCGATTACGCGTATGGGACAAATCTGCGCAAGCCGCCTGAGGCGTCGCAAGTGGATACCTTTCAAGGGTTTTTGCGGGACAACGGTCGTGTGGGCACCCGCAACTACATTGGGATCGTCACATCTGTGAATTGCTCCGCGACCGCCGCCCGGATGATCGCAGATCACTTCACGCCCGACCGGCTTGACGCGTTTCCGAACGTGGATGGGGTCGTCGCGTTCGTTCACGGGACGGGTTGTGGCATGGCAGGCGACGGCGAAGGCTTTGAAGCGCTGCAGCGTGTGATGTGGGGGTATGCCCGCCATCCAAATTTGGCAGGCGTTCTTATGGTCGGCCTGGGCTGTGAGATGAACCAAATCGATTGGCTGTTAGAAGCTTATGGGCTGAAGCACGGGCCGCTGTTCCACACGATGAATATCCAGAATGTCGCCGGGTTGCGGCGGACAGTGGAGATCGGGATTTCAAAGGTGGCGGAGATGCTGCCTGTGGCGAACAAGTCTGTCCGGACGTCTTGTCCGGCGAGTGCGTTGAAAGTGGCGTTGCAATGCGGTGGGTCGGATGCTTGGTCGGGTGTCACAGCAAACCCGGCGTTGGGCTATGCGTGTGATTTACTTGCGGCACAAGGCGGCACAGGTGTGCTGGCAGAGACGCCGGAGATCTACGGGGCGGAACATCTATTGACCGCCCGCGCAAAGGACCGCGCGACGGGTGACAAGTTAGTCGGGCTGATCAAATGGTGGGAGGACTACACCGCTCGCAATCGCGGTTCGATGGACAACAACCCAAGCCCCGGCAACAAGGCAGGCGGGCTTACCACGATCTTGGAAAAGTCGCTGGGGGCGGCGGCGAAGGGCGGGACCTCCCCCCTCAATGGTGTGTACAAATACGCCGAACCGGTGACCGCCCCGGGTTTCACGTTCATGGACAGCCCGGGGTATGATCCGGCCTCTGTGACCGGCCAAATTGCGGGTGGGTGTCAGGTGGTGTGTTTCACAACCGGGCGAGGATCCGCATTTGGGTCCAAACCTGCGCCGACAATCAAGATCGCGACAAACACTGAAATGGCCAAGCGTATGTCCGAAGACATGGACATCGACGCAGGCAAGGTCCTGTCCGAAGGGCAGTCTGTGGCTGACATGGGGGAAGAGATCTACCGCATGATCCTGCGCGTAGCTTCCGGCGAGGCCAGCAAATCTGAGGCGCAGGGCTTGGGCGATTATGAGTTCGTGCCCTGGCAAATCGGCGCGGTGATGTAGTGAGCACGACAGAGGCTCCGGCCGCATCACAGGTCGGCCGGGCCATTGGAATGGTGCTATTCGCCTACTTCTTGTTTTCCTTTGTCGATACGTCGACAAAGTGGTTGTTGGGCGTAGGGCTCGCGTCGTTGCAACTCGCCTTCATGCGCTATCTGATCCATTTGCTGATCACGGTGGCGGATCGCGGGCGACAGGCGTCTGTGCCCATCTCTCGTAAGCACCGGAGGATTGTGCTGCTGCGCGCCTTTTGCCTCGTCTCAGCCACTGTTGCGAACTTCTTTGCTCTTGCGCATCTGCCCCTTGCCGTGACGGCGGCGATCCTCCACGTGGCGCCCGTTCTTGTCTGTCTCTTCGCTTGGCCGATTCTCGGGGAGCAGGTCCGACCGATCCATTGGCTTGCGGTGTTTTTAGGGCTCGTGGGTGTTCTGATCATCGTTCAGCCGTTTGGGGATGGGGTCAATTGGTATGCGGTCCTGATGCTCTATCCCGCGACCGGGATGGCGCTCTATACTGTTCTGACCCGCAAATTGGCCGGTGCTGTGCCGCCTGCGACGTCTCAGTTCTATACAGGTCTTCTCGGCACCGTCGTCCTGCTGCCCTTTGGCGTTGCAGTCTGGGAAACACCCCCAACAGCCTGGGCCTGGACGCTCACCCTTGGCATTGGGGTCTTTGCTTGGGCCGGACATGAGGTGCTGATCCGGGCGCATGCCTATGCCGGTGCAAGCCTACTCGCCCCCTTTGGTTATGCTTTTGTACTTTATCTCGCCATCGCGGGATGGATCGTCTTCGATCACATTCCGGAGTGGTATGTGGGTGTTGGTGCGGTTTTGATCTGCGCGGCCGGATTGGTCATCTGGCGCGCGCAACGCGCCTAAAGAAACGCGCCGTCGACAGCCTCGGCCGTGCGGGTGATGTCGCGCCCAACACCTTTAACCGTTTCACAAGCTGACAATGCCAAAACGGCCGTCACAAGTGCAATGCGAACCATGGGAAACCTCTTATCTGCTCTTTTGCCGCTAAAATAAGGGCGTGTGGCGCAACCGGCAAGGTGGCTTAGGCCATTGTTAAGTATGCAGCGACCGAGGCTTCAAACGCCCGCGGGTTCTCTGCGTGCAGCCAATGGCCCGCGCCGGGGATTTTGGCAAACTTGGCCCCTGGGAAGAGCCGTTTGATGTCGGATCTGTGCGCGTTTTGGACGTAGTCAGACTTGGCGCCGGACAGAAAAAGGGTGTCGCCCGCGAAGGGTGTTTCAAGATCAGGAAAGCCGATAATCTGGCCCATCTCACGCGCGAGGACATCAAGGTTCAATCGCCAGCGTTTCTCCTTAAGATCAAGGGATTGTAGGAGGAAATCATCAACGCCCGGTTCTAATCCTGTCAGTTGCGCTTTCGCGTCTGCGCGGCTGGTGACGTTCAGGTCGACGCCGCGCATTGCTTCCAGGGGGCCCATTTGGGAGTGCGTGTAGGAAACCGGCGCGATGTCAGCCACGATCAATTTATTGATTTTTTCCGGATGCGAACTGGCCAGGACCATTGCCGCTTTACCGCCCATCGAGTGGCCAAGAACATCCCATTGGCCGTCAATCTCACCGGCTAGATCGGTGGCAAGGTCGTCGTAACTGTGGCTGTCAAACCAGGGGCTATGACCATGGTTGCGCATGTCGACTGCGATCACCTGACGATCGGTCGCCAACCGTTTGGCGATAACGCCCCAGTTCCGTGCAGAGCCATAAAGCCCATGCGCGATCAGCAGGTTGGGCCTGTCTGTGGGCTCCCCGTGCACCACTTTGTTCAGCATTCCGTCGCTCCGATTGACCCACTTCCCCCGCCTCTATAATCCGGCCGCATGACAGAGGAAATGCTGCAAAAACAAGCCGACCAGATCAGCAAATTGCTGGATCAAAAGCTGCGCGTCAGGGGGAGGTCTTTGCAGATCCAACTGAACAAAGCCGGGCGCCGTTTACCAAAGAGGATTCGGGCTGACGTTGCGCGGATTATTGAGGCGCAAGACATAGTCGCACACCCGAAATTTGCCCACCGGGTGGATTTCAAGGCGGCGACCCTCGGGGGCGATCGGGTGATTGCACACCTCGATACCATCAATCGGTGGGAGCGGTTTAAGGACCGTTGGCTCGGTATTCTTGGCGCGATCTCTGCCGCCTTGATCGTGACCTTCATTCTCGTAGTTTACGTTTTGGTGCAGCGGGGCTTGGTGTAGTTTCCCAGGCCCTGGCTGGATGCTTCTCTGTGCCGGGATCCGGTGTCACTTTGACCACCAGCGTCACGGTCGCAAAAGACACGTAAAGCAGCAAGTACCACGACCCCATCTTCGCAAAACTGACTAAGTCAAAGACGTTTTGGCCTGAATAAAGCCAGGTCCCTGTTGCTGTGCCGATGTTTTCGGCGATCCAAAGGAAAAAGCTTGAGAGAAAGGCCGCGAAGGGCAGCGGCATCCAAAGCCAACGTCGGCGCACCCGGAACCAGATGTTCGTCCGCCCGTAAATTAGCACCGTCGCGATGAACAGGCCGAGGCGGATGTCGATTGTGTAGTGGTGGCTAAAGAAGTTCACATAGACGAGAACGGCGAGGGTGAAATGCAGCGACATAGGTGGGAATGGCACCATCTCCATGTCAAATAGGCGCACCACTCGGGCCATGTAACTGCCAACGGCCGCGTACATGAAACCTGAAAAGAGCGGGACATCGAAGATGCGCACGATGCTGGGGTCCGGGTAGCTCCAAGATCCTGCATAGACTTTAAAGATCTCCATCGCTGTGCCCGTTAGGTGGAACAGTAGGATCACTCGCGCTTCTTCCCAACTTTCGATTCCGGTTAGTAGGAAGAAGATTTGCAGGGCAATCGCGATTAACAAAAGTGCATCATATCGGGCGAGGCCCCAGTCGGCTTGCCAGATCATCCGCGTGCCGATCATCGCAATTAATAGGCAGATTCCAAAGATGCAGGCGGAGGCTTGTTTGACCGTAAAGTGCCAGAAAAGCTGAAAAAAGCCGCGAAACGAGCGGATGGACGCAATATCATTCATGAAAAAGGGTGTGGCATAGCCGCGCCCGATTGGGAATGGGCGCCGCCCTTGGTGAGATTGCGATCCTTGGCCGTCTTTTGGTCAAAAATATCTGCGTATCGCGGGTGTTCCGCAATTACCGCAGCCGTGGCGCCCGCGTGATCAAACCCATAAATGGTGCGTGTCCGTAGGGCACGCCGTTGGATCAAGCCAGCGCGTTATGGCTTGCGCGCAATAGTGAATATCCGAGGGGCAATGCCGGGTTGGACCAGCGCCTCAGTGATCTCAAACCCCGCATCTTTCAACAAAGTTCGCAATTCGTCTTCGTTCATGTTCCGCACATATGGGGCCTTTCCAAACGCACGCATCACCGGGATCATCAGCGGCAGGAACCATTTGCCGTCTTTCAAGAGCCCTGACTTTGCGATGAAAACGCCGCCGGAGGGGAGGGACTCATAAATGCGGTCCAGCACCAGCTCAAGGTTTGGCAACAGGTGAAGGAGGTTCAGCGCCAAAATCACATCGTGCGGTGCGGCTGGGATGTCGTCCGCTTCATGTACTGCGAAGCGGAGGTGGGATGGCGTTTCAAGCGTTTGCTTGCTTTGCGCAATCTCGATCATCCCAGCTGAGATATCGGTCCCGATGTAGCGGTCCACATTTGGGGCCAATTCCAAAGCGGTTGAACCGGTTCCGCAGCCAATCTCCAGCACGCGGTGGTGGGGCTGCAGGATCTCTTTCATTCGGTTGAGTGTGGCGGTGTATCCGTCCATGTCGCTGATCGGGTCCTTGGCGTATTTGGGCGCGGCTTTGTCCCAGAAGGCGGCATCTGTCATGGTCTGTCCTTTCGTTGGGACTGGTATACATCTGCATAAACTCTGCAGGAATTGCCAATTTTTGCCTTTCTGTTATACAAAAATGCATGGATTGGACCTTGCCAACATTTGATTGGAACCAAGCGCGGGCGTTTTTGGCGACGGCTGAGACGGGCTCTTTTTCAGCCGCGGCACGGACCCTTGGGATGACCCAACCGACGCTGGGGCGACAGGTGGCCGCGCTGGAGGAATCGCTTGATATCGTGCTCTTTGAACGCATCGGGCGCAAGCTGGAACTGACGCCAGCAGGGCACGACCTGCTGGACCATATGCGCCTGATGGGGGATGCGGCGCACCAGATTGCCCTGACAGCATCGGGCCGCGCGACGACCGTGGCAGGAGACGTGACCGTGTCCGTCACGGACGTGTTCGCGCAATATGTGATGCCCGCGATTGTTGAGGATTTACGGCGGGTTGCACCACAAGTGCGCATTCGCATTCAGGCGTCGAATTCACTATCAGACCTACAACGGCGCGAGGCCGATATTGCTGTCCGGCACGTCGCGCCGACCCAGCCAGAGTTAATCAGCCGGAAGGTGCGCGAAAGCCAGGGGCGGCTCTTTGCGAGTAAAAACTACCTCGCCCGGAAAGGGCCGTTTAACGCTCCGGACGATCTGCGCAATGCGGACTTTGTGGGGATCGGGCAGGAGGAGGAACTGCTTGAGCACATGCAGGCTTGGGGGCTGCCGGTGGCGCCCGAAAACCTGCGTGTGCTGACGGACAGCGGCCTTGGCGGGTGGGAGATGGCACGCATCGGTCTTGGCATCACGCCGATGATGGACGACCTCGGCTCGCTTTTTCCGGAAATGCAAGTGGTTCTGCCAGATTGGCCGCCCGTGCCTGTGCCCTACTACCTGACAACGCACCGGGAGCTGCATTCATCGAAGCGGATCAGGCTGGTTTATGACCGACTGGCAGAGTTGTTGTCAAAACGGCAGCTGCCAATGCGGTTGGCGTGACAGGCGTGGGGTTCACTCACCCAACATGTGGTCCGTTGGGTTGGTGAAACCCACGCAATCCGTTAGAGGTTCGGATACACCGGAAATTGGTCGCAAAGCGCCTCAACCTCGGCTCGCACCTTCGCCTCAACCTCGCCGTTGTCGTCGGCGCCGTTGGCTGCAAGACCGTCAACGACCTCAACAATCCAATCGGCGATCTGGCGGAACTCGGCCTCGCCAAATCCACGGGTGGTCCCAGCAGGCGAACCTAGTCGGATACCTGAAGTCACCATCGGCTTTTCAGGGTCAAATGGGATGCCGTTCTTGTTGCAAGTGATGTGGGCATTGCCCAAGGCCACCTCTGTCGCATTGCCCTTCACGCCTTTTGGACGCAGGTCGACAAGCATCAAGTGGCTGTCGGTGCCGCCGGACACGATATCAAGCCCGCCTTTCATCAACTGGTCCGCCAACGCTTGCGCGTTCTTCACCACCTGTTCTTGGTAGGTTTTGAACTCTGGCCGCAGCGCTTCGCCGAAAGCCACAGCTTTTCCGGCGATCACATGCATCAGCGGGCCGCCTTGAATGCCAGGGAAAATCGCCGAATTGAACTTCTTTGCCAGATCCGCGTCGTTTGTCAGGATCATGCCGCCGCGTGGGCCGCGGAGGGTTTTGTGGGTTGTGGTCGTCGCAACATGCGCGTGAGGGAAAGGCGAAGGGTAAATACCCGCCGCGACAAGGCCTGCGAAGTGGGCCATGTCGACCAGCAAATATGCCCCAACGCTATCCGCAATCTCACGCATTTTCTGAAAGTCGATGATCCGCGGGATCGCCGACCCACCGGCGATGATCAGTTTTGGTTGATGCTCCGTCGCAAGCTCTTGCACCTCGTCGTAGTCCAAAAGGCTGTCCTGTTTGCGCACACCGTACTGCACCGCGTTGTATATTTTGCCAGACTGGTTTGGCTTCGCCCCATGGGTCAGGTGGCCACCTGCATCGAGTGACATCCCAAGGATCGTGTCGCCCGGTTTGATCAGCGCTTGAAACACACCCTGGTTGGCTTGGGAACCTGAGTTGGGCTGCACATTCGCAAACTCACAACCAAACAGCGCCTTGGCACGGTCAATGGCGAGGTTTTCGGCAACGTCCACATGCTGGCACCCACCGTAGTAGCGCCGACCTGGATAACCTTCGGCGTACTTGTTCGTCATGACGCCGCCTTGGGCTTCCATCACTGCAGCAGAGACGATGTTCTCTGACGCGATCAGCTCAATCTCCTTGCGCTGACGTGTTAGCTCCGCTTGCATGGCAGCGTGCAATTCGGGGTCGCGGGTCTCGAGCGTTTCGGTGAAAAAGCCGGTGTCGCGGACGAGATCTTTCATGGCGTGTCTCCTCAGGTGCAGGTTTCAGCGCTATAGCCTAGGCCGCGCCGGTCCAAAAGGATCAAAACGACCAAGACGATTATGCAAACGGCGCAACTGGTTTCCGATGGCTTGCTTGCGTTTCTTCTGTGCTCAGGCCAAGACTTAACGGAAATTTAGGGAATTCATCGACATGCCACGCACCAAGATCGCCTTTGTGGCCAGCCAAGTGCCTCTCGCACAAAAGGCTTTGGCGATGTTGGGAGAGGCCCATGGCAATGTGCCAGAGGCCGAGGCGGATGTGATCGTCGCCTTGGGCGGCGACGGGTTGATGTTGCAGACACTTCACAGCACCCAGCACTTGGACGTGCCGGTTTACGGGATGAACCGAGGCACCGTTGGCTTTTTGATGAATGAGTTTGGGGCCGAGGACCTTTTGGCGCGGCTGGAGGCGGCCCAGGAAGAGGTCATCAACCCGCTCGTGATGAATGCGCTGACCGTCGATGGTCAAATGCATGAGGCTTTGGCGATTAACGAAGTGTCCTTGCTGCGGGCAGGACCGCAAGCGGCGCGATTGCGTATCTCCGTTGACGGAAGAGAGCGGATGAAAGAACTCGTCTGCGATGGCGCTTTGGTGGCAACACCCGCTGGCTCCACCGCTTACAACTACTCCGCCCATGGGCCGATTTTGCCGATTGGCTCGGATGTTTTGGCCCTGACCGCTATGGCAGCGTTCCGGCCTCGCCGTTGGCGTGGGGCGCTGTTGCCGAAAATGGCAGTGGTTCGTTTTGACGTGATCGACAATGCGAAACGGCCAGTAATGGCCGACGCAGACGGGAAGTCTGTCCGGAATGTTGTAAGCGTTGAGATCCGGTCAGAGCCGGCGGTCTCCCATAAAATACTTTTCGATCCGGGGCATGGCTTGGAAGAACGGTTGATCCGGGAACAGTTTGTGTAAAGTCTGACCCGCAACAACGTGTCCTTGCGGTTTTGGGTATGCGCCCAATCGTCAAGATGACCCGGATTTGAGATAACAAAAAGGGGTAGTCGCCTGTCTCAACCAGTTTGCTATTTCGAGATCCCGGTGATCGACATGGAACGCGCGGTTTCGTTTTATAAAGATGTGTTTGGCGCCACTTTTGAGCGGCAAATCATTGATGGTTATGACATGGCACTTTTCCCGCGCGCTGATGATCAGCCTGGGGCGAGTGGTGCGCTGGTCAGAGGCGATGTTTATAAGCCTTCTCAGTCAGGTTGCATTCTCTATTTTGACGTTGCTGACATTGACGTGTGTCTTAAGGCGGCCCGGGCGCATGGCGCACAAATCCTCTACCCAAAGACGGATCTCGGTGCTGCGGGCCATGTGGCGGAAATCGAAGATAGTGAAGGTAATCGGATCGCGCTGAGCCAGGCAAATGCGCCGCGTTAGCATGTGTCCGACACTGTTTCGTTTTTTCTAAATGCCCGGAGTTGTCGCAGGGCACTGATCGGTTCCTAGACGCTGCTCGACAGGCGGTGCAGCGACTTTATCATAGTATTATGAACGCCGTGGATCCCATCTGCCCGCTTTGCTTTCGCCCTATTCCGCCCGATGTGCCGCAAAGCCAGCACCACCTGATGCCGAAGCTCAAAGGGGGCAAAGGTGGAAAAACCATTTTGGTTCATCACATTTGTCACAAGGAAATTCATGCGGCTTTGTCCGAAGCGGAGTTGGCGCGGAACTATGCAACCGTGGAAGCTTTGCGCGCGCACCCACGGCTTGCGAAGTTCTTTGCTTGGGTGGCCAAACGCCCGCCCGATTTCATGAGCCGCGTGCCAAAACGGGGGCGGCGCTAGCTTTTCGGTTGATTCACGACAATCTGTGCGACGGACAGATCGGCGGTGTGATCGCGCCCATAGGCCACGATGCCGATACTGCGGATATCGGTCGGCTTTAACCTGCTAGAAAGGCCTCCGGCAGGTTGGAAGGCTGACCAAGGGATTGTGACCTCTTGCCAGTCCACCGTCGACGGGAACGCCGCTTGGAAATACTGCCAGGGGCGTCGTCCCTCAGTTGTTCTGAGGTGGACAAAGTAGCGTTCACCGTTCCCGCGCACAGTGAGGGTGAGGCCGGTGCTGTCCGTCGGGAGCGGCGCCGTCAAGCCGCGGCGCATTTGCACGAAACCGCCATTGTTGGCGGTGCTGACCTTTCCGGTCAGGCGGGCAAAGATCACATCGCCGTCTTGCGCCAGTACCGCCTCTCCGTCTGATACGCCGCCCATCACGCGGTCGCTGACATATTGCCAGCCTGCGACCTCGCCCTGGAAGTCTTCAAAGATCGACGGGTCAGATAGCGCTGGGGTTGCAGCAAGGAGGAGGGGAAGAATGGCTCGCATACGGAAGAAGTAGGGCGCAAGACTTTTTCGAAAAGCCTTTGCGTATCTCTTCGTCATGAAATTTCGTCGCTCGAAGGCGGCTGTTTGTGACGCCTCGTTAAACTGTATTGCGTGGACAACCCGTGGCAGGCTGACCCAACGGCATTGCAGGGAGGCACCAGATGGCGGTTGTTGAAGTCAAGATTGAAGGCGGGATTGCTGAGGTGCTATTGAACCGGCCCGCTCAAAAGAATGCCCTGTCTGAAGAGATGTTTGAGGCGCTTGCGGCAGTCGGGGACGACTTGAAACAGGCCAAAGGCTTACGTGTTGTGATCCTGTCGGGCGCTGCTGGTGATTTTTGTTCCGGGCTCGATATGGCCTTCATGGGGGCGATGGCAGGCAAGCAGGACAGCCTGCGCGAGACGCTCTTGAACCCTCCGGCTGGCGAACTGGCGAACTGGTTTCAGAAGCCTGCGTTCGCGTGGCAGGAACTTAACGTGCCCGTTATTGCAGCGATCGCGGGGGTGTGTCTTGGTGGAGGGCTGCAGATTGCCCTCGCCGCGGATATCCGCATTGCCCGACCTGACGCCCGACTGTCGATCATGGAAGCGAAGTGGGGCATGATCCCGGATATGGGGATCTCACAAAGCCTGCCGAAGTTGATGCGCGCGGATCAAGCGAAAATGCTGATGATGAGCGCGGAGATGATTTCTGGTGAGCGTGGTCTTGCTGAAGGGCTGGTGACGGAACTGGCTGACGACCCGCTGGCGCGGGCGCGGGCGTTGGCAGTGACCATCACGGACAAGTCGCCCGACGCCATAGCGGGTATCAAGACGCTCGTTGAGGAGGTCTGGACGATGGCCCCTGGCGCGGGGCTGAAACGCGAGGCAGAGATTCAGGCACCAATTATTGGTGGGTCTAACCAGATGGAAGCCGTGATGGCCGCGATGCAGAAGCGAAAGCCGAACTTCGGCTAGCCGCCTGCGTAGCCCATAGGTTTCAACGCATCCCTGATTTCATCAAGGATCGCCGGATCGTCGATGGTTGCGGGCATCTTGAACTCTGCACCATCTGCGATCTTGACCATGGTGCCGCGAAGGATTTTGCCTGAGCGGGTCTTCGGAAGCCGATCCACCACTGAGACCAGTTTGAATGCCGCCACCGGCCCAATCGTCTCTCGCACCCGCGCGATGCAGTCTTTGGCGACCTGATCTACCGGTGTCGCACATCCGTTGTTCAGGCAGACAAAACCGAGGGGGAGTTGGCCTTTCAACTCATCCGTGACGCCAATGACCGCGCATTCGGCGACGTCGGGGTGACCGGCGAGGACTTCCTCCATCGCCCCTGTGCTCAGGCGGTGACCAGCGACGTTTATGACGTCGTCGGTACGGGCCATGATGTAGAGGTAACCGTCCTCATCAATCATTCCCGCATCGCCAGTTTCATAGTAGCCCGGGAAAGTATTGAGGTAGCTTTTGCGGTAGCGGTCTTCGGCGTTCCAAAGCGTCGGGAGCGTACCGGGGGGCAGGGGCAGTTTCACCGCGATCGCGCCGAGCTCTCCTTTCGGCATCGGATGTCCTGCTTCATCAAGGATTTGCACGTCATAGCCAGGCATGGCGACAGTGGGAGAGCCGATCTTCACTGGCAGCGCCTCAAGGCCCGCCGGGTTGCCCGCGATGGTGAAGCCGGTTTCTGTCTGCCACCAATGGTCATAGACCGGCACACCCATCACGCGCTGGGCCCATTCGATTGTGTCGGGGTCGGCGCGTTCGCCAGCGAGATAAAGACCACGCAGGCCGGAGATGTCGTAATTCTTGATCAACTCTCCACCTGGATCATCCCGTTTGATCGCCCGGAATGCGGTGGGAGCTGTGAAGAAGCTGCGCACGTTATGTTCAGCGATCACGCGCCAGAATGTGCCTGCATCAGGTGTTCCGATGGGCTTTCCTTCGAAGACGACCGTTGTGTTGCCGTGGATCAGCGGCGCGTAGCAGATGTAGCTGTGGCCCACGACCCAGCCCACGTCAGATGCGGCCCAAAACACTTCGCCCGGGTCAACGTTGTAGATGTTCTTCATCGTCCAATGGAGCGCCACAAGGTGACCGGCCGTGGGGCGCACAACCCCTTTCGGCTGACCGGTGGTGCCAGAGGTGTAAAGGATATAGGCGGGATGGTCGCCTGAAACGGGCACGCAATCGGCAGGGAGGACGCCGTCTTGTGCGTCGTGCCAGTCAAAATCGCGATCCGCGACGAGGTCGCAGGGGTTTTCTTCGCGTTGGAGGATCAGCGTGAAATCGATGGCGTGATCCGCGATCTTAATCGCTTCATCGAGGAGCGGTTTGTAGGGAACGACGCGTCCTGGCTCCAACCCACAGGAGGCCGCGATAATTGCTTTCGGCGTGGCATCGTTGATGCGGACGGCCAATTCATTGGCCGCGAAGCCGCCAAAGACCACGGAATGAATGGCACCGATGCGCGCGCAAGCCAGCATCGCGACAAGGGCTTCAGGGACCATCGGCATATAAATGATAACGCGATCGCCAAGTGTAATCCCTTTGGCCTGAAGGGCACCGGCCAAAAGCGCCACTTTGTCTTTCAAAGCTGCGTAGGTGATCGTGTCCTTTTTTCTGGTGATCGGGCTATCGTAGATGATCGCGGCTTGGTCGGCGCGACCGTTCTCGACGTGGCGGTCAACGGCGTTGTAACAGGTGTTAACCTCTGCCTCTTTAAACCATTCATACAGCGGGGCGTTTTCGGGGTAGAGCGCACGGGACGGAGGGGTGACCCAATCGATGGCCTTTGCCTGTTCGAGCCAAAACGCCTCAGGATCTGCCTGCCACGCGTCGTAAACGGCTTTGTAACCCATCTATGTTCCTCCCCAATGTGCTCGGAATTTGTTGCCGGTTTTTGACAGGTGAACAAGAGGGTGCGCCGTTAGCCAGTGTGTTTTGTCAAAAACTTCACCAATCCCGTGGATAATCGCCGCCGACCCGCTTACCGAAATAGGACATCTGCCTTGAACGTGGTCCGGCCCGCTAATGCTTACAAAACAAATGACAGACGGGCGGGGCAAAAGCCCTCGCCGTTGCGTGAAGACAAAGGTCTGTTCAAGCGAGAGATCGTCACGATCGTCGCGCAGCTAACGCCAGTTGTGTCGCATACGGGCCGTCATGATCTTGTGATCCTTGGTTTTACCGGCGGTGGTCAGCAGTTTGAGGTGGTGATCGCAGGACGCCGCGCTGTCATGGCAGCCCCGCTGATCGCAAATCTCGCGGCGGTCAAAGAGGCATTTGTCAAGAAAGCGCAGGGGCGTCCGCTTACTGATCAGGAGCTTTACGGTGTCCGGGTACCCGTGACCTGCGAAGGGGCCTGGCGCACCCGAATTTGGGTGGACCGCAGCGGTTGGCAGTCTCGCATGCATCAGTTTGTCGTTACGCGATGGCGTATCGGCACAGATGGAGGAAGCAAAATGTATGGCGCTGCGATCGTGGACGACGCCTAACCGTAATGTGCCACGGGCGTGCCGGCCAAGGCGGACATATTCAACAAACCGCGGGCTGTAATTGACGGCGTCACGATATGCGCCCTGTTGCCCATCCCCATCAAGATCGGCCCAACTTCCAGACCGCCACCCTTCATTTTTAAAATGTTGCGTACGCCCGAGGCCGCATCGGTGTTGGCGAAGACCAAGCAGTTTGCAGGCCCTGGCAGATGGGCGTTGGGGAACACGCGGTTCCGGAGCTCCACATCGAGGGCGCTGTCGGTATGCATTTCCCCTTCGAAATCAAAGTCGCGGGGTGCGGATTCTAAGATTGCCATTGCTGCACGCATGCGCCGCCCAGAAGAATTGTCGAGGTTGCCGAACTGGCTGTGGGAACATAACGCGATGCGTGGGGCGATGCCGAAGCGGCGGATGTGGCGGGCGCATGAGATCACGGTCTCTGCGATCTGTTCGGGTGTTGGTTCACTGTGGACCTGCGTATCGGCGACAAACAGCGGCCCATCTTCAAGGATCATGAGCGAAAGCGCCGCCACAGGGTGGAGGTTTGTCGTGCCCAAGATTTCTGTGACGTACTTGAGGTGCCAGAGGAACTGACCGAATGTGCCACAAATCAGGCTGTCTGCCTCCTCCCGATGCACCATGACGGCACCAATGGCGGTGGAGTTCGTACGCATGATTGCCTTTGCGAGGTCCGGCGTGACCCCACGCCGTGCCATGATGTCGTGATAGGTGTTCCAATAATCCCGATACCGCGGATCGTTCTCTGGATTCACGATGCGGACGTCGGTGTCGGGCTTAATCTTCAGACCCGCCCTTTCCACACGCGCCATGATCACCTCGGGTCGTCCAATTAGGATTGGTGTGTCCGTTGTTTCTTCAATCATGGCCTGGGCAGCACGCAGAACGCGTTCGTCTTCGCCTTCCGCGAAGACGATGGAGCGTTCGGCGCTTCGGGCCGCGTCAAAGACCGGGCGCATGATCAACGATGACTTGAAGACGGAGCCGTCCAGGCTTTCTTTGTAGGCTTCCATGTCTTGTACGGGTCGCGCTGCAACACCACTGTCCATCGCGGCACGCGCCACGGCCGTTGCAACCACGCCCATGAGGCGCGGGTCGAAAGGTTTTGGGATGAGGTAATCCGCCCCAAACGTCAGTTGTTCGCCAGCGTAAGCCGCTGCCGCCTCTGCAGAGGTGGTTTCGCGGGCGAGAGCGGCGATGCCCTCGACACAGGCGATCTTCATCTCATCATTGATATCGGTCGCGCCGACGTCGAGCGCACCTCGGAAGATGAAGGGAAAGCAAAGGACGTTATTGACCTGGTTGGGGTAGTCGCTGCGCCCCGTCGCGATGATCGCGTCGGGAGCGACAGCGCGAGCTTCATCGGGGCTGATCTCTGGTGTCGGGTTGGCAAGGGCGAAGATGATTGGCTTAGGCGCCATCTTTTTGACCATCTCGGGTTTCAGAACACCCGGTCCTGAAAGACCAAGGAACATGTCCGCATCAGCGATTACATCGTCGAGCGTCGCCGCTGCGGAGCCCTGCGCGTAGCAGGCCTTTTGCGGAGTCATATCTTTCTCACGGCCATCGTACACGAGGCCCTCAATATCAACTAGCCACACGTTTTCTCGCTTAACGCCAAGCTTCAGCAACATATTCAAACAGGCAATGCCAGCCGCGCCACCACCAGTGGAGACAATTTTGATGTTTTCAATCTGTTTCCCGGCCACGCGTAATGCGTTGGTCGCCGCCGCCCCCACGACGATCGCTGTGCCGTGTTGGTCGTCATGGAAAACGGGGATATCCATCCGTTCACGGCAAATCTTTTCGACGATAAAGCAGTCTGGCGCTTTGATATCTTCGAGGTTGATCGCACCGAAAGTTGGACCGAGCGCGCAGACCAGGTCGGCCAGTTTTTCTGGGTCCGGTTCATCCAGTTCAATATCGAAGCAATCGATATTGGCGAACTTTTTGAAGAGGACGGCCTTGCCCTCCATCACCGGCTTTGACGCCAGCGCACCGATGTTGCCCAGGCCCAAAACTGCGGAGCCATTGGTGACAACCCCAACCAGGTTACCACGGGTGGTGTAATCCCGTGCAGTGTTGGCGTCCGCTTTGATTTCCAAGCAGGCCTCGGCCACACCCGGGGAATAGGCTCGCGCCAGATCACGTCCATTTGCCAGCGGCTTGGTCGCGCGGATCTCTAACTTCCCCGGTTTTGGGGTGCTGTGATAGCGCAGTGCGTCCTGACGCAGCTTGTCTTGCGGGGTGTCGACCATGGCCCAAACTTTCGATTGTTTAATATTAAACTATTTTTTCGGCGCGTTGTCCCGATGCTTGGTGTCTAAGCATGAATTGGATGTCTTGCAAATGATGTTAGCGCACGACAGTCTGCAAAAATGACAAGAAATGACGTGATACGAGCGGAAGTTCACCTGGCGACTACGGATCTTCGTGCGGATTTGGGGTTCTTCGGAAAAACCTTACAGATGCGGCTCGATCAAATTTATCCGGCTGATGACCCGCGGGTCGCCGTCATGAGCGGCCACGGTCTGCGGGTGCGATTGGTGCAAGGGGATTCTGTGCCGGGCCACATAACGATCCGTACGGATGACGGCAGTTTCGCAGGCGGAACGACCAGCCTGACCGCACCGGGGGGCACGCAAATTGATATCGTGCCGCAAAGCCCTGATGTAGAAATGCCCGAGACTGTTCATAGTTTCGTGGTGCGGCGTTTGGCGGACAAAGCGCCTTGGGTGATTGGACGTGCAGGTATGCACTATCGTGATCTGATCCCTGACCGGCTGGGCGGTTCGATCATTGCAAGCCACATTCGCATCCCCGATGGCGGCCCCGTCCCGGACATGGTGCATTTTCACAAAGTCGGGTTCCAGTTGATCTTTTGCTATAAAGGATGGGTTGATGTTGTGTACGAGGACCAGGGCGGCCCGATCCGGTTGACTGCAGGCGATTGCTTCATCCAACCGCCCGAAATTCGCCATCGTGTGCTTGAGGCCTCTGACGGTATCGAGGTGATTGAGATTGGTGTGCCGGCCGAGCATGTGACTGAAATTGATCACGAAATGACGCTGCCGACGCCTGATATTCGGCCGGATCGGGAATGGAGCGGGCAGCGGTTTGTTTTCAACAAAGCAAAGGATGCCGTTTGGCAGGCGCACGTCCGCGCCGGGTTTACCGCACGTGACACCACCATTGCGACCAACACCAAAGGCGTTGCTGGCGTGCAGGTGCTGCGGCGGGGGCAGGGCGCGCCGGAATGGCAAGCCCATAACGTGGATATCCACTTCACGTTTGTGATGGAAGGCACGATGACTTTGGAGGGAGAAGGGCAGCCTGCGACCCTCCTTTCGGCAGGTGATGCTTTCGTCATTCCGCCCGGTTTGCCAACCCGCTATGCGACCCCTAGCGATGATGTGGAATTGCTCGAAGTCACGCTGCCCGGTTAGGTGAAGTCGCCGTTGAACTGGCTTGCATCCTTTGCGGGTAATGATCAGACTCATCTTATTGAGGGAGCGAGACATGTCGTTAATGGATGATGCCAAGGCCGTGCGCGAAAACGCTCATGCCCCCTATTCACATTTCAAAGTCGGTGCAGCGGTGCAAACTGCGAATGGCACAGTCTACGTCGGCTGCAACGTTGAGAATGTGGCATATCCGGAGGGCACCTGCGCCGAAGCTGGCGCGATTGCCGCAATGGTTGCCGCGGGCGAGCGTGACGTCGTTGCCGTGGCCGTTATTGCCGACAGTCCAAACCCCGTGCCGCCCTGTGGTGGTTGCCGTCAGAAGCTTGCCGAATTTGGGAAGCCGGATGTGCCTGTCACTCTCGGTACGACCGATGGTGCGACTCTTGAAACAACAATTGGGGAGCTCCTCCCGGGTCGGTTTACAGCTGACTTCATGTCGCGGACGTAGCCTTTGGACGCCCGCGCCATTATAGCCAAAGTGCGCCGGAGAGACGTGCCATCGCATGAGGACTTGCGGTGGTTTACGGCGGGACTTGCGTCTGGTGAAGTCAGTGACGCTCAGGCAGGTGCCTTTGCGATGGCGGTTTGTTTAAATGGGCTGTCTGACGAAGGGCGCGTCGCCCTAACCGCAGGTATGCGAGACAGCGGCGATGTCTTAAAGTGGAAGCTCGATGGGCCCATTCTTGATAAGCACTCAACTGGTGGCGTCGGAGACTGTGTTTCTTTGATCTTGGCGCCTGCATTGGCTGCATGTGATGTTTATGTTCCGATGATCTCTGGCCGTGGGTTAGGGCACACGGGCGGGACGCTTGATAAAATTGAAGCAATCCCAGGGGTGTCAACAGAAGTGTCCGAACCCGCGCTGGATCATATCGTTAAATCGATCGGGTGTGCGATTGTTGGTGCCACCGGTCAGATTGCCCCGGCAGACAAGCGACTTTATGCGATCCGGGATGTGACAGCGACAGTCGAGAGTCTTGACCTTATCACTGCGTCGATCCTGTCAAAAAAACTCGCTGCTGGTCTGGATGGGTTGGTGTTGGACGTGAAGGCGGGGTCTGGGGCGTTTATGAAAACGCAAGAGGATGCGCGGGCGTTAGCCAAGGCCTTAGTCGGCACCGCCAATGGCGCGGGGTGCAAAACAGCTGCTTTCGTGACCGATATGAACACGCCTTTGGCAACCGCTTTGGGTAATTCGGTTGAGGTCGGTGTTTGCATGGATGTCCTATCAGGCAACCGCGCCGCTGCGCCCCGATTGCTCGACTTGTCCTTGTCCCTTGCCGCACGGGTCCTTGCGCTGACAGGGATGAAGGAGGAGGCAGCGCGGAGCAAAGTGAACCGTGTGATTGCCTCGGGCGCAGCGATGGAGCGGTTTGCTCAGATGATCGCGGCTTTGGGCGGTCCGCCTGACATGGCCGAAGATTGGCGCACGCATTTGCCAACGTCACCTGTTGTAAGCGATGTGCCTGCGCCGGAGGCCGGGCACATTCAGGCGATTGACGGAGAAGCGCTTGGCCTCGCTGTTGTCGCTCTTGGTGGGGGACGCCAGGTTGAGACGGACAAGATCAATCCTGCGGTCGGCCTGACAGATATGAAGAGTGTTGGAGATATTATCGCTTGGGGGGAGCCGATTTGCACGGTGCATGCCGCCGATGAGGATGCGGCGGAAGCGGCGGCCCTCGCCGTGCGGCGCGCTGTAACGATTGGGGACGCCCCGGCAGAAAGGCCACTCGTGCTGGAAAGGATTGATCCGTGAAAAAAGGGCGCGCATTTCTCATTGTGATCGATAGTGTTGGCATCGGCGGCGCCCCGGATGCTGACCAGTACTTCAACGGGGACGTACCTGATACCGGGGCAAATACGCTTGGTCATATCGCTGCCGCATGCGCCGCGGGGCAGGCGGAAGAGGGCCGGAGCGGACCTTTGCAAGTGCCGACGCTGGCCGCACTAGGCCTTGGGACTGCGATGACCTTGGCAGACGGCTGCGAACATACCATTTCCGCGAAAGTGTCCGGCGCTTGGGGGGCCGCGACCGAAACCTCAAAGGGTAAGGATACGCCGTCAGGGCATTGGGAGCTTGCGGGTGTGCCGGTGCCGTGGGAGTGGCATACCTTCCCGAAGACGGAGCCCACGTTCCCAGATGATCTTACGGTGACAATCTGTGAAGTGGCCGGCACCGGGGGCATCCTGGGCAATCGTCATGCAAGCGGCACAACGATCATCGCCGAAGAAGGTGCGCGGCACGTGAAAACGGGTTGGCCGATTTGCTATACCTCCGTCGACTCTGTCTTGCAGATCGCGGCCCATGAGGAAGCGTTTGGTTTGGATCGGCTGCTCAAGCTTTGCGACGACATCGCGCCAACCTTGCACGCGATGAAAATTGGCCGGGTCATTGCGCGGCCGTTTGTGGGGGACGCTGAAACGGGGTTCGCGCGCACATCGAACCGGAAAGACTTCGCAATTGCTCCGCCGTCGGACACGATATGCGACTACGTCAGCAAAGCGGGGTGTACCGTCCATGGCGTGGGCAAGATCGGCGATATCTTTTCCATGCGTGGAATTTCGGAGTGTTCAAAGGGCCGAGACACGGCGCTGATGGAAGATTTGCATCGACTCGCGTCGGAGGCCGCGCCCGGCTCGCTCACGTTTGCGAACTTGGTCGAGTTTGATAGCGAATACGGCCACCGTCGCAATGTCAGCGGATACGCCCAGCATTTGGAGTGGTTTGACCGGGAATTGGCGGCATTGCTCCTCAAACTGGGGTCAGATGATATGTTGGTGGTGACCGCGGATCACGGCAATGATCCCACATGGGTCGGTACCGACCACACGCGGGAACGTGTGCCGGTGCTGGTTTTTGGCCTTGGGACCAGATCGTTGGGGCATTTGGCCTTCGCGGATGTGGCAGCCACTATCGCCGCGCATTTAGAGGTCCCTTATGGCGGGACAGGGGAGAGCTTTTTATGACATTCGGCGATATGCCTAAGA
This sequence comes from Pseudomonadota bacterium, assembly GCA_038526085.1. Classification (GTDB taxonomy): domain Bacteria; phylum Pseudomonadota; class Alphaproteobacteria; order Rhodobacterales; family Rhodobacteraceae; genus Yoonia. The sequence goes on along the minus strand of JBCBHE010000018.1, from coordinate 41,988 downwards.
TCGAGTTGCATCTGCATCATGAAGCTGCCGCGCCTCCGGCCTTCTTCCGCCAAATGGCTTCGGAAAAGAAGATGGATATCTCATCCATTTTCGACGACGGCGGGAATTACGTCTATCGGGACTTTGAACACTTTATCGAGGTCTATGATGCGGCAACGCAAACTCTGAAAACACCTGAAGACTTCAAACGGTTGACCTACGCCGCCTTGGAAGAGACCGCGCGGTCTGGGGTCATCTATTGTGAAACATTTGTCTCGCCTGACTTTTGTGGAGGCGGGGACGTGGTGGCTTGGAAGGAGTACCTGGCGGCGATCAAAGAAGGGGCCGATGCGGCCGAAAAAAGCTATGGGATTGTTCACCGCTGCATTGTCACGTGCCTTCGCCATCTTGGGCCGGAGAAGGCGAAGCCGGTAGCGCTTTGTGCGGCAGAGACTTTTGGCGACTACCTGACCGGTTTTGGTATGGCGGGTGCGGAAATGATGGGGCGACCCGGCGATTTCGCTTACAGTTTTGATCTTGCACGCGAAGCGGGGCTCGCGCTGACCTGTCATGCAGGCGAATGGGGCGGTCCGGATATGGTCGCGGATACTTTGCGCGACCTCAAGGTCAGCCGGATTGGGCATGGGATTAACGCGATCAAAGACGATGCCCTTGTCGATCTTTTGGCGGAAGACGGGATCGTGTTGGAAGTTTGCCCAGGGTCCAACGTGGTTTTGAACGCTGTTGACAGTTGGTCTGGCCATCCGATTGCAAAGCTGCGCGACCGGGGTGTGAAAGTCACCGTCTCGACCGACGACCCACCGTTCTTTCACACCACGATGACCCGCGAATTTGAGATGCTGCATCAAACGTTTGGGTGGGAGGAGGATGACTTTCGTGCTCTCAATCAAACTGCTCTTGACGCGGCTTTCTGCGGTGCGGAAACAAAAGAGACGCTCGCCAAACGCCTAAAGGATGCTGCCAATGACTGAGACCGATCATCTAAACCATGTCACCCATCCTTTGGTCCAGCATAAGCTCACGTTGATGCGCCAGACCGACACCTCGACAGCGGTGTTTCGGCAGTTGCTTCGCGAGATTTCGCAGCTTTTGGCCTATGAGGTCACGCGCGGCCTGCCGATGACGACCAAGCGCATTGAGACGCCGTTGGAGCCGATGGATGCACCGGTACTGGATGGCAAAAAGCTGGCCCTGGTGTCGATCTTGCGTGCGGGGAATGGCCTGTTGGATGGGGTGCTGGAGCTGATCCCGTCCGCGCGGGTCGGTTTTGTGGGCCTCTACCGAAACGAAGAAACGCTGGAGCCGGTGCAGTACTACTTCAAAGTCCCCACAGAATTGGAAGATCGGCTTGTCATTGCAGTCGATCCGATGTTGGCGACAGGCAATTCTTCCGTGGCTGCGATTGACTTGCTGAAAAAAGCGGGTGCCAAAAACATTCGCTTTCTATGTTTGCTTGCCGCGCCAGAAGGTATCGCGCGTATGAAAGCGGCGCACCCCGATGTGCCAATTGTGACCGCTGCTGTTGACAGTCACTTAAATGAAAACGGGTATATTGTTCCTGGTCTGGGCGATGCGGGCGACCGGATGTTTGGTACGAAGTAGGCTTGCAACCGGCACGAAACTTTACAAGCTAGCGTTGCTAGGGCAGACTGCCACAAGATATTGTTGGGGGGTACAACAAGTATGGTGGGACAGGCACGGGTACTGGCTGTTGCCCTGGGAATTGTCGGGTGCGCAGCGGGCGGCGCAGTCGGGCAATCGCTCGCGACGCCAGCAGAATTTCCACCGGCTTCTTATTCTGAATCGCAGTATGTGGACAGCACCGGGTGTGCGTTCGTGCGTGCGGGCAATGGTGGCGTTGTTAATTGGGTGCCACGTGTAACGCGCAATCGCGAGCAACTTTGCGGCTTTATTCCGACTTTTGGTGATGCCGCACCGGAACCTGAACCCACCCCTGTCGTGGATGCGCCTGTCATTGAGATCACACCGGCCCCTGAACCCGATGTGGCAGAGCAACCAAAAAGCCCACCGGCGCAAGTTGTTGCAACGGCCCCCGCTGTAGCGCCAGCACCGGCCCCTCTCCCAGAACAGGTGCGTGCGCCTCGCGCCGCGGCGCCAACCCCCGTTGTTGATCAGCCTGCAATACCTGTTGCTGCCCCGGTTCCAGAAATCGCGCCCACCCCACGGCGCGTGACGCGCGCGGAAATCTGTGCGGAAATCGCGGCCACCGGGAAACAGGTGATCAATGCCGAAACTGGAGCACCCGTTGTGTGCCCAAAGCCTGCGCTGGCAATGGCGACCAATAGGGCACCGATGGCGCCTGCCACGCCTTTGATGGTGCAAGCCCCGGCCGCCCCGAGCTTGCAAGCTCCCGTAGTGCAACCTGTGGCGCAACCGCAGACAACACGCACGCGGAGTTTGGCATTAACCAACCCCCTGGCCGTTTTCGCAAAAACTGAGGTGCCCGCATCGAACCCTGCGCCCGCCACGGTTACTGGCGAACGGATTACCCCGCCACCTGGCTATGAACGTGTCTGGAAAGATGGTCGGATCAACCCGCAGCGCGGCCTGCGTCGCGTGACCCGCGATGAGGCCATAGCGATGGGTTTGGTGACCCAATAAACGGACATTCCAGAGATTGGCAGGGGCCTCCCCGACGACTTGGCGGGCCTTTTGTCGTCATTGGTCGCAGATGCTTTGCAGACGCACCCAGGCACTATCGTCCAAAATGGGTGCCGGTTGCGGTGGTAGGTCAAAGCCATCGAATGCGGCCAAGGTCGCTGCGGAGGCGTTGGTTTGTGCCAGGTATGGGCGCGGAGGCAGGGATGCCTGGGCAAACGCCACACGCAGGCTTTCTGGTGTGACATCCATATCGGCGCCTGCTTGCAGCGCCCTTGCTTCGGCCCGAAGGGGGGCTTCCGTCATGTCGCCGGTCGTCAAGAGGGTCATTGTCGCGCTCAGCGGCGCTTGGTTGAGAAGTGTTTTTAACCGGTCTACGCCCGCCCTTTGCGGTGCTGCGGAAGCCAATACGAAGCCTGCAACCACGGCTGGGTCGTCGTAATCTTCTACTAGACGTCTGTCGATTAAGATCAATCCGCCCGGCAACGCGGCAGCGCCTTGCGGCAGTTGTTGGACCACAACCAATTGGCCATTTGCGTCATCGCCGAAAAGCCGGTCGAACAATTGTGCGAGGGCATAAGAGCCTTCAGCACTCCGGCAGCTCGGCCCTGTGAGCCTTTGATAGTGGCCCAAAATGGTCGCACCGATCTCTTGGCGCTTGGCCTCCGGTACGACCGCAATCGCCTTGTCGCGCATGGCCCCAGGCGCCCAAGCGATCGCGGCTATAATACATGCGCAAAAAGTAGCCGCCGTCAGATAGCCGCGCACTCGGCCCGGATGCGGTTGAGCGGCAAGAAGGGCATTGCGCACCTCTTCAATCGCGTCGATCATTAGATCGTCTTCGATCTCTATCGTCTCAATCGCGTCCCGGTCAGGCGCGTAGAGTGCGGGACGCGTCCCAGGGTTCAGACGCTGGATGGCGGGCAGGGACCAATGCGTCATTGCGCGGCCCGCGCCATCCGACAGAACCAGGGTGGTTTTGCCAAAAGACACGGTCACATCCCGGCGTTGAGCATCCTTGTCCTCACGCCATAATCCCCCGCTTTCCAGCCGGATAAATCTGTCGAGTGCTGTCATCCGCTCGCATATTCTTTTTTTTGGAACTGTAGCGAGGCAGACCGCATTTGAATAGGGGGCAGCCCGTCAAAATGTTTTGGCGAGCTTGCGCAATTCGAACTTCTGGATTTTTCCGGTGGATGTTTTTGGCAACTCCTGGAACACGACTTTCTTCGGTGTCTTAAAACCCGCTAGACGTTCGCGGGTAAACGCGATGATCTCCGCCTCGTCCGCTGATGCGCCATTTTTGAGCTCAATAAACGCGCAGGGTACTTCGCCCCACTTGTCATCCGGTTTGGCGACAACCGCGCAAAGGTTGACGGCCGGGTGGTTCATAAGGGCGCCTTCGACCTCGACGGAAGAGATGTTTTCCCCGCCTGAAATAATGATGTCTTTCGCGCGGTCCGCAATTTGCATGTAACCATTCGGGTGCTGGATCGCGAGATCTTCGGAGTGGAAGTAGCCGCCAGCAAAGGCCTTCATCGTCGCGTCTGGGTTTTTCAGATAGCCTTTCATCACTGAATTGCCGCGCATGACGATTTCGCCTTGCGTCGCACCATCCATGGCGACTTGCTGCATTTGGTCGTTGAGTACTGTGACATCTTCCATCATCGGGAAGGCCACACCTTGCTGAGCTTTGATGGCAGCTTGTTCTTCGCTGGGCAGCGTATTCCAGTCTGCGTTCCAGATGCATTCAGTTACGTGACCATATGTCTCTGTGAGGCCGTAAACTTGGGTCACGTTGAAGCCGAGTTTACCAATTGCGACTAGGGTCGCGGGCGCGGGCGGTGCGCCGGCAGTATAAACCTCAACAGTATGGTCGAAGGGCCGGCGTTCTTCTTCTTGCGCATTCACGATGAGGTTCAAAACGATAGGTGCACCGCCGAAATGCGTGACGCCATGGTCCGCGATAGCGTTGTAGACGTTTGCCGCCGTAATATCTCGGCAGCAGACCACTGTGCCGCCCAAAGCGGGCATCATCCACGTATGGTTCCAGCCGTTGCAATGGAACAGTGGAACGATCTGTAGATAGGTTGGGAAGAGCGGGAGTTGCCAGCTGATCGGCGTGCCCATCGTCATGAGGTAGGCCCCGCGGTGATGATACACCACGCCTTTGGGGCGACCCGTCGTGCCCGAGGTGTAGTTTAGGGCGAGGCTTTCCCATTCATCTTCAGGCATGATCCATACGTAGTCAGCGTCGCCGGTCGCAAGGAAGTCTTCATAATCGATCTGTTCGCCAATGCCTTGAACGCCTGCAACCGGATCGGGGACCTCAACAACCTTCGGTGCAGGGCCTTCCATTTGTCCAATGGCCTCCATGCACATCGGCAGGAACTGGCTGTCGCAAAGCACAACGGCAGCTTCGCCATGATCAAATATGTATGCGACCGTATCAACATCGAGACGCGTGTTGATCGTGTTGAGTACGGCACCGCAGGCAGGGACGGCAAAGGCGGCCTCCGATTGGGCTGGAATGTTGGGCAGAAGGGTGGCCACTACGTTGCCAGGTTTCACTCCTGAATTGGCGAGGGCAGAAGCCAGCTTGGTCACGCGGGTATAGTAGTCAGCGTAACTCCGATGGATATCGCCGTAGATCATCGCAGTGCGATCGGCGAAGACCGTTTTAGCCCGAACAAGGTGCGACAGAGGCGTTAATGGCACGTGGTTTGCAGCACACTTTTCAAGCCCTGTTTCGTCGCGCATCCACCCCATGTCGTTCTCCCCCCATTTGGTGTTCAAAAGAGACTAGCCAGGGTTCAAGGAAAACGACAAGCTCTGTTGAGCGTGGAGGGAGCAGAATGCGTTCAACAGATCAAAAAACGGGGCTCGCTGTTATCTGCTCGATCTTGGCCATGGCGGTTTTTGGCCTGGTCGACAACTTTATTGGTCTAGCGGCTGAAACGGCCAGTCTTTGGCAGTTTCACTTCCTACGTTCTGCGCTGGCATTGATTTTGCTGCTTGGTCTCGCGCGACTGATGGGGTGGCGCTTGGGTGTGCATCAGCCCCGCGCGGTCATGTTGCGTACATTTTTTGCCGGTGCGGCAATGGTCATTTACTTTGGGTGTTTGGGGTACATGCCGATCGCTCAGGCGGTTGCAGGTCTTTTTACGGCACCTCTGTTCGTGGTGATCTTCTCTGCCGCGATTTGGAAGGAAAGGATCGGCCCTCGGCGGATCAGCGCAGTGATGTTGGGGTTTGTGGGTATCCTTTTGGTCTTGCGGCCTGATGCGAGCGGGATTGGACCCCTGTCCGTAATGCCACTTGTTGCTGGGGCGATGCACGCGTTGGGAACCATCACAACCCGTCGGTGGTGCGCCGACGAAAGTACGTTTGCCCTGCTTGGTGCGTTCTTCTTCGTGATGTTGCTTGTTGGGGCAATGGGGATGGTCGTCGTTGGCGCCATGGTCACCACTCCACCGGTTGGCGCTGATGGCTTCGTGTTCCGCGGATGGACACCGCTTAATCAGGTCTTTGTTTTGGTCGTTGTGGCGCAGTCCGTTGGATCGCTGATCGGGGTAGGTTTGATCATTCGGTCGTATCAATTGGCCGAGCCGAGCTTCATTGCGGTCTTTGAAAACACAATGATCGTTTTCGCGACTGTCTGGGCATTTTTTTTGTGGGGAGAGTGGCCGGATGGTTGGGCGCTTTGGGGGATCGGTCTGATCATTCTTGCAGGGTCAATCATCGCGCTGCGGACGCGTGAGCCGGTGCCGAGCTCAGCGTGATAGACACGTTCAAATCGCGTCAGGGCTTGATCGGACCAGCGCGGCCCTCCCTTCGCGATCTGTCAGGCATCCGACATTGTTGAAGGTTGTTTCTGGATCGTCGCCTATCGTTTCGCATTGGTGCGGTTTGCGAAACAAGGGCGCAAACTTGCCTCCTTTTGACCCAACCAGAGTCTTGAGAATCGCGGCCAAGTCTCCCCAGCACAGTGACGACCAAGATTTGATCCGGGACTTTTTATGTTTGCATTCCGAAAGGATAACTTTTCTGTCGATGGCTTTACCGAAGCAAGGCTTCGTCTGAATCTGTCGCTTGCAGAATTGGCGAGCGGGTTGGTTTCCGGAACATTTATCGGCACGTCGATGGGATGGCGTGACGTCGCAGCGGTTGCCGTTGGGGACCAAGTGCTGACCTTTGATCGGGGGCTCCAGACCGTTGCCTCTGTCACGCACCAACAAGTCTCAACACGTGGATCTGACAGCGCCATCGATAGCTGGCTTGTTCATGTGCCCGTTGGTGTTTTGGGGAACGCAGAGGCAATAACGCTGCTCCCCTCTCAACCGGTCATGATCGAGACCGACATCGCGGAGGAGATCTTTGGGGATCCCTTCGTTGCGGTCACGGCGCTGGCGCTTGTCGGCTTCGGCGGGATCGCCCAGGTCCCACCCACTACCACCACTCACATCATAACTTTGGCGTTCGACCGGGACGAAGTCGTTTTTGCCAATGCGGGCAGCCTTTTGGTCTGCCCAGCCTCGACTGATCTTCTTGACGCTCACACCCGCGTATATCCGACGTTGACTGATTCAATTTCAGCCTTGCTCGTCAACGCCATGAAGATCGATCGTGCCGCAAAAGATGGTTATCAGGCTGCAGCCTGATAACCATCCGCGGTCCTTTTCTGCCAGCTTCCGCTAGCGTTGCTTGACTTAGAGAGCACGCGCCAGCATGTAGCGCGTTGAGCTAGTAAAGGAATGCGAAATGTCGGAAGAGGCAGGATTTGTCAGCAGTGTTGTCGAGACACTGAAAACAGTCGTATATGCGCTGCTAATCGCAGGCGTTTTCCGAACTGTTTTCTTCCAACCATTTTGGATCCCCTCGGGGTCGATGAAAGACACGCTGTTGATCGGTGATTTCTTGTTCGTAAACAAAATGGCTTATGGGTATTCCTACGCGTCTTGTCCCTCGATCCGTATTCCAGCGATCGGCATCGATATTGGTGCTGATGACTTCTGCGGCGTTTTTGAAGGTGACGAAGGCCGGTTGTTTGGATCGGACCCAGAGGTTGGGGACGTTGTTGTTTTCCGGCATCCTGTCACGGGCCGCGACTTTATCAAGCGGTTGATCGGTACGCCCGGCGACCGCATTCAGATGAAGGCAGGCGTCCTCTTTATCAATGATGAAGCGGTCGAGCTGGAGGACGATGGTCTCTTTGTCGAAACCTTCCAACAGCAGGGCCCACAAGGCATCCGCCCCCGATGCAACAGTGCCGTGGGCGTTGGCGCGCCTTGTGAAAAGACGCGGCAGCTTGAAACGCTGCCAAATGGCACGCAGCATGCGATCCTCGACATTGGTCCGCAGTTTTCTGACGACACCGGCGTTTACATCGTGCCAGAAGATCATTTCTTCTTCATGGGCGACAATCGCGACAACTCTACCGATAGCCGCGTGGCACAAGAGGCTCGCGGTGTGGGCTATGTTCCACGATCCGCGCTCGTGGGGCGTGCAGATCGCGTGATGTTCTCCTCTGCGGGGCGATCGATGTTTGCTTTCTGGACGTGGCGCAGCGACCGTTTCTTCAAGGCAATTTGATGAACTTATCGGGTGAGCTGTCCGCGTTTTGCGACCGGATCGGGCACCGCTTTGCCGACCCAACCCTGATCATCCGGGCGGTGACTCATGCGTCGATGGTCTCAGCCCATCGCGACGATAATCAACGACTGGAGTTTTTGGGCGACCGGGTTTTGGGCCTGGTAATGGCCGATGCGCTTTTGACCGCTGACCCAAATGCGCCGGAAGGTCTGCTCGCGCCACGCTATAACGCGTTGGTCCGGCGCGAGGCATGCGCGGATGTTGCGCGTCAGATTGACCTTGGCAAGGTGCTGAAACTTGGCAGATCTGAGATGAAGTCCGGGGGGCGTCGTAAAGACGCGCTTTTGGCCGACGCGATGGAAGCGGTCATCGCAGCGGTTTTTTTGGATGCAGGGTTTGCTACAGCGCAAGACATGGTCTTGCGGCTGTGGGGTAATCGGATTCAGAATGTGGAAGACGACGCCCGGGATGCGAAAACAGCACTGCAAGAATGGGCTCAGGCCCGGGGCGAACCACCACCGACCTACGTCGAAATTGATCGCTCTGGCCCTGACCACCAACCACAGTTTACCATTGAGGCCCGTTTGTCGTCTGGTGCCGTCGAAGCCGCCACGGCTGGCTCGAAACGCCAAGCAGAGCAGGCGGCGGCGCAAGCGCTCTTACAAAAGGTGTCGGAATGACTGCTGAAACGAAAGCCGGATTTGTGGCCTTGATCGGTGAACCCAACGCTGGGAAGTCGACGCTGCTTAATCGCATGGTCGGCGCGAAGGTGTCGATTGTGACCCACAAGGTGCAGACGACTCGGGCACGTATTCGCGGCATCGCCCTCCATGAACAGTCCCAATTGGTCTTTGTCGACACGCCCGGACTATTCAAACCGCGCCGACGCCTCGACCGTGCCATGGTCGCTGCCGCATGGGGCGGGGCCGGTGACGCTGATGTCGTTGTGCTGATGATTGAAGCGCATCGCGGTATCACAGAGGGCGTGAAAGCGATCTTGGAAAATTTGGATGAGCGGGTGGACACGGCCACCGTCGCCCTCGCGATCAACAAGATCGACAAAGTGAAGCCAGAGTCACTCCTCGCGCTGACCGCTGAGATGAATGAGCGATTTGAGTTCGCGGAAACCTTTATGATTTCCGCCGAAAAGGGGCATGGCGCCGATACGTTAAAGGCTTGGCTCGCAGATCAGCTTCCCGTTGGACCATGGCTCTATCCAGAAGATCAAATCGCAGACCTACCGATGCGGAACATCGCGGCAGAGATCACACGCGAAAAGCTCACCCTGCGCTTGCATCAGGAATTGCCCTACGAGTTGACCGTCGAGACTGAGAATTGGGAAGAGCGGAAAGATGGCTCGGCCCGTATCGAACAGATCATCTACGTCGCGCGGGATGGTCACAAGGGCATCGTTTTGGGCAAAAAGGGCGAGACCGTCAAAGCGGTGAGTACCGCCGCGCGACAAGATTTAGAGGAGTTCCTTGACCGCCGGGTGCACCTTTTCGTGCAGGTCAAGGTTCGTAAGAACTGGCTGGAAGAAAGCGAGCGCTACTCCGAAATGGGCCTCGACTTTAAAGACGGGAACTGATGCGGCTGACAGCGGATATTTGGGTGTCCGCCTATCTTGCGCGACTTCGGCAGGCAGCCATACCGGCTTTTGTTGTCCAAAAGGGCGATGCGACGGCAGGGGCTGTGCTGGTCAAATTGAGCCCGCTTGACGGAACGGCTTGTTGCTATCAACGCAGCTTTGATTTGATGACAGGCAAGCGCACCTGGATGGTCCTCACAGAGGGTACGGAACGGGATGTCGACTCGGCCATTGAGAAGCAATGTAGCTTCGATCCGGACTTATGGGTCATTGAGGTTGAGGACAAATTGGGGCGACATCTTCTAGATGAAATCGGCCTAGATGAGTGACTTTGGGGTTTTTTCCCCTCAAATCTCGTGAATTTTGACGAATTGTCGTCAAAATTCGAACAATCTTTCCAGGCATGGCCAAGTGAAGAGCATATTCGCGACGACAGGTCAGAGACATGAAAAAACAATTTGCAACGCTGTGCGGTCTTGCTTTTTTGGCCGCATGTACTGGCTCATGGGAAACCAATTATGAAGCCGCAAAAGAGGCGAGCGTCACACGCGGATGGAATGTTAAAGACATCACAGTGATCGTTCCTGAAGAATTGACCACGACTGAAGAGAACTCCTTCGCGCCCAATGCTGATATTGTTTGGCATGGCGACCCGTTTGGAAACCGCAAGGCACAGGTCGCAGCCATTATCGAGACAGGTATGCGGCGCGGAACGCGCGGTCTCCGCGGCGGACGCGGCGTCGATCTGCAAGTCGTCTTGGAGGAGTTTCATGCCTTGACGCCGAAAGCACGGGCCGAGGCACCATCAGCGGTTCATAACATCACTTACACCGTTCAGATCTTTGATGATCGAACGGGAGAAGCGATCTCTCAACCGGAACGCATTCGTGCGGATCTCCCTGCCTTCACGGGCTCCTCCGCGTTTGCCGCGATTGAGCAAGGCCAGACTCAGAAGATCCGGATAACCAACCATATCGAATTGGTCACCGAAGGGTGGTTGGGCATTGGCCCTGACCCGCGCCAGTCCTTCGGTTCGGTCGGCCGATAAATCATCGATCTAAAGAATTTGGACCTGCGCCATTGTGATGGCGCAGGTCTTTTCTTTTGTTCCAGAGCAATTCGGCGCAAGGTGCGGCCATGATCACTTGGACCGACGAAGCCGCTTTGCTTGCGACGCGCCCCTTTGGCGAAACATCCGTGATTATTGAGGCGTTTACGGCAGAGCATGGTCGCCACGCTGGCGTTGTCAAAGGGGGCACCAGCCGCAAGATTGCGCCACATCTGCAACCCGGTTCCCAGATCGCAGTCACGTGGAAAGCACGCCTTGATGAACATTTGGGGACATTCACAGTCGAGCCCATTCGTAGCCGGGCAGCGGCTGCCATGGGGGACCGGCTGTCCTTAGCTGGCCTGAACGCCGTGTGTGCCTTGCTCGCCATTGCCCTGCCAGAGCGCGAGCAACATTTTGCGGCCTATACTCAGACGGTAAATTTGCTTGATCTTTTGGGTCAAACCGACATTTGGCCGCTGGCCTACCTGCGATGGGAACAGGACCTATTGGCGGACTTAGGTTTTGCGCTGGATTTGTCGCAATGCGCCGTGACCGGTCGCAAAGACGATTTAATCTATGTCTCGCCGAAGTCCGGCCGGGCCGTCAGTGCTCACGGCGCGGGTGAATGGGCAGACCGCATGTTGCCGTTGCCGCCCGTTCTTGCGGGGGCAGGCGATGCGACGGGGTTGCAGATAGCGAAAGCGTTGGAAACGACCGGCTTTTTTATTGAACATCGGCTTCTGCGGAGTTTGGGGGATCGGGGCTTGCCAGCGGCGCGGGCGCGATTGCTTGACGCTATTGCGCGTCAGTCAGATTGAAACGCCAGCGCGTCGCCGTTTTCATTTGTGAGCAAAAGAAACGGGCCGCTGACTTCGGCGATCGTCATTGTGGCAAGCACATTGAAGAATATTTGTTCTTCTGCGAGATCAGGACATGCGCGACGTGTCGCGGCAATGGGACCCAGTTCAAACCAAGGGTAGGGCGCAGATTGCTTCGCTTGATATTGATTGCAGGGTCCGCTCCCTGATACGGTGCCTTCGCCCGGAAATGAGATCGTCGCGAAGGCCGGTGCGGGGGCGCCATTGATGCTTTCGAGCCGATAAATGGCCGACGTTTCAGCATATCCAGAAATTGTTTCATCCGGTCCACAGCTCATGCATAGGGCGAGGATTGCGGCAATTGATGGGCAGCGTTTCATACTGTCTGAAAACCAGAAGGTGCGGCGTTTCGAAGGGTTTAACCACGATGTGCCAGGCGATGCACATTTGTCGGTTCAAAACACGAGCGGATTTTAGCTCAATTGTCTCCATAATCTTGGCGGATTGGCGCGCTAGTGGCTGGCCAGGGTGTTTGTAAAGGAGACAAGGGTATGAGCTGCCGTACTGTCCAAAAATTCTTTTCGTTGTTTACGGTCAACCTAACGGTGACCGCGACGTCCGCATTCGCGCTTCCCGCGGACGTTGGCCGAACCGCTGACGTTTTCACGAACGCAGTCCGCTTTCAAAATGCGTCTGCTCCGGCTATCGATGGGCCGAAGGCGCGGCCGCAAGACTTTGTCGTTGCTGTGGCAGCACAGCCGCAAGAGCCGTTCGATGCGTCCGTCTTTTCAAAGGTGGATGAAGCTTTTGAGGTTGCGCTTGAGCCGGTTGATCTAGGGCCACGTTGGATCTCTAAATACACTGACGATGAACTTTATGCGGTCGCATTGGAGCCGAACAAAGAGGCCTTGCTGAACGTTCCTGTCAAACATTTGGAAGATCTTGCATTTGGTCACGACGTTGAGCGGATTGATTTGGCGTCGGCGAACATTCCGATCGCACCAAAAGAAGACGAGGCGTTTGGTACACCTGTTGCGCGGACCGATTTCTTCGCACTCAACATTCCTGGGCGCTTCGTAGAAGATTCCCTCCACGATGTGTCGTTAGCACCTGTTCCAGTTGCTACCTTGAATATCCCGACCCACTTTAAAGAAGACGAGCTGTTCAAGGTCGCCCTCGAAGCAGTGGATACGCGGACTTTGGCCGTCGCGCGCTTCACCGAAGATGATGCTTTCGATGTGCCATTGCAGCCCGTCGCGCTTGCATCCTTTGACGTTCCGCCTGCTGTGTTCGAGCAGCAGACAGAAGCCGTTGAGGCGGAAGTCCTGCAAGCGGCCGCCGATGCGGTGGAAGACGCGATTGGTGCGAATTCATCCTCTCGGGCCGACGTGGACGACGAAGATTTGATGTCGCAAATGGCCGACGCAGACGACAACCTTGTCATTCGCGACGGGGGCGAAGGCGGCGTGGATACGATGATGATGTCTTCCGATGTGCTGTTCTCCTTCGGGTCTGCGACCCTGGCCGATGATGCCCTGACGACGCTCCAGTCGATCGGGCAAATGTCAGGCGATGTACCCATGATCGAAGTCTTCGGTCATACCGATGCCATCGGGAGTGAGTCCAACAATCTACGTTTGGGCCAGGAGCGTGCGGAAGCTGTGCGTGAATGGTTACTTGAAAACACCGACTTCACCGCAGAGCAGGTGATCGCCACGGGGATTGGTGAGGTTGATCCGGTTGCACCAAACGTAACGGAAGCTGGCGACGATAACCCAGACGGCCGTGCACAGAACCGCCGCGTGGAATTCGCGTTTCATGAGGCAGGTTACGTTCCCGAGTAATCTCTGAAAATGAGCCAAGAGTGGAGCGTCCATACGGGCGCTCCATCCTTTCGTTTTTGCGTTGATTTAGCCCAGCAAGCGGCGGGCGATGACTTGGGCTTGGATTTCAGCCGCGCCTTCAAAGATGTTTAGGATCCGCGCGTCACACAGGATCCGGCTGATTTTGTATTCTAATGCAAATCCGTTCCCACCGTGGATCTGCAGCGCGTTGTCGGCACAGGCCCAGGCGACGCGAGCGCCAAGAAGCTTCGCCATCCCAGCTTCCAAGTCGCAGCGCCTATCTGCGTCTTTTTCTGCAGCCGAGAAGTAAGTCAGCTGACGGGCTACCATAATCTCAACCGCCATCATGGCCAGTTTGCCTGACACGCGGGGGAAGTTGATCAGCGCTTTGCTGAACTGTTTGCGGTCGTTGGCGTACTGCAGGCCAACATCAAGCGCCGATTGTGCCACACCGATGGCGCGTGCTGCGGTCTGGATACGAGCGCTTTCAAAGGTCTGCATCAATTGTTTGAAGCCTTTGCCGGTTTCGCCGCCGAGAAGATTCTCGCCCTTCACTTTGAAATCGTCAAAGCCCAGTTCGTATTCTTTCATGCCACGATAACCCAGCACCTCGATCTCACCACCGGTCATGCCAGGGGTCGGGAAGGGGTCCTCGTTGGACCCGGGCGCTTTTTCCGCCAGGAACATCGACAGACCTTTGTAGTCGGTCGTGTTGGGGTCCGTCCGAGCCAATAAAGTCATCACTTGGGTCCGGGCGGCATGGGTGATCCAGGTCTTGTTGCCGGTGATCGACCAATCCTCGCCGTCTTTCATGGCGCGGGTTCGCAAGCTACCGAGGTCAGAGCCGGTGTTGGGCTCAGTGAAAACTGCCGTCGGTAGTGTCTCTGCGCTGGCGAGCCGCGGCAGCCATTTCTGCTTTTGCTCTTCGGTCCCGCCGCAGAGGATCAATTCGGCTGCAATCTCTGATCGGGTGCCGAGAGATCCGACGCCGATATAACCCCGTGACAACTCTTCAGACACTACGCACATCGCCGATTTCGACATGCCGAAACCGCCGTATTCTTCGGGGATCGTCAAGCCGAAGACGCCCATCTCAGCAAGTTCATTGATCGTCTCGATCGGTATCAATTCGTCTTTCAGGTGCCAATCGTGGGCGAAAGGCTCGACCTTTTCGACCGCGTAGCGGCGGAATTGGTCGCGGATCATTTCCAGCTCTTCGTCCAGACCAGAAGCCCCGAATGTCGCATTGGCGGCCTGGTCTTGCATCAGGTCGGTCAATCGGGACCGTGCGGCCTGCGTATTGCCGGCCTGCGTCAGCGCCATCACGGCGGGCGCCATCATGGCTCGCATGTCGTCTTGGCTGAGGCCCATGTCTTGGAGGCGCACAACCTCGCCTTGGTTCATCTGGATGCCGCCGTAGATCTGCCAAAGGTATTCGCCGAAGGCGATTTGGTGAATCAGCTGTTCGATCTCCCCAAAACGGCTTTCGCCGCTGAGGCGCACCGCCCAGGCTTGCATCTGTTGCAAGGACTGGGTGTAGGTCGCAAGCCACGCAAGGCCATGGGCGGCCGTCTGGTTCTCTTCGATCAAGCTGGAAGAGATCCGGCCATCTATGGTCGTCATCTCACGCACGCGGTCTGTCGCGGTCTGAAGGATACTTTCAACAGCTGGCAACGCATCGCCCGTCAGCGCCAATAGTTCTGGCAATATTGCCGCATTTGTCAGCGTCATGTCTTGTCCATCGTGCGCCATGCCCGTCTCCCTACTATGCAGCTGCAGAGATAGAGTGTTTGCATCCGCAGCGCAACAATCATTCAAGTTAATGCCGTTGGAAGACAAAATATGTCGCATCCGATTTGATTGTGCATAATCTGCCTTGACCCGTTAAACAGTCCGCAATGAATATTTTCGCACTAATTTTCGGGGATTTAGGCCCCTTTTCCGTTGGACTCGCCGTTGTAATCGGCGTGGTCGCGGGAATTGTGAAAGGGGTCGTCGGATTCGCTATGCCGATGATCTTAGTATCTGGGCTGTCCAGCATCATGGCGCCAGAGCTTGCCTTGGCCACATTGATTCTGCCGACGTTGGCTACAAACGGGTTACAAGCGTTGCGGCAGGGCTGGCGGGCGGCCTTGGTCTCTATCCGGCAATATTGGGTATTCTTGGTCGTGGGGGGCACAGCTTTGGTGGTTGCGGCCCAGTTTGTGCGGGTTCTTCCGCAAAGTCTCTTCTTTTTGATCATCGGGGTGCCAGTTGTTGGCTTTGCGCTGCTCCAACTGTCTCGGCGGGGGATTAGCCTACCGAGTGCGTCGCGACGGGTCGAAGCGATGGTTGCATTGGTTGCAGGCACAATGGGTGGGCTCTCTGGCGTTTGGGGGCCACCCACAGCGGCCTACCTGACGGCAACAAACACACCAAAGGCGGAGCAAATGCGAGTTCAAGGCGTCATCTACGGCCTTGGCTCACTCGCGCTTGTTTTGGCTCATGTTCAGTCCGGGGTGCTACGCACTGAAACCCTGCCGCTTTCCGCATTTATGGTTGTTCCTGCGCTTGTCGGGATGGCGATTGGCACTGCTATCCAAGATCGGATTGATCAAGTGATGTTCCGTCGCGCGACGTTGTCGGTGCTTCTCGTGGTAGGGTTGAACCTGATCCGCCGCGGGTTGACTTAAGTTTGCGCTAAAATACTGCAGGCGCGAACACACATGACTGTCGCGGGACTGTGACGCCTGTCTTGGTTCAGGATTGTTTAGGACAACAAATCCTCGAAGCCACAGGCTTCTGCGAGTTCTGGCACCAATTCGGGGGGAAGCACCTCAAACGTGGTGCGGTACAGGATCTGATCCCCAAGTGATGCTTGCATTTGCCAAATGCCTGGCAGCAATTCGTAGCCAAAATCGAATTGGTAGAATGTCAGCGACGGGTCGGTTCCGCGGATCGTCGTTTCAAAAGTTTGAATCGTTGCCGCGCCATCCCCCATCGGGGGGTGCGTGACCGTCATTGTCACGCCGTTCAGGCCGTTGATATCCAGTGTGCGTGACTTGATGCCAAAGCCGATCCCCAGCACCGCTGGAACGCGCCGTGTGACCGCGATGAACGGCGGCTCCTCTGCGATCAGATGAGTGGTCCCTGCTACTGTGCCGGGCGCGTCAAGCGTGCCCGTGGTTTCTGGCGCGCAGATCACGCCTGCCTCAACGCTTGCCATTGAGTCCGAGACCAAATCTGGCAGCGGCGTGTCGGCGGTGGCAAGTGTTGGCCACAAGAGCAAAGCGAAAGCGACGTTTTTCATGGCTTTGATGTAACCTCTCGGCGGTCTTGGCGCTAGCGGTGGTCACCCGTTGCGGCCAAGGTTCGCCGATATCTGAGGCCTTAGCTCTTGAAAATCAACGGCGGCGCGGTGCCAGTGGTCAAAATGCCCATCGATTGCAAGTTTCTCCGCCGCGTTTCGACCAATCATCGAGGCGGCCGCGGTTTGGTTCCTCATGTGTTTGAGCACTTCCGCGATCATCTCAAGAAAGGCCACGTCCGCAGGGAGCCCATAAATCGTACAAAGAGACTTTAGGCGCGTGCTGTCCGTCGCGAGGTCCCGTGCCGTGGCTTCAGCCATCCGGGGGTCCTGTCGGCCAAGAGGTACCATCCACCAGGCGAGGTAAGCGAGGTCGCGGCCGCGCGGAGCAGGGCCCGCGAGGTCGAAGTCGAAGATGCCACAGACCGCACCGTCCTTAGCAAAAGTCATGTTGTATGGCGCGAAGTCGGAGTGCCCGATGACTGGATCGTTCATCGGGCCGGGATGTTTGTAGGCCCAGTCGAACTCCGCTTTCGTGAGTGGCAAGCTTGCGTCATGAATCGCCCGCAGGCGACGTGCAGCGGTTTCGATTGTGATCTGGCTTGTCCACATAGCCTCAGGGAAAGTCGTTTTGCCTTTCACCCAAGACAAGACCCGCCGCCCTTGTGCATCGTTTCCCATGCACCTGGGCACGCCATTGATACCGGCCTCATCAAAGCGCTTGAGCAATGCGGAGATTGCAGGATCGAAAGGCGTTGGCGGTTTGCGCACGGTCTCGCCGATCCGTACGACACCATTTGCAACATTGCCGCCGGTAAGCGGTATTTCGTCGACCATACGGCCCTTTTCGGTTGGTAGGGCCGCGAAATCAAACAAAATCGCCCGCCTTGGTCAGTTAAGGCGGGCGATTTCAATGCCTGGGGATGGCTTAGCCGATTGCGACTGCCTTCACGTCCGCATCAATGAACGGTACGTACTTTTCGAAGTTGTCGCTGAACATCGCTACAAGCTTTTCCGCCTGTGCATCGTATGCCGCTTTGTCGGCCCATGTTTCACGCGGGTCCAGCAATTGCAGGTCAACGCCGTCGCAAGTTACTGGCACTTCAAAGCCAAAGTTCGCGTCTTTCCGGAATTCGTTTTCGACCAGCGTTCCGTCGAGTGCTGCCGCCAGCAAGGCGCGGGTTGCTTTGATTGGCATGCGAGAACCGGTGCCGTAGGCGCCGCCTGTCCAGCCGGTGTTCACCAGCCAGCAAGTTGCACCATGGGACGCGATCTTTTCGCGCAACAGGTTGCCATAGACCTCTGGCCGGCGTGGCATGAAAGGTGCGCCGAAGCAGGTTGAGAAAGTGGGTTCAGGTTCTGTCACGCCACGCTCTGTCCCAGCGACTTTTGACGTAAAGCCAGATAGGAAGTGGTACATCGCCTGTGCTGGGGTCAACCGACTGATTGGTGGCAGGACCCCGAACGCATCACATGTCAACATGATGATATTCTTGGGGTGGCCGCCAAGTGCGGTATCTGATGCATTCCCGATGTAATTCAACGGGTAGGCGCAGCGCATGTTCGCGGTCAAGCTGTCGTCGTCGAAGTCGAGTTCCTTGGTTTCTGGATCGAAGACCATGTTTTCGATAACTGTATGTGGCATTGAGCAGGTCGCGTAGATCTCTGGCTCAGCTTCGGGGTCCAGACCGATGGTCTTTGCGTAACAACCACCTTCAAAATTAAAGGTACCGCGGTCTGACCAACCATGTTCGTCATCACCGATAAGCACGCGGCTCGGGTCGGCGGAGAGTGTCGTCTTGCCTGTGCCAGACAGGCCAAAGAAGACAGCTGTATCGACCGGATTGTTGATCGCGTGGTTGGCGGAACAATGCATCGGCATGATGCCCTTCTCCGGCAACAGGTAATTCAGCAAAGTGAACACTGACTTCTTGTTCTCACCAGCGTATTCGGTGCCGCCGATCAAGATCAGCCTCTCGTCAAAGTTCATCGCGATCACCGTGTCAGAACGGCAGCCGTGTTTTTCTGGGTCCGCTTTGAACGATGGGCAGTTAATAATTGTGAAGTCTGGGGAAAACGTCGCGAGCTTCGCGCGGTCTGGCCGGCGCAGCAGGTGACGAATGAACAGACCATGCCAAGTCAGCTCTGTAATCACGCGGACATCAAGGCGGTGTGCTGGATCAGCGCCACCGAAAAGGTCCTGAACGTTGTAAGAGCCGCCCTTCATGTGGGCGAGCATGTCCGCATAGAGAACATCAAATTTCGCGGAATCCATTGGGGTATTGTTTTCCCACCAGATAGAGTCCTTAACCGACGCAGTGCGTACAACAAACTTATCTTTCGGAGACCGCCCTGTGTGCTTGCCAGTGGAGACTAGAAAAGTACCTCCTTGGCCTTCGACGCCTTCACCCGCAGCAATAGCTGCGGCCTGAAGCTCGGCTTCCGTCAGATTATAATAAACACTACCCAGCCCTTTGATGCCTTGGTCCTCAAGTTTCATCTGTGGGTTGACCGTACCTTGGTCCATGGGTTCGCTCCTTTGGCGGTTCGTGCCACAATTGGCCACCATTCTGTCATAGCAGCGCCCCACCATCGGGCTACCCGTGTTGCGCTAACGTTAGCGCAATCAAGTGTTTGTTAGCGCAATCACGTCTCCGGGCGCGTCGTCAATCGGTCAATATTTCGCGGATTGTTAACGGGTTATGAGGCAAATAGGGCACGCAATGAGGGTCGATTCGCTCTGCTACCTTGATTCGTCCCACCAATCCGGCAAAAGCTGCCGGTCGAGGAAATAGGTTAAACAAAACCAAAAAAGACAGAGCAGTAAGGGGCACAACCCAATGTCAAAAATCGCCTTGGTCGATGACGATCGCAACATTCTCACTTCCGTTTCCATGACATTGGAAGCTGAAGGCTTCGATGTTGAGACCTACAACGATGGCCAATCAGCCTTGGATGCTTTCAATAAGCGGATGCCAGATATGGCCGTTCTGGACATCAAAATGCCACGTATGGACGGGATGGATCTGTTGCAGCGTCTGCGCCAGAAGACCTCCATGCCGGTCATCTTCTTGACGTCAAAAGATGACGAAATTGACGAAGTTCTGGGCCTACGCATGGGCGCAGACGACTACGTCAAGAAGCCGTTCTCACAACGCCTTCTGGTTGAGCGCATTCGGGCACTACTTCGCCGTCAGGATGCAATCTCTGGCGAAGAAATCGAAGAAACGGAAGACACCAAAATCATGGTCCGCGGTGAGCTGACGATGGATCCACTGCGCCATGCCGTGAAGTGGAAGGGCATGGACGTGTCCTTGACCGTGACAGAATTCCTGCTGTTGCAGGCCTTGGCGCAGCGCCCTGGCTTCGTCAAGTCGCGGGATCAACTGATGGATGTCGCGTACGACGACCAAGTTTATGTGGATGACCGCACCATTGATAGCCACATCAAGCGCCTACGTAAGAAAATGCGGAACACAGACGACGAATTTTCCGCGATCGAGACCCTTTACGGGATTGGGTATCGGTACAACGAAGAGTAATCTGTCATTACAATGACAGATACACCCGAGATCGACGTCAGAGACCTGGAGTCCGTGCGCAAGGCCGCACGGGCTCCTGATCTTGTTTTAGGCGACGATTGGGTCGCACCTCAGGCCCTGGGCGAAAATGAACTTGCGGAAGGACGGCGCAAGCGCGGTCTCTTTTCCCTTCATTCCTCTCCCATCGCCCGTAAGATTGTCACGTTCAATTTGATCGCTTTGATGTTGCTGATCGCTGGCATTCTCTACCTGGATTCTTCACGTGATAACTTAGTCTATCAGCGGATCACTGGCCTCGCGAAAGAGGCAGAGCTGATCGGCGATGTGATTGAAGCAAACTTGCCCCTTGATGCGTCCGTCAATCTTGAAAGTTCCGACGGGTTACGTGCTATCGCCGGTCTGTCGAAGGTCACGCTCCGCGATCGCATCCAAGTCCTTGTTTTTGATCCGAATGGTACGTTCATCGGAACGAACACGGGCACGGGCAACGTTGAAGAGGTCCAGGGACTCGACGACGTGAGCGGAAGCACAGCTATTATCGACACATTGTCCGGGATGTTCTCCTGGGCAGCCCGGAGTGCGGGTATTGGCCGGTCCGAGATGATATCAAACCGGGAACTTCTCGAAGCAGCACGCGATGCGGTCCCCAGCGCAAAAGACGGTGCGACCCACTCTTTCCAGATCGGGGAACAAGCCAATCCGACCTACTTGGTTGCGACGCCAATTGAGCGCTTTGATAGCGTCGTAGGTGTCGCAGTGGTTGCAACTGCGGCCGGCGAATTGGACCAATTGATCGCGCAAGAGCGGGAAAAAGTTCTGCGTCTATTCCTCGTGGGGATTATGATTTCGATCGGGCTCAGCCTCGTGCTGGCCTCTACGATCGCCAATCCCTTGGCAGATCTTGCCGCGGCGGCTGAGATCGGGCGCGACAAAAATGCGCGTAAGCTCGCACCAACGAAGGTGCGTATCCCTGATCTAACCGCCCGACCTGATGAAATTGGGCGTTTGTCCGGTGCGCTGCGGGGCATGGTGCAGGCACTCTACGAGCGGATTGAAGGCAATGAACAATTTGCCGCTGACGTCGCCCATGAAATCAAGAACCCCTTGGCGTCGCTGCGGTCTGCCGCCGGCACGCTGCGGATCGCAAAACGCGAGGACCATCGCGAAAAAATGCTCGACCTTATCGAGCATGACATCCAACGTCTCGACCGTTTGGTGACGGATATCTCGAGCGCATCGCGGCTCGATAGTGAACTCGTGCGTGAGGAAGAAGAGAAGTTCGATCTGATCAAAATGCTCGGTAACCTGAACGAGTTTCTGAGCAAAGAGGCAGAATCCAAGGGTATAGATTACATTACCGATTTGCCAGATAAGCCGATTGATGTGGTCGGGCTGGAAGGACGGCTTGCGCAGGTTTTTGTTAACTTAATCACCAACGCAATTTCATTTTGCGAAGACGGCGATGCGCTGCGGGTCTGGGCGCGCAAACGTGAAAACCGGATCTTGATCGTGGTCGAGGATACCGGTCCCGGCATTCCAAACGAAGCGCTCAGCAAGATCTTCCAACGGTTCTATTCAGAGCGACCAGAAAACCAGTTTGGCAATAACTCCGGCCTTGGTCTGGCGATTTCGAAGCAAATCGTAGAGGCGCATGGCGGCGTGATCTGGGCGGAGAACATTCGACCGACAGATGCCGATGCAACATCAGAACCGCTCGGTGCCCGATTTGTTGTGGGCCTGCCTGACTAAGTGAGCAGCATGACCCCTGCCACAGAAACAACCTATCACGCGACGGCTTTGAGCTATCGCGACAAGGGTCTCCTGCTTATTGGCCCCAGCGGCAGTGGCAAATCCTCCCTCGCGTTGCAGATGATCGCGCTTGGCGCGCTGTTGATTGCGGACGATCATGTTGTCTTGCGACGTGCGGGATCGCAAGTGATGATGAGGTGCCCTCCCACAATCGCTGGCCTGATCGAAGCAAGAGGGATTGGAGTTCTGAAAGCCCCCACTGAAGAAACCGTTGCGCTGGCGTCTGTTGTGGATTTGGGACAGGTCGAAAAAGAGCGTGTGCCGCCGCATCGCAACGTGAGCTATTTGGGTGTCGAGTTCCCCTTGTATTGGCGGGTCGATGCGCCACACTTTGCAGCGGGACTTCTGCATCTTCTGGCTCACGGACGCAGTTCACGATGACAAAAACAACAGATACTCATTTACTGCCGGCGCGACTGCCGGTCGTGTTGGTGACCGGCCCGTCCGGCGCTGGACGCTCGACGGCAGTCCGCGCGCTGGAGGACTTGGGGTATGAGGTGATAGACAACCTCCCGCTGTCGCTTTTGCCACGTTTACTCGACGGGTCACAAAGCGGGCGGCCGTTGGCGCTGGGCGTCGATGTCCGGAATCGCGATTTTGAGCCGGAGTTGCTGCTTGAATTGCTCGACGAATTGCTTGCGCGGTCGGATCTTGATGCGCAAATGCTATATCTTGATGCTTCCGAAGACACGCTCGTCCGGCGTTATTCAGAGACTCGTCGTCGGCATCCGCTGTCGCCTGACGGGTCGCCCTCGGCGGGCATCGCCAGCGAAGTTGCGATGCTGAGCCAGGTCAAAGACCGCTCAGAGGTCCTGATCGATACATCTGAACTGTCACCGCACGGCCTGAAGGCAGAGATCGAACGCTTGTTTGGTGGAACCCAGGGGGCTGTGATGGGAGTGACGGTACAGTCGTTTTCTTACAAGCGAGGCCTGCCTCGAGGCGTCGATATGGTTTTCGACTGCCGGTTCTTGCGCAATCCGCATTGGGATCCGGCGCTACGCCCGCTCGATGGTCGCGATGAGGCTGTCGCCGAATATGTAACCTCAGACCCGAACTTCACGGCGTTTTTTGACAAAGTTCACGATTTATTAATCTTCTTGCTTCCAGGTTACAAAGAAGAGGGAAAATCCCACTTTGGCGTAGGTATTGGGTGTACCGGCGGGCAACACAGATCTGTTGCCGTAACGGAATTGCTTGCTTCCGCCCTTGAAAAGACAGGATGGCCTGTATCTATACGTCATAGAGAGTTGGATCGCCGGGACGGGCGCTCCAGCCATTCCTCGGATTCAAGGCACTCTGCGTGATTGGTATTGTCATCGTTGCTCATGGTCGTCTCGCGGAAGAGTACCGCGCTGCGATGGAGCACGTCGTTGGCCCTCAGGACGCTGTCCGGACCATCGTGATTGCGGCGGACGATGACCGTAGCGCCAAGCAAGATGAGATTTGCGATGCCGCTGATGCGGTCGACGACGGCAGCGGTGTCGTTGTGGTTGTTGATATGTTCGGTGGGTCTCCATCGAACTTGTCGATCAAGGCCTGCAACCCGGCCAATCGTCGGATTATGTACGGCGCGAACCTTCCGATGTTGATCAAACTCGCGAAATCACGCCACCGGCCAGTCGCAGACGCCGTTGATGCCGCGCTCAAGGCCGCGCATAAATATATCGACAGCCTCAGCGTTAGTGCGACCTAGTACGATACCACATGCCCCAAGACACACTCGACATCATAAACATCAAAGGTTTGCACGCGCGTGCCTCCGCCAAATTTGCGGAGGTGGTTGAACACCACAATGCGGCCGCCACCGTTCGGAAAGACGGAATGGAAGCCGATGGCGACAGCATTATGGGCCTTTTAATGTTGGCAGCGGGGGTTGGAAGCACTATTGAGGTTGAAACGTCTGGTGCAGAGGCGGAGGCACTGATGGCCGCGCTGAAGGCGCTCGTCGCAGATAAGTTTGGCGAAGGTGACTAACCCGACAGGGTTTCGAAAAGGAAGCTGCGTTGACGGATGCCACGCATAAATCCCTGACAGCCAATATTGCGCCTGTGCGTCATGAACCGCATTACGATCGCAGTGCGTTGTCCTATGCGGGGTCGTTCGAAAACCCATACCAACGTGGTTTAATCCGGACGATCGAACTGTTGACTGGAAAGATCAAGATTGGCCGCTTGGTGCGCCAATTTGAACGCCAAGGGATGCCTCGCGGACAAGAGGTGTTCACGCGCATCCTTACGACAATGGGCATCGATCTGAATACGCCGCAATCGGAACTGGCCAACATCCCGAACGAAGGCCCAGTGGTTCTTGTCGCCAACCATCCGCATGGGCTTGTTGACGGTGTCGTTTTGGCCGAACTCATTGGCCGCATTCGGTCTGATTACCGCATTTTGACTCGCTCATTGCTGACGGGCCTAGACGAAGAAGCCACAAGCTTCATGATCCCCGTCCCGTTCCCACATCAATCGGATGCGCAGCAAAAAATGGTCGAGATGCGGGCTCGCGCGTTGGAATTTTTAGGCCAAGGCGGTTTGGTTGCTTTGTTCCCGTCAGGTACGGTTGCCGCATCAAAAACCATGTTTGGTCCGGCGGAAGAGGCCCCGTGGAACGCCTTTACTGCAAAGCTCATCCGCAAGTCAGGCGCGACGGTTGTTCCGATGTATTTCGAAGGCAGTAACTCACGGGCCTATCAAATTGCGAATCAGATCTCGGCAACGTTGCGCCAAGGCTTGCTTATCCATGAGATCGCCCGCGCTGTGAACAAGCCCATGGCGCCCATCGTTGGCTCACCCTTTGATCCTGCGGAAGTGACGGACCGCATGGCCGACACCCGCGCCTTCATGGCATGGATGCGCGAAACGACTATGAACTTGTCCCGCTAGCGGGTCGGGATAGGCGTTTCACTACTATAGTCGTAGAATCCGCGCTTTGTTTTGCGTCCCAGCCATCCAGCTTCAACGTATTTTGTAAGCAAAGGGCAAGGACGGTACTTTGTATCCGCCAGCCCGTCATGCAACACGTTCATGATCGCAAGGCATGTATCCAGACCGATAAAGTCGGCCAGTTCCAGCGGGCCCATGGGGTGGTTCGCGCCGAGCTTTAGGGACGTGTCGATTGATTGAACAGAGCCTACGCCCTCATAGAGCGTATAAATTGCTTCATTGATCATCGGCATCAGGATGCGGTTCACGATGAAGGCCGGGAAATCCTCTGACGCTGTCGCTGTCTTCCCGAGTCGTTCCACGACGGCCTGACACGCTTTGAATGTTTCGTCACCCGTTGCGATACCGCGGATGAGTTCCACCAGTTGCATGACCGGTACAGGGTTCATGAAGTGAAACCCCATGAACTTTTCCGGACGATCTGTACGGGCTGCCAGGCGCGTAATCGAAATCGATGACGTATTCGATGTGAGAATCGTACTCGGCTTGAGATGCGGGACCAGGTCTTCGAAAATCGCGGTCTTGATCGTCTCGCGCTCAGTCGCGGCTTCAATGATCAAATCATTGTTGCCGAGGTCTGTCAGAGTTGTTGTCGTTTTGATGCGGCGCAGGGCCTCCGCCTTTTCATCGGTAGAGATCGCTTCGCGGCTCACCTGGCGTTCCATGTTCTTGTCGATGCGTTGGATCGCGGCGGTAAGCGCGTCAGCGTTGATATCGTTGACCTGCACATCATAGCCCGCCAGCGCGAAGACATGGGCGATCCCGTTGCCCATTTGGCCCGCACCGATAATGCCCACCTGTTCAATTGTCATTCGCTGTTCCTTCGCCAGAGTTACGGCACCTTATGCCGCGGTTGCGGGACGCTCAACCGCTGGGCCGCAGACCAATGCGAGAAGATATGCGTTCAGTAAATCTCAAATTGCCACTTTAGTAATTTGCCAAGGAATATGGCCGATCCTGGCTGTGGTAGGTGAAAATTTTAGGGTGTGGGAACCATGAAGTATGATGTTCGCGACAGCGAAACGCTGTCGTATGAGCCGTGCCGCTACGGCCTGTCCCGGATCTATTTCCGTGGGCCCAAGCGCGATCTTGACCAGCCGTACCTAGACTTTCTTGGCGGGACGGAAACATTTGGCAAGTTTATCGAGATGCCCTTTCCGGCGCTTGTTGAAGCCAAATTGAACCATCCCTGCGTAAACTTCGGATGTGTGAACGGGGGGGTCGATGCGTTTGTGAATGATACGACCATCATGGGGGCCTGTCGCGATGCGGACATCACCGTTATACAGGTTATGGGGGCTAATAATCTGTCGAACCGGTTCTTTGCCGTCCATCCACGGCGGAATGATCGGTTCTTAAGGGCGTCTAGTGTTCTAAAGGCGATCTACAGCGATATCGATTTTTCCGACTTCACATTTACACGTCACATGCTGGGCGCGCTTTATGAGGCGTCAGACGAACGGTTCGACATTGTTGTCGCAGAACTGCGCGCGGCCTGGTCGGCGCGCATGCGCAGCATGCTGGATCAAGTCGGAGGGCGGGTAATTTTGCTATGGTTTTCGCGCGAGACCTTGAGTGATGCCGCTTGGCAAGAGAATGACAACCCGATTGGCGCTGATCCACTGTTTATCACGCAATCCATGGTGGAAGAGTTGCGAGAGAGGGTGATCGACGTCGTGCACGTGCGCCCATCCAGCTTAGGACTCGCCGAAGGAACGATGGGAATGCAGTTCCCCGCAATTCAAAGTCGGGCTGCCGCGAACATGCTCGGTTTGCGCGCGCATGCGGAAGCTGCGGACATTATTTCGTACAGGTTGCGTGAGGCAATGATCGAACTCGAACGCTACTGACCCACGAAAAAAGCCCGCCAAACGGCGGGCTTTTGCTAGAATTTACGGTGCCTTAGCCCAGCTTTTCGGTCAACTCTGGCACCGCTTCAAACAGATCGGCGACCAAGCCGTAATCAGCGACTTGAAAGATCGGTGCTTCCTCGTCCTTGTTGATCGCGACGATCACTTTGGAGTCTTTCATGCCGGCCAAGTGCTGGATCGCACCGGATATACCAACCGCGACGTAAAGATCAGGGGCCACAACCTTACCAGTTTGACCAACCTGCCAATCGTTCGGCGCGTAACCAGAGTCGACAGCCGCACGTGACGCACCGACGGCTGCGTTCAGCTTGTCCGCCAGCGTTTCGATCAGTTTGAAGTCATCTTCAGATCCGACACCACGGCCGCCAGAGACAACCACGCCAGCAGAGGTCAGTTCAGGACGGTCAGACGCAGCAACTTTGTCTTCCACCCAAGAAGACAGACCAGGGTTCGCTGCTGGGTCGATCTTTTCAACTGCGGCGGAGCCACCGTCACCAGCTGCATCAAAGCTGGCCGTCCGGATCGTCATGACCTTTTTATCGTCAGCAGACTTCACAGTTTGGATCGCGTTGCCGGCGTAGATTGGACGCTCAAACGTGTCGCCGTCGACAACAGCTGTCACCTCAGAGATCACCATGGCGTCAAGTAACGCTGCCGCGCGTGGCAGGATGTTCTTCGATGCTGCGGTCGACGGCGCTGCGATGTGGGAATAGTCGCCAGCAAGGCTGACAAGAAGATCCGCGACGGGCTCTGCCAAATCATGGCCGTAGGCTTCGTTAGAGCAGCAGAGAACTTTTGAAACGCCTGCCAGCTTGGCAGCTTCATCAGCTGCCCCTTCGCAACCGGAGGAGGCGCATAGGATGGTGACGTCGCCTAAAGAAGATACGGCGGACAGTGCCTTCGCGGTCGCATCTGCGTTTAGGTCACCGCCGTTGATTTCTGCAAGGAGTAGAACAGCCATTACACAGCCCCCGCTTCTTTGAGTTTCTCGACCAGCTCATCGACAGAGCCAACCATGATGCCGGCCTTGCGCGCTTCTGGCTCGGCCGTGCTGACAACGCTGAGACGTGGCGTGACATCAACACCGTAGTCGGCAGGTGACTTCTCATCCAAAGGCTTCTTCTTTGCCTTCATGATGTTCGGTAGCGACGCATAACGTGGTTCGTTCAAGCGTAGGTCGACCGTGATGATCGTTGGCAAGTTCACTTTGATCGTCTGCAAACCGCCATCGACTTCCCGGGTTACGGTCGCGCTATCACCGTCAACGTCGAGTTCGGACGCGAAGGTTGCTTGTGACCAGCCCAGCAGCGCAGACAGCATCTGGCCGGTGGCGTTCATATCATTATCGATCGCCTGCTTGCCGCAGATGACCATCTGGGGGGCTTCTTCTTTGACCACAGCGGCCAGCAGTTTCGCGACGGCGAGCGGTTCAATATCTGTATGCACATCGTCGGCCGCGTTGATCAGGATCGCGCGATCCGCGCCCATGGCTAGGGCGGTCCGCAAGGTTTCCTGACTCTGCTTTACACCGATGGAAACGGCCACGACCTCTTCGACCTTACCTGCTTCACGGAGACGGATCGCCTCTTCGACGGCAATCTCATCGAACGGGTTCATGGACATTTTGACGTTGGCGAGGTCGACCCCGGAACCGTCCGCTTTCACACGGACTTTCACGTTATAGTCGATCACGCGTTTGACGGGTACGAGGACCTTCATCGGCGGTGTTCTCCCTGTGGAATCGCGCGGAATTGCACGCTCGACGCTTTGGTTAGCGCAGGGGCCCTGCGGAAAACAGTGCAAAATCGACGCGGTTGGCACCCACGACGCCGCGTTTTGCAATTTCCGACGTCACGTTTCGTCAATGCTTCGTAGAGCCGACGAATTTGCGATGCTGTAGTCAGTCTCGGACACCTTGATCGCTTTGTGCGTTAAGCGCAGCATATTGCGGGTCTTTCGCGCGGTCGCGATCACGTGGTCGAGCTGCGCAATCCGGGTTTTTATAAATTCCTCAAAGTCGAAATCTGGCTGACCGCCATGTTCAACGGCGTCCAGTAAAAGCGACAGATCCGCAACCGATAGCCCTGCATCCCGCGCGTCCGTGATCATCTGCAACCGTTCGACCGAGTCGTCGGGATAGTTCCGATAGCTGTTCGTTTCAGATGACGACGGAGCAGAGGATATCAGCCCATGCCGCTCATAAAATCGGATGGTGTCGCGGCTGAGGTCAGTCGCTTTCGCAAGTGCGCCGATGCGCATCAGAGATTCAAAACCATTGACTCCACTCCATGGTTTTATCATTCTCCGACTCGCCCAACAAGACAGTTTTTGAAAGGAAAGACCCATGGCCCAAGTGTGCCAAAGTTGCGGAATGCCCATGAAACAGGATCCCGCAGGCGGCGGGACAGAGGCCGACGGAAGCACGAGCAGTAAATACTGTTCGCTTTGCTACGACGCTGGCACGTTTCGGATGGCTGGTATCACGGTGAAAGAAATGCAGGATTTCTGCATCGATGCGCTGCAGAAAAAGGGCATGCCGCGCTTTATGTGCTGGGCCCTGACACGCGGCTTGCCAAAGTTAGAAAGGTGGCGCGGGGCTTAGCGGTTCGCGCCTGGCACCCACAGCACGTCATCGGTGCCATTGTTGTTTGCGATGCGCCCGGCTTGAAAGAACCAGTCTGACAGACGGTTCAAGTACTTTACCGCAGCCGGGTTCACGGACTCCATAGTCGCCAGTTCGACTGTCAGACGCTCAGCCCGGCGGGAGATCGTCCGGCACAAGTGAAGATGTGCAGCAAGTGGTGATCCTCCTGGGAGAATGAAGCTTTTGAGCGGCTGAACCTGCTTTGTCATCCCATCAATCTCGCCTTCCAGTCGTTCGACCTGTGCGTCCGTGATCCGGAGTGGGGGGTATTCCGCCTCTGCATCCTTTTCCATATCGGGGCGACAAAGGTCGGCGCCGAGATCGAAAAGATCGTTTTGGATCATCGCCAACTGGGCGTCCATGTCGCCTTCCGCATAGAGCCGCGCCATGCCAACCGTCGCATTGGTTTCGTCCACGGTTCCGTAGGACGTGACGCGCATGGAGTGTTTGGCAACCCGGCTGCCATTTCCAAGCGCCGTTTCGCCAGCGTCCCCGGTCTTTGTGTATATTTTGTTCAGCGTGACCAATGTATTATCCCCCTTGGCGGCGCAGATAGACGTAAAGCAAGATCAAAAGCACAGCGACAAACTGCGCCCCGATCCGCCAGCGCATGATTTTGTTGGCGTACTTGCGATTAAAGTCGCCGCCTTTGCCAAAGCTGCCGATCCCGAGCATCAAAATGCCAAGCACAATGAGGACAGCAACAATAACAATCCAGAAAAGTGGGTCGTTGGCCATGGGTGTTCCTTTGTTCCTTCCCAGCGACTTAGCAGAGGGACCCGGGAAGGAAAGGGCGCTAACTCTTCTGGATGACCCAATCGAGCGCGTTCGTGGGTAGGACGCGCCTCAGAAAGCCCATCAAGTATGTCGGAAAGGTCACGTAGTACCGCGGTTTGGGACGTGGGCTCGTCACGGCGTGGATCAGCTTTTTTGTGACGGCTTCGGCGGGCAATTCGAATTTGTCCGGACCGCTGTCTGTGTAAAGTCGATGTTTCAGCGCGCCGTAGTCCTTCGCACGGGCTGAGTTTTCCCAATCGATCCACTTTTCAAAGTGTGGGATCGCATTTTCGCGGATCTTCGAAGTCACAGGACCAGGTTCGATCAGAATAATCTTGATTTTGGTGCCTGCCATTTCGTTGCGCATGACATCTGTCAAACCTTCCATGGCGAACTTGGTTGACACATACGCACCGCGCCATCTGAGGCCCACGAAACCAAGGACGGAAGAATTATTGACAACCCGGCCATGCCCTTGCTGACGCATTGTCGGGATCACCGCGCGCGTCAGTTCATGGACACCAAAGACATTGGTTTCGAAAATTTCGCGCAAAGCGTCGCGGGGGAGGTCTTCGACCAAACCAGGGCAAGCGTAGGCGCCATTGTTAAAGAGGGCGTCGAGCGTTCCTCCGGTTGCCTCCAATACTTCTGCAAGGCCACTTTTTATGGTCGCTGAGTCGGCGTAATTGATGAGTGGGCTGTCAAAACCTTCGCCCTTCAAACGGGCGCAGTCTTCGGCCTTGCGGCAAGAGGCAAACACGCGCCAACCCTGCGCGCGCATGCCAAGAGCGGCATCGTATCCAATGCCGCTCGAGCATCCGGTAATGAGAATTGATTTATCTGCCATATAGGCTTTCTGCGCCTGCAAGACCGCAGGCGCAAGGAGCGTCTTAGCTATTTTCGCTTAGCAGACGCTCCGCCATCCAACCTTCTTGGCCAGTGCTCATCAGGCGGATACGAGCCCAGCCGTCGGCGTTCACCTCAAGGACCTCGGCCTCAGTGCCACGTGGGAGGGTATCAAGCACGCGAAAATCGGTGCTGGGTCCGGAACGCATGTTGACGCGGCTGCCCGCAACGGCCCGAACATCAATGAATGGTGCTTCTACAACAGGCGCTGACACCGGAGTGACGTCTTGCTCGGGCGCAGCCGGTGCCGGGGTTATGACAACCTGTCCAGCAGGCAACGGTCCGGAGAATGATGCCGGTGATGCCACAGTAGGCGCGGGCGCTGGCGCAACAATTGCCGTGGTCGGTGCTGGCGCAGCAATTTGAATCAGCGAGACTGTATCGGCGCGCGTAACTTCAGGCTGAGCGGCGGGGACCTGAGCTGGCTCCAACTGCGTTTCGGCAACAGCTATCGGTGCCCGCAGCTCGGGCTCAAACTCCGCGCCACCAGACATCTCGTAAAACACTAAACCCAGCATCACAAACGTAAATGCGATGAACTTCCCCATGGCAACCTCGCAGAATCATCCTTCATCCCAGGGCTGTCTCCTAGCACGAAAATTCACAAATCTGAGAGGGGAAATGTTCGAATTTCACAACCCCTGTGGCGCCTTTACGCCCCTTGTTTTGAGGGATACACAACATCTATGAGCAGCGACGCAGACGACCCCGAAATCGACCCCAAAACGGCTGACGTGACGGAACCTCTTCGGAGAGCCCTGGGCGATCGATATCTGACATATGCCCTGTCCACGATCATGCACCGGGCGCTTCCGGATGCACGCGATGGGCTAAAACCGGTCCACCGGAGAATCCTCTATGCCATGTCGCGGTTGCGGCTGAACGCGGGGGGCGGGTTCCTTAAATCCGCGAAAATTAGCGGCGATACGATGGGTGATTTCCACCCGCATGGAGACGCTGCCATTTACGATGCTATGGCCCGTCTCGCGCAGGATTTTAACGTTCGATATCCGCTTGTTGATGGGCAAGGGAACTTCGGCAATATCGACGGGGACAATCCTGCGGCCTCGCGGTATACGGAGGCGCGGATGACGGTCGCCGCCGAAGCTCTTCTTGAGGGGCTGAATGAAGACGCGGTTGATTTTCGCGACAACTACGATGGTCGTTTGGAAGAGCCGGTTGTCCTGCCTGCCACCTTTCCCAACTTATTGGCCAATGGTGCGTCCGGCATTGCTGTTGGGATGGCGACTAATATTCCGCCCCATAACTTGCATGAACTCATCGATGCCTGCCTGCATCTTATTAAGGCGCCGGACGCGCGCGATGACACGCTGATCAACTATATTCCCGGTCCGGATTTCCCGACGGGTGGGGTCATTGTCGAACCGAAGGAAAACATCGCCGAGGCCTACCGTACGGGCCGCGGATCATTCCGCCTGCGGTCAAAGTGGGAGGTTGAGGACCTTGGTCGGGGCCAATGGCAGATCATCGTCACTGAGATCCCTTATCAGGTTCAGAAGTCAAAGCTCATCGAGAAATTGGCTGAGGTCATCCAGACCAAAAAGGTGCCGTTGCTTGCTGATGTGCGCGACGAAAGTGCTGACGATATTCGCATTGTTCTGGAGCCACGCGCGCGCACCGTCGACCCCGACGTGATGATGGGCATGCTTTTCAAGAATTCTGACCTCGAAACGCGCTTCAGTCTTAATATGAACGTCCTTATCGACGGGCTGACCCCAAAGGTGTGTTCTGTCAAAGAAGTGCTGCGCGCCTTTTTGGATCACCGCCAAGAGGTACTCATCCGGCGGACGAAGTACCGTGTTGGCAAAATCGATACGCGTTTGGAGGTCTTGGATGGTTTTATCATCGCCTTCCTCCACCTCGATCGCGTCATCGACATCATTCGATATGACGAAAGCCCGAAAGAGGCCCTGCTCGCTGAAGACTGGGCACTGGATCACGTAAAGGCCACAGACGAAGACGACTACAAATCGCCTTTGGGTATTGTGGAAGATCCTGAGATATCGCTCACAGATGCGCAGGTCGAAGCGATCCTGAACATGCGTTTGCGGTCGTTGCGGCGCTTGGAGGAGCTGGAGCTGGTTGCTGAGCGCGATGGGTTGCGCGACGAAAGAGATGATCTGATTGACCTGCTCAGCAGCGAAGACAAACGCTGGTCCAAGATCGCAGAACAGCTTCGCGAGACCCGCAAACAGTTTGGCCGCGATAGCGAAGGCGGGGCCCGGCGGACACAGTTTGCGGAAGCGGCAGAAGTTGTCGATGTGCCGCTTGAAGCAATGATCGAAAAAGAACCGATCACGGTTGTATGCTCCCAAATGGGATGGGTTCGTGCGATGACCGGTCATATTGACCTGAACCGGGAGCTGAAGTTCAAAGACGGTGATGGCCCACGGTTCATCTTCCACGCTGAAACCACAGATCGGCTGCTTGTGTTTGGGGCAAACGGGCGCTTCTATACCGTGTCTGCCGCCAACCTGCCCGGTGGCCGCGGCATGGGCGAGCCGTTGCGGTTGATGATCGATCTGCCCAACGATGTTGAGATCATCGATATCCTAATTCACAAGCCTGGCACTCGGTTGTTGGTGGCCTCTACTGAAGGCAACGGCTTCATCGTGCCGGAAGACGACGTGGTCGCACAGACGCGGGCAGGAAAACAGGTGCTGAACGTTGGCAAAGCGCAGGCACTCGTATGTCGCCGCGTCACCGGCGACAGCGTCGCTGCGGTGGGTGAGAATCGAAAGGTTCTGGTTTTCTCGCTCGACGAACTCCCGGAAATGGGGCGCGGCAAAGGTGTCCGTTTGCAAAAGTACAAAGATGGCGGGCTTTCAGACGCGATCACCTTTGTGTTGGAAGACGGGCTGTCCTGGTCTGACCCGGCTGGGCGAACCCGGACCGAAACCGAACTCTCCGAATGGGCCGGAAAGCGGGCTAGTGCAGGGCGCATGGCCCCACGGGGATTCCCGCGAAACAACAAGTTCAATTAAGCGCCGCCAATAAATTAAAATGGGCCGCCCTTTCTTGCAAAGGGCGGCCCATTCCTTTGGGGGAGGGTTGTGTTGAACTGTTCTAGGTGCCGTCGTTGATCATATCGATCACGAGATCATAGAGTTCCTGAGCCGGCAGGCCGTTAGCCTGATTTTCGGACACCCAAGTCCGTGCCGCCGGTGCCGCCACCGCCTGGTTGATCTCTGATAGGATCTCATCGTTGATCGTCAGCTCAATGATTTGACGCTCCTGTAGGGCAGGGCCCCAGGCCGCCATTGTCGCGCCTTTGTAGTTATCGACGTAGTGGGACAAGGCCTCGCTCGTCGCGGAGGCCAGAAGGACACGATACTCGTCTGGCAGGTCGTTTAGGGCATCCGTATTCGCGACAACCGGGCAATTGCTGGTTCCTGGGTTCAGGTTTGTCGTCCACCAGGTTCCGCTTTCAATGGTGTTGAACGCCATGTGAGCGTGCGGTGCAAATGCGACGGCTTGAACGTCACCGCTTTCCAAGGCGGCTTGTACCTCAGGAGCGGGCAGGTTGATGGGTTCGGCACCCAGTGCGTCAATCGCGCGACCAACGCCGCCGGTTGCACGGATCTTCATGTTCACGAAGGATTCCAACGAGGTGGGTGGAATGCCGGAACCTAAGATATTGTTCTGTGGCTGCGGGGACGGCATCACGATGGTCGCGTTCCACCGGGCCAGGTCAGCGCGGGTTGCAGGGTGTGCGTAAACGGCCTGCGAGATCTCAACTTCCTGCTCCAGCGACGAAACGCCCAGGAATGGGAGCTCAAGTACCGTGATCGTCGGGTTTTTCTCTGGATGGTAGCCAGCACAGAACTGGGCCATCTCGAACTTGCCTTCCGCGATCCCGTCCAGGTTTTCGCGGCTTGGTGACAGTCCGCCATACGACAGGTTCAGCGTGAATTTGCCGTCAGTTCGGGCCTCCAGCAGCTCAGCCAGTTTTTCGACGTGCTCAGTGAAGGCGCGCCGTTGGCCCCACAATGAGACGTCCCAGTTGACGACCATCGGATCAGTGTTTGCTGGCTCCGCTGATAGGGTCGGGCACGCGTCGCCCGTGCAGGTGACGTGGTCGACGGCGACGCGCAGCGGGCCGTACTCCGATTCAATTACGTATTCGAGACCCGAAAACTGAAGCAGTTTCCCTGTTAGGTTAATAGTCCCGTCCGGGGATTGCAGTGTAATGTCTTGTGCGTTCGCAACTGTTGCGGCCCCAGAAAGGAGGGCCACAGCAAGACCTCGGGTTACGCCGTGGATACTTTGCATCATTTTGTGCCTCTGTGACGTGCGGCCAAGGCGAAATACCGTCGACCGCAGCCTGTTTGTCATATTTACGACTAACGGGGTTAGGGATGCAGATTGACGAAAGAAAGACAAAAGAGCGCCAAAAGTTTGATTGTTAACAAATTTTCGACAGTTTTTGCACGAAGCGCGCACGATCACGCATCCGCAGTGGTGCTTGCGGCGTCTGTTGGCAGGTTTGTTGCGCCCAAAGGGCCCTTGATTCCGCGGGTTTACACGTGCTGATCGATCAAGATCGCGTTGCCGTCTGGATCAACCACCATGGCATGTGCCGGGCCTGAAGAAGCGGGATCGGCTTCAACGACCAAGTCCAAACCATTCTCTTTCAAGGAGGCCTGGATTGTGCGGATATCGTCAAATTCAGCAACGGGCTGGGCGCTCTGATCCCACCCAGGGTTGAAGGTCAGTGTGTTGGCAGGGATAACGCCCTGGAACAATCCGATCACGGTTTCGCCATTTTTGAGCATACAATACCCGTTGTCCGAAAAGTCGGCAAAATCTTCAAAACCGAGCTTCTTGTAAAAGTCTTTTGAAGCCGCGAGGTCTTTCACATTTAAGCTGACGGAAAATGCGCCAAGTTTCATGGGTCAACTCCTCTGATATGAATATGAAGAGTATACACAGGCAACTGTAAACTTGGGAAGACAGCATCGCTTCCACCTTTCAACGATCGCGGGCGTTTCAAAAACTGCGACGCACCCCGCTTAGGTGCAGAGACCCGCTTGATTTCCGTGTCAAATCCCAATACATCGCCCGCAATTCGCAAACCGGGCCTGCATGGCCCCACTAATTCTAAGGGCTTTGGCTATGGCTAAGGAAAAGTTTGAACGCAATAAACCGCACGTCAACATTGGCACCATTGGCCACGTTGACCACGGGAAAACGACGCTGACTGCGGCGATCACCAAGCAGTTTGGTGACTTCAAAGCCTACGACGAAATCGACGGCGCGCCGGAAGAGAAAGCCCGCGGGATCACCATCTCCACCGCGCACGTGGAGTATGAGACCGAAGGCCGTCACTACGCCCACGTCGACTGCCCAGGTCACGCTGACTACGTCAAGAACATGATCACCGGTGCGGCCCAGATGGACGGCGCGATCTTGGTCGTGAATGCCGCCGACGGCCCGATGCCACAGACGCGTGAGCACATCCTGCTCGGCCGTCAGGTGGGCATCCCGTACATGGTTGTCTTCATGAACAAAGTTGACCAGGTCGACGATGAAGAGCTGCTGGAACTGGTGGAAATGGAAATCCGCGAGCTGCTGTCCTCTTACGAGTACCCGGGCGACGATATTCCAATCATCGCAGGCTCCGCGCTGGCAGCCCTCGAAGGCCGCGACGACGCGATCGGCACTGAGAAAATCGCAGAGCTGATGGCGGCTGTGGACGAATACATCCCAACGCCTGCACGTGCGGTTGACCAGCCGTTCCTGATGCCAGTTGAGGACGTGTTCTCAATCTCTGGCCGTGGGACCGTTGTGACGGGCCGTGTGGAACGTGGCGTGATCAATGTGGGCGACGAGATCGAAATCGTTGGTATCAAAGATACGCAAAAAACCACATGTACGGGCGTTGAAATGTTCCGCAAGCTGCTGGATCGCGGTGAAGCGGGTGACAACATCGGCGCGCTGCTGCGCGGGATCGACCGTGAAGCGGTGGAGCGTGGCCAGGTGCTGTGTAAGCCCGGTTCTGTGAACCCACACACGAAGTTTGAAGCCGAAGCCTACATCCTGACCAAGGATGAAGGCGGCCGTCACACGCCGTTCTTCGCGAACTACCGCCCGCAGTTCTACTTCCGGACCACAGACGTGACCGGCACAGTTGAACTGCCAAGCGGTACTGAGATGGTGATGCCGGGCGACAACCTGAAGTTCTCGGTTGAGCTGATCGCACCGATCGCGATGGAAGAAGGCCTCCGCTTCGCGATCCGCGAAGGCGGCCGGACTGTGGGTGCTGGTGTGGTTTCCAAAATCACGGAGTGATTTTGAAACAGCGGGTGGCACGGGCGCTTCCTTCGGAAGCTCCTAAGAACCCGCTCCCTCGCGGGGGAACGTAATAACAAAGGCCGCTCCAAACGGAGCGGCCTTTTTCACGCGCAGCGCCGCGTGGGTTCCACCCACCCTACAATACCTGCGTAGGGCGGGGTTCACCCCACCAGCCGACAGAAAATACAAAAGGCCGTCCCAGATGTGGGGCGGCCTTTTGTTTTGGGTGCGGCGCGTTGGGCGTGAACCCCGAGCTACGTGGCGCGTCCCAGCCTAGGACAGCGAATTGGCGTTCGCATTGCGGGAATGAGGCGCTTAACCAATTGATTTAGAATTCAATTCCATGAAGTTCTAAAAATATTCCGTATGAAAATGAACGCCAGCGGCCTTAGCTAAAAAAAGACAAGCACACTAAATCGCAAAAACGCCCACCGGAAGTCTTGCATAGCTGTAGGCTATTTCCCGCGCATATCCGCGAGTACGTCGAAAAAACCGAAAAATGCGCCGATTTCTGCTAAGGATGGCCCATTAAATACGAAATAATTTATTGAGTTGAGTTCCCTCATGACTCGTCAGAGACTTCATTGGCTGGATGCAGCCAAGGGGGGCGCCATTATGCTGGTCGTCCTCCACCACAGTATCATTCACGCATCAGCTGCCGGCATCGCCGACAGCCTTTATGAGTCCCTTGACCATTATCTACGCCAAATGCGCATGCCGCTTTTCTTTATTGCCTCCGGAATTACAGCATCCTTCGCGATCAATTCCACACCTTCGCAATACCTCACGCGAAAAGTGCTGCCAATTTGTTGGATCTTGCTGGTTTGGACGCTTATTCTGGGTTTGGTATTTCAGGACTTCATCTTAAGCCATCCATTTGGCGCAGATGGCGTTTTTGCTTATGTGATGCATGGATTTTTGCAGCCTGATTATGGCCTCTGGTTCGTTGTCGCAATTCTATGGATGTCGGTCTTGGCATATCTGGTTCGCGACCTGCCCCCGTGGCTTGTCCTTACCATTGCGTTTGTCATCGCCGCGCTCATCGGTTTTGGTCTGGGCCCGCAAACCATTCCGCTTCTAAGTGATCACCTTGTGAATCAGGTCTTGAGTTATGGTTTCTTCTTCTTTCTCGGTCTTTACGGGCGCAATATCATCGTCACATTTGCAAACCGACCACGATACGTGGCCGTGGCCTTTCTTGTCAGCGCCATTGTTTTTGTATTCTTCAACAAGTTTCCCGCTGGTATCGATGCGCCTGCCTTGTTTACGCGCAGCGGGGTCCTGCGTTCACTGGCCGGCGCAACGGCTGGTCTATGCATTGCGATTGTCGCGTCCCGCATGGCCGTGATCGGTGAATGGCTCTCATGGTTTGGCAACAGATCGCTCAGCATTTTCGTCGCCCACGGCTTGTTTCTGATCCCTTTGGCGGGATGGCCGTTGCTGCTATTTGCGGACATGCGTGTGGCGGAGTTGGTTGCACCCGCGCTCTTGGCGGCTTTGTCTATCGCAGGGTCGTTGTTGCTTTATCAGGCGTTGATCCGGCTTCATATGCGATGGCTGTATCGCTTGCCGATCAGGATCTAATTTAACAAGGTGGGCAGGCTGGCGGGACCGCCGTCCTAACGCCATGCATTGCAACCGCTGTCATGCGGTTGTCGCTGTCGTTGGTGTCGTCGCGGCACGCCTGCTGCTTGGCCGCATTCCCTTGAGGCGCGGGCATCATCCTGTAGGGTCAGGCCACGCCCCATCCCCGGTCTGTTGTAAGAGGTCATCATGCCGCCGCCGTTTCCCTCCCCTGACACATTGCATCCGGTCAAACTGGCCTCTGCCAGAGATAATACTGGCACCGTTTTTCTTGGCGCTGCCGCCGCAGACCACCCCCGTTTTTGCGCGGGCGATTACACCTACGCCAGCGCTCATAACCCGCCCGCAGACTGGGCCTTTCATCTGGCCCCGTACCTCTACCGTTTTCTCCGGAGCAGTTGATCATCGGCAAGTTCTGCCAGATCGCGGATGGGGTCACCTTTGTCACGTCCTCAGCCAATCACCGCTTCGATGGCTTCTCCAGCTACCCCTTTGGGATCTTTGACGGCGGTTTGCGCGATACGCCTGCTATGCCCGACCCTGCCCCCGACACCACGATCGGCAACGACGTCTGGTTCGGGCAAGGGGTCAAAGTGATGCCGGGGGCGACTATTGGGAATGGGGTGATTGTTGGGGCGGGGGCCGTGGTCGTCGGCGACATTCCCAGTTACGCAATCATCGGTGGCAATCCGGCCAAAGTGATCCGCATGCGATTTGATGTGGAGACCATTGCAGCACTCAACGACCTTGCGTGGTGGGATTGGCCGATTGCAGAGATCCGGGCGCATGAAGCGAAGATTGTCGGGGCGGACATCGCGGCCCTCTGTCGCGTCAAACCGTAGGGTGGGTGAGACCCACGCACAAAGAAGGCCGCCCCATCAAGGGCGGCCTCAAATTCGCAAAGACGGGTCTTACTGCCCTATGGACGAGATCAGATCCGGGTTCGTCACAAGGTTCCGTACGCCGTGGGCGTATTTCTCATCAAAGATGTTGTCGCCAAGCCAGGCTTCGACAGTCGCGATATCGACTTTGACGACATCGGGGCGGACGCTCCAGGATACCTGAAGGGGTGAGCCTTTTTCGTTGTACGATGGGCCTGTGGTGGACCCATCGTATTCAATTGGCGTGCCAGTGTCCGATGGGATGTTCACGGCCTGCCAGAAGCCACCGACTTCTTCAACCTTGGCCAACTCGACAAAGTCGGCAGCCTCGGTGTCATTCACCAGCACGTAAACCTGCGTTTCCACGCGCAGCTGTGGGTTCATGATGGCCTCAGACAAGCAAGAGCCGAGCGTTGGCCCCGGCGTGATCTTGGCAGTGGTGTGCACGTAGTGTAGTTCAATCGTGTCACCTGGTGCGAGGTCGCCGTAGTCGCCAGAGGCGATGGTCCGGTCGAGCGGGGCGAGTTCGGCTTCCGTCAGTTCGCCGTCGTAGACGAAGCCAGTGCCAGCACCTTTGCCATTGCCGTTACCGGCGTAGGTCGTGAAGCTGCCGCCGCGGTGCTCTGCATTTTCGTGGAAGTGAATGTTGCAAAGGTTCATCTCGGTGTAGGCGGGGGCCGTGTTGAAGAAGAGGTTGTTGTTGCCTTCGAGTGTCTCGAGGTCGCGTGGCGACTGTGGGCCAAACCCTGCTCCAGCTGTGCTTGCCGCCAAAGTGGCGCGTTGTGCCGCGATCACATCATCACCGACAGCATGACCATCAGCAAAAGCCGCACCTGTTAGCGCAACCAAACTGACGGCAACCGCTGCGGTGCCTTTTACCATCTTCGTCATACTCTTCTCCCTATCGTTGAGCCCTGTCGGTGGGGGTTAACGGGAAATTAACGGGAGTGTGCATCACTTCAAGTCTTTCGCGGCTCAAACTTCCGTATTGCATCTTTAGGTTGTGCTAAAATGGACAAATCGTACATTTTCATGCGATTACAGCATGTTATAATATAACATACTCACCGAAAAATGGAAAAATTAAGAATCATTGGTGTCGGATAAGTGACCCAAGCCGGCCACCGTGTTCGCCTCTGCGGTAATTGCGTCAAGCCCGACCTGCAATTGGATGCGCGCAACTTCTAATTGCTCCGCACTTGGTTTGCGGGGCAGATTTACATCGAGTGGGGCAAAGATACAGGCACCCTTTGTAAACGGGATTGGCAGCATCATCCTGTCCCAGGTCTTCAGCAGAAAGTGGCGTTTTGTTGCGAAGGCGTAGCCGTAGACCGGACGCTGCATCATGCGCACCCATTCCAGCGGCGGGTCTTGGAGCTGAAAACCAGGTCCAATTGGGCCGTCCGCTGTGATCCCAATGCTGATCCCATCTTTGGCGCGCTTCATCACCGCGCGGGACGTCCCGATGTTCGACCGTCGCGCGGACATCTCAAACGGATCAAGACCGAAAGATTTTTGGACAAAGCCTGCCGCGCGACCAATCGGGGCGGTATCATGCAAACACGACATATTGCCATCTGCCTTGGGCCAGTGCGGGCCAATCATCATGAGCCGACCATGCCAGCACATGATCACGACCGATCCTTTTGCGAGATCTGCTTGCAGGTGGTCTAGTCCTGCCGTCTCCCACTTTGTCGTTGCGTGGCACAGGCGGATGTACCAGCCAATCGGGGCTGCGATGACCTTTGCCAACAGGGGTGATTTTTCGATCCGGGATCGGAGGGACGCCATGGGACACTCGCAAAACGACTGCTGGAGTGATGCGACATTTTCTGCGGCTTTGACAAGGCTTGGTCTTGATCTGTGGCTGGGTTCGCGTTACGCGGTGATCCGG
This sequence comes from Pseudomonadota bacterium, assembly GCA_038526085.1. Classification (GTDB taxonomy): domain Bacteria; phylum Pseudomonadota; class Alphaproteobacteria; order Rhodobacterales; family Rhodobacteraceae; genus Yoonia. The sequence continues at coordinate 22 of JBCBHE010000018.1, read as the reverse complement.
CCTTAGGGGTATAGCTCAGTTG
>JBCBHE010000017.1:0-79996 GCA_038526085.1 Pseudomonadota bacterium | reverse complement strand
GCGCTCCTTCGCAAGCAGTTTGGACAGCGCGTGATGGGCGAGGCGATGCAGGAAAGCATCGACGGCGCTATGAGCTCGCACATGGAAGAGACAGGTGATCGTCCAGCCGCGCAGCCGCAGATGAAGATGACCAACGAAGATTGGAAAGAAGGCGACGACGTGAAAGTCGAAGTCTCCTACGAAAAGCTTCCAGAAGTCCCGGAGACGGACTTCAAAAAGATCAAGCTTGAGCGTTTGGTTGTAAAAGCCGACGACGAAAGCATTCAGGAAGCGCTTGATAACTTGGCGTCGTCCGCGAAAACTTTTGAAGACCGCAAGAAAGGCACCAAAGCCAAAAAGGGCGATCAGGTTGTCATGGACTTCCTGGGCAAGGTTGACGGCGAAGCTTTTGAAGGTGGGTCTGCGGAAGATTTCCCGCTGGAATTGGGTTCAGGGTCCTTCATTCCTGGGTTCGAGGATGGCTTGGTCGGCGTAAAGGCTGGCGAAGAGACAGACGTTGAGGTGACCTTTCCCGAGGATTATCAAGCGGAACATCTCGCCGGCAAAGCCGCGGTCTTCACTTGTACGATCAAGAACGTCAAAGCGCCTGCGGATACGAAGATTGATGACGAGATGGCCAAACAGTTTGGCGCCGAAGACCTGGACGGTTTGAAAGGCCAGATCACAGAGCGTCTGGAAGCGGAGTACACTGGCGCATCCCGTGCGGTGACGAAACGTGCGTTGCTCGACAAGCTCGACACCGTCGTTGACTTTGACCTTCCGGAGTCACTTGTCGAAGCAGAGGCGAGCCAGATCGCCCACCAGCTTTGGCATGAAGAGAACCCTGAGGTTGAAGGTCACGATCACCCTGAGATTGAACCAACCGATGAGCACAAATCGCTTGCCAAACGTCGCGTGAAGCTGGGCCTTTTGCTGGCAGACATCGGCCAAAAGGCAGAAGTCCAGGTGACGGATGCAGAGATGACCCAAGCGGTCATGAACCAGGCGCGCCAGTATCCTGGCCAGGAACGTCAGTTCTTTGAATTTGTCCAACAGAACCCGCAGATGCGTCAGCAGCTGCAAGCGCCCATTTTCGAAGATAAGGTCGTGGACCACATCTTTGAGCAGGCCACGGTGAAAGAAAAAGAAGTCAGCAAGGATGACTTGCAAAAAGCGGTTGAAGCGCTCGAAGAAGAGTAAAGCACAATCCTTCGACATCGAATGGCGCCCTTCTTTGGGCGCCTTTTTCGTTTTCGTGTCTGTTATCCGACGCGATGCGCCCAAATTTCTTCATTCGTCGGACGCAAAGTCAACAATAACCTCGTTTAGGCAGTATTGGTGATAAAACGATCAAGGACCGTTTGTAATGACTCGTCTGCTTTGCGCGCTGTTTCTGGCTTTGGGGTTCGGTACACCAGCTGTGGCTTGCCCTGACTTTAACATCGCCGCGGCAGAAGCTTTTCAAGCGACTGGCGGCCAGTTGCGGAAGCCACGCAGCTTCAATGTCGTGGCAGGGGGCGAGAATTACATTTGGAACTGTCCAAGCATCCAGCCTGGCACAGACCAAGGGGCTGGATACTTCACGACGCAGCCCGACTTTTCATTCAACCTGTCTGAGATGGGAGGTCTGCGGTTGGTGGTAAGCGCGGTCAGCGAATGTGACTCCGCGCTCTTGATCAATACCTCATCGGCTAGCTGGTATTACGACGATGACGACAACGGAAACCTGGACCCACGGATCGTTTTAACCCGCCCTGTGGATGGCCGGATTGACGTGTGGATGGGGACTTACGACGGACAGTATTGCAATGCCCAACTGCGGATGGAGACATTCGCACAGTAGGCACTGTAGGATCAGCCTCGATCCAACTCTGGGCCGCAGCGAAAGCTGCGGCCCAATTTTGTTAGATTAAAGCGAAATGCGGAACTGTGCGAAGCCGCTGTCGCTATTGCCTGCCGGTTCAATCGACACGCCAGGAACTTCTTCAGCATAAGCAGCACCTGCTGGTCCTGTTTCGAAGATCACTGTGGTGCCATCCATTGGCGCGAAGGACCAATTGGCATCCGCCGCAGGGCTCACGGTGCCTTGTTCGACAATATAGCGGACAATAACGTCGCGATTGGTGTCTGGACCTTCAAAAATCACCGTGCTGCCGTCCGAGCCTGGGAAGCTGCCACCGCCGGACGCACGATAGTTGTTCGTCGCAATGATGAACTCCTGTGCCATATCAAGTGGAGCGCCATTAAATTCCAAGTTCACAATGCGGTTGGCATCTGCGTTGATCACCGCACCATCCCGGTCAAACCGCGATGGTTGGGTCAGGTCGATCTGATAAGTGACACCATCCATCACATCGAAGTTGTACGACGGGAATTCTGGGTTGAGCAGGATCGCATCAACCGCACCGGCCTCAACCTGATTAAACATACCCGCAGAGCGTTCCAGCCAATCTTTCACTTGCTGACCTGTGACTTTCACAGCGCGCACAGTGTTTGGGTAGAGGTAGAGGTCTGCAACATTCTTGATCGCCACATCGCCAACCGGCACGTCGGTATAGTACTCGGGACCACCGCGACCACCTGCCTTGAAGGGGGCCGCTGCGGATAAGAGGGGCAGGTCGGCGAATTCGGTGCCTGCCAATTGGTCCTTGATATACCACATTTGCGCGTTCGACACGATTTGGACGGATGGATCATCCGCGACCAAAGCGAAGTAGCTGTGCAGGGCACTATCCGTCTTACCTACCGCGCGGCGGACGTAGGCGAGCGTCTCGTCATGGTCCTGCTGCACCGCGTCGAGCACTGGCGTGAAGTCCTCGACCAATGGCGTGATGCTGCGGTCCTCGTTGCGCTGCGAAATCGGTCGTGCCTCTGATGTGTGCGACAAAACCCGCCAGCCGGAACCGTCACGCTCCAATAGCAAGTCAATCAGGCCCATATGGCTGCCCCAGAACCCCCCCATGACGGCAGGCGTGCCCATCAGCGTCCCAGCTTCTACATCGGCACCGGCGAAATCGGCGTAACTGGAGGAGGGGAAGACAAGGTGGCTGTGTCCGGTCAGTATCGCGTCGATGCCATCAACGGCTGCGAGAGGGATCGAAGCATTCTCCATCCCATCCTCAGCATCGGCCGCGCCAATGCCTGAGTGGCTGAGCGCGATGATAAGGTCCGCACCCTCTTCTTTCATCTGGGGAATGTAGGCCTTGGCGGACTCAATGATGTCGCGGGCCTGAACGCTGCCTTCAAGGTGCTTACGGTCCCAATTCATGATCTGAGGCGGCACAAAGCCGATAAGGCCTATTTTGATCGGGTGGCTCTCGCCGTTGCCATCGGTGATTTCGCGATCAAGGACCACGTAAGGTTTGATCAGCGTGGTGTCGGTGGTTGGGCTGCTACCCATCTCTTTAACTACATTGGCGCTGACGACTGGGAATGCCGCGCCGGCGAGCGACTTCATCAGGAAGCTGATCCCGTAGTTAAATTCGTGATTGCCCAAGGTCGAACCGTCAAAGCCCAGTGCGTTCATTGCCGTGATAATTGGGTGCATGTCACCGTCAGCCATGCCGCGCTCATAGGCGATGTAATCGCCCATCGGGTTGCCTTGCAGAAAGTCGCCGTTGTCGAGCAAGAGGGAATTGGTCGATTCTGCCCTTACGCCTTCGATGATTGATGCGGTACGCGACAGGCCAACTGTATCAACGGGGCGGTCCCCATAGTAGTCGTACGGAAAGACATGGACATGCAAATCTGTCGTTTCCATCAATCGCAAATGAGCTTGGTTGCCCGACGCGCTCACGGAAAATGGATGCATGGCCAACAGACCCGCACTACCGGCCATAAAGCCGCGGCGATTGAGTCTTAAAGTCATGGTTTAACCCCCAAAAGTTATTCAACTATGTAGCGAAACCTATCACGGTCAAATGACATTGGGATGTCAAATCCGCGCTTTGTTTCGACTGATTTCAGATTTGCGCTGAAGTCCGCCAAAACACGGCAAATTTTCAGGGCCTATAAACTGAAAATTGACAGATGTGTGGGGCTCAACCACGCTAAGTACAACAATCTGACCGTGTGCCGAGTGAAGGGAACGTAGTGTGACGAGTGAACCATGGTTGTCCCCCTTGTGGGAGCCGCTGGCGTTGCCCTGTGGCGTGACACTCAAAAACCGGATTATCAAATCCGCAATGTCTGACTCGCTGGGTGATGGGGCCGGCAACCCAACGGTTGAACAAATCCGTCTTTACCAGACTTGGGCACAGGGTGGCGCCGCTGTGGCCATCATCGGCGAGGTCCAGGGGGATCCGCATGCGGCTGAAAAGCCCGGCAACCTTGTGCTACATGATCGCGCAGATCTAGACTCATTTCGTGCGATGGCAAAGTCCGGGCAATCAAATGGCGCATTGCTTTGGGCGCAACTTGGGCATGCTGGTGCAATGGCTTTTCCACCCATCAGCGACCCCAAGGGGCCGAGCGCCCTCAGCCTGCCGGATCTGCACTGTCACGCATTGTCGGTCGCGGAGGTCAGCGCGCTCCCCAAGATGTTTGCACAAACGGCTCATCTGGCGCGGCAGGTTGGTCTTGGCGGGATCCAGATCCACGCTGCACATGGCTTTTTGCTTAGCCAGTTTCTGTCACCGCTCTTTAACCAAAGAAGCGATGGCTATGGCGGCTCCATCCGCAACCGGATGCGACTTTTACTAGAAGTGATTGATGCCGTACGCGGCGCCGTCGGGCCGGCCTTTCCAATTGCCGTGAAACTCAACGCGACAGATCAGTTGGTCGGCGGGCTGACACCGGAGGAGGCGCTGGAGGTGGTGACCGCGCTTGATCATGTCGCAATTGACATGATCGACATCAGCGGCGGGACTTATTTTCCCGGCGCGAAATCAGCATCCGATGGGGCGGGTAATGGCCCCTATTTTGTCGATTTTGCAAAACGTGCAAGGGCGCTAACAACAAAACCTCTGATGCTGACCGGGGGCTTCAAAACCTTTGACCAAGCGGACGCGGCCGTCACAGATGGTGTTGCCGATGTTGTGGGCCTGGCAAGGGCTTTCATTCTCCACCCTGATCTTCCGGCCCAATGGCAAGCAGTGCGCCAATTGGCGCCGACCTTCCCAAAATTTGATGCGCCGCCCGAGGGGGGCGTGACTGCTTGGTATACGATGCGATTGTCTGAGATTGGTCGTGATCAACCGCAGGACCATGCACAAACTGCCCAAGACGCGCTCAAAGCCTATGCAGAAAGGGACGCCGCGCGTGCAGGACTGTGGTTAGAAGCCTTTCCACGTTGACCGTGACTGTGCGCGTAAGACAGAGGCACAGTCTTTGTGTTACGCCTGTGGACAAATGCGTCGACCCCGGGGGACAGCTATGACGGATACATCGGTAAAAGGCTGGAACCATACGCCGAACCTGCCACTTCAGGTGTCGCCACTGTTTCGGTGGCCGCTCCAACCGTTTGCGATCCTTCAGTGGCTTTGGGACTCGTGGTTTCTCATCTCTGAGCGCCTGATCATTGTTGGGGTCGCAATTGTCTCTTTCGTATGGTTCCAACCACCCCTCGCAGAGATGGAGACCCTCGCGTTCAGATGGGTTGCAGAGCTATATGCCCGCAACCTAATCTTGATGTCAGTTGTGGCGGGCGGGTTGCACCTTTACTTCTATACCTTCACCCAACAGGGTCGGCGATTGAAGTATGATCCACGGCCGCTGATGGTGAACGGCAAACAGTTCACGCTCGGCGGACAAATCCGAGACAATATGTTTTGGACTTTGGCTAGCGGTGTCACCGTGTGGACGGCGTATGAAGTGCTGATGTTCTGGGCGATGGCCAACGGGTATGCGCCTGTCTTGTCCTGGGCCGACGGCCGGGTGTGGTTTATCGCACTCTTTTTCCTCATCCCAATCTGGGAGAGCTTCTACTTTTATTGGATACACCGATTGTTGCACGTGCCGTTTCTTTACAGACACGTCCATGCACTCCACCACCGGAACATCAATGTCGGGCCTTGGTCGGGACTGTCAATGCACCCCGTGGAGCATGTGATCTTTCTAGGTTCGGTGCTGGTGCACTGGGTCGTTGCGGCGCATCCCATCCATATCCTCTATCACCTGCAGTACTACACACTAACGGCGGCCACGACTCACACGGGCTTCGAAGGTCTAGTGATCAAAGATGAGAACCGGCTGAAACTCGGGACGTTTCATCACCAAATGCACCACCGCTACTTCGAATGTAACTACGGCTCCTTAGAGATCCCTTGGGACAAGCTCTTCGGGTCATTTCACGATGGCACGCAAGTGGCGGATGAGCGGATCAAAGCCCGGCGCAAGCGAATGTCTGGCGCATAGTGCGCAAATAAAAAGGGCCGCAGCCAATGCTGCGGCCCTTAAGAATCGTGCCTTGCAAAGATTACTCTTCTGCAGGTGTCTCTTCGGCATCGTCCTCGGATGCGATGCCAGCAGATTCAGCCAATTCTTCGTCGTCGGATGCGGCTGCACCGATATCGTCGAACAGCTCCTGGATCTCAAACTCAGCAGCCGCTTCTTCTTCGGCCGCCAGTTCTTGGATCGATTTACCAGAGGCTTGCAGCTGTGCTTCTTCTTCAGAGCGGGCAACGTTCAGCGTGATCTCAGCCGTCACCTCTGGGTGCAGGCTAACGACAGCGGTGTGCAAGCCCAGCTCTTTGATGCCCGCGTTGATAACAATCTGACGCTTGTCGACAGTGAAGCCAGCTTCTTCCGCGATCCCGGCAACGTCACGCGGTGTGACAGAGCCGTAAAGGGAGCCCGCATCAGATGCAGACCGAATCACGATGAAGCTTTCGCCATCCAGCTTCTCAGCCAGGCTTTCAGCCTCTTTCTTTGTTTCCAGGTTCCGTGCTTCCAGCTGTGCTTTCTCAGCTTCGAACCGCGCCACGTTGGCCGCGTTCACGCGGAGTGCTTTGCCTTGTGGTAGCAGAAAGTTGCGTGCGTAGCCTTCTTTGACAGTGACGACTTCGCCCATCTGACCCAACTTTGCGACGCGCTCGAGAAGGATGATTTCCATTGCGGTTACTCCTTACTTCACTGCGTAGGGCAGCAGAGCCAAGAACCGGGCGCGTTTGATCGCACGTGCCAGGGCACGCTGGTTCTTTGCACCGACTGCGGTGATGCGGGCAGGCACAATTTTACCGCGCTCAGAGATGTAGCGCTGCAAAAGGCGGGTGTCTTTATAGTCGATCTTAGGGGCGTTATCGCCCTCAAACGGATCAGACTTGCGACGGCGGAAAAATGGTTTTGTAGCCATGGTTTAGTGTCCTTTCCTGATCCGATTAACGACGCTCACGTGGGCCACGCTCGCGGTCATCACGTTTCTGCATCTGAATGGATGGGCCTTCTTCGTGCGCGTCGACCTTGATGGTCAAAACGCGCATCACGTCTTCATGCAGACGCATCAGGCGTTCCATCTCTTGGACAGCAGGAGCTGGGCTATCTGTCCGCAAAAAAGCATAATGGCCTTTGCGGTTTTTGTTGATCTTATAGGCCATCGTCTTGACGCCCCAATATTCGTTTTCCAGCAGCTTGCCGCCGTTGTCGGCAAGGACGGTTCCGAAATGTTCGATCAGGCTTTCAGCTTGCGCGGACGACAGGTCCTGACGCGCAATCATAACATGCTCATACAGTGGCATGCGATCTCCGTTCATATCTCAGCGCATTTCATAGAGCGGGGCATTTCATACTGACCGCGCCCCGCGCACGAGAGACTGCGCAGTTCATAAGAATTGCGGCCAGATGCGGCCTTATACAGTTGGTTTAACAAACTGCAAGCATTCGTTGAGCAAAACCACGCCTGCACGTTTAAATTGTGTCGGCCAATAACCGCTCAACTCTTTACTAATACTCAGAAAGTACAGTGATGGCCTAGCTGCTGCCGTCTTCTTGCCCAGATTCTGCGGTGAGATTGGACGCAAGCAAAAACAGGGTCGGGAGAGTACCAATGACTGACATGACATCCTCTCTTACACGTACTCCTGCGAAGGTGTCGCAGGATCCGGTTATCAACCCATACAAAGTTGAGGAAACCCATTGGGGTTACATCGTCCGAGCTACTGAAACTCTGGGCCGCGGCGTTGCCATTGCTCAATCCGTCAGCCGTCTTCTCGGTTGCGCTTTCTTGGCTGCAGCAATTGGGCTTTGGCTCTTGCCATCCATGCTCTTTGGCGCCGACGCAATGTTCATGCGTTTTTTCGCAACCATCGTCTTCGTGAGCTTAGCAACACTGCTGTTGTGGTATGCTACCCGCGGAGGACAGTCAGAAATCCAGATTGATCTCAGCCGTGGCGAAATCCGCGAGGTCGTCCGCAATAGAACGAACAAGCAAATCCTGTTTGGTAGTTACGGTTTTGACTCCGTCGGCGCTGTTGAATTGGCACCCGGTATCAATCCAGCTGAAATGGATCTTGTTTTGCGCTACCGCAACACCGGCGGCTGCCTGATTATGGCCAGCGGGCGCGAGGCTGATCTGTCACTCTTGCGTGATCGGTTGAGCCGGGACGTCATCGTCGGCTCCTCTGCTGCGAAGCTAGAAGAACGCAACGCTGCTTAGAAAGGCGATAACTTTCCGTAAGTTAAGGGCGCCGGCAGCTTTTCGCTGTCGGCGCTTTCGTTTTTTTTCAACAAAGTCTGTTTGTAAGCGCAGGTTGAAATTGGGCCGCCGGAGGTCATTGTGTCGCAGGTATGCAATACGTCCACTGTTTGGAGCCTCTCTCATGAAAAATGTCCTATTGGCCGCTGTCGTGGCCGCACCTTTTGCAACCGGCGCAGCTGCTGCGCCCGTTGCCTACGAATTGAACGCAAGCCACAGCCAATTGATGTTCACTTATGATCACGCCGGTTTCTCAACCACCTATGGTATGTACTCCGGCTTTACCGGTGACATCACCTACGATGCTGAAGACCCGGCGGCCTCTTCTGTCTCCGTGACGTTCCCAGCGGAATCGATGATTACGGGGTGGGATGCCCGTTCTGGCCACTTCCTGCAGTCTGGCGACTTCTTCAAGCTGGGTGATTTTCCGGATGTGACGTTCACCTCAACGGGTATCGAGGTGACAGGCGACACAACCGCGATCATCACGGGCGACCTGTCTTTGAACGGAGTGACAAAGTCCGTCGCACTGGACGCTGTTCTAAATGCACAAACGGCAGAGTATCCATTTCCGCCGTACCAGGGCAAAGCCGCCATTGGTGTGGACGCTACCACGACGCTGATCCGGTCTGACTACAACCTCGGCATGTTCGCACCTTTCATCCCAGAGGAGATTCCGGTGACGATCTCAATTGAGGCTGTTGCCGCTGAATAAGCCACCGCTCAGGTAATCGCAGGGCCGTCCGTGGGGGCGGCCCTTTTCCATTTGTCAAAGGGCGTCATTGCGCGGTAGGCGGGCAAAATGACCTTTCGCCGCAAGTCAGTTCTGCCCACTTTGATCGTGTTGATCACCGGCGTCCTGTGGGGCGTCTATTGGATTCCTGTGCGCGCTCTTGCTGATGCCGGATTGGCAGGGGCGTGGGGCACTTTCGCCATTACCGTGGCGGCCTCAGTCTTGCTGGTACCAATCGCCGCGCGAGATGGCTTCGTGCCAATTCGCACCAACCTCGGGGCGACGGTCGCCATGATGATCGGGGGTGTGGCCTTTGTGCTATATTCGGTTGGGTTCAATTTCGGCCGCGTCGCGATGGTGACCGTCCTATTCTACCTCACACCCGTTTGGAGCGTGCTGATCAGCCGCTACCTGCTAGGATGGCAGACACCCATATTGCGCCTCTTGGCGATTGCGGTGGGGGTTGTCGGTCTTGCGATCATGCTCGCCGGAGATGGTAGCGTGCCGTTGCCACAAGGTGTCGGAGAATGGATGGCGCTGGCCTCTGGACTGTGCTGGTCGATTGCCACAACCATGATGCGGACGAATGATCCGCTGCCCCCGGTGACAGCTACGGCGACTTTCGCAATCGGTGCGGCGCTTGCTGCAGGCGTCAGCGCGCCATTGCTGTCGCCCCTTCCGCAGGTTGCTGAGTTCGGTTCTATTTTTAATGCGCTTGCAATGGTCTTTGGTACTGCGGTGATGTGGTGGTGCCTGTCGCTCGCCATTTTTCTCTGGGCCGCCCCTCAATTGGACCCGGCGCGGGTGGGTATCTTACTGATGGCAGAAGTGATCGTGGGGGCTGCAACCGCCGCCGTGCTGGCTGGTGAACCCCTTGGAGTGTTCGAGATCGTCGGTGGCCTTCTTGTTCTGGCGGCCGGCGTGCTTGAGGTTTGGCCGTTTAAGGCCAAACCCGCACAGGTTGCTTAGTCTTTAGCTTTTGCGGCTGTCACTCCAATCGCGACATCAACAGCAAACCCAAGCGATGCCTCCGTTGGCTGGCTCGTTGCCCCGACACCAAAGGCCAACCGGTCAAGCGTGACGGTCCCCGCCATCACTGCGACATCATCTGTAATGTCGAGCGTGAAGGGTAGGGCAACCGGCACCGTTTGGTCTTTGATCGTCAAGGTGCCGTCGGCGACAAAAGTGTCACCATCTGGTTTGATGTCAGCCGCGAAGGTAGCCGTGGGAAAGCCTTCTGCGTCGAAATAATCGGGGCCCATCGCCTCCCCGGTAACGGACCCAAGCGTCAGTGACCCTATCGCAATCACAGTATCGACCGACCCCATGACCTCGGCAGGTGTGGGATCAAAGCTAATTGTGGAGGTCCAATCTGCGAAGCTGCCCGTCACCTGACTTCCAAACTGGTTAATCGTGATGGCGATCTCGCCCTCTTGTACAACCCAGTCGGATGTCACTTCTTCCAGTGCGGCGGCTTGGACTGTTTCACCATGAGGCGATGTCAGGCCCATTGCCACGGCAGCACCAGCAGCCACTGCGAATATCCCGGCGGCGACAATTGGCGGCCCGGACTTCGCGATATGAGGACCTACGGTTGGCATGTCTTTAGACGAGAACCACATGCGTCGAAGCGTGTCGTCTTTGTCGACGAGGTGGTGCTTCAGGGCGCCAGCAATGTGCAAGAAAATCGAAAGCGCCAGAACCTTGGTGAAGATCCAATGAAGACCCGCGAAGAAGGCGGAGAAACCTTCGGATTGCGGTACGAATGGCAAGGTCTGTCCGAGTGGCCACCAGATCGGCGCAAAGCCCGACGTGGCCGCGTGGTGCAGCCAACCTGACAGCGGCACGATCACGAGGGAGATGTAGAGGAGCCAATGCACCACCTCAGCCAGCATCGTTTCTGCCGACCGTTCGGGGTGCAACGGCCCCGGCTTTGTTTGTGTCAACGCCCAGAGGATCCGCAAGATCGCGACAAAGAATGCGACGATCCCAATCGTTTTATGGGCGGAAAAGAGCACGGCTTTGTAGGCGAGTTGCTCTCCAGTCTCGTAGGGTGCTTCATTTGCAATGATCCCAAGCGGAATCGCCGCAATGATGAGGAGAGCGGTGAGCCAGTGAAAAACCTTCGTAACAAAGGCATAGGTGGTGGGGTGCGACATCTTTTGCGGTCCTTCCGATGTTGACGCGGTTCTAGCTTAAACTGACTACGCGCCACACGACCAAAAAATTGCACAGAGGGTGTTGCCTCCTGCGCAGATGCTGTGCGCGGCAGATGGCCGTTTCCTTGTGCCGGGCCAAAACCCGCGCTATTGCGGGCAAAACGCGCAAGAAAAAAGGGTGGGACGCGATGCGGGCATTTGTATTTCCAGGCCAAGGGGCACAGGCGATTGGAATGGGCAAGGATCTGGCTGATGCCTATGCGTCCGCAGCCGCTGTTTTTGAAGAGGTCGACGATGCATTGGGAGAGAAGCTGTCAGACCTGATTTGGTCCGGGGATATCGAAACTCTGACACTGACACGCAACGCCCAACCGGCGTTAATGGCGACGTCATTGGCAGCTACAAAGGCCCTTGAGGCAGAGGGTGCAGACGTGAAGAAGGCAGATTTTGTTGCCGGGCATTCCCTAGGTGAATACTCCGCCTTGGCCGCCGTCGATGCCTTGTCGATTAGCGATACCGCCAGGCTTCTTAGGCTGCGGGGTGAAGCGATGCAAGACGCCGTGCCTGTCGGTGTTGGGGCGATGGCAGCGCTTTTGGGTCTCGACTTTGCGACCGCAACCGCCGTTGCACAAGAAGCTGCCCGGGGCGAAGTGTGCCAAGCCGCAAATGACAATGATCCTGCACAAGTGGTGGTGTCCGGCCACAAAGCGGCGGTCGAGCGGGCAGTAGACATCGCAAAAGAGAAGGGCGCGCGGCGGGCAATGCTCCTCCCGGTTTCCGCACCATTCCATTGCGCTCTTATGGCCCCTGCGGCAGAGAAGATGGCGGCAGCCTTGGCCGAAACGCGGATCAACACGCCATCGGTGCCAGTGGTGGCCAACGTCGTGGCGCAGGCGGTCACGGACCCCGAAGAAATCCGCAAACTGCTGGTTGACCAAGTTACAGGCTCCGTCCGGTGGCGAGAGAGCGTGGCGTGGATGGGCAACCAAGGGGTCACCAGCGCGTGGGAAGTCGGCGCGGGCAAAGCCTTGTCTGGCATGATCCGTCGGATCAACAAAGAAATTGCAACTCAAGCCGTTGGCACTTCGGATGATGTAAAGGCCGCTGTGGCATCCTTGGCTTGAGTGAGGAGGAGTAGAGAGATGTATGATTTAACAGAAAAAAACGTTCTTTTGACAGGCGCATCTGGCGGTATTGGCGGAGCGATTGCAAAAGCGCTGCACGACGCAGGCGCGACGGTGGCGCTGTCTGGCACGCGTATCGACCCGCTGAACGCGCTCGCAAGCGCGTTGGGCGAGCGGACCCACATCTTGCCCTGTAATCTCAGCGATGCCGAGGCCGTCGCCGCCCTGCCAAAGCAAGCGGTGGAACTGATGGGATCCGTCGATATCCTTGTCAATAATGCGGGCATCACACGGGACAACATCTTTATGCGCATGTCGGATGAGGAGTGGTCGCAGGTCCTCGAAGTGAACCTGACCTCCACGATGCGTCTTTGCAAAGGCGTGATCCGGGGCATGATGAAGGCCCGCTGGGGTCGGATCATCAACATCTCTAGTATCGTTGGGGCCACTGGCAATCCCGGGCAAGCAAATTACGCGGCTTCTAAGGCTGGTATGGTCGGCATGTCGAAATCTATCGCGTATGAGGTCGCGAGCCGGGGCATCACGGTCAACTGTATCGCGCCAGGCTTTATCGCCACGCCAATGACTGAGGCGCTGACGGATGACCAAAAGGCGGGAATTCTGGGCCAAATCCCGGCGGGTCGCATGGGCGATGCTGATGAGATTGGGGCGGCGGTTCGTTACCTCGCCAGCCCCGAAGCCGGTTATCTCACCGGCACGACCTTGCATGTGAACGGTGGCATGGCCATGTTGTAGCCCACACGCGGTTTGGGCGCTAACAGCCGACCGCCGAAACCATTTGCGCGGCCTGTTTTCTCTGCTATAGGCCACGCAGAAACGAAGGGGCCGTCTTCAGGGCTGCCCGAAATCGGGGTCCGCCCCAACAGAACGTGAGGAAAGCCCATGAGCGACGTCGCAGACCGCGTCAAAAAGATTGTTGTAGAGCATCTTGGTGTTGAAGAAGACAAAGTTGTTGAAGGCGCATCCTTCATCGACGACCTGGGCGCAGACAGCCTTGACACAGTTGAGCTTGTGATGGCTTTCGAAGAAGAATTTGGCATCGAAATTCCGGACGATGCGGCTGAAACGATCCAGACATTTGGCGACGCGGTGAAGTTTATCTCCGACAACTAAACCGTCTGACAGTATTTCTGAAAGCGGCCCTGTGCAGACAGCGGCCGCTTTTATTTTGTGGCGCCAAAGTTGTTGGCCGCGCCAACGAACTGGTAGGTTTTGGCCAGTCGGCGTACCGTCGTGATCGGCAGAGCTTGGGAGAATTTCACGCCGAAATAGAAAGAATTCGTCCACACCACGACCGCACGCGCTGCATCGTCTTCAAACATGACTGTAATTCTGTCGCCAACCGTCATGCGTTGGTCTTCTCGATACTGAACCTTTGCGCCGGTGCAACTGAGATTCAGAACTTTCACTTTCGGCGTCTGATCGCCGCGCAGGGCACGGGTGTAATATTTAATTGCGAACCGCTTTGACAAACGCCGCTGCAGCAGCTGCCGGCGTTTGACGATTGGCGCAACGACAAAGAAGAGGCCGGTTGTTGTGCCCGCCACAACAAGAGCCGCCAAGAACTTGAGTCCCAAATTCTTGATCCGAAAGCGCAGCTGATCCGGCGACAACTCTGTGAGTTCCTCAGTGAGGATAGGCCGCCCTTGATCATTGCTTCTCTCTTCCGAGGATTGCGGGCCACAGGGGAGATTGTCGAAAGCGCGTTTGGTCTGTGCGAACGTTGTGGCCCAATCGTCGGATTGAAGTGTGCTGGTTAGCAATGTGACCCGTTGGTTGGACAGCATTGGGCGTAGCGCTTGTGCGCGCGTAATAAACTCTAACATCGTGGCCCGGGTGATCGTATCGACATGCGGTCCAAGCGCGCGCTGCACTGTCGCTTCAGGCAAGGCATTGAGATCGGCCGTGAGAATCGTGAGGTTTGCGGACACTGCGCCTCCCAGTGGCCGGGACTGCAAACGCAACAAGGTGTTATGCAGGCGTTCGATTTGCGCGACGGTGTCGCAATCGACTTTGGCCTGGACCACGCCAGGGGTCACAGCCAGCCAAATCGCAAAAAGCAAGTGCCGCGTCACTATCTCGCCATCCGCCAATTGCCTCTCGTTTAGCGGCGTTAGGTTAATCCGGCGTGAAACCGCGTGGTGCTCTTGCTCCTTCAATCCGCCTTGCGATAAGAAGGCCCGAAATTCGCGACAAGAGGTGAGGGCATCCCATGCGTCGAGTAGTGGTCACAGGGGTCGGTCTGGTTACTCCATTAGCAGACGGTGTGGAGAACACTTGGCAGCGCTTGTTGGATGGACAATCCGGGGCGGGGCTAATTCAGCAGTTTGATGCAAGCGGTTTGGCGACCACTTACGCTTGCGAAGTGCCGCAAGGCGATGGTTCTGATGGGACCTTCAATGCGGACACTTATATGACTGCAAAAGACGCTCGGAAGGTGGATGATTTCATTCTTTACGGCATCGCTGCTGCGACCCAGGCCATCGAAGCGTCTGGCTATTCCGCAGAGACAGTAGAAGCGCAGAACCGCACGGGTGTGTTGGTAGGTTCCGGTATCGGTGGATTGGCCTCAATCGCGGAAACGACACTCATGATTGAGGAGAAAGGCGCGCGACGCGTATCGCCGTTCTTTATTCCTGGTGCGCTGATCAATCTAATTTCAGGCCAGATTTCTATCAAGTATGGCTTTAAGGGGCCGAACCATTCGGTCGTAACAGCTTGTTCGACTGGCGCGCATGCGATCGGCGATGCGGCACGCCTGATCAAATATGGCAGCGCAGACGTCATGATCGCAGGCGGCGCGGAAGCGGCGATTTGTAAGGTCGGCATCGCGGGCTTTAACGCCTGCAAGGCGCTCTCAACCAAATGGGCGGAAGATCCGACCAAAGCGTCGCGCCCATATGACGCCGATCGCGATGGGTTTGTGATGGGTGAGGGTGCGGGTGCTGTCGTGCTGGAAGAGTACGAACACGCCGTAGCGCGCGGTGCGCCGATCCTCGCTGAAGTCATTGGGTATGGCCTGTCAGGCGACGCCTACCACATCACCGCGCCGTCCGAGGACGGTGAAGGCGGGGAACGCTCCATGCGCATGGCGCTCGAGGATGCTGGCAAAACGCCAACGGATATCGACTACATCAACGCTCATGGCACCTCGACCATGGCCGATACGATCGAGCTCGGTGCTGTGGAGCGTATGTTGGGCGATGCCGCGTCAAACGTAACGATGTCATCGACCAAATCGGCAACGGGTCACCTCCTGGGGGCGGCTGGTGCGATTGAGGCGATCTTCTCAATCCTAACAATCCGCGACCAAGTTGCGCCGCCGACGATCAACCTCGACAATCCGGCCGTTGAAACGCCTGTTGACCTTGCCCCCAATGAGAAACGAACGCGGGAGATCAACGTGGCCCTGTCCAACAGCTTTGGTTTTGGTGGCACAAACGCGAGTCTCCTGCTCGGGAAAGTCACCTGATGTGGAAGCACATCGCCTCGAACACCTTGACGGTGTTGATTGTGGCCGGATTCTTGTTAGGCGGCGTGATCGCGTGGGGTGCCCGCCAGTACAAAGAACCGGGTCCGCTTGAACAGGCGATGTGTTTGCGTGTCGAGCCCGGATCCAACATGCGCCGTGTTGGTGATGATCTGTTGGCGCAAGAAGCGATCACGTCGACCACAATGTTTCGCATGGGTGCGGACTACGCTGAAAAGACGCCGCTCTTGAAAGCTGGATCTTTCCTGATTGAGGCCGAGTCTTCCATGGAAGAGATCGTGGATGCGATCACCGAAGGCGGCCAAAGCACGTGTGGGACAGAGGTGGTTTATCGCGTTGGGGTGACACGGACGACCATCCAAGTACGAGAACTAGACCCCGAAACCAACCGTTACGTCGAACTGGTGGCCTTCAACCCTGCCGAAGAGGCGACGCCCGAGACATATACTGAAGTCAAATCTCAGATCGACACCCGCTACCGCGCTGCTGTTGCCGAAGGCGTGACGAGCTGGCAAATCGTGACAGCGCTGAATGAGTTGGACCTGCTGGAACGAGACGTTGATGAGATTCCGGAAGAAGGCTCTTTGGCGCCTGACAGCTATGAGTTTCAGCCGGGAGACTCTGTCGCTTCTGTCTTGGATCGGATGATCGAACGGCAAACGCTTGTCTTGGCGGAGGCTTGGGAAAACCGCGCGTCGGACGTGCCGCTGAACAGCCCGGAGGAGGCGCTGATCCTCGCTAGCATCGTAGAAAAAGAAACCGGCGTTCCAGAAGAACGACGTCAGGTAGCGAGCGTCTTTGTGAACCGTTTGAACCAGGGCATGAAGCTGCAAACGGACCCGACCGTGATCTATGGTATCACGCAGGGGCAGGGCGTGCTGGGACGGGGATTGCGACAGAGCGAGCTGCGGCGGGAAACGCCATGGAACACCTATGTGATCCCGGCCTTACCGCCGACACCGATTGCGAACCCGGGCCGCGCCAGTATTGAAGCAGCGTTGGACCCCGATAGCACGGATTACATCTTTTTTGTGGCGGACGGGACCGGTGGACACGCCTTTGCCACCAACCTCGACGATCATAATGCCAACGTTGCGCGCTGGCGCGAGATTGAGGCAGAGCGGGCCAATAGCGACAACAATTAGGGTGTTGCTAAGCTATCTTCGGATCATCGCGTCATGACCCGGCATTCGCACGCCCCGTAAACACAATGGGTGCCGAAAGACTAACATCGATCGGCTGCTCTCTCGGTGTTACAAACGAGCCCTTCAACCGGTCAAACACAAAATACCGAAGTATCTCGCGCTTTCCGAATGCGGCTACAAACGGCGCGCATCGCCGCGAATCTCTTATGACGAATGGCAACTTGGCGAAGAAAAGGGACA
This sequence comes from Pseudomonadota bacterium, assembly GCA_038526085.1. GTDB lineage: Bacteria > Pseudomonadota > Alphaproteobacteria > Rhodobacterales > Rhodobacteraceae > Yoonia. The sequence continues at coordinate 62,476 of JBCBHE010000017.1, read as the reverse complement.
TTGGCGATGGTAGCCTAGTTCCTATTTGTCGCGGCGAACGGTGAACAAAAGCGCAATTGAATCAAGAGTGTCCGCATTGGTTCAACGGTCACAGGGGTAGATTTGGAAATATGGCCTTTCTGGGGCACTGAATTTTGCACGCGTCAAGTTTGGCGGTGAGTTAAAGAGTGGGTGTGCGTTATGTCAGGTAGTATCTTCCTATCGGGAACCGATTTCAGTGTCAGCGAAACGGATCCGTTCGCTAACATTTCATTTCAGCGAACGGGCGATACTACCAACCCCGTCACAGTTGAGTACGAAGTCCTTGTCGACGCAAATGTCGACAACCCCGCCAGCACCGATGATGTCTTCACGTTGCGGGACGAAGTGATCATTCCCGCTGGTGAAACCTCCGTCACAATCCAGGTGCAGATGGTAGATGACGACCTGAGCGAAGGCACCGAAAGCTTTTTTGTCTCTCTGATCAGCGTTGACAGCGGTGCGCTCTTATTCCCGCGAACGGCCCGCATCGACATCCTGGATGACGAGAACCCTGAAGAGCCACCGGTGACACCAACGCTCGAGTCCGCTTACGAGGTGAGCGAAGAGGTCGTTTATGCCGGCGTGGGTGGCCAACCCATTGCGTTTGAATTCTTGCCAACTGCGCCAACCCAAATGTTGGTGGCAGAAAAGTCGGGCCGCATCACCCTTTTTGATACGGCCACCAATACGAAAGTGTCCGATGTGTTGGACTTGCGGTCTGTCGTGAACAACACAAATGACCGCGGACTGATGGACATCGCGCTTCATCCTGACTTTGAAAACAACCCGTACCTCTACGCATTTTATGTTGTTGACCCTGACGACATTGCAGCTTCGGGAAACGCAGGTCCTGATGGGCGGGGCAACCGATATTCCCATGTGGTTCGGCATGAACTGGACGCCGATACCAACTATGCCAGTGTCGTCGAAGATTCAGCTGTCATTCTCGCAGGCAGCGGGGGGCAAAGCCGCTTTGATATCTCGGGGAACGGTGCCCAAAACTTCACCGGGTCGCGAACGCTTATCAACGAACTCGCGTCTGATATTGACCCGGTCACCGGTGAATATAAGCAAGACTACATCAAGGTAGACAGCGTAAGCCATGCCGGAGGGTCCCTCGCCTTTGGTCCAGACGGCGCGCTCTACATTGCGACGGGCGACGGCACCTCTTTCGGGTTGGCCGACCCAAGATCTGTCTCCGTTCAGGACATTGACAGCCTGGCAGGTAAGATCCTTCGCGTTGATCCACTGACGGGCGAAGGCCTCGCCGATAATCCATTCGTTGATGAGGCTGGCGGTGATTTGTCGGCAAATGCAGCCAAGGTCTGGCAATTGGGCCTGCGCAACCCATTTTCGATGGGATTCGATGACGATGGGCAATTGTTTATCACCAATACAGGATGGACAAAGTACGAAACGGTCCTCAGCGGTGGCCCCGGTGCAAACTTTGGATGGCCATGGTTTGAGGGTGTTTCGGACGGCGAACTGCAGCAAACCGCTGGGTATTCTGAATTTCCAGAGGCAGCTGAATTCTATGCGAAGGTCGCCAGCGGTGAGATTGTTGTGACCCAGCCCTATGGCTCTTTTGCGCATGATCAAGCTGAGCCGGGCTTCCAGGTGCAGGCGATCACCGGTGCTGACGATGTCATCTCTTCCGACGCGCTTCCTGAAAGTTTGCAGGGGTACTATATCTTCACGGACGTTGTGCAAGGCGAGATATTTGCCATCAACACGGATGACCGTCGCGATGTTGAATTCCTCTATAAATCTGAGAACCCTTATGCGCCGGTTCATTTCAAACAAGGCCCCGGTGGAGAACTTTATTTTGCGGATCTCACGGGCTTCATTGGAAAGTTGACGATCGAGGACCCGAGAGAAGAACCAGATCCGGAATTTGATGGCTCTACTTATGTGCTCGGCACAAATGGCCTGTCGTGGGACGAAGCCCAACTGGAAGCCGAAGCGCTTGGTGGGACGCTGGTGCGGATCGATAGTCAGGCTGAGCAAGACTTCATCTTAGAAACGTTCTGGCAAAACCGCGCGATTGCCATGGATGCAACTGACCTCGCATCAGAAGGCGTCTGGGTGAATTCAGATGGCGAAGAAATTGGATTCAGTAATTGGCGACCAGGCGAGCCGAACAACGCCCGCGGCATTCAAGACTATGCCTGGATTGTCTCCGAAGACGGCAGATGGGACGACCAATGGGAAGGTCAATCCAATATCTTCAACGGCCGCGGATGGACTGTCACGGATCCTTTGTGGGTTTATGAGATCGAGCAGGATGTTCCAGACGAACCTGAACTGATCGGGCAATCCGGCGACATTCTCATTGAACAGGCCAACGCGGGTCAGTGGCATAGCATTGCGTTCGACACGGCGATGGACGACCCAATTGTTGTGGCTTCGATCATCACATTCAATGGTGGCAATCCAGTACATGTGCGGATTCAAAATGTCACGGAAACCGGATTTGAATTCCAAATGGAGGAGTGGGAGTATTTAGACGGATACCACGTTGCCGAAACCGTGTCTTGGATCGCCGTCGAACGCGGTGTGCACACGTTCGAAGATGGTTCCGTCATTGAGGCCGGTGCAACACTTGCCGATCACACCACACAAGGTGTGGATTTCGAACACGGGTTCGACGAAGGCGCCTCCGTCATTGGCCAAGTTGCTAGCGAAAACGACGGCACAGCTGTTGTTGATCGGATCACAAACGTGAGTTCCGATGGTTTCGATATCTTCTTACAGGAAGAAGAGCGCGCCGACGGGGTTCATGCTGAAGAAGAATTCCACTGGATCGCCTTCGAAACAGGCAGCCACGACAGCTTTGCAGCCCAAAGCGTTACCGCCGATGAGCGACGAGTTGATGTTGGCCTCGATGATGCCTTTGACGGTGCCACACTGACCGATATGCAGTCGACCTTTGGGATGGACACAGCTGCGATCCGTTTCTCTGGTGACCAGGTCTTTGTTCAAGAAGAACAGTCGAGCGGCCGCGAGGTGAACCATGTGTTTGAAGATATTGCTATCATTCAAACCGAGGATCATCTCTTCGCTTGATTCACAGCGAAGGATCGGTAAGGAAAGCGAAACTTAGCAAAAAATCTTGAAACTGGATGAACTGTCGCGGACGCGGTCCGTTGGACCGCTGTCAAATGCCCGTCGCCCTTCTTCAAGATCGAACGGTGCTTTTCACAGAGGCGAAGTCATTGATTTTTTGCATATTTTAAGAGACTTGCGTGTTAAGGCTGCGGTAATGGCACCGCACGGTGGCTGGCACCGTTGCTTTGACCAGATGGAAAAGAACATCCAGACTTGTCACTGAATGTTGACCCATTTGTGGACCACCCACTGTGGGGCAACCCTTGCATTCAGAGACGAGATCATGACCCAAGAGACTGACCCCCAGCTTTTTTGCGGGCCGGAAGAGGCGGCAGCGCAGGCCCGCGACCGTTTGAAAGAAATCGGCGCGCTTTTTGCGGATATGAGAGCCCTAATGGAATTGTGGCTCGCTGATCCGGGACCAGCCGACAAGACAACAGCCAACAAGATGCTGACGAAAATGGGAGAATTGCAAACTGCGCATCTGATGATGCTGCGCACCGAGGAGGCGTTCTATGACAAATTCTCCGATCACACTGCCGCAACCGCCATCGACTACGATGCCATCCGGGATGACATTGGGCGCCGACTTGATCACATCCGGAGCACGCGGGACGCAGAGTGATTTCATTGCAGAGCTGACCAATAACGAACTTGCTTCGCTCCGATACCTGTTTGAGTTTTGGGCGTTGCCGCACCAATGCCCCCCAATGGGGGATTGGCGGACCTGGGTCATCTTGGGAGGCCGCGGCGCTGGCAAAACGCGGGCTGGCGCAGAATGGGTCCGCGGTATCGTCGAGGGGCCGACGCCCTTGTCTGAAGGCCAGGGCCGCCGGATCTGTATGATCGGCGAGACGATCGATCAGGCGCGTGAAGTGAAGGTCTTGAGCCAGGCTTACAAGTTCACAGGGTTTTTTCTTGGCGCGGCCTCCCTATATCCACTAGAACGGTCGGGCACGGGAAGAAGGATGGCACCATGGTCCAGCAAACCTCCACCATCGCGGAAGTTGATCCGGTCTGGCATCGGATCACAAATGAAGCCGAGGCGGCAATCACGCAAGAGCCGCTGATGGGCAGCTTGATCCACGCAGGCGTGCTACACCACGCTGGTTTTGCGGATGCTTTGGCTTACCGGATCGCCATGAAGCTCGCCTCGCGCGAAATGTCGGAACAGATTTTGAGGGAAACCTTGGACGCGGCCTATGCCGCAGAGCCTGACTTGGTTTCTGCAGCACGAGCGGACTTGGTTGCGACCTACGACCGCGATCCGGCCTGCCACCGTCTGATGCAGCCCCTCTTGTTTTTCAAAGGCTTCCAGGCCGTGCAAGCCTATCGCTTGGGCCATTGGCTTTGGAAATCAGGCCGAAAGGACATTGCGTATTTCGTCCAGATGCGCGTGTCGGAGATTTTTGGCGTCGATATTCACCCGGCCGCACAAATCGGCCAGGGAATCATGATCGACCATGCGCATTCAATTGTTGTTGGTGAAACGGCCGTGGTTGGCGACAACGTCTCAATGCTGCATTCCGTGACGCTTGGTGGGACCGGGAAAGAGGATGACGACCGGCATCCCAAGATCGGCAATGGGGTGCTGATCGGAGCTGGCGCAAAAGTGCTTGGCAACATCACCATCGGCCATTGCAGCCGGATCGCGGCAGGCTCTGTCGTGCTTGAGGCTGTGCCGCCGATGAAAACCGTGGCAGGTGTACCTGCGCGGATCGTAGGCGAGAGCGGGTGTTCGCAGCCGTCGATGACGATGGATCATTTGTTTGACGCGATCAGCTAGGCTGATCTCAAATCTACAAAAGAAAACGCCGGGCAGATGACCCGGCGTTTGTTGTTTTATGGTGGGTGAAACTCACGAACGCCCTACGCCAACATGGTCATCGGCGCTTCGAGGTTGTCCTTGATCGCTTGCAGAAGTTCTGCTCCCAGCGCCCCATCAATCACCCGGTGATCCACGCTAAGCGTTACGGACATGACGGTGCCTACGGTCAATTCACCATCTGCCCCCACAATCGGCTTTTTCGTGCCTGCACCAACAGCCAGGATAGCCGCGTGTGGAGGGTTGATAATCGCGTCGAAGTTATCGATGCCGAACATGCCAAGGTTGGAGATCGCAAAAGAGCCGCCCACATATTCGTGCGGTGCCAGTTTGCGATCGCGGGCGCGGCTGGCGAGGTCTTTCATTTCGGCGGAAAGGGCAGAGAGCGACTTCATCTCAGCGTCTTTCAGGACCGGCGTGAAAAGACCGCCTTCGATGGCCACAGCCACGGCCACGTCAGATTTTTCGAATTTCAAAGTGCGGTCACTGGCCCAAACGGCATTCGCCTCTGGCACCTGTTGCAGGGCCAGCGCGCAGGCTTTGATGATGAAGTCGTTGACCGAGAGCTTCACGCCGCGTGGTTCCAACTGCTTGTTGAGCTGGCTGCGGAACTTCAAGAGGTCATCCAGCATGATGTCGCGGCGTAAGTAGAAATGCGGGACGCTCTGCTTGGCCTCGGTCAGGCGGGCCGCAATGGTCTTGCGCATCCCGTCGAGAGAGACCTCCTCAAAGGGCCGATCGGCGTATTGCTTCATGACCGCGTCGGCCGATGGACCAGCAGCCATCGTGGCTGCGGCGGCAGGCGCCGGAGCCGCCTTTGCTGGGGCTGTAGCAGGGGCGGCACCCAGTTGCGCCGTTTCCACGTCCGCTTTTACAATCCGGCCATGCGGGCCAGACCCGGCGATTGTGGCGAGGTCTAGGCCTTTGTCAGCAGCGATGCGACGGGCCAAGGGAGTCGCAAAAATGCGCGCGCCATCTTTGACAGGAGCGGCGGGGGCCGGTGTCGCGGTCTTCTCAGCAGCCGCTGGCGCGGTCACGTCGGCGGCCGCGGCGGGCGCAGCTGCCGGTGCTGGCGCCGCAGGCGCGGCAGTGATGTCGTCGGCAGACTCACCGTCTTCCAAAAGCACGGCGATTACGTCATTGACCTTCACGCCTTCGGTCCCTTCGGCCACCAGGATCTTGCCGATGGTGCCTTCGTCGACGGCTTCAAACTCCATCGTTGCCTTGTCCGTCTCAATCTCGGCCATCACATCGCCGGAGCTGACGGTATCGCCTTCTTTGACCAGCCATTTGGCCAGCGTGCCTTCTTCCATGGTCGGCGAAAGGGCGGGCATCAGGATTTCGGTGGGCATCGGTCAGGCTCCGTTAGTTGGCGGGGACGCTGGGTGCGAGAATTTCAGAGACGAAGGATTCCACCAGTACCTCTTCCACCGCCACATAGGATTGATCGGGGAACTGGGACTGATGAGCTTCGAGAATTTGGCGGGCAATTTCAGCAAGGGCGATGCCGACGTCTTCGGCGTCGCCCAGGCAGTCATTGACGATGGTGATGGTCTGGGTGAACTCCTGCACATCAAGGCGCAGGCCCGCAGGCGGGCAGGCGGGGGTGGTGGCGCTGGCCGCTGTGGCCAGCATCCCGACACCTGCAATGCCCGCCAAACGGATCACCGGTAGGTCACCTTTTTCACGGCGGCAATCACCTCATCCGTGGTGACCAGCGCCAGCTTCTCAAGGTTTGCCGCATAAGGCATTGGGACGTCCTTGCCGGTGCAAGTGATCACGGGGGCGTCCAGATAGTCAAACGCCTGCTGCATGATCTCTGACGCGATCCAGGACCCGACGGAGCCTTGCGGCCAGCCTTCTTCCACCGTGACGCAGCGGTTGGTCTTCTGAACGGAGGCGATGACCGTTGGGAGGTCCAGCGGACGCAGGGTGCGCAGATTGATGACCTCTGCATTGATCCCGTCCTCTTTCAGCTTCTCCGCCGCGTCCAGCGCGTATTGCATCCCAATCCCGAAGGAGACGATGGTCACATCATCGCCCGGCACTTCAATCTTCGCCTTGCCGAAGGGCAGGGTGAAATCGTCCATCACCGGCACGTCGAAGGTACGGCCATAGAGGATCTCATTTTCAAGGAAGATCACCGGGTTCGGATCACGGATCGCGGATTTCAGCAGACCCTTCGCATCAGCCGCCGAATAAGGCATCGCGACTTTAAGACCCGGGATTTGCATGTACCACGCGGCGTAGTCTTGGCTGTGCTGTGCGCCCACACGGGCTGCGGCCCCGTTTGGTCCGCGGAACACCATCGGCGCGCCCATCTGACCGCCGGACATGTAAAGTGTCTTAGCCGCAGAGTTGATAATCTGGTCAATGGCCTGCATGGCGAAGTTAAAGGTCATGAATTCCACGATTGGCTTCGTCTCGCCAAATGCCGCGCCGACGGCAATCCCCGCAAAGCCATGCTCAGTGATTGGCGTGTCGATGACGCGTTTCGCGCCAAACTCATCCAGCAAACCCTGAGAAATTTTATAGGCGCCCTGATATTCCGCGACCTCTTCACCCATCAGGAAGACGTCTTCATCGCGGCGCATTTCTTCGGCCATCGCGTCGCGCAACGCTTCGCGCACTGTCGTCGGCTTCATCTCAGTGCCGTCTGGCCAGTCAGGGCTCTGGTCGACAACCGCAACAGGTGCTGGCGCGGCCGCAGCAACGGGCGCGGCTGGGGCAGGCGCCTCAGCTGCGACTGGCGACGCAGAGGCGGCCCCCGCCTCTGGCACCGCTTCACCATCCTCCACCAAAATGGCGATCACATCGTTGACCTTCACACCTTCGGTGCCCTCGGCAACAAGGATCTTGCCAACGATCCCTTCGTCAACCGCTTCAAACTCCATCGTTGCCTTATCGGTCTCGATCTCGGCCATGATGTCACCTGAGGAAACCGTGTCGCCTTCCTTCACGAGCCACTTGGCCAGCGTGCCTTCTTCCATTGTGGGGGAGAGGGCGGGCATGAGAATTTCGGTCGCCATTAGACTGCCTCCCCAGCGTAGATATCGGTCCAAAGTTCATCCAAGGCAGGCTCTGGGCTTTCTTTGGAGAATTCAGCAGCTTCATTCACAACGGCTTTGATGTCCTTGTCGATGGCTTTTAGATCATCCTCGCTGGCGTGTTTGCCTTTCAGGATCATTTCGCGGACCTGCTCAATCGGGTCCCGCTCATCGCGCATCTTTTGCACTTCTTCGCGGGTCCGGTACTTCGCGGGGTCAGACATCGAATGACCGCGATAGCGATAGGTCTTTACCTCAAGGATGTAAGGGCCTTTGCCGGTGCGGCAGTGGGCAACGGCGCGCTCACCGGCTTCCTTGACCTTGATCACATCCATGCCGTCGACTTCTTCGCCAGGAATGCCATAGGCGGCACCGCGTTCCCAAAGGGACGGGGACTTTGTGGACCGTTGAACAGAGGTCCCCATCGCATATTGGTTATTCTCAATGACAAAGACGACCGGCAGGTCCCATAGCTCGGCCATGTTATAGGTCTCATAGACCTGGCCCTGGTTCGCGGCACCATCACCAAAGTAGGCAAAGGTCACGCGACCGTTGCCTTTGTACTTGTCCGCAAACGCGAGCCCTGCGCCGATCGGTACCTGGGCTGCCACGATGCCATGACCACCGTAGAAGTGCTTTTCTTTGGAGAACATATGCATGGAGCCGCCTTTCCCCTTGGAAAAGCCGCCTTCGCGCCCTGTCAGCTCGGCCATGATGCCCTTCGGGTCCATGCCGCAGGCCAGCATATGCCCGTGATCGCGGTAGGAGGTCACGCGCTTGTCGCCCTCTTCGGCAGCGGCCTCAAGGCCAACCACAACCGCTTCTTGTCCGATGTAAAGGTGGCAGAACCCGCCAATCAGGCCCATGCCATAGAGCTGACCGGCCTTTTCTTCAAATCGCCGAATGAGCAGCATCTCACGATAGTGGCCCAACAGCTCCTCAGCAGATACATTTGACTTTGGAGCAGCTTTTTTCCGCGGCGGCATCGGCGGTCCTCCCTACGTTGCCAGAATTAGTTTAGCATTAAACTATTTACTAAACTAAAGCACATGACGTGACGAGAGGCAATCCTGCATGCCACCTCTCCGTGCATTGCATAGCTCCGATTGGGCGCAAGGCGTGGTGTAAAGTGTCACCGTGAGCTTGTCGTGGTCAAACAGAATCTGCCCGCCGCAGGCGTCTGGCACCCACAATCGGCCCGACTTTCATGTGACCCAAAAAGCATGTCGCGCGCCCGATGGGCGCGCATTTGGGTCAAATCAATGGGGTTTAGTGGATCACTAACTCGTCAGCACGAACATAACCCAGAACGTCGCGGGCCTGTTCGTCCAAAAGATCAAGGTCGAGGTAGCTGTCGGACAACCGGTGCGTCAGGTTCTCCATCCGTGCCACCTCAGCTTGCAAGGCGGCGAGTTCGATGGTCAAACCACGGCCTTCAGCTTCGACCTCAGCGCGTTTGAACACCCCGTAGTCGCCTTGCACAGCAGCAAAAGTGAAATAGAGCGCAAGGGCGATCAGCCCAAGCGAAGACAAAAGAAGGCCCATAGCGGGGCGACTGCGTCGGATCATGTTTTCCCTCAAGACCCATCTCTTTCGGATGGTGTGCAGCAAGATTTGCATAAAAGGCTCGCTTTGGGAACTCCCAAAGTCACGTGCAGGGGAAAAATTGCATATTTCGAACAGAGGCGGCGAAGGGCCGCCTCTGTTCAGTAGACTTAGCCGGCGACGGATGCGGCGTGAATGTCGTCGATCGTCTGCGCGAGCGTCGCGTTGAATGCGTCATCGTCCTGCTGCGCGGAAAGCCCTTCGGTCAAGGCGCGGCTGAAAGAGGCGATGATACCCGTATTCAATGCCAGGCGGCGGTTTGCTTCAGCACGGTCATAGCCACCGGACAGGGCCACAATGCGCAGCACCTTCGGATGATTGACCAGCGGCAAGTAAATGTTGGGCTCTTCCGGCAACGTTAGCTTCAGCATGACCTGCTGGTCGTCGCCAAGCGTGTCAAGTTGCTTGGTGATCTCTGCCAGCAACAGCGCTTCGGTTTCTGCTTTGTCTTCGATGCTAATGGTGACTTCGGGCTCCAGGATCGGCATCAGGCCATGTGCCAAAATCTGTTTGCCGATCTCAAACTGCTGGGCCACGTTCGCGGCGACACCTGCAGGATTGGCCGCCGAAATGACAGAGCGCATTTTGGTACCGAACATGCCCGCCGCAACGGCACGTTCCAAGGTTTCGTCCAGCCCATCGATTGGCTTCATGAGCTGAGCACCGTCGTGCAGATCCCGCAGGCCTTTATCGACTTTCAAGAATGGGACAACGCCGTTGCCTTCCCAGAGTGTTGTTGCGGCAGGTTTGCCGTCAATTTCGCGGTCCATGGTCATTTCGAACAGGATGGCGCCAACCACTTTGTCGCCAGTAAAGGCCGGAGAGTTCACGATCCGGCTGCGCATTTGGTGGATTAGCGCAAACATCTCATCGTCGTTGGCATAGGCGTCTTCTTCGATCCCGTAGAGCCGCAGTGCTTTTGGGGTGGACCCGCCACTTTGGTCCAGTGCCGCGACAAAGCCCTGGCCTGCGCGGATCATTTCGAGTTGTGCTTGATATCTCATGGTTTCAGGCTTGGTATGCTGTGTCATGATCAGGTCACCCAATGCATTTGTTACTATTCCGGGTGGGGACACCCGTTGCGTTTGGCCTAGGCCAAGGGGGCTGGCTGCGCAATTCTGATGGCGCTAACGTTAGCGCAATCACCTGATTTTGGACAAAAAAACAGCGCACGTTTTGCGACAAACGCGCGCTGTCCGTCAGATTGTTCAGCTGTTTTGTGTCAATTGGCGCCGTCAGACAACGCCGCAACCCCCGGTAGGTCTTTGCCTTCCATCCATTCCAGGAAAGCACCACCCGCTGTAGAAATATAAGTGAAGTCGGCGGCGACGCCAGCTTGGTTCAATGCCGCGACTGTATCACCGCCGCCTGCAACAGACGTGAGTTTGCCAGAGGCCGTCAGCGCGCCTGCAACGCCCGCCGCCGCATTTGTCGCACGATCAAAAGGTGCGATTTCAAAAGCGCCCAAGGGACCGTTCCAAACAAGTGTTTTTGCACCTGCAAGCACCTCACTGATGTATGTCACCGTGTCTGGGCCAGCATCGAGGATCATGGCGTCAGCGGGGCAGGCATCCGGTGCAACCACGTCATTGGCTGCACCCGCAGCAAATTCACGCGCGACGACAATATCCCGCGGCAAAATGATTTCGCACCCGGAGGCTTCTGCTTTACCTAGGATGTCGCGCGCGGTGTCGGCCAGGTCGTGCTCACACAGCGACTTCCCAACATCGATCCCTTGCGCCGCGAGGAAGGTGTTTGCCATGCCACCGCCGATCACCAGGTGGTCGACCTTACCGACGAGGTTTCCAAGGAGATCAAGTTTGGTTGAGACTTTCGCTCCGCCGACAACCGCAACGACGGGGCGTTCGGGCTCCCCAAGAGCTTTCTCCAACGCGCCGAGCTCTGCCGCCATAAGGCGGCCCGCGCAAGCTGGCAGCAAACGGGCGATTGCCTCGGTGCTGGCGTGGGCGCGGTGCGCTGCCGAAAAGGCGTCATTCACGTAAATGTCACCGAGTGAGGCAAGGCGCTGCGCGAAGGCTATGTCGTTCTTTTCCTCGCCGGGGTTGAAGCGCAGATTTTCAAGGAGCAAAACCTCCTCGCCGTCCATCTCTGCGACGGCTTCACCGTAGCTCCCGTTCACAAAGGTGACCGGTGCGCCCAGGGTATCGGCGACTGCACTTGCGATATGCTCCAGCGACATCTCAGGGACGATTTGACCTTTCGGGCGGCCAAAGTGCGCCATCAATACAACTTTTCCGCCTTTGGCCCGGATATCGTCAACGGTTGGCGCAATGCGTTCAATCCGTGTCGCATCCGTAACCTTCCCGTTTTCGACAGGAACATTAATGTCGACGCGCACAAGGGCCGTCTTGCCGTTAAAATCCATCTCGTCCAGGGTTTTCCAGGCCATCTCGGGCTCCTTGCATGGTTTGCCCCTATCTGCGGCAGGGCTCAGGCAAGGTCAACAGGCGCGCAAGCGTCGCTTTCGGGACAGCTTGGCAATTGCGTTCCAGCACAATAAGACAGCGCAAGCGAAAAATTTAGGAGCCCCCCTGATGGCTGACATCAAAGACCCGGAAAACACGATCATCATGACGCTCAAAGGCGGCGACGTGATCATTGAATTGCTGGCGGATGTGGCGCCGCAGCACGTGGAACGGATGAAGACACTGGCCCGCAACGGCGACTATGACAATGTGGCGTTTCATCGGGTGATCGACGGCTTCATGGCGCAGACAGGTGATGTGGCCAATGCGAACATGGAAAAGAACTATAACCCGAGCCGGGCAGGCACGGGTGGGTCGGACCTGCCGGACCTGCCAGCAGAGTTTTCCAAGGTGCCCCATGCGCGTGGGTCGTTGGGGGCCGCACGGTCCGCAAACCCGAACTCCGCGAATTCGCAGTTCTTCATAAACTTCAAAGACAATGATTTCCTGAACGGCCAATACACCGTCTATGGTCAGGTGGTGTCCGGTATGGAACATGTGGACGCGATAGTGAAAGGGGAGCCTCCTGCGAACCCGGATCGCATGATCAGCGTGAAGGTGGCCGCGGATGTTTAAGCAGGCTGCTCTAATCGCCGTTCTCGCCGGGCCAGCGGCGGCTGCCGGACTTGAGATTGACATCGCGGGAGAGGCGAACGGTACAATTGTCATCGACCTGTTCGAAGACCTCGCACCAAAGCACGTGGAACAGATCACCGCGATCGCGGGTGCTGGCAACTACGATAACGTTGTTTTCCACCGTGTGATTGAAGGCTTTATGGCCCAAACCGGTGACGTGCAGCACGGTGTCGCTGGCGGCAACCTGGCCCGCGCGGGAACTGGCGGGTCAGAGTTTGGCGACATCCCAGCGGAATTCTCCGACCGTCCGTTTGAGCGGGGCATTGTTGGTATGGCGCGGGCGCAAAACCCGAACTCCGCCAACTCCCAGTTCTTCATCATGTTTGAGCCGGGCTACTTCTTGAACGGGCAATACACCGTGATCGGAGAAGTGACCGAAGGGATGGAGATCGTCGATCAGATCAAGCGCGGCACCGGCCAGAACGGATCCGTGCAGGGTGAGCCAGATCGCATGGCGGCGGTGCGCGTCACCGAGTGATCGGTCGACGCTTGAATTCAAGAAGCGCGCCATCTGGGGCGCGCTTCTTTGTTTTTGACTTGTTCTCAACACTTGGTGAGCAGGGATCGTTTTTGAAACCAGCATGACGCAGAATGTCCTCCATCTTTCTTGAAGGAGGTGCCATGCGTACGCTCATCGTTGTCTTTGCCTTGATCATGCAAACCGCTATCGCGGCGGCCAACCCAAACCAATGGGCACGTGAATGGCCAAACACCGACTTCACGAAAACGACCGTCGCGGCGTGGGGAGAGATCCTCTCTGGTGGTCCACCTAAAGATGGCATTCCGGCCATCGATAATCCTGTCTTTCGGACCGTCGCAAGCGAGACCCGCCTTGATAACCTTGAACCGGTGATCACGGTAGAGATCGCCGGCGAAGTTCCGCGCGCTTATCCGATCCGCTATCTGATGTGGCATGAAATCGTGAATGACCAGATCGGCGGCGTGCCTGTCGCAGTCACTTTTTGCCCGCTTTGCAATTCTGGCATCACCTTTGATCGGCGCACACCGGCCGGGGTACTGAGCTTTGGTGTCTCGGGCAAGCTGCGCAACTCCGACATGGTGATGTATGACCGAGAAACGCAAAGTTGGTGGCAACAGGCTTTGGGTCAAGGCATTGTTGGCGAGTTGACGGGCGTCGAACTCGACAGCTTGCCCGGTTGGATGGAAAGCTGGACGGTATTCGCCGCCCGCAACCCAGACGGGCTGGTGATGGAAGAGCCAGGATTCAATCGCGACTATGGGCGCAACCCTTATGTCCGCTACGACAGTGCGGATCGACCGTTTCTTTACAATGGCGAGATGCCGCCCCACGGTATTCCGCCGCTGGTGCGGGTGATCCGTGTTGGTGAGCGCGCCTGGCCGATGAGCCGCATTGCGGAGGCAGGCACAATTGAAGAAGCGGGCGTGGTTTTGAGTTGGACGACGGGACAGGCCTCGGCGCTCGATACCGGGCGGATTGGGCAGGGAAAGGACGTCGGCAACGTACGGGTACGTGATACGGCCGGGAACGATCTGCCCCATGATGTGATGTTCGCCTTTGCCTATCACGCGTTCTGGCCTGATGGGGTGTGGATGCTGGGGTCTTGATGGAGCAAAAACGCTTGCCAAGGCTTTTGTCTCTCAACGCTTATGTCCCGCAGAAAGTGCGCGTGACCGCTTCCTCTTCGGTTGGGGGTTTGGCGTAGGCCTTGGTCGACTCAGTTAGCGGCGCGAAGGGATCAGTGACGGCTGCGAGGAGCGCGTGAAACGGGGCAAAGTCGCCTGCGACCGCCGCTTGGATCATCGCCTCCACTTGGTGGTTGCGCGGGATGATCCGCGGGTTGATAGGGTCCGTGTTGCGTCGCTCTGACCAGCGAGCATGCCAAGCGTCATAGGCGTCCCGGTTCAGAAACTGGTCACGGGCGGCATCGAGGTTGGCGAAGACGTTGGTGAAGTCCGCTTGATCCTCGGCCATGATGCTTAGCAAGTCGCTGACCAGCGGCACGTCGTCTTCGGTCATGTTCGATATGCCAAGCTTGCGCCCGAAGACGGTCCGCCAGGCCGCTTCGTACTGCGGAATCAGGCCGTTCACGGCTTTGGTGAAATCCTCAATCGCTTTGTCCTGATCCGGCATAAGTGGGATGAGGGATGTCGCAAGCTGCGCCATGTTCCAGGCCGCAATCTGCGGCTGGTTTTGGTAAGCGTAGCGCCCGAGCTGATCGATGGAGCTGAACACGCGCGCCGGGTGATAGCTGTCCATGAAGGCGCAGGGGCCATAGTCAATGGTTTCCCCTACAATCGAAGCGTTGTCGGTATTCATGACCCCGTGGATGAAGCCAAGGCCCATCCAATCAGCGATGAGTTTTGCTTGGGCCGAGATTGCAGCCTCAAGCAGGGCGGCGGGGCCATCGGCTTCTGGATAGTGGCGGTCGATCGCATATGCGCAGAGCGCTTGCAGGAGGTCCGTTTGGCCGCGAGCGGCGTAGATTTGGAAAGTGCCGACGCGGAGGTGGCTGCGCGCGACGCGCGTGAGGATGGCGCCCGGCAGCACTGTCTCCCGGTAAACGTCTTCGCCTGTTGTGACTGCAGCGAGCGCGCGCGTCGT
The DNA here is from genome assembly GCA_038526085.1 of Pseudomonadota bacterium. Lineage (GTDB taxonomy): Bacteria > Pseudomonadota > Alphaproteobacteria > Rhodobacterales > Rhodobacteraceae > Yoonia. The sequence goes on along the minus strand of JBCBHE010000017.1, from coordinate 47,164 downwards.
GGGCACGCCGAGCGCGTGCATCGCCTCGGATACAACATATTCCCGCAAGACGGGCCCAAGCCAGGCCCGGCCATCGCCCCCGCGAGAGTAGGGGGTGTGGCCGGCGCCCTTAAGTTGGATGTCGTGTCGTTGCCCGTCATTGATCGCTTCACCAAGTAAGATTGCCCGACCGTCGCCGAGCTGCGGGTTCCAGTGCCCAAACTGATGGCCAGCATAAAGTTGCGCGAGGGGGTCCGCACCGTCAGGCACACTGTTGCCTGCGAAATGGGCGAGATCCTTGTCGTCAAACGTCACACCGATTGCGGCCGCAAGGGTCGCGTTTGTAGTGATTAGCGACGGATCTTTGACCGGAGTTGGGTTCATCGCCGTAAACATGCGTGAAGGAAGCCGGGCAAAGCTATTATCGAAGGTGGCCTTCATTCAGAGTACATCCGTCAGAACGTAGGGCGTGCTTTCAGACGCGAACCCGGCGCGCCGCCAAAAACTCGCTTGAACGTTGTCACCCTGTTGCAGGTCCACATGCAATGCCTTCACCCCCGCCGCACGCAAAGCCACAGCGACCGCGTGCAGCGTTTCCGTCCCGATCCCCCTGTTGCGGACATTGGGGCGGGTGTAGATTTCACGCACCCACCCGACCAGCCCGCCGTGGGCCAAAGACCATTCGAACGTGACGATAACATAGCCCATCGGCGCGCGGATGGGCCCCATGACCCAGATCGCGCCGTGTGGGCTGCCTTCTAGGAGCGGGAGAACCACATCCTGCCGGTGGACGTCATCATAGGGCGCGCCCACTTCGTGATGATACTTGGCGGCGAGATCAAGACAGGCCTTGGCCTGCGCTGGTCCAGCCAGGTTCACGCCCGCCGTCATAAGCGGGCCAGACGGTCGGTCAGAAGCGTGAAAAAGCCATCCGCGTCCATGGTCCGCATAAAGGTCGTATTCGGTGCGTGTTCCGTAACCCCCCACCAGTCTGCAACGGTCGCCCCAAGCGTCAGTGCAGACTGCGTTTCGATTTGCACGTTGATATGGCGACCGGTGAACAAGTCAGGTTGGATCAGATAGGCGATTACCGTCGGGTCGTGCAGGGGGGCACCAGCGGAGCCGTATTTTTCGACGTCGAACCGTTCAAAGAAATTGAGCCACCCGGCGACGACCTCTCCTACACGTGTACCCATCGTCAGGAAGTTAGCGACCCTTTCCCGCGTGGCAAGCGCATGGTGGGTCACGTCGAGCGGCATCATCGTTACGGGCCGCCCGCAGCGCATGACGACGTCCGCCGCCTCGGGGTCAACATAGATGTTAAACTCCGCCGAGGGGGTGATGTTGCCCTGCTCAAAATAGCCCCCGCCCATCAATACAACTTCTTGCACTTTTTCGACGATATCGGGGGCCTTTTGAAAAGCCGTCGCGATGTTGGTCAGCGGGCCGAGAGGGCAGAGCGTGACGGTGCCCGGAGGCTGCGTGCGCAAGGTGTCGATGATAAAATCCACGCCATGCTGATCTTGCAAGGGCATGATCGGATCATCCATTGGCGGGCCGTCGAGGCCGGTTTTGCCGTGGACATGTTCTGCCGTAATAAGAGGGCGGCTGAGAGGGGCGTCGCAGCCTGCATGGACCTTCACGTCAGGCTTGCCCGCTAATTCGCAAACAATACGGGCGTTCTTTTCCGTTAAGGAGAGGGGTACGTTCCCCGCCACTGCTGTGATGCCCAAAACTTCAAGATCCTCGGGCGACGCCAAGGCCAGAAGGATCGCAACCGCGTCGTCTTGGCCGGGGTCCGTGTCGATAATAATTTTGCGTGGTGCCATGTGCCGCCTCTTTTCCCGCCAAGGTGGCGCAGGGGGCAGGTGGGGGCAAGGGGCGGCGAAACGCATGAAGCGAAAAAGCGTTCCCCCAGCGACGCCCATTGGCGGTGAGTTGCGGCTTTTGCGTTGCCTGATCAGTCAGGAATTGCCGATGAAAGGCGCGCGCCTGGAACCGGTCCATTCCCCGCTGATCATCACAACTCAAACGGGCATCCAATTGCGCAAAGTGCCGGCATGTACCGCTCCCGGTGGCCCTTCACAAAATCCACGTACAGGGTGTCCGCAGCAGACCATAACGGTGTGCTGAACAACAAACCAAAGGAGACAACCATGACACGTGCATTTGTCGCAACAACCGCAATCGTGACTATTCTGGCAGGCCCCGCGTTCGCCATTGTGGGAGAGATCGATACGGATGGCGATGGGGCCTATAGCCTGGCCGAAGTGCAAACCGCCATGCCAGACATGTCGTTTGACGCCTTCAATGCGCTCGACACCAATGCCGATGGTCTTCTGGATGCAGAGGAGGTGGCAGCCGCCATCGAAGCAGGCCTCATGCCCGATCCTGCGGGCTAAACCCGTCAGAGTCCTCCCGCTCTGACCTCTCCGATGGGGCGCATTCCGGTGGGGTGCGCCCTTTATTACTCGCTCCCGCGGGCGAGGGCGGCGACGCCAGTCCGGGCGATTTCCTGCAACCCTAGCGGGCGCATCAGCTCTGCGAAGGCATCGATCTTGTCTGGTGTGCCGGTAATTTCAAACACGAAGGATTCAAGCGTGCTGTCGACCACGTTGGCGCGAAAGATATCGGCCAGGCGGATCGCTTCAATTCGGTGTTCGCCTTTGCCTGCGACCTTAAGAAGCGCGAGTTCCCGTTCGACGGACGGCCCCTCGACCGTGAGGTCGTTGACCGCGTGAACCGTTACAATCCGGCCCAGCTGCGATTTGATCTGCTGGATCACCTGAGGTGTGCCGGAGGTGACGATAGTGATGCGGGATTGGTGACCGGTGTGATCAATTTCCGCCACCGTGAGGCTTTCGATGTTATAACCACGACCCGAGAAGAGACCGATGACGCGGGCAAGAACACCCGGTTCGTTTTCGACGACGACGGCCAGTGTGTGCTGTTCAACCGTATCGCCAAACGGCGTGCGAAGGTCGTAGGCGGAATGGCTCGAAGAGCCTTTTTTGATTTGGAGTGCGGACATGAAATGTCTCTTTTCGTATTTTTGGGGTGTACACCGCGCGTGCACCAAACGTGCACCGCGCGTACACTGAAGATAAGTTAAACGAGCACGGCACCGCCGGATTGAATAGCGTTCGCCGTATCGGCATTCTCACCCAACAGCATTTCATTGTGCGGCTTGCCGGACGGGATCATCGGGAAACAGTTCTCGTGCTTTTCCACAAGACAATCAAAGATCACTGGCCCGTCGTAGGTCAGCATTTCCATGATCGCGTCATCCAGCGTGTCGGGGTCCGAACAGAGGATACCCTTTGCCCCAAACGCGTCCGCCAGCTTCACGAAATCTGGCAGGCTTTCGGACCAGCTGCTTGAGTAGCGTTCGCCGTGCAGCAGTTCCTGCCACTGGCGCACCATGCCCAAACGCTCGTTGTTCAAGATGAACTGTTTGACCGGCAAGTTGTACTGCATCGCCGTACCCATTTCCTGCATATTCATCAGCCATGAGGCCTCACCCGCGACGTTGATCACCAACGCCTCTGGGTGCGCCATTTGCACGCCGATGGAGGCGGGGAAACCGTAGCCCATGGTGCCGAGGCCGCCTGAGGTCATCCAGCGGTTTGGATCTTCGAACCCCATGTATTGCGCGGCCCACATCTGGTGCTGGCCGACCTCAGTACAGATATAGCGGTCGTGTTTTTTCGTCAGTTCTTCCAACCGCTGCAAGGCATACTGCGGTTTAATGACCTTGCCCTTTTGTTCGAACTTCAGGCAGTCGACTTTGCGCCATTCTTTGATCTGGGACCACCAGACACCCAGTGCCTCTTTATCGGTCTTGCGGCCACCGGCCTTCCAGATCTTCAGCAGGTCTTCCAGCACATGGGCCACGTCGCCCAGGATCGGCATGTCGACGTGAATGACCTTGTTGATTGAGGACACATCGATGTCGATGTGGGCCTTTTTGGAGCCCGGTGAGAAGGCGTCGATGCGGCCAGTGATCCGGTCATCGAAGCGCGCGCCGATGTTGATCATCAGGTCGCAGTCATGCATCGCCATATTGGCTTCATAAAGCCCGTGCATGCCCAGCATACCGATCCAATTTTCGCCAGATGCGGGGTAGGCGCCTAGACCCATCAAGGTCGAGGTGATCGGGAAACCGGTTGCGGACACCAATTCGCGCAACAGCTGAGACGCCGCCGGACCGGAGTTGATGACACCGCCGCCTGTGTAGAAGACCGGCCGCTTCGCTGTTTCCATCGCGCGGGCCAGTTCGGTGATCATTTCCTGATCGCCTTTGACCTGCGGGTGGTAATGGCTCTCCATCTTCTTGACGGGTTGGTAAGTGCCTGTCGCGAACTGCACATCCTTTGGGATGTCGATCAGCACTGGGCCAGGGCGACCGGATGTGGCGACATGGAAGGCCTCATGCATCGTCGCGGCCAGATTGTCCGTCTCTTTCACCAGCCAGTTATGCTTTGTGCAGGGGCGGGTGATGCCGACGGTGTCGGCCTCTTGGAACGCGTCAGAGCCGATCATAAAGGTCGGAACTTGGCCGGTCAGGACCAGGATTGGGATTGAGTCCATCAAAGCGTCGGTCAGGCCGGTGACGGCGTTCGTCGCACCTGGGCCAGAGGTGACCAGCGCAACACCCACCTTGCCGGTGGACCGGGCATACCCTTCGGCGGCGTGCACGGCGCCTTGTTCATGCCGGACCAGAACATGCTTGATGTGATTTTGCTGGAAAATCTCGTCGTAAATCGGAAGGACGGCGCCACCGGGATACCCAAATACGACTTCCACGCCTTGGTCTACCAAAGCCTGAACCACCATTTTTGCGCCCGTCATGGACTGTGTCATATCACTCGCGTCCTTCGCGTATCTGTTTCTCTTTGCTCACAAAAAAGCCCCCGAGGATGTCGGGGGCGCATGGGATCGTTATGGTCTTACCGTTACCGGCCCATGCGCGCGTTTCCTACAATAAGTACGACGAGGATTTTCATCGGTGACTCCTTTGTGTGACGGGCACACTATGCCTGGCTTATCGGACCGTCAACAGTCGAAATTAGAGAAAGTGTCGCAACGTGGCTCTTTTTCGCAACTTTCTTTCTGCGGATGTGGTATGCGCGAAGTGTTGCCGGTTTCGATTGACCAAAAGTGCAGGTCGCAGAAATAGGGGTTTTCAAAATAAATGCGGCGCTTAACAGTAGCCCATGGGGGCTTGGTATAAGGCAGGTCCTATGTCCGAAAAGTTGGTGGATTTAGAAACGTGGCCGCGTGCTGCGCAATTTGCGTGGTTTCGTACGTATGAGCGGCCCCACTATGCAACGACATCACGCTTAGACGTCAGCCATCTGATGGAGGCGGCGAAACCCAAGGGCGTGTCGGTGTATCGCGCCTGCCTTTATGCGATCGGAAATGGCCTGCATGCTGTCCCAGAACTATTGATGCGGTTTCGCAACGACGTTGTGGTGGCGCACGATTGCGTGGCGTTGTCGATGACAGTGCCAACACCGAAAGGCTCTTTCAACTACGCTTATGTCCCCTATGTCGCTGATTTCGCGTCATTTGACTCAATGGCCGCTGATCTGATCAAAGAGGCAGCCACGCGCGAAGGCCTTGATGCGAATGCAGGTGATCGCGATGATGTGGCTTACCTCTCTTGCTTGCCATGGCTCGATTACACCAGCATCAACAATGCGATGCCGAACAAGGACGATTGCATTCCGCGCGTTAGCTGGGGGAAAATCGTACAGGAGCCTGACGGACGGTGGTGCATGGCGATGACACTTGAAGCGCACCATGCCTTGGTCGACGGCGCGCAAGTCGGCGCGTACTTCGCAGCGACCCAGGAGGCATTGGCCTCAATTTAGGCGATGATCGCCGCCCAAGCCGCCTTGTTCCGCTCTGCGAAGACCGTGATATGGCCCAGCTCGGTCAAGCCGTAATCCCCTGGGCGCAATGTCAACTGCCGGGTCGGCGCGGCGGCATTGCATTGCATCAAGCGCCATACCGCAGCGGGTGGGACCAAATCATCGTCTGACATCGCCACGTATTTGATATTGGCTTTGAGGCCTTGCCAATCGGGAAACGGCAATTTGGTGCCAAAGTCTCGGGCAAAGAAATCGGTCCGCGTGCACCAGGCCCGCCATTGCCAATAAACGCCGGAGGGGATGTCCTGACCGATGCGCAAAGTTTTTCCGGGCATGTAGCCTGCCAACAGCGTGACCAGTGGCATCGGGCCATACCAAAACATCCGCGCAATCGGCTGGTAGCGCCAGGGGTGGTCGCGGACATTCACCATCCCAGCGCCGACAGTGATGACCCTCTCGATGTCGTCCAAGCGCTCTTGAAACGGAAAGCAAAGCCCGCCAAGCGAGTGGCCAACGACCCACACCGGCGTGGTCGGGAATTGCCGCTTTGCAAAGTCACGGGCGGCCTGTTGGTCGTAGACGCCCCAATCGGTCATGGTGGCTTTCGAGGCGCGCATGCTTGGCCCAGCGGAGGCGCCAAAGTCCCGGTAGTCATAAGTCAAGCAGGCGTAACCTTGCTCTTCTGCTAACCAACGTCCGAAGGCCGCATAGTAGCGCGCGGGAACACCGGTCGCGCCGTTCAGAACAACGATGGCCTTGGGTGCCAAGGGCGGCTGAAACAGCGTACCCTTGAGTCGATACTCCCCAGACTGGATGGCAACTTCGGTCGCTGAAGTCTCTGGCGAAGCATTGCGGAGCGTCATATTCATCACATCCTCCTGAACTAGACCGATTGGTCTAGCGGGACCCTAGACCGATCGGTCTAATGCTGTCAAAAGGATTCTTATGATAGGGACGACACGCGACAAATTGGCCTGGGCGGCCGCGAAGCTTTTTCAGGAAAAAGGCTTTCATGGTGTGGGTTTAAGCGAGGTTCTTGCTGCAACTGGACTGCCGAAGGGCTCGCTTTATCATCACTTCCCAAATGGCAAAGTTGATCTTGCCTTGGAAGCGGCGGCATTCACCAATCGCGAGATGACCCGGATCATCGACGAGTCTTTTGAGGACACCCGCGACTTTGATCATGGCGCGTGCACGTTCCTTTTCAAACTTGCGCGGATGTTTGAGGTGATGGGGAACCACACGGGCTGCCCGATCACCTCGATCCTTTTTGCCGGGCCAGAATATGAGGCATTCCGGGCCAAATCTGCGGAGTATTTCGAGGAGTGGATCACGGGGCTCGCGGCACATGCCGTACGGCTTGGCATGGCGCCGGATGTGGCCCGCGCGGAGGCCGAGAAGACGTTTCACCTCATGCAAGGGGCTTGGACTTTGGCCCGGGCCAAGGCAGACAGTGACGTGATGCGGGATATGGCGCGGCAGATGTGGCCAGGCGGCTTGAACACCGCCTAGCGCTTTTGCCAGGTCCAACCGACTTCGGCCGCGCCAATCACGCGTGTCGCGCCGGTGTCTTTCTCCAGATGGTGGCTTAAGGCATTTTCGTCTGACAAGGCTGCCGTGAGCCTTTCGCTGTGCGAGACCACGATGATCTGGCTGACTGTCGCGGCCTGGGCGATCAGCCGGGCGAGCGGGGGGATCAGCTCTGGATGCAAGCTGGTTTCCGGTTCGTTCAACACCATCAGGCTTGGAGGGCGCGGTGTGAGGAGTGCGGCTGCGAGCAAAATGTAGCGTAGCGTACCATCTGAGAGTTCCGCAGCGGAAAGGGATCGCAGCAAACCACGTTGCTGCATCTGCACCCCTAAAAGCCCATCGCGGTTGGTGACCTGGACAAGACTGTCGGGGAAGGCATCAGCGATCGCCGCATCCAAAGCACCCGGATCACCGATGTCTTGGATCGTGGCGATGGCCGCGGCCAGGTCCGACCCGTTGCTTGCTAGTACTGGGGTGCGCGTCCCGATCATCTGGCGGCGGGCCGGAGCGTCACGGTCCGTCCGAAGTTGGTCATAGAACCGCCAATTGCGCATGCGGTCCCGGAGATGCAGCAGTTCGGGACTGTTCTTTGGGTCGGCGGCATGGGTCATCATGCTGTCGAATGGGGGCAGTTGGCTCGCGATTTGCGTCCAGGACCCGCTGTCGCCGCGAACCCGTACGCTTGGACCTCGGCGGTCGGCGAAGTGGTTGTGGCGTTTGAGTTCTTCACCAAACCACACCGCTTCTGTCTTGATCTCGGGGTCGAGCGGGAAGATGGCATCATCTCGGGGCAGACCAAGGTCAACGGCGTAGCCGTAATCTTCGGCGGCGAACCCCAGCTTCAAGCTGACGCGCCCTTTGCGGACAGTGCCTGTGATGTCCGATTCACCGGACCGCATCCCGCGAGAGATGACTTCCGGGCCAGCCCAAAGGGTCGACGACAGCCCGCCTTCGGTGGCAAGCGTGCTAATCGCGCGGCCCTGGGCGATCTCGCTCAGAAGGCGCAAGGATCGGTAAAGCGAGGATTTTCCTGTGCCGTTGGCCCCAGTGATCACCGTCAGCTGGTCAAGCGGGATCACAAGGTCGCGCAGGGAACGATAGCCGGACACAGCGAGGGTAAGTATCAACGGGATGGGCCTTTGGGGTTTGGCTGACGGTGGTTGGGCGTGTCGCAGCCAACCTATATCGCGAAAGGTCGCGTGCAAAGAACGGTCACTGATCCCCTGCAAGTGCGGTCTGATCGGATCGCTTCAGACCTTTGCCCGTCGGGCCGTGGCCCACAAGGTCGCAAACAACAGCACACCACAGCCTGCATAGATTGCGAGGATCATTTGCATGTCCGCATAGGGGAGGACGCCGCCATCCGGCGCCTGTGCCGAGGCGACACTTAATGTGATCGCAAAGAGGATCCGGCCGGCGAGGCTTTGCAGCGACAGGTAAGTCGCGCGAGTCCCGTCGGGCAGTAAGGGCTGCACACGTGCCCGAATGAAGGGTTGCGACCACGAGTCTGGGACCATGCGCAGAAACAATAGGCCAATCACAAATAGGCCGTTGGACAGGGCAAGTGCCGCGGCAAGTCCGATTTGCATTGCAAAGGCGAGAAGCAAGATCGCAGCCAATCCAATGCGCTGGCGTAGGCGCAATGCGACCCAAGAGGCAACGACTGACAGCAGCATCATAATGGCAGTCACAGCACCGGAGATCAGTGGTGTCTGGCTTCCATAACCGGCGGACGTCAGTGCTTCGCGGATGAACGGCTGTCCAAAAACATAAGGAATGTGACTGAACACATACATCACAAGTGCCAAGCAGAAGATCCACACCAATGTGGGATGCATGAAACTGCGCCTGAGCGCATGCAGATCGTCCCGCACCCCAGTGGCGGCCATATGGGTTGGTTCCTCGAAGCGTAGGGTCATGATGATCAAGATCCCGGCTGTGACGACAGAGGCGACGAAGGGCCAGCCAAGATTGCCCATCGCCATCACGCCACCTGCGAAGGCCGCCACGGCCAGACCCGTGAACGCAGACCGCCAGGACCAAAGCTCTTGCGTTTCGATCTCGTCTTCGCGTCCCTCTGCAACAAGGCTTTCATAGAGCAGCGCGCTATCGGTGCCAGACGCGAAGGCGATGTGCCCGCCAAGCATGATGCTCGCCGCGCAGAACCACGGAAAACTCCCGCTGAAGACAAACATCAACGCGGCAATGAAACCGCATATGGCAGAGGCCATGAGCGTTAGTTTCCGCCCCAGCCTGTCTGACATGTAGCCGGACGGGACCTCTAGAACTGTCGCCGATAGGTCAAAGACAACATAAAGCAGGATCGCCTCTGCCGCGGAAAGCGCGCTCTCGAAATACAGAAACCAGGTCGCTTGCCAGAAGGTCAGCGATTGAACGAACCGATACCAGGGGTAAAGGGCAACGTTACGATCCATGTGCGAGGCCTAGCCTACCTGCGAGGCCGCGCAAACAGGCAAGTTGTTGCGCGAACCCTATTCTGCGTCTTCTGGCTTGATCTTGTCCCAAGTCTGCGTGTCAAAGTCCGATGCCGCATGCCGCTCCCGGAGCTGTTCATCATCGTCGCCCCAGGCCCGGTTCACCATGCGGCCGCGCTGGACAGCCGGGCGGGCTTTGATGGCGTCGGACCAGCGGTTGACGTTTGTGTAGGAGGCGGTGTCCAGGAACGTCGCGGATTCGCCATAGATCTTGCCTTGGACGAGGGTGCCGTACCACGGGTACGTCGCCATATCCGCGATACTGTAATCGTCACCGCCGAGGTATGCGCTCTCCGCCAGTCGCCGGTCGAGCACGTCGAGCTGGCGCTTGGTTTCCATCGCGAAGCGGTTGATCGGATATTCAAATTTCTCTGGCGCATACTGATAGAAGTGTCCAAAGCCGCCACCAAGGTAGGGGGCGGACCCTTGGAGCCAAAAAAGCCAATTCAGCGTTTCCGTGCGGCCCTTGATGTCGGTTGGCACAAAGGCCCCAAACTTCTCGGCCAGATACAGTAGGATCGCACCACTTTCGAACACGCGTGTCTCGGTGTCGCGGTCAAGCAGGGCAGGGATCTTGGAGTTGGGGTTCACATCGACGAAGCCGGAAGAGAACTGGTCGCCTTCGTTGATCTTGATGAGCCAGGCGTCATATTCTGCGCCGCTGTGTCCGAGCGCCAGAAGCTCTTCTAACATGACCGTCACTTTCACCCCATTGGGTGTGGCGAGTGAGTAAAGCTGCAGCGGGTTCTCACCGACGGGCAAGTCTTTGTCATGGGTCGGGCCAGCGATGGGGCGGTTGATATTGGCAAATTGACCGCCGCTTTCGGCGTCCCATGTCCAGACTTTCGGTGGGGTGTAGGTCATGCAAGATCCTTACGTCTTCAAGTAGCGGGAGTCGTGCGGCCAATATGGGACGGTTGATGGCAGACGCAAGCGTTCTGGAGGTCACGATTGCGAGGCTTCGGCGTCGCGGCGTGTGGGTGGGCGCGACGGTTAGTTGTGCAAGTGAGTCTGTAGGACAGCCTGATCGTTTTTGAGATGGCGCGCGATTAGTTGCTTCTGCTGTCGGCCGGGCGGGATCGGCAAAGCGGATTGCGGCACAAACCCGGGCTCAGCAAATTCCGGAAAGATCGTCACGATCTCGTCGATGGCGGCGGGGCTAAGCATGGTTCTCGCGCCATAACCTGCAAATAGACTTTCGCTCGGGGCCCCTTCCGCGAAAATGGCCTCATGGTGCTTGAGCAAAAGGTGGAAGTAGGTCACCTCTTGCGCAGCTTCGTCGGTTGCGATGCCTGGGAGCTGTGTCAGTTTGCAGGCCGGTACCATGACCTCTTTCGTGCCAAACATGCGGTTTGCAATTTTAGAAGAGATCACCATTCGGTGTTGCCGGGACACAAAAAGGTCCCGCACAGGCAGGCCTTGGCCAAGGCTACCGGCGGCGATCCGAATGGGACGCAGCTTTGGCACCGCATTGAGTTCAACCGGCGCCACGTGGCGAACACCGATCCAAGTAACCTCTTGCGGTCCATGCGTCAGGGTCTCGACCCGGTCGCCCGGATTGAGCGTTTCGATCGGGCGATCCCCGTCGACGGTGCGGATCATCGTTCCTTGGGCGAAGCAGACGACATTGAACAATGTCGAGTCGATCCCAACTTCGAAGTAATCCCAGTTGCCGGAGTTGCCGTTGGTGCCGTAGGCCCCGAGACTGGTAACCGGGATGTTGAACACGAGCTCCGCGATGCTGCCATCGGTGTGATGGCCACCCGCGATACTGCCATCGCTGCCGATAGTATGTGTCGCAGCCCCCGATAGCGTATAGGTTACGCTGCCATCGTCGATCAACGTTTGGAGGTTGACGGTCACGCCATCGACTTCGACGTAGTAGATCTCATTCGAGTCACTGCCGGAGATCTGCATGGCCGCGCCGATCACGCGGTCGTCGAAGGTGACTGTGAAGGTTTGCGTTTGGTTGGCGTTGACCCGCGCGCCGAGGTCCAGGTCATGCCAATTCACGTTTGTTGAGTTGCCAGACACGGTGTAGCCAACGGAATCCCCATTGACGTCCGTCAGGGTTCCCGACGCACCATTGGTGTAATTATTGATGACGTCTGTAAATGGCATGAAACACGGTCGCTCGTCACTCTTGGCAAATGATGCGCCCCAATTCGGGTCAGAATGGGGCACCGTCGTGGCACAACGTGATAAAAACCGCGAATTTCTTATATTTTGGGCCTATTTTGGCCGTGGGCCTGACGGCCAAGTATGATAGAGAAAGTGTCGCGGTCACAGCGCGGAGAGTGCCATGAAGACGCGTCCAGGCAGTACGTTTCAAGCAACTGATGTTGTCGCGCTTTACCGCCATCGTCCACCCTATGCACCCGCCGCGCTGACCTACGTCGAAGAAAACGCACCTGTCTGCAACAGGCTGCTCGACCTTGGCTGCGGAAGCGGCCGCATCGCCTGCCATCTGGCGGCGACTTTTGATGAGGTGACGGCCGTTGACCCGTCCACCGCCATGGTGGCAATGGGGCGAACTTCTTCGGGTGGCGACGCACCTAATCTGACCTGGGTGACAAGTACTGCGGAGGATGCGCCGCTGGTTGGGTCCTATGATGTGGTGACCTTCGCGTCGAGCATCCATTGGATGGACCCAACACGCCTTTTTGCGAAACTGCGGCCGCATTTGCAGCCGCACCATATGCTGGCAATGATCGACGGTGATATGCCCTTCGCGCCGCCTTGGCAGGCTGATTGGGAGACCTTTCTGATAAAATGGGTGCCGGTGATGAGCGGTCAACCTTACGGGTCCGACTATTGGCACGGGTTACGGAGCCGCCACCGTCCGTTTGTCGATCTCGTGGACACAGTTGAGACCCTGTCTGACCCCATCTCGCAATCGGTCCCTGATTTCATCCTGAGCCAACATGCGCGAGAGACCTTTGCTCCTGAGCGGATGGGGACACACCGAGAGGCCTTCGACGCCGAATTAGCAGAATTACTGCACCCACATCGCGGTTCCGATGGCCTGCTCAGCTACCGCGTGAAAACGACAGTGACCCACGCAACGGCGCGTAAGACCGCGCTGTCCAATTAAGAAATCGGCCGTCCGTCTGGGAGGTTGATCCGCGCCACTTGCTCCGCAATCGGATCGGTTGACGCGGGCGTCAGTGCCGCATCGTAAGTTGCGGGCTCTTTGAGGCGAGACCACTGGCGATTATGATAGATTTCCAGCCCCGAGAACCGGGCCTTGTAGTCCATCTTTGGGCTACCAGGCACCCAATAGCCCAAGTAAACGTAGGGCAGGCCCAACTCCAAAGCGATCCGGATATGATCGAGGATGATGTAGGTGCCCAAGGAGTCCTTCTCAAACTCCGGGTCAAAGAAGGAATAAACCAAGCTTAACCCGTCATCGAGGATGTCAGTCAGGCAGACCGCGCGCAGATCTGAGGTGTCTTTGTCCGCATACTCGATGAGTCGGGAGCGGATCGGAGTTTCTTCCACCATGGCCGCGAATTCGAACATATCCATGTCCGCCATGCCACCCGTCGCGTGGCGACAATCGAGATAACGGCGGAAAAGGTCATATTGCTCTTCAGTGGCCCAGGGCGAAGTGGCGCGACGATTCAAATAGCCGTTACGCTTATCAATCCGCTTTTGCGATTTGCTTGGCGCGAAGTCAGCCACGCGGATCCGGGCAGACATACAAGCGGCGCATTCGGCACAGGCCGGGCGATAGAGCACGTTTTGCGACCGACGAAACCCTTGTTTTGAGAGGCCATCGTTCAGACGCGTCGCCGTGTCCCCTTGCAAGGCTGTAAACAACTTCCGCTCCATCCGACCCTCAAGGTAAGGGCAGGGCTGCGGAGCCGTCACATAGAATTGCGGCGCAATGGGAAGTGTGTGGCGCATGAATACCGACGTTATTGGATGTGCTGACGTTAACAAGCCCTTTCGCGCAAAAACAAGCCCCCCGATATAGGGGGGGCGGTTCAAAGTGACGCAGTGGCATCTTCCGCAACCTGCGGGCTTGTTCGGTGCGCGCGATTCTTCCTCACCCTGAGTTGGCGGTCGCAATTGATCAATGAAATCAAACCTGGAGCAAACTCTTTGCCGCCGCATGTTATACTCGTTCTGAATGACGTCCTGCTTTCGGCCAATCGGGTCTAAGCCCGGTGGGCCGAAGCATGGGTGCGCATGGGATGACACGCAAACCGGCCCACCTAAGCAAGACGGTTTGTCTTGGTTGCGAACTAGATCCAGCAACCGTGCGCCGTAACCATCGGCGTCCGACGTATAAGGGGCGGGGGTCGCTCAACGACCTCAACCAAGTTTGGAATGCGATGGGGGCATTGAGCATTTGGCGAGTGGCATTCAAGATGCACGTACCGACGCGCGATTGGGGAGAATGCTTCGCAATGGCCGCGGCAGCCCGATTCTGTGCTCACCGCGAAAACTATCGGTGGCCCTTGTTCTGAACACAATCAAATATGAGGAACGATGATGAGACTTACCCTTCCCCTGATGGCGTCGCTGATGACTGCGCCCATTGTCTTGCAGGCCGAGACATTTTCTGCCGACGTTTGGGCGGATAACTGGTTCGAACTGCGCGTTAACGGCACTCAAGTTGCCGAAGACAGCGTGCCAATCACAACAGAACGCTCATTCAATGCGGAAAGCTTTGATTTCACGGCGGAGCGCCCCTTCGTTTTGGGTCTGGTTGCCAAGGATTTCAAAGAGAACGACACGGGACTTGAATACATCGGCACCGGTCGTCAGCAAATGGGCGACGGCGGTGTCATCCTCCAGATCAAGGATGCTTCTGGCGCGACGGCGATTGTCAGCGACGCCAATTGGCAGTGTCTTGTGATCCACACTGCCCCATTGGATAAATCCTGCGAAGGCGAAAATGACCCTGTCGCCGGCACCGCTCCGTGCGACTTTACAGCGGGCGAAGAGCCCGCAGGGTGGGATAGCGCCGACTTCGATTCCACCGCATGGGCAAATGCCAGCGTGCATTCCGCAGCAGACGTCGACCCCAAGATGGGCTATGATGACATCTCTTGGGATGACACAGCAGAGTTGATCTGGGGTCCCGATTTGGAACAGGACAATACGGTTCTGTGCCGCTTAACCGTCAACTAGCCAGCAACTGGGGATACCTACTATGTTAAAAACGACTGTTACGACCGTCGCGATCTTGGCTGCCGGAATGGTGCATGCCGACAACGTCGAGATTTATGTGGTCGATCTGCTCGACAACATTCAAAACGGATATTGCATTGATATTGCCAAAGGCCGTGGTGCTGATGCTAACCCAGAAGACGGTCTGCAAGCGCATACGTGCTACAGCCCATCTGGTGAAGTCCTTGTCGATCAGGCTTTCGATCCGGATCAATTTGCGGACGGTGTGCTGTACATGCCGGAATTTGATGTCTGTATGCAGGCCCCATCGACGGACGCTGGTGCCTCTGCTGAACTTGCCGCCTGCGACGGGTCGGACGCGCAAAGCTGGGTATTTAATGGCGAAGGGACAATCGCACCTGCGTCATCGCCTGAGATGTGCCTGACACTGACCGGCGAGACCAGCACCGGGCGCAGCGCGGAAAACCAGATGATCGCGATGACGTTCCAAGCCTGCTCTGATGACCTGGCCGCCTATCAAACCTGGTCGAACCGCACGGCCGAGTAACCAAAATACCCTGGGAGCACGTCGGAGTGCTCCCAGGGTGCAGATCGCGTCGCAACATGGAGTGTCTTCGCGACATCTTCTGATTGCGCGAGCTCCTTTCGGGCTGTATGGCTGGCTGACTTGCCGTGCGCCCGGACCGCCCGCCGTCCTGATCAAGGCGTGCAGGCAAGGACCTTATTCGCCGCGGCTGATCTTCGCGGCCCGTTCGTCCATAAAGGTGTCAAATTCCACCTCATCTTTCGCGTCGCGGAGACGGTCGAGGAAAGTTTCAAAGTTCTCCTGTTCCATCTCTAGCCGGTTGAGCATGTCATCGCGGTAGCGATCAAAGCTGGCGTTCCCGCTTGGGCGGGACGCGGTTTGGGTTTCTGGCTTGATAGCGGCCACAACTTTGGCAATGTCGTCGCTGTTCATCCCGCGGTTTGCGCCAAAGGCAAAGGTCCCGCGCCAGCCGAGGATAATCGCGAGGGCCACACCGGCAGGCCAGAAATGCACCATCGCAACGATTGTCACGGGGATGGCGAATCCGGCGAAAAGGATCATGCCTAAAATCTGCACGGGAACCGGAGTATGATTGGACTGTCTATCGTGTTCCATTGGAATACTCGTCATTGTCTGATGTCCTTCGTCAAATAAAGAAGCCCCTGCGGGAGGAACAGGGGCTTCTCGGGGAGTTATGAGCGGGAGGGTTCATCCGCGGCGTCGTCGCCATCATTTTTCTCAGGCTCGGCCTTACCGGCCCGTTCGTCCATGAATTGGTCGAACTCAGCCTTGTCTTTGGCTTCGCGCAGGCGCTCTAGGAACTCTTCAAAGTTCGCCTGTTCTTCTTCCAGACGGCGCAATGTTTCGTCCTTGTAGGTGTCAAAGGCTGCGTTGCCCGTATAGTTGCCCTTATAGCTGTTCATCTTTCTGCTCCGTTTCTTAGGGCCACAACCGCCCCAGGCGTGCACTTTGCGGCGGTGGATGCCGGTGCCTGAGAATTTGTCGTTCATGACCATGTAAGCGGTCAGTGCCAAGCCTACGGGCCAAAAGACGATGTAGCTGCCGACCATGGCTGTGATCCACGCAGCGCGTCCCCGGTCGTCAAGCCAAGCCTCTGTCCGGGCGAAAAAGCCGGGACGACTGTAACCCGAAGAGGAGGGAGCGTTCAGGGTTGCGGTTTGCATGTGATGTTCCTTTGCGGTCTTGTGTGTGTGTCCTGAAAGGTCTTATGTGAATGCCTTTCACATCACCAAAATGGGTGTGGCGGGTGGGCCTGACAAGGGTTTATGTGAATGTTTTTTACATTAAGTTGAATTACGAAATAAAAACAAAGGGATGTGTGAGTATTCATTTGTGATGCCAGGGAGGCAAACAGCGATGACAACCCGGAAAATCAATGCTGAAGACGGCGCTGAAGCCGTTGGCGCTTATGTTCAGGCGCTGGAAGTGCAGGGCACCACCCGCCGCGTCTACGTCAGCGGCCAAGCGCCGGTACGACCCGACGGTTCGCTGCCAGAAACGTTCAGAGAGCAAGCAGAGGCCGTCTGGCACAACATCCTGGCCCAGCTGCGTGAAGCGGACATGGCGGCGGAGGATATTGTGAAGGCCACAACTTATTTGGCGGATCGCAAGTATCGGGATCAGAACCGGGACGTGCGGATGGAGATGCTTGGCGGGCACACTTTTGCTTTGACTGTTGTTCTCGCTGGAATGTTCGAAGAGCGTTGGTTGTTGGAGATTGACGCGATCGCGGAAAAATGAGGTGGCAGCGCCTTGCCTCGCCTTCGCATTGCGGGAGGAGATCTGCATTTGGGTGCGACCATTCATGGCAAGCTCGTGGGGTGCAACGCAGGCGTTGGCATGCAAGTTTGGATCGGTCACTCGTAGGAGGATCGCTGGATGAGCGCAAAAACACGCCTACTTGTCAGAGCAGATGACGCGGGCTCAAGTTGGTCGTCCAAAATGGGCTGCCTGCGTGCTTGCAACGATGGGATTGGACGAAGTGTTGAGGTGATGATGCCGTGTCCTTGGACGGAGCAGGCGGCAAAGCTGTTCAACGAGCGGCCTGAGATCGACATTGGCATCCACTTGACCCTGACAAGTGAATGGGATGGGATGAAATGGCGGCCGCTGACCCAAGCGACGACTTTGACGGATGGGTCTGGACACTTCCTCCCGCAACTTTTGCCCAAAGACGATGACAGCGGAGAGAGCCTCTTCAATGCGGATTGGTCACTTGATGAGGTTGTTTGGGAATTTCGAGCCCAGATCGCGCTTGGCGTTTCTATGTTCCAAAACGTGTCGCATGTGAGCAGCCACATGCTGCGTCATTTTCGGGATTTCGATGCGCGGCTGGCAGACGTCATTTCTGATTTTTGTCGGGAGTTCGGCCTCAATGACGACGCGTTTGGTTTCGGACTTCCGAGGATCGAAGGCTATCCCAAACTTCCGCGAAATACAGACCGTCGGATCAAAGCATTTGTTCGGACACTCGAAGAGCTGGGCACAGGGACCTACATTTTCATCGATCACCCAGCGGTCGCGTCGCCGGAGCTTAATGCGTTGGGGCACGAGGGGTACAGGGATGTCGCCGAAGACAGGGTGACGTGTTTGGAGACGCTGACCAGTGCTGCGGTTCGTCAGACAATTGACGACCTTGGGATTGAATTGATCAGCTATCGAGACCTTTGATCGACACGTCGCCTGGGTGAGATGGCTTCTGGAAATCACAAAACGTGGGGCGCACATACATGGCGCACCGCAGCGCTCAGCGCGACTAGCTCGCGCGACTGGCACTCCTGCCTTCAGACCCTTTATGAACGATCCAGTTGAACTGAATTTTAAGCAATGCCTTGGCCCGTAGATAGCTCCTGTTAAGGTCTGGCCAGCTAACCACTCTCCGGGTTTTTTGGAGTGGTGCGATGACATATACGATTAAAGTGGTGGATTCCGAGTTTGCGGTTGCGACCGGCTCGAACGTGAATAGTGGCTCGGGAACAAGCACGTTTGATTACCCGCCTACCACCTCAAAGGACCTCATCATTACGTCAAACGCTGGTGATCCATCTCCTGGCACCTTCTCGGTGGGCGATACCTACGACCTGGTCTACGGCAACGGCGGCGGTGGTAAGGGTGGGACGTTTGACGATGCGGTCGTTCTTCGGTCCGACGCGCTGCCAGGCGGCGGTCATGCGGTTGTCTTTGAGGGGACCAATGCGGAAGGGAATCTTGAACAGATTGTGTGGTCGCCGAACTTTGACCTTGAGTCTTGGTACTTTGACAACTTTAGCGGCGGTCAGTCGCCCGGGTTTTATACGACAGACAAAGATCCCGGCAGCCAGTACCAACATAACTTCGTCTGTTTCTCGGCCCAAACCATGATCACAACCGGTCGGGGGGAAGTGGCTGTGAGCGACCTGGCTGTCGGCGATCTTGTTCAGACCGTAGATCACGGATTGCAGCCTATCATTTGGATTGGGCACCGTCGGGTGCAGATTGATCAGGTTTCAGAGGACGCGCAGCCGATCGAGATCCAGCCGAAAGCCATGCCGGACGGTGGTCTGCGTCGATCGGTTATCGTTTCACCCCAGCACCGGCTGTTATTGCGTGCAGAGAATGGCGACGAAACGCTGGCACCGGCGAAAGCATTTGTGGGCCTCAGGGGCGTCAGAGCTATGCGCGGCAAAACCGAAATGGAGTACTTCACGCTGCTTTGCGCCCAACACCAAATCTTGGACGTGTCTGGCCTTGCCGCCGAGAGCTTTCTGCCGGGTCCGGAAGGATTCCGCCACTTGTCAGGACACGAAAGGTTGGAAGTTGGCCGCGCGCTGAAGGGTGGTGGGACGCAAGCAGATGAGATGGGTATCGCTGCGGCACGGCCTTGCGTCGGCGGGTCTGCTGGTAAACGGGCCATTAGGCGTGGTGGGCGGCTGGCCCCGTTTGAGGCGCATCAATCGGGGTTGGAGCGGACGGGGTAGGGCAATCGCGCGCGCCGAAAATGCCCATCATCCGCCGGTTTCGTTTAGCTAAGTGACTTGGGACTGGGCCGCACCTGAACCCCTTTTGCGGCACCTTTTCTCGATGTTCGGGACTAAGCTGCAGTCCGCTGCGCGGCACGGTAATCTTTTGGTGTCATGCCCGTTGCACGCTTGAAGGCTTTGTAAAAGGTGGACCGGGAGTTGAAGCCGACCTCGAGCGCGACTGCGAGCACCGATGCATCGCCCGCCGCGATCATCGGCTTTGACGCTTCGATCCGCCAATTCGCAATATAGTCGAAGAAAGTTGCACCGAGTGTTTGATTCAATGTTTGCGAGACATGGTTTGGCAGCGCGCCCACATGATGCGACAGCTTTTGCAACGACAAGTTTGGGTCAAGGTAAAGTGCATCTTTTCGCATCGCCGCCTCAAGCCGAGCGGCCAATTTTTCCGTGTGTTCAGGCGTTAAGGCAGAACGCGCATACTTGAGATCTGGCTCCTCCTCTTCAACTGCGACGTTCATGTCTGGTGGTGAGATCGGGGCACATGTGTTCAAGACCAACAATCCAACGGCGATCAGCGCAAGAAAAAGCTCTTCGACGAACAAAGCGCCGTCTGCAAAGTTTTCATCAGCAAGGGAAAAGGCTCCGGCGGCCCAGATTAACGTGAGCATAACCATCATCACGTCGACCCAGCGCAGATCCCGTTTTTCGACGTCGGAATACAGTTGCCGAATGTGCGCACGGTAGGTTGTGAGGCGGCGCAGTATTGCGACAAGGTAGGCAAAGGACGCCACCAACCAAATCACGATAAGCGCAAATGTCGCGAGGGCGAGCGTGGCGGGCAAGATGCCGGGAGGCAATTCGCCTACGATGAACATGATTTCTTTGTCTTGCGCCGGTAAGAGCCAAAAACCGATGCAAACCACGCTGCCCGTCACTGGCAATGCAAGATCGCGCCATGGGATTTGCGAGGGCGATGCCGCTGCCGTTCTGGCCAGGATGTAGTGATAGAAGGCTGGTGGCAGCAGCAGGAGCATGACCAGCAACAGCGGCATGTAGTGGATTAATGCCGCCGCGGCGAAGGTATTGACGACTGGAAGCGCGATCATTCCAATAAATGCAACGTAGACCATCCCGAGGCTGCGCCATTCGCGCGGGCTGCCGTGCCGCCACGCAACCGCCACCAGCCCGGATAGGGCAACGCCAAGGCACAATCCAGCCAGGGTCAGAACAGCAGCGTTTTCCATACGCCTTAGTAGGCTGGTTTGAGCGTCGTCATCAACGCAGCCGTTTGTGCGAAAGCGCGGAAAATAAATGTCCACGCCCTCATGCGCGGACGACAGGACAATGCTGGGCCGCGCATAACCCGGAAAAATCAACACACCGGATAGGATTAAGTTATGCCCACATTAGATCTCATCACACTTCTCGCACATGTCGTGCTTGGCACATTGGCCGTCATTGTGGGGGCCATCGCCCTCGCGTCCCGCAAGGGGCGCAAAGTTCACGTGAGCGCTGGCCGCGTCTTTGTCATCAGCATGGGGTTGGCATCCGTGCTCGGCGCGCTCCTGGGCGCACTGAAGTATGAAACGTATTGGATCACCTTTCACGCGGGTATCCTCGGAACAACCCTGGTCGCAAGCGGTGTTTTGGCTGCCCGCATTCGCGCGCATGGGGTGAAAAGGTGGTTCATCGCCATCGCCTTATTGAATGCGCTTAATGCCGTCGGTCTGTTCGGGGCTGGCTGGTATGCCACCAGCCTACCAGGCGCCCACCTTTACGGCTTCGCGGCCGAGGACTACTTTTTCTTGTTCGGTATGGCTGCCGTCGTCGGTGCTGGCGATGTCCGCATGATTTTTGGGACATTGGTGTCAGACAGACATCGGATCGCCCAGCATCTAACGCGGATGTGTATCGGATTTTTCATAGCGGCGGGATCAGCATTTACCGGACCTGGGGCATCCGCGTTTCCAGAGGTGGTCAGAAACTCGGGCGTTTTGTCGCTGCCTGAACTGATCATCGTGCTTCTGATGTTGTTCTGGCTTTGGAAAACGCTCCGCCGACCGCGGCCGCGGGTGGCGCATCAATAAGGCGCTGTTCCGTATCTGCGTATCGCAGGCAGAAAGTTACTTTAGACAGGTTGATCAGGCTTTCACTTTTGAAAGGATGCAGCTCTTGGTTCCGCTTTCGCCAAGCGAGTTATGCCTGTTCAACCGCCCCCTAACTCATCGGACAAAGGCCACAACCTTTGCCCCCGTCACCTCCCGCAAGAGCTCAGGCGCCACCGGAAAGATATGCCGAGGTGTTCCGGCTGCCCCATAGACCACGTCAAAGTCGAGCAAGCGAGGATCCATAAACGCTCTGATCGGATTCAAGTGACCCACCGGCGACACGCCCCCAATTGCGAATCCCGTTTGCGACCGGATCAGCGCCGCATCGGCCTTACCCAGGGTTTCCCCTGCCACCGCTGATGCCAATTCTGTCTCCACCTGGTTCCCACCGGCGGTGAGAAATAGCACTGCCTGACCACTCACCAAGCCCCGAAAGATCACCGACTTCGCGATCTGGTCCAAATCGCATCCGGCCTCATCCGCGGCCTGCTGAGCCGTGCGGGTTTCACCGGACATTTCCAAGACCTCGCTATCGATGCCCAAAGTCTCCAGTGCCGCTTGCACCCGCTTCAAGCTCTTGCTCATGGCTCTGACCCTTCTTAGCTTGCGCCCATGTTAGCCCGGTACACCATGTCGCCCAAAAAGAGACAAGCATGAGCATTGCGACCCGCATGACCCGCTGTCCGCGCCCCTTCAACGGCGATCGGGGGGAGGAGATTTGGGCGGCAAGCGACCTTCCTAAGGAATACGAGGCGCTGATTACCGGAACGGGCGGTACCAGCCCCTATCTGGCCGGTCTGATTGCGGCGGAGGCCGGGTGGTTGCGTGGGGCACTGGCGGATCCAGAAAGCGCGGTCCGCGGCGTTCTTGCAGACGTCACCGCTCTGAACGCTGAGTTGCTCGCGGCTGGCCTGCGGCGGGCCAAGCGGCGGGTGGCTTTGATCGCCGGGCTTGCTGACCTTGCCGGAGCCTGGCCCCTTGAGACCGTTACTCTGGCACTGACCGACCTGGCGGATGCCGCTGTGCAGCAGTGCATTGTGACGCTTGTTGCGCAGGAGATTAGCCGCAAAAAGCTGCCGGGCGCTTCGCCGGATGACGCATCAGACGGGGCGGGCATGGTGGCGCTGGCGATGGGAAAAATGGGTGCGGGGGAGCTCAATTATTCCTCCGACATCGACCTCATCTGTCTCTTCGACGAAACGCGTTTTGATCCCGCAGACTACCATGACGCCCGCGCCAGTTTCATCCGCGTTACCCGCAAGATGACCAGCGTGCTAACCGATGTAACCCAAGGTGGGTACGTTTTCCGAACGGACCTGCGGTTGCGCCCCGATGCCTCTGTCACACCAGTGTGCCTGTCGATGGAAGCGGCAGAGCGGTACTACGAAAGCGTCGGACGTACTTGGGAGCGGGCGGCGTATATCAAGGCGCGTGCCTGTGCGGGGGATGTCGCTGCGGGGGACCGGTTCTTAAAGACCCTCACACCGTTTGTCTGGCGGAAACATCTCGATTTTGCGGCCATTGAAGACGCCCATGACATGCGCCTGAAGATACGGGACCACAAAGGGTTGGGTGGGCCACAGATGCTTGAAGGTCACAACATCAAGTTAGGGCGCGGCGGCATTCGGGAAATTGAGTTCTTCACTCAAACACGTCAGTTGATTGCGGGTGGACGCGACGAAAGCTTGCGGGTGAGGGGGACCGTTGATGGGCTCAGCTGCTTGGCCGCCCAGGATTGGGTCGCAACAGAGGATGCCACGGCGCTCACCGACCACTACCGGGCCCATCGAGAGCTAGAACACCGGCTCCAGATGATCAATGACGCGCAGACCCACGCGATGCCCACCTCCCCAGAAGGGTTCGAAAGACTGGCCGCGTTGATGGATCAGGACGTTGATACTTTGCGCGATGAGGTCACGGCGCGTCTCGACGCGGTGCATCGCCTTACCGATGATTTCTTTGCGCCGGGCACTGTGACCCCGCCTGAAGCACCGGTCTGGGGGGAAGAAGTGACAAGCCGTTGGCCCACTTATCCGGCACTACGGTCAGAACGGGCGAGCGCGATCTTTGAAAGGTTGCGGCCGACGATCATGGATCAGCTTACCGGAGCCGCAAAACCGGATGAGGCGCTGGCGCAGTTTGACGCGTTTCTGCGCGGCCTTCCTGCCGGGGTGCAACTTTTTTCACTGTTCGACGCCAACCCGCAATTGACCCAACTGATCGTCGATATTGCCGCCACATCACCGGCGTTGGCCCAGTATTTGTCGAGCAATGCTGGGGTCTTTGATGCTGTCCTTGGCGGTGCCTTTTTTGATCCATGGCCTGGCACCCCCGCCCTGGTCACCCTGGCGCGCGAAGCTTTGGTGAACGCGCCAGACTATGAGGCGCAGCTTATTGCACTGCGCCGCTGGGCTAAGGAATGGCACTTCCGCATCGGTGTGCACCACTTGCGCGGCCTCTGTGACGCCGAAGCTGCAGGGCTGCAATATGCCGAATTAGCACAAGCGACATTGATCGCGCTCTGGCCCGCAGTGCAGGCGGAGTTTGCGGTGAAACACGGGCCACCGCCGGGGCGCGGTGCCGCCATCCTTGGCATGGGGTCGTTAGGTACGGGGCGGATGAACGCAACGAGCGATCTTGACCTGATCATGATCTACGACCCCGGACAGGAAGAGACGTCAGCGGGGCTCCGCCCGCTAGCCGTGCGGCCTTATTACGCGCGGCTCACTCAGTCACTGGTCACTGCACTTTCTGCTGCGATGTCGGAAGGGCGGCTTTATGAAGTGGATATGCGGTTGAGGCCTTCGGGCCGCAAAGGCCCCGTGGCGACCTCGCTGTCATCCTTCGCAGCCTACCAGCAAGACGAGGCTTGGACCTGGGAACATCTTGCTTTGACCCGGGCCCGGGTGATTACCGGCCCGCCGAAACTGATGGACGATGTGGCGCAGACCATAGAGCGGGTTTTGGAGAGCCATGCCAACGATGATCGCATCCTACCAGACCTCGCTGACATGCGTGGCAGGCTGGCGGGGGCGAAACCAAACGTTAACCATTGGAATGTCAAAGATGGTCCTGGACGGTTGCAAGACATTGACTTGCTCGCCCAAGCGGCCAGTCTCCGTTTAGGCGGCGTTACAACTGATACGCGAGCCCAAATTTCCGCAGGCGTGGATGTCGGCTGGCTGACAAGGGAGCAGGCAGAGGTGCTGAACAAGGCCTACACACTCTTTTGGAAAGTTCAGGCCACTGGTCGTCTCTTGACGGGAGGGGTTTTTGATCCAGTTACCGCCGGAAGTGGTGCAATCGCGATGCTGTTACGCGAAACGAACACGTCAACGCTTGACGCATTGGAAATTGAGACCGAAAGTAACGCCATCGCAGCTGCACAAGTGATAGTTGCAATGCTACCAAAGGGACGGGGCGCATGAGACAGATTGATCCGCGAGACCCAAAAGGGTTAATCCGCGAGTCATACCGTATTCCGGGCATTACGGCGGCGGAGTGCCGGTCCATTTTTTTGGACTGGGCCTTGAGCGCGCCGGATGACAACCCTAAAGATATCATCCAGCATTTGCTGATGGATCACGGGGCGGGGGCACCGGATCATCCGATGACGCAGACACTCGCTGCGGCATTGGCTGAACAACCGGTTGCCCGCCGGCGCGGTGGTCGCATGGGCCGCTTAGCGGGGTAGGGCAGCTGCCTCTTTGGCGAGGGCGGTGATCCCGGCCCAATTTCCTGTGCTCACCATGTCTTTTGGGGCGACCCAGCTTCCGCCCACACAAAGCGTGTTCGAAAGTGACAGGTAGTCGGCCACGTTTTTCATGGATATCCCGCCGGTTGGGCAGAACTTAATCTGCGCCAGCGGCGACCCAATGGCTTTCAGCGCCGACGCGCCGCCGTTCGCCTCTGCTGGGAAGAACTTTTGGACGGTGTAACCGCGCTCAAACAAGCGCATCGCTTCAGATGAGGTCGCCGCCCCAGGCAAGAGCGGAAGATCGTTGGCCTCACAGGCGTCCAAGAGCAGATCTGTCGCACCCGGGGAAACACCGAAGGTCGCGCCGGCCTCTTTCGCCGCTTCAACATCCGTTGGCGTCAGCAGGGTGCCTGCGCCGACAACGCCACCTTCAACCTTGGCCATTTCCCGGATCACATCCAAGGCAGCGTCGGTCCGCAAGGTAACCTCCAAAGCGGGCAAGCCGCCGGTGATTAGCGCTTTGGCCAAGTCCTGCGCGGTGCTTGCGTCGTCCACCACTAATACGGGGACAACTGGGGCCAATTCGCAGATCTTTGCGGCTTCTTGCGAAGCAACGTCTGGGCTCATCATATCAAAAAATTCCTTGTTTATGCGGGCGGGGCTCAGACGACCACCGCAGCCCCTTCGGTTGAGCGTCCCACTTGCTGGCGGAACACTTCAAAAAGCTCGCGGCCGACACCGTTGCCATTGCCGCTCAGATCAGCAACTGCCACTTCGCGGCTATCAAGGTCAACATCTAGCACCTCAATCACACCGGTTGTCGCATCCAGGCGCACCATATCGCCATCAAGGACCTTGCTGATTGGACCGCCGTCGGCGGCTTCGGGGCAGACGTGAATGGCGGATGGGACCTTGCCAGATGCACCAGACATGCGCCCGTCAGTGACCAAGGCGACCTTCTGACCACGGTCAAGCATGACCGAAAGGATTGGGGTGAGTCCATGCAGCTCTGGCATGCCGTTAGACTTGGGTCCTTGGAAACGGACGACGACAATCGTGTCGCCGTTCAGCTCTCCAGCTTGAAAGGCCGCCTTCACTGCCTCTTGCGTGTGGAAAACGCGGGCAGGCGCTTCGACGATATGATGCGCGGGCTTGACTGCAGAGGCCTTCATGACCCCGCGCCCAAGGTTCCCCACGAGTTGCACAAGGCCGCCCGTCTTTTGAAACGGATCTTTTGCCGGGCGTAAGATCTTGTCGTTCAACGTGGTGGCGGGACCAGGACGGTACTTGATCTCATTGTCTTCGAGTATCGGTTCTTGGCGATAGAGGTCGAGCCCCTGACCCGCGACCGTTGTGACGTCATCATGAAGCAATCCAGCGTCAAGCAGGTTCGAGATCATGTATTGCAGGCCACCAGCCGCGTGGAAGTGGTTCACGTCGGCAAGCCCATTTGGATAGACCTTTGCCATCAAGGGCACAACTTTCGACAGATTGTCGAAGTCCTCCAGGTCCAAGATCACGCCCGCAGCCTTGGCCATCGCAGGCAGGTGCAGAATGAGGTTCGTTGACCCGCCCGTCGCCATCAAGCCCACCAGACCGTTCACGAAGGCCCGTTCGTCCAAAACTTGATAGACCGGCGTGAAAGCATTGCCCTGATGGGTGATCTGAACCGCACGTTCTGTGCCCGCAACGGTCAAAGCTTCGCGCAGCGGCGTACCGGGATTGACGAAGGAAGCACCTGGAAGGTGCAGCCCCATGAATTCCATCAGCATCTGGTTCGTGTTGGCCGTTCCGTAAAAGGTGCAGGTGCCAGGGCCGTGGTACGAGGCCATCTCGGCCGCCATGAGCTCTTCCCGCGTAGCATCGCCGGTGGCAAATCGTTTGCGCACGTTGGCTTTTTCGTCATTGGGCAAGCCAGACACCATTGGACCAGCAGGCAGAAAGACAGACGGGATATAGCCGAAGGTCGCGGCCGCCATGACGAGGCCAGGAATGATTTTATCGCAGACACCAAGGTAGACCGCGGCATCAAAAACATTGTGAGAAAGGCCAACCCCGGCGGCCAATGCAATTACATCGCGGGAAAAGAGCGACATCTCCATCCCCGTTTCGCCTTGGGTGACCCCATCACACATCGCTGGCACGCCGCCTGCGACCTGTGCCGTCGCCCCAACAGCGCGCGCGGCGGCTTTGATGACTTGAGGATATGTCTCAAACGGTTGGTGGGCCGAGAGCATATCGTTGTAAGCCGTAATGATCCCGACATTCGGGACTTTGCCGGCTTTCAGGTCATCTTTCATATCGCCCATGGCGGCATAGGCGTGGGCTTGGCCTGAACATGACAAATGAGCACGGCGCGGCCCTTGGCTCGCGGCTTTCTCCATCAGCGCGACGTAGTCGCTGCGGGTTCTTTCTGAGCGTTTGCGAATACGGTTGGTGACGGTTTCGATCTGGGGGTGAAGGGCCATGGCATCCTCGCTTGGCGTCATCCTTGATGTCTTGTCCGCGCTATACCAAGCATTGTTAGCGCTAACAATAGGTATTTCATGAAAGTTTGATGACCCCTTTCCAAGGCCTTGCGAAACAATGTAGGACGCCGCATGACTGATCCAAATGCCGCCGACAAGCGCCCCGTAGTCCGAATGCTGCCTAAGGCCGATATCCGTGCTATTCGCCACGGGTTTCCGTGGGTCTACGCCAATGAATTGGTGTTGGACCGGCGCACAAAGGGGCTGAAGCCCGGTGTGATCGCAACCCTGCAGGATAGCAACCGGGAGCCGATTGGCGCGGTCGCCGTGAACCCGGCCTCCAAGATTGCGTGCCGGATGTTGGATCGGGACCCGGAGGTGGCGCTCGACCAGGGCTGGTTTATAGGCCGTTTGCGCCGGGCTTTGGCACATCGCGAACGTCTCTTTGATGGGCCGTTCTATCGGCTGGTTCATGCAGAGGCGGACGGGCTACCGGGCGTGATCATTGATCGGTTTGGTGAGGTTGCTGTCGTGCAACCGAACGCAGCCTGGGCGGATCAGCATTTGCAAATGCTTGTGGGGGCTTTGGTTGAGGCGACGGGTGTCACGACCGTGGTGATGAATGGCACGGGTCGGACACGGACTTTGGAAGGGTTGGAGGAAAAGACCGAGGTCGTCTTTGGTCCCGCTCCGGCAGCCCCGATCCCGGTGGTGATGAACGGCGCGACCTATATGGCTGATGTGATGGGAGGACAGAAGACCGGGTTGTTCTTGGACCAACGCCCGAACCATGCTTTTGCGGCAGGGTTGGCGAGAGACGCGCGGGTGCTGGATATGTTCAGCCATGTTGGTGGGTTTGGTTTGGCGGCTTTGGCCGGTGGGGCGACGCAGGTGCTGTCGGTGGACGGATCGCAAGCGGCGTTGGAATTGGCTGCGCAAGGCGCGGAAACGATGGGGGTGACAGACCGTTTTGCGACGCGCAAGGGCGATGCCTTTGATGTTTTGACAGCTTTGGCCAATGAAAAGGCAAAGTTTGAGGTGGTGATCTGTGATCCACCAGCCTTCGCCCCCTCGAAAGCGACGGCTGAAAAAGGCCTGCGGGCTTATGAACGGATCGCGCGATTGGCGGCGGCCTTAGTGGCGGATGGTGGTTATTTGGGGCTATGCTCCTGCTCGCATGCCGCGGATCTGACGTCGTTCCGCAACGCTTCTGCCCGCGGGATTGGCAAGGCGGGCCGCCGAGGGCAGATCATTCACACTGGGTTTGCTGGGCCGGACCATCCGTTGATGCCGCAACTGGCCGAAAGTGGTTATTTGAAAGCGGTGTTCTTTCGGCTGTGAGGATCCTGGTCGACACCTGCGTACTTTACCCGACTGTGATGCGGGAGGTGGTGATCGGGTGTGCCGCCGCGGGGCTTTATGAGGTGCGCTGGTCTGAGCGAATCTTGGAAGAATGGGCGCGCGCGGCGCGCAAGATCGGGCCGGAGGGGGAGACATTGGCGCGCGGAGAAATCGCGGCCGTGTCGGCGCGGTTCCCGGGGGCGAGGGTAGGGTACGCAGAAGAGCAACTGCGGCAATTCTGGCTGCCAGACCCGAATGATGTTCACGTGCTTGCAGCGGCGGTCACTGGGTCTTGCGATGCGGTGATGACGGTGAATGTGAAGGACTTTCCGCGCGATGTGCTGGCTGAGTTCGACATTCAGCGGGTTGAGCCGGATTGGTTTCTGGTGCAGCAGTTGGAGGTCGCGCCAGAAGCGGTGATGCCGGTGGCGCAAGCGGTTTTGGGCGAAGCGCGACGCTTGTCTGGGGAAAACTGGCAGATGCGCGCGCTGATGAAGAAGGCGAGATTGCCACGATTTGGGAAGGCGGTGGACAAAATCCTTCAAGACCGATTTTAACAAATTCCTTTAGAAGGAATTTTCCAATTTTCTTTGGAAGAAAATTGTCTATGCCTGCCACTTGGCCTCATTTGCTTCGATCGCCGCGATCCGCTGGGGCGTCTTCGGGTGGCTCAGGAGCCAAGCCGGGACAGATGCGCCACGGGCGCCTGTGAGATGTTCCAACTTTTCAAACAGTGACTTTTGCGGCGCAGTGCCGATCCCGGCTTTCACCAAGAGGGCGGAGGCATATGCGTCGGCCTCAAATTCGTCTTTGCGGGATAGGCCCGCTGCGAGCAGACGCATGGCTTGCCCCGCGATCCAGGCGCCGATGCCGAAGGGCAAAAATCGCCCAAGTAACATTGCAATCACGGTGCGCGCGGCATTCTGGCCCGAAAAGTCGATCATGCGCCGTCTTGCATGACCCAAGGCCACGTGGCCGAGTTCGTGGGCGATGACGCTGGCCATTTCGTCTGCTGACACCTCGCCCGCGCGATACTTGTTAAAAAACCCACGCGTGATGAAGATCCGCCCGTCGGCGGCGGCCAGGCCATTCACGGGTTCAATCTCATAGATACTCACTTTGATGCGGGGGATCTCCAATGCCTGCGCCATTTGATCGCAAAGTTGTCGGAGCATTGGGTCCGCAAGTTCTGTGGATTTCGCGTCTAACTCTCGCTGGGTCCGCCAGACTGAGAAGCGGTAAAGCGCGAGACCATAGAGGACGGCGAGCAGGATTGGCGTAAAGCGGATCATGTTGGGGATATGGGGTGTGTGCCGCCTCGAGGCAAGCGCCGGCGACGATGGGTGCTCGGAGGTATTTCTGTCCAGAAGACGGACCGGCTTCGCCCTATGATAACTGTTTCATCCCTTGGGTGAGGCCCGCGATGGTCATGGGCACCATGCGGTCTTTGCTGAAGATTTCTTGGATCATTTGGATCGACTGCGTGTAGGGCCAGTAGCGTTCGGGCAGCGGGTTAATCCAAAGGTGTTTGGGCCATTGGTCCTTCAGGCGGGTGAGCCAGACGTGGCCGGCCTCTGCATTGTAATGTTCATTCGCGCCGCCAGCGTAGGCGATCTCATAAGGTGACATGCTTGCGTCGCCGACGATGATGCAGGTGTAGTCGGAACCATACGTGCGCAGGACTTCATGCGTCGGGATTTGTTGGGTCCAACGGCGGCGGTTGTCTTCCCAAAGGCCCTCATACACGCAGTTGTGGAAGTAGTAGTGTTTGAGATGTTTGAACTCGGCCGTTGCCGCGCTGAACAGCTCTTCCACGACCTTCACATGGGGGTCCATGGAACCGCCAACGTCGAGGAAGAGCAGGACTTTCACCGCATTGCGTCGTTCGGGGCGCGTTTGCACATCGAGGTAGCCGTGTTCCGCAGTCGCGCGGATCGTCCCGCTGAGGTCCAACTCATCCGCAGCACCATCACGCGCCCAGCGGCGCAGGCGTTTGAGGGCCACTTTGATGTTGCGGGTTTCCAGCTCGACCGTGTCGTCGAGATTGCGAAACTCCCGCTTGTCCCAGACCTTGACCGCCCGCTGATGGCGGCTTTCGTTTTGACCAATGCGCACGCCTTCGGGGTTGTAGCCGTAGGCGCCAAAGGGGGAAGTGCCTGCGGTGCCAATCCATTTGTTGCCGCCCTGGTGGCGACCTTTTTGCTCTTCGAGACGCTTCTTGAGCGTTTCCATCAACTTGTCAAAACCGCCTAAGGCTTCGATCTCCGCCTTTTCTGTGTCTGTGAGGTGCTTTTCGGCCATTTTCTTCAGCCAATCGGCGGGCACATTTGCCGCTTCCATCACCGCTTCTACAGGGATGTTTTCAAGGCCAGAGAATGTTGCGCTGAAGGCTTGGTCGTAGCGGTCAAGGTGGCGTTCGTCTTTGACCAGGACGGCGCGACCCAGGAAATAGAAGGCATCGACATCGTAGGTCGCAAGCCCGGCTTGCATCCCTTCGAGGAACGCTAAGAACTCCCGTAGTGTGACGGGCACACCTGCTTTGCGGAGCGTGTCGAAGAAGGGCAGGAACATCAGCTCAAGGCGGCGCGTTCGATAAAGACCAAGGCGAAAAGGCCGATCACGCCCCCAATCATCCCCAGCACACCGGCCCATTGCAGGAGATCGAGCGTTTTGCCACCGCGGTTGCGTGCCCCGAGCGCCCCTGCGATGGCCCCGATCACAATTCCGGAAAGTGGAAAAATCATAGCGTCTGGTCCCTCACGACGGGCGCAGCGCTGCAATCTCATTTATGCGGGCCTGCACCTGGATATCTGCCCCAAAGCCGTATCGCGCCCACCCGAGACTGTCCAGCCGCAGGGCATTGGCTGCGTCGGTCTGCCCCTGCAACGCCAAGGCTTCCGCCTTGAACATCATTAGTGTGGCCAGGAGGGCCGCGTTTTGGTGGGACCGTGCCTCTGGAATCGCGGTGTCGGCGATGGTGATTGTCGTGGCTGCGTCACCCCTTGAAAGCGCAAAGGCGGCCCGTTGCACCGCGATATGCGCAGAGTGGATTTGGGTCGCTGGATCTGATCGATAGATGGCGTCGGCCCGTTCAAATGAGGTCAGGGCGCGTTCCGAGTCGTAGCCCACCTGCAGTCGGCCATAGGCGTAATGTGCGAACGCTTCGCGGGTATCGCCCCAACCTTGCGTCGCGCTGAGCGTGACCGCTTGTTGCGCAGCGGAGCGGCGGTTGCGCGGGGTTTCTCGGGCGGAGAGTGCGGTGCGGACTGAGGCAATCCAGCGGCTATCGGTGACGGGCGGCGCGGGTGTTCCGGCGTGCTGGCCCGAGGGGTTCATCCGGGCGAGCAGGCTGGGCAGGCGCGCCGCGACTTCTTGGCGCTGCATGCCATTTGCAAGCTCTGGCGCGTAGGTCAAACGCAAGATCAGCATGTCAAAGCTGGTCAAGACATTGTGGATATTGTCGTCGTTAAAGACACTATCCGGAAGGCGGTAGAGGTCGTTCAGAGGGCCAAGTGCTTGGGCCAGTTCCTCATGTAAGCAATCCCGGACTTCCTGCGGCGCGACATCGGAAGGGACGAAGATTGTCGCCTCGTCGCGCACATTCAGCGTGGTCCAATCGACCGCGGCGGTGCGGCGGACACGCAGGAACTCCGCCCAACTGCTGACCCGCGGGACAACAAAACAGGCCGCATTGGGGACTGCCGCCATCAGCGTCGCGCGTGGGATCGCTTCCACAGTGATATTGGCGTCGCGTCCTTCCGCAAAGGCGATATTTAGGTTGGCCTCTCGACGAAGTCGGCCCAAAAGCTGATCAAGGTCTGAGATCATCAAATCGGAGGCCGCGCCCACCACACGCACCGAGATCGGACCTTCAAAGCGGGTCAGTGTCGGGACTTCGCGTCCACTTTCGAGGCGAAATGTCAGGTCGAGGAAGTCTTGCGCGATGGCGGCATTGGCGCGGCTGGGTGTTCGGACCGGCTCCGCCGTGAAGGTCTTCACGTCTGCCAAGCTCGAGGACAAAGGAACTGACCGTGTTGCGACCTCTTGCGGTGCAGGCGCGCAGGCAGCAAGAAACGCCATTAGGTAAGCACCAAGCCGTGTCATGCCGCGGGCCTTTGGTACTTAATGAAATCGGTGAGCGTTCCAATCCTGTCGTAAAGCTGGCGGCCGATATGGTTATGGCTTTCGGTCGTCCAATAGACGGACGGGGTGCCTGCGCCATCAGCGGCCGCATAGACCGCTTCAATCAATCGGCGTCCGCAACCGGTGCCTCGTGCAGCGGGAGAAACGTAAAGGTCTTGCAGGTAGCAGACATCTTCGATGCGCCAGCAGTGACGGTGATAGATATAGTGTACGATGCCAATCAGCGTCCCGTCATGTTCGGCGACGAGCGCATTCATGTCGGGAACGGCCGGATCAAGCAGGCGGGTGAAGGTACTGTGTTTGACGTCGTCCGACACCGTCGATTTGTAGAAGGTGAGGTAGTCGGTCCACAAAGCTTGCCACGCCACAGCATCTGTGGGGCGCAACGCACGTACGTCGACCGGCATGTTTGCCTTGGTCACCAACTGCTCTCCTCTTTGCCGCAGTCCCCCACGCTTTGTGCATGTGTCTTGCTGCGGGCCCCTTCAGCGCAGGATGACAGTGCCTGTCGTCATCCATGTGCAGGACAGATTAAGTAAAGATGAAGTCAGAAGGGGGCGCACGCTGTTTTTGCGTGTGCGCCAAGGCAATCGGCGAAACGTTGCCCACAAGACTCAGTTGGCTCGCGCGGCGCTGACGCGATATCCTGTATCGCCCTTATTTTGACAGAGGTCAGCGCCCGCCACGTGCCATGAAGGCGAGCCGCTCAAACAGATGGACGTCTTGTTCGTTTTTGAGAAGGGCGCCGTGCAGCTTTGGCAGGGCATTCGCCCCGTCGCGTTTGAGATCTTCGGGTGAGAGGTCCTCTGCCAACAGAAGTTTCAGCCAATCGATGACCTCTGACGTCGAAGGTTTCTTTTTTAACCCATCGGTGTCGCGGATCTCGTAAAATTGGGTGAGCGCTGTCGTTAGCAGGCTTTCCTTGATGCCCGGATGGTGGACTTCAACGATCTGGCGCAAGGTGTCGATGTCTGGGAAACGGATGTAGTGAAAGAAGCAGCGTCGCAGGAAAGCGTCGGGAAGCTCTTTTTCGTTGTTGGAGGTGATGATCACCACCGGGCGGTGCTTGGCTTTGATCGTTTCACCCGTCTCATAGACGTGGAACTCCATCTTATCGAGTTCCTGGAGCAGGTCGTTGGGGAATTCGATATCTGCCTTGTCGATCTCATCGATCAAAAGGACCACCTTGCCGTCAGCTGCGAAAGCCTCCCACAATTTCCCTTTTCGAATATAGTTGGCGACGTCGTGAACTTTTGCATCACCCAGTTGGCTGTCCCTTAACCGGCTAACAGCGTCGTATTCATACAGGCCCTGCTGGGCCTTGGTTGTGGATTTCACGTGCCATTCAATCATAGGGAGACCCAGCGCCGTGCTGACCTGTTTGGCGAGCTCTGTTTTGCCCGTACCGGGTTCCCCTTTGACCAACAATGGACGCTCCAAAGTCACAGCAGCGTTGACCGCCATCTTCAGATCATCGGTCGCGATATAAGCGTCAGTGCCGGTAAATTGCATGTGTTTGTATCCTGTTAGCGCGCACGCACAGTAACACCTCTCACATTGTCTTCAACTGGTCACTAATCCGATGGAATAGGGGGTGACAGGCCATGAGTGAGCGAGTACACGTCGCGCAGTTGAGTGGGGATTGTGACCACCGGCACTTCGCCAGGCCGGGGAAAGGACCACAGTATGGGGAGTGCTATGAAAGCAGAATCGTTTTTGCCAGATGATTACACGCCGGTAGAAAGCGAACCGTTCATGAATGACCGGCAGCTCGAATACTTTCGTCGGAAATTGTTAAATTGGAAAGCGGACATTCTGGAAAACTCCAGCGATACAGTTGCTGGGATGAAGGACCAGACCCGGAATATCCCCGACGTGGCGGATCGCGCCTCGGAAGAGACAGACCGCGCATTGGAGCTGCGGACGCGAGATCGCGAACGCAAGCTGGTGTCCAAAATTGATGCCGCCCTGCGGCGGATTGATGAAGGCGAATACGGCTATTGTGAGATCACAGGTGAGCCGATCAGCCTGAAGCGGTTGGACGCCCGTCCGATCGCGACAATGAGCCTGGAAGCACAGGAGCGCCACGAGCGCCGCGAAAAGGTGCATCGGGACGACTAAATGAAAGATCTCGACGATCTCACCGTCGCCATTGTTGGTGGTGGGATTGGCGGACTGACTGCGGCGCTCGCTTTCGCAAGAAAGGGGTGCCGCGTTTGCGTTTATGAGCAGGCGGACGCGCTAAAAGAAGTTGGCGCGGGCATTCAAGTTTCCCCCAATGGTGCGGCCGTTTTGGAAGGGCTTGGACTGTCTGACCATGCCGCCGCACGCGGTCTTGACGCCGAGGCTGTCATCCCGATGGCCGCGCTGACGGGTAAAGCGCTAGCGCGATTTGATTTGACCCGTGGCCAGCGCCCTTATCGGTTTTTCCGGCGACCGGATCTGATTGGGATGCTTGCGGGGGCCTGCGCGGAGGCTGGCGTTGAAGTCGAACTCGGAGCGCGGATCGCTGCAGCTGACGATGTCGGTGCGGATCTGGTTGTTGGGGCTGATGGCGTGAAGTCTCTTGTGCGCGGCGACGTGACAGGTACGGATCGCGATCCAATGTTTACCGGGCAAGTGGCTTGGCGCGCGGTTGTGCCGGATCAGGGTGACGACCCCGTGGCCCGCATTTGGATGGCCCCCGGCAAGCATGTTGTGACCTATCCACTACGTGACGGCGGGCTCAACATTGTTGCTGTGCAGGAGCGTGCAGAATGGGCGGCAGAAGGCTGGGCACATGCGGATGATCCGGGCGCGCTTCAAGCGGTGTTCTCTGACTGTAGCCGTCACTTGAAAGACATTCTGCAGAAGGTTGATAAGGTTCATCTTTGGGGGCTTTTCCGGCGCCCAGTCGCGTCGCGTCTCTTCCGGCGCAACGTGGTGCTTATGGGCGATGCAGCCCATCCGACGCTGCCGTTTTTGGCGCAGGGCGCGAACCTCGCGCTCGAGGACGGTTATGTGTTGGCCGCTTGCCTGGAGGAAAACGTGGACATGCAGCGCGGCTTGGCGGCCTATCAACGCGCCCGACATGGCCGCGTGACCCGAGCGATCAATGCGGCCAATGCCAATGCGCGGAACTATCATCTGGGTGGTATGCGGGCCGCGGTGGCCCATACAGGACTGCGGATGATGGGTCAGGTCGCGCCAAGCGCGTTTTTGTCTCGTTTATCTTGGCTTTATGACCATGACGTCACGCAAAAAAACTACCAATTGGCCGCCGTCTGATCCGTGACCATTTCAAGAACACGGTAGGTGCGGAAGTCAACGCGGTAGACGTTGCGTTCCACCTCCATATAGACCCAACCGTCTTCGACGGGCGGTAGGCCGTAGTAATCCGCGACCAACAGCACATTGTACCGGTTGCGGGGGAGGATTGTTCCACGGGGCACAGGCTCCCCCCGGAACTGCAGATCCCGCATGCGCATGATGCGGGATTTGTATTCAGGGGCCGGCGGGCCGGCCAGGACGCATTTGTTGCCACCGATGTTCAAGCGACAGGCATGCGCGCTGGTCGTTGCACCGACCAGCAGCATCATCGCTGCAAGAAGTGTCCAAATCCGTGTCATACAGGCCCCTAACGGGCGGGGGATATCGCACAAAAGTGTTTAAAAGTCACGCGGCCAGATCAACCCAGACTGGAGTGTGATCAGAAGGCTTCTCTTTCCCGCGTTGCTCTTTTTCAATCCAACAATCGGTCAAAAGGTCGGCACATTGCGGGGTCAGCAGGAAATGGTCGATGCGGATGCCGTCGTCCCGATTCCAGGCCCCGGCTTGGTAGTCCCAGAATGAATAGTGGCCGGGGGTTAGGGTGCGGCTGCGGAAGGCTTCGGTAAAGCCGAGATTCACGATCTTGCGCCAGGCCGTGCGTGACTCGGGCCGAAAGAGCGCGTCTTCGGTCCAGGCTTCAGGCCGTTTGGCGTCTTCGGGTTGTGGGATAATGTTGTAGTCACCGGCCATGAGGGCGGGCATCTCATCGGCCATCAGGGCTTTGGCGCGGGCATGCAACCGCGCCATCCACGCCAACTTGTAGTCGTACTTGGGGCCGGGGACCGGGTTCCCGTTGGGCAAGTAGAGGCCGCAGACCCGGATCGCCTGTTCACCCATCACGGTGGCTTCAATCCAGCGGGCTTGTTCGTCGGTGTCGTCGCCCGGCAGACCGCGGGTCACGTCTTCCAGGGGCAGTTTCGACAGGATCGCCACGCCGTTGAAGCTTTTTTGACCGTGGGTTTCGACGGTGTAGCCGAGGTCTTCGATCACCCCACGCGGGAAGTTTTCGTCGATGGATTTGATCTCTTGAAGGAGGGCGACATCGGGAGCGCTGTCTTTGAGCCAAGCCGTCAGGGTCTCGATCCGGGCTTTGATGCCGTTGATGTTGAACGTCGCGATTTTCATGGCCGGTCCCCCGTTAGCGCTGTGCTGTTCGGTACACCGGAAGCGGGTGTGGGGGCAACGGGGATGCGGAGGGCAGACTTTCTCCGAAAGTCTGTTGTCAAATCCTCGGCCGAGGATTTGTTCGAAATGTCTCGGGGAGACATTGATGCGATGTGATCAGATGGCGGGAGACGTAGGGTCCCGTTTGGGATCTGTGCAAAGTTTGGCTAAAGTGGTCACTCAGGAGGACCCGCCATGATCCCAACCCTGCGCATTCTTATGAATATGGGCACGCTGCACCGGTTAGCCCCGTTGTTTCTTTTTGGCCTGACAGTCATGGGACTGAATTTCCAGCCCTGGATGCTTCTCGCCTTGGTTTATGGTGTCGTGCTGCAGTTCATTGTCGAATATGTCATGCACCGTTTCCTCTACCACCGCGCCCCGCCGTCGGCCCAAGGGACGTTTAATGACCTTTACCGCACCCATATCGGCCACCACGAGTTTCCAGCGGATCCGGAGTTTTTTACTGGTAACGATCATTGGTATGCAGTGCGATTTGGTTTGGCCTCCGCCGCGTTGCACTTTGTGGTGCTGTGGCCTTTTGTCGGCTGGCAAGTGGCCTTGCTGTTCCCGGCGGTCGCGATCCTTGTGGGGTCGATTGCGGCGTTTACGTTCTATGAGTACTGCCACACGCTTGCTCACTTGAATATTCCGAAGGGCTGGGTTGGGCAGCGGATCACGCGCAGCCATTTGGCCCACCACTACCAGGACCACCAGGCGACGTTTCACGTGAGCCTTGGAATGGGCTGGATTGATCTGCTGTTTGGGACCGCACACGATAAGGCGGTGGCGCGGGAGCGTTTTGATCGGGCGACGATGCTGTCTTTGGGGATGGATCCAGAGGACTTACGCCTGGTAACGGCGCGCAAGGCGTTTGGCGTAACGGAACGTCCGGGCGCAGCGAGGGCGCGGAGCTAAGTTGGGCGCAGAGATGGGGTATCATCGGCCCGTTTCAGGCCGGTGCATCTGGCTTAGAAAAGCGAGTGCGACATATGCGTAAGAAGATCATCGGGGCAGTACTGGCACTGTTTTGCGTGGCGGTCGCCGTCAGCTGTGAAAGAGGGACACAATCGCCCGGCCCATCTGTTGATGTCACACGAGCGGCTTTGGATGCTGCTTTGGTGGCAACGCTGGCCGAAAGCCGCGAGGTGGATTTCCCGGAAAAGATCCGTTTCGACGCGCTCCGGTTTCGCCATGGTGCCGGGCTTGGCATTGACGGCCGGGCGCGGTTTTTTGATCCGACTACCGGGACCTATCCGCCACCGGATATTCGGTTTTTCGGGTCGGTCCCGTTGGGCTGGTGGCGTGTAGAAGATGGGGTCATGAAGATCAAGCTCGCCTCTGTTGACGGGATCGATCCAATCCCAGGCGGTGCCGATCCGACCAGTCAGCTGGCCGGGCGCACCCGTGACAGCCTCAGCACCGGGATCGGTGACCTGTTGTCGCGCATGTCCTTCCCGACGGGACAAGATCCCAACCGTCGTTGGATCATTGGGAGTGCGCGCAACACACCAGAGGCGATACGATTTGAGCTGCGCCTGCGATAAGGGTCCCTTGCAGACGGACCCATGTGGACGCGCGACGCGTCTCGGTCACCTGCGCGCATCTAGCAACCCGCGGCGCCTGGGATCTTTGCAATGACGTTTTGGACCAATGGTCAACTGTGGGTATCTGCAGGTTCTCTTGCAACCGGCGCCTCAATGAAATTCGAGACCTTAGGCGTGGACAGATCATGTGCTTTGCGGACCGCGATCCGCTCTCGCGTGCGGATTGGCAGTGGCACCCCCGTTTGCTCGCGGTGATTGTGCAGTCCTGGACTTGCACAATCGTGATCGCATTTGTGTATTTTTCCCCTGAACGCGGGACCTTTTCATCACTATTATCGCGCCGATTGGAGGAACCGCATCATGACCGGATTGGTAAATATTTTGTTGGAAACGATGACAACCGATGAACGGTCCTACCTAATGCGGGCGGCCAAAGGGTGTGGTTTGTCGCAACAAGAGCAAGAAATGCTTGAGCAGTTGCGGTTGGTTGAAGTGGATGCTGCGACGGGACTTACCAAGCTATCAGCTGTCGGCTTGGAAGTGTCGAGCCGGCTTTAGATCCAGCGCTCGCAGCGATTTGCTGGGCCTCTTGCGTTGGCGGGTTCCGCATTGATTCAATGGTTTCGCGCGCCTGTTCCACGGGACGCCTACATTGAGAAGCTGGTTCCACACCCACATGACGAGGTCGCATTCGGATTCTCAATGATGAACCTTGCGCCAATCAACTCTTCGGTGAAATCGATCACCGCGTCGGTTAGGAAGGGCAGGGAGACGCTGTCGACCAGCACTTTTTCCCCGGACCCCTCAAGAACAAGATCGTCTTCTTTCGGCTCATCAAGGTCGATCTCATACTGAAACCCCGAACAGCCGCCGCCTTCCACAGCGACGCGCAGGGCCTTTCCCTGTGCTGCCGCCCCGATCTCGGCCAAGCGCGCGAAAGCACGGTCTGTCACTTTTGGCGGGAGTGTGAGCATCAGGTCACCTATCGGTTTGCGTTCCTTGCTAATATAGAGGCCACAGGCAACCACAACAAGACGCGGGCCGGGACAGCCTAAGTCTTGTGATCAACAAAGGGCAGACCCATGCAAGCCCCATACGCGACAGACCCTGCAAACCCGCGGGGCCGTCTTTATGCGGAAGAAGAAAGTACCTTCCGCTCCCCCTTCCAACGCGACCGCGACCGGATCATCCACGCGAGCGCTTTTCGTCGGCTGAAGCACAAAACTCAGGTGTTTATCGAGCATGAGGGGGATTACTTCCGCACGCGGCTGACCCACTCGATTGAAGTGGCGCAGGTGGCGCGCACGATGGCTGCGGCCTTAGGTCTGAATGTCGAACTGACGGAGGCTGTGGCCTTAGCGCATGATCTCGGCCACCCACCATTTGGTCATACTGGCGAAGATGCCTTGAACGTGTTGATGGCCCCTTACGGCGGATTTGATCATAACGCCCAAGCCTTGCGTATCGTGACTGAGCTCGAACGGCACTACGCGGAATGGAACGGGTTGAACCTGACCTGGGAAACCCTTGAAGGCATTGCAAAACACAATGGGCCTGTGATGGGAGAGATC
Organism: Pseudomonadota bacterium; assembly: GCA_038526085.1. Taxonomy (GTDB): domain Bacteria; phylum Pseudomonadota; class Alphaproteobacteria; order Rhodobacterales; family Rhodobacteraceae; genus Yoonia. The sequence continues at coordinate 6,288 of JBCBHE010000017.1, read as the reverse complement.
CCTTATGCGTTAGCCGATTATAATGCCCGGCATGATTTGGAATTAAGTACCCATGCAAGTGCGGAGGCGCAGGTGGCGGCCTTGGCGGATGACATCGCTTACAACCACCATGATTTGCACGATGGATTGCGGGCGGAGCTCTTTAGCACAGATGAGCTGGCTGATTTACCGATTTTGGACCGCTGTTTTGGGGCGGTTGATGCCAAATATCCGGGACTAAACTATTATCGCCGCCGTCACGAGGCGTTGCGGCGCTTCTTTGGGATATTGGTTGAGGATGTGATCGTGCTCGCGCGTCGTACCTTGGCCGATCTGGACCCAGCGACGGTACATGACATCCGCCATGCGGGCACGATGGTGATCCGCTTCACGCCTGAGATTTGGACCGATCTGAAAGTGATCCGAAAGTTCTTGTTTCACCGGATGTACCGCGCACCTGCGGTGATTGAGATGCGCGAGCAGGTCACCGCGATGGTACATGACCTCTTCCCATATTTCATGACCCACACCGATCAGTTGCCCAAGCAATGGCGCAAGGACGTGGCGGAGGCCCCGGATGAGGTGGCCTTGGCGCGGATCGTGCTTGATTACATTGCGGGCATGACAGACCGGTTTGCGATTCAGGAACACAGTCGGATTTTCGGAGGAAACGGATTGATCCGGGGGACTTGAGGGGCGACGGGGCCAGGACGGATGGCGACATTAATCAAACATCTCGGTCGCGGTTGAGCTTGTATATGGTCTGAAGCGCCCCAAACCGGGGCAGCCGTTCCCATTCGACAAAACCCAACCGCTTGAGGAGTACGATCGATCGCGTGTTGGCGGCTTGGGTTTCGGCGATGACGTGGGGCAGGGCCATGGGGCCAAAAGCGTGCTGCAATGCTTGGGTGCAGGCCCAAATTGCCACGCCATCACCCCAGACACGGGGCATGAATTGATAGGAAAGCTCCATTGCTTCCCCATCCTTATGTAAAGAAAGCGTGACCAACCCACAGGGCTGGTCATCTTGCGTCACGATCCAGCTCGGTTCTTGCGCAGCGGCGGCGATTTCCCTGGTTATGGTGGCTTGTACCTGCGCCTCCGGCACCGGCCCACCCAGAAATTGCCGCACAGCCGAATCAACCAGAAGGCCGCGCAGAAAAGAGTGGTCTTTGGCCAGCAAGTTTCGCATTGACAGTCGGCCTGCCGTCACGGGCGGTGCCTGTCGCATCGCTTTCCCTTGAGTTGTGCTGAGGGCTCCAAGATTTTCCCCCCAAGTTTCTGTAGTTTTAGCCTGTTTTGCCCAATTTCGGCCATCCGAATTGTATCGAATGGCCGCCGAGACAAGCTTCCATCTGCGTCCGCGCAGAAAAACGAAATTGGGGTCGACCGGGATGCCGACATTCTTTGTGCAAAAAACATTGCTGACGGCTGTGGCCGTTGGGCTTTTTGCATCTGCCACTCATGCGGCCACCTCGGTCTACACAGACCGGGCCGCGTTTGACTTGGCGACCGGCGGGACCCTGGCCTTTGACGACTTCAGCAGCGGTTCCACAACCAATGCCAACTTCTCGGTCACCGGCAATGGCGTGTTTGTCACAAATGATGGTGAACTGCGCGGGCGACCGACGATCCGTGGCAGCGACATGACCTATACCTTCAGCTCTCCCATATCCGCATTTGGTGGTGACTTTGATACATCGCCCGGCGGAAATGGGATCGGATTGCGGTTCACATTGGGCTCCGGTGAGGTTGTGTCCGAAGAACTTTCCGCCCCCTACGACAATTTTTGGGGGTTTGTCGCGGACACGACTTTTACCACCCTTACCATCAGCGGCGGCAGCGGCTTTGGCTTTGCTGAAACACACACGTTTGACAATTTCTCATTCGGGATTGCGGCACCACTTGCGCCCGTTCCCCTACCGGCGAGCTTGCCACTGCTTTTCGCTGCTGTCGCTGGCCTTTTTGGTGTCCAGCGGTGGTCGCGACGCCGCGCGGTTTCCCCATAGAAATCATGCCCCTTCCTGTGGTCTAACAGGCCGAGACGACAGGTGGCCAAGGGGGATTATGGTATGGCAACAGCAGCAGAAGGCGCTTTGAGCCCGGTCACCGCGATTGCTTTGGTGGGTGCGCTTGGCGTTGGGTCCCAATGGTTGGCTTGGCGGCTGCGGATGCCTGCGATTGTCTTGATGTTGGTGGCCGGGATCCTGATTGGCCCGGTGCTGGGCATTTTTGATCCGATCCGCGACATTGGGCCCCTGACCGGGCCGATGATTTCAATTGCTGTTGCTATTATCCTCTTTGAGGGTGGGCTGACGCTGAACTTTCATGACTTGCGCGATGCCGTGACTGGTGTGAAGCGGTTGGTTATTGTGGGTGCGCCGCTTGGTTGGCTGACTTCAACGCTGGCGCTGAAATACGGCGCCGGTTTGTCGTGGGAAAGTGCCACAGTTTTTGGTGGGATCATGATTGTAACGGGCCCGACGGTGATCGCGCCTTTGCTGCGCACAGCGCGGCTGGCGCGGAGGCCCGCTGCGCTGTTGCAGTGGGAAGCGATCGTCAACGATCCGATCGGGGCATTGGCGGCTGTGTTCGCTTTTGCGGTTGTTTCCGTGTTGACGCTTGAGGGGCTGACCCCGGGCGAGGCCACGTTCGAGCTGGTTGTCGGGATCGCTTTTGCAGGCGTCTTAGGTTGGGCGGCGGGCAAGGGGATTGCCTATGCATTCCGCAATGCTTTGGTCCCGGAATACATGAAGGTCCCGGTGCTGTTTACGGTGCTTTTGAGCGCTTTTGCCCTGTCCGATGCTGTCTTGCATGAGAGCGGATTGCTCGCGGTGACAATCATGGGGATCGTGATCGCGAATGCGGGGCTGCCGAGCTACACCGAGCTTCTGCGGTTTAAGGAGCACGCCACGATTTTGCTTGTGTCCGGGGTGTTTATTCTGCTGGCAGCGAACCTCGATTTCGCGGCGTTAGGAGCCTTAAACCTGGGGCAAGCGGTCTTGTTTGTCGCCCTGGTGGTCTTGGTGGCCCGACCCTTGACGGTGCTTGTGTCGCTGATTGGCTCTGGGATCCCGTTCAAGGAGCAGGTGTTGGTGGCCTTCACCGGGCCGCGCGGCGTGGTCTTGATTGCCGTTGCCGGATTGTTTGGAGAGCGGTTGGTGGAATTGGGCCTTGAGGACGCGGCGTTGATTGGGCCGTTGGCTTTTGTTCTTGTGGCCGTGACAGTCGTATTGCACGGGTTCACGCTTGGCCCCTTTGCGCGGTTTTTGGGGCTGACCGGGGCGAGCACGCCGGGAGTGATCCTTATCGGCGGGTCGAAGTTTACCACTGGATTGGCAGAGGCTTTGCAGAAAGTTGAGATCCCGGTGCTGATGACGGATCCGAACTTTGGCCATTTGCGTGGTGCGCGGGCGGCTGGGGTGCCGACGTTTTCTGGAGATATCCTGTCCGAAGCGGCAGAGCATCGGTTGGAGTTCATCAATTACGGAACGCTGGTCTGTGCCACGGATAATGACGCCTACAACACCTTGGTCGCGACTGATTTGGCACCGGAATACGGCCGGGAGAATGTGTTTCAGATCACGCGCGAGAAGTCGGATAGTGCCCGGCACCAGCTCCCGGCGACTTTGGGCGGGAAGGACTTTGGGCCTGATCTGGGGCATCAGGGGTTGGAGGATTTGGTTTTGGCGGGCTGGACCTTCCGGCTGACCCAATTGAGTGAGGAATTCGGATTAGACGACTGGCGTGCTGAACACCCGGAGAGCCATCTGATTGGGGTCGTGACTGAAAGCGGTACGATCCAATTCGCGCATGCCGGGGCAGACGTGAAAGCGGGGCCAGGCGCGCAAGTGTTGGCGCTCAGACCGGGTGAGGGGGCAGGGAAGGCTCAGCCGCCGGCCGAAGCGTAAGTTTTACGTGTTGGTGGCCGGGCCCCGCCCGCCCACCCCCCTCTTGGGGGCTCTGCCCCCGTCCTGCGGACTCCCCCGAGATATTTTTGTCCAAAAGAAGAGATCGGGTCGCGGCGGATGGAGGGCGTCACAGTCCCAATTGACCTCCTCCCCGCAGATGATAGATCACAGCCCTGATTGATAAGGCGGATCACCTCATGAACCTTTTTGCAGATATCCGGACCGGCGTTTTGGCGTGCCTCGACGCATTGGTGGTTGACGGCACCTTGCCAGACGGGCTGGACACGCGTGCGATTGCAGTCGAGCCGCCGCGTGATGCTGCCCATGGGGACATGGCCACGAATGCCGCGATGGTGTTGGCGAAGCCAGCGAAGATGAACCCGCGCGCAATTGCCGAAGCCTTGGCCGCGAAGCTTGCGGATGATCCCCGGATCACAAGCGCTGAAGTTGCTGGACCGGGGTTCTTGAACCTGCGGTTGGCTCCAACCGTTTGGCAGGAGGTGGTCAAAGCTGCACTGACGGACCCGACATATGGCCAGTCCCAGATGGGTGCTGGGCAAAAATTGATGGTTGAGTATGTCTCTGCCAACCCCACCGGCCCGCTGCATGTCGGCCATACGCGGGGCGCTGTGTTCGGCGACGCTTTGGCCAGCCTGCTGACCTACGCGGGCTTTGACGTCACCAAAGAATACTACATCAACGACGGTGGTGCGCAGGTCGATGTGCTCGCCCGGTCGGTCTATCTGCGGTATCTGGAGGCGCACGGCCAAGAGGTTGCATTTGAAGATGGCACCTATCCTGGTGATTACCTGATCCCGGCGGGGCAAGCGCTGAAAAACAAGGTGGGCGACGCCTATGTCGATAAGGGTGAGCAGTTCTGGCTGGAAGATGTGCGGGAGTTCGCGACGGAAGCGATGATGGATCTGATCCGGTCTGACCTTGCTGCGTTGAACATCGAAATGAACAGCTTCTTTTCGGAAAAATCCCTCTATGGCACGGGCAAGATCGAAGGTGCGATTGAGACACTCGAACTAAAGGGGCTGATCTATCGCGGGACCCTGGAGCCTCCCAAAGGCAAAATGCCGGAAGATTGGGAGCCGACGGAGCAGACGCTTTTTAAGTCCACCGACTTTGGCGATGATATCGACCGGCCGGTGATGAAGTCCGATGGGGCTTGGGCTTATTTCGCGCCGGACATCGCCTATCACGCGGACAAGATTAATCGTGGGTATGACCAGTTGATCAACGTCTTCGGGGCCGATCACGGCGGCTATGTGAAACGGTTGAAGGCTGTTGTCTCAGCCCTGTCGGAAGAGAAGGTGCCGCTGGACATCAAGCTGACGCAGCTTGTGAAGCTCTTCAAGAATGGTGAGCCGTTCAAGATGTCCAAGAGGGCAGGCACGTTCATTACTCTGCGCGATGTGGTGGATCAGGTGGGGCCAAGTGTCACCCGGTTCCATATGCTGACCCGCAAGAACGATGCGCCGCTGGACTTCGACTTCGACAAGGTTTTGGAACAGTCGAAGGATAATCCGGTGTTTTACGTGAACTACGCCTATGCGCGGGTGAACTCTGCCGCTGAAAAGGCCGGTGCCTTTGCGGATGTCAGCGACACGACGCTGGGGGCCGTAGACTTATCTGGCCTAAAGGATGAGGCCGAGCTGACGCTCATTAAAAAGATCGCCGAATGGCCGCGTTTGGTCGAAATTGCAGCCCGCACGCATGAGCCGCATCGGATCGCGTTTTACCTTTACGATCTCGCGTCAGATTTCCACGCGCTTTACAACAAAGGCAACGACGACCCGACGCTACGGTTTGTGCAAGAGGGTGACGTAAACACAACACAGGCGAAAATCGCCCTCTGTCGGGCCGTTTCCATTGTCATCTTGTCCGGTTTGGGTATTCTTGGAGTCACTCCGGTAGAAGAGATGCGCTGAAGCGTACCGCTGCCGGGTCGAGCAAACTCAAAATAAAACAGCAGCCTGCGGCTCTCGTGGGTAAGCTGATGAGAGGCAGGTATGGCAGTTTACGACGACAGGGATTCGTCCCACGTTCAATATATACAAACTTCATCATTGAGCAGTTACGCGGGCGCGGCAGTGTCTTTGGCGTTGGTGATCGGTGTGAGTGTTTGGGGTTATCAATTGGTGATGCGCGATGTGTCGGGCATTCCGGTGGTACGTGCGGCTGAAGGCGCGATGCGGATCGCGCCGACAGATGCGGGCGGTGAGATCGCCGATCACGCGGGATTGGCCGTCAATCAAGTGGCAGGCGAAGGCGAAGCCGCTGGGCCGGTTGAAAGCCTGCTGCTGGCCCCCCAGTCCCGCGCTTTGGCAGAGGAAGACCTCAGGGTTGAGCCTTTGGCCGAGGCTGAAGAAGTGATCCCAGCTGCAGAGGC
>JBCBHE010000016.1:0-81514 GCA_038526085.1 Pseudomonadota bacterium | reverse complement strand
CGGATCAGGCCACAGGTGCAACCGGCGTCATCAACCTCGCCATCGGCGAGCGCTCCATCGACAACGATGCGGGTATCGCGGATCCAGGCACGGCGTCTTTGGGCAATTTCGTGTTCCTGGATGCCAACGGCAATGGCGTCTTTGACGGCGCGGACACAGCTGTTGGTGGTGTCGCGGTCGACCTGCTTGATGTTGACGGTCTTGTGCTCGATAGCACAACGACCGATGCCAATGGCGCGTATCTCTTTGATGAGCTGGATGCGGGCATCTATTCCGTGCGCTTCACCGCCCCAAGTGGGCTGGAGTTCACCGCCGCCGCGACAGATGCGGCCGATGCGACCAACAATGACAGCGACGCGGATGAGACCACAGGCGTCACCGGTCAGGTGGATCTTTCCATCGGCGAAGCTGAGCGTGATGTGGATGCGGGTCTGATCGTGACCGACACCGGCGATGCGTCGCTGACGGGCCGCGTGTTCATGGACAGCGACGACGATGATCAGGACAATGGCGAGATGGGCGTGGGCGGTGTGCTGGTCACACTGACAAACGCAGCTGGCGCTGTGCTGGACACCACCACAACCGCAGCCGACGGCAGTTACAGTTTTACAGGTCTGGACGCAGGCGACTATGTCGTCGTCTTTCCGACCGAGATCGCCGACAAGATCCTGGTGGATCAGAACGTGGGTCCAGACGCGACCGACAGTGATGCGGATCAGGCCACAGGTGCAACCGGCGTCATCAACCTCGCCATCGGCGAGCGCTCCATCGACAACGATGCGGGTATCAAGGATCCAGGCACAGATGAAAACGGATTGCCGGGTGGCAGCATGATCGCGGCGGCAGATGATGCTGCGATCCATTGTGCTGATGAGACTGTCACTGTGGATGTGCTTGCCAACGATTCCAGCGACGCAAGTGCGCTTGAGATCACTGAAGTCGATGGTCAAGAGATCGCGGAAGGCGAGACGATCGATGTCGATGGTATCGCTGTGACACTATTCAACGGTGCACTGATCTTTGATGGAAAAGAGGCTTTCACGGATCTGGACTTTGGCGAGACCGAAACGGTGTCTGTGTCCTACACAATCACGGATGCTGCAGGCGGCAATGCGATGGCAAATGTCGCACTCACCGTCAAAGGCGTTCCTGAGACAGTGGCGGAGCTTTATGCAACCTTACCAACCACTGGGGAGTATCAAATCCTGGGTGGCGATCTTGAAGGTGAAATCGAAGATGATGGATATACGCTGATCCTGAACGGGACGGGGGATAGCCGCTTCGATGGCATGGTGTTCGAGCGGGCATATTGTATCAGCCTGCTTGATCCCGTCATTTACGCGCAGGTTGCTGCAGACGCGCCGTCGTTCACGGGCGAAATTAGCAGCGGAGACAACACGGGTGTTTTTAATGCAAACCAGATCAGTTTTGCCAACGGCAAGGCAGCTGGCGAAAATCTCGATCTCATCCACTGGATATTGAACCAAGATTTTGTCAATGATCCTTCGGGTCGTTTCAATGACTGGGAAGTCCAGCGCGCCATTTGGGAATTGACGGACGCCTTCGACACCAAGAACCTCGACAATGCTGATGTAAACTACGGGCAAGACAAAGATGTGGACTACATCATCGACCTTGCGATCGAGAATGGCGAGGGTTTTGTGGCCGGACAAGGCGACATCGCGACCTTCATCGTTGATCCTGAGGCGGGCAACCCAGACAATACGCAACCCTTCATTGTCGCATTTGACTTTGATGCCGCAGCCTGCAACTGCCCTGAAAAAGCGGGCCAATCTGTCGCAGATGTCAGTGGAGAGAATAGCCAAGGAAACGACGAAACAGGATCACCAATCAATACGGGCGAGGCGGGTACAAACCTGCTGTTTGGTGGACCGGGTATCGACCGGATGGCCGGAGGGACAGACGAAGACGTCTTTGTTTTTTCGGAGGGCACGGACCTCGATATTGTGTACGACTACGAAGATGGTGTCGATCAGATCGGCCTTGATGGAATCGTATTCGCTGATGTGTCCATCGAAACCTATCGCGGCACCGATACTGTCATCCAAGCAGGCGATGACCGTATGATCTTGCGGAACGTTGATGCCGCTGACCTAACGGTGAGTGACTTTGTCGAACTATAATCATTTGTGCTCTGGAGACTTCTCATGTTCTATACCCAACAGATCCCCAAACTGGCTTTTGCGCTGACAAGTTTTGGTCTTGTCGTCGCTTGTAGTGGTGGTGGTGGCGGGCAAGGTGGTGCCACGCAGACCTTTGGTCAGCAAAACTCTGAGGCACAATCACTGACGTCAGCATTTCTTGACGGGAACGGCCAGCAGTTGAGCTCAGCCATAATTGCACCAGATGACTCTCTGAGTGGTCAAGGCACGGGAACCTATGACGGCTTTATCACTGGTGAGAGCGATGGGAACGCCTTCGTTGCTACCTTAGAACTGGGCGTGGACCTGGACGCGCTTTCGCTTGATGGCACAGCATCCGACTTCACTCTTGAAGACGAAACTACCCTGACGGGCACAATCAACGGTTCCGGAGGCATCAACGATGCGTCCACGGTCTTGCCGCAGGTAACGCTCACCCTGACCGGGACACTGGCAGACAGTGGGACGGATCTGCCTACTCAGCTCGCACTCGATGGCAATTTTTACCAAAGTGGCTCTGACGCCGTTGGCGCGATTGCCGGTACCGTAGAAGGCGAAATCGGAAACAACCCGGTGCTTAACGGCCTGTTTGCGTCCGAAAGATAGGGGCTGTTTCAGCAAGAGGTCGTTCGGACACAAATCTCGCCGCGCGCACTCTGTCGCGGCAGGCGTGGTGCATCAGAACGTCAAATTCGGCCCTTCAATGACAGGCACTTTGGTATTCGGTCGTTTGTTTGCGATATGTTTTCCCCGTTTTTCTAGAGATAGCGGGGACCACTCAAGTGGGGCTGCTCATCAAGTGGTCGGAACGGCGAGGTCTTGCGGCGCTGTTTAAACTGATCCGTCGCCGCATACCGCAAGTGACGCGCCGAAAAGGCTGCCCAGGGACATCATGATAGGAGCCAGTCTTCCGTCGGCGCGATGTCGTCTTCCGAAAAGTCGGCGTGATTAAAATTCCGCAATATCATTCTGTCAGCACCCGCCTGCAACAGTGTGTCGTTGCTACGATAGGCAGAGACAGAGATATCTTCCATTGCAATACCATCCAAGTAGATCCGGTCCTCGCCATCTGTGAAGTCATAGACAATGTCGAGACCGGTCCCAGCGCCATAGACGAAGATATCAGAGTCCTCGCCTCCCCAAAGTCGGTCAAGACCGCCACCACCCTTTAGAACATCCTTGTGTTGCGCACCAAAAATGCTGTCATGGCCGTCAAAGCCGGGCATAACGATGGTCAAAAGTGAGGTGTCATCCGATGCAGGCTCAACTGTTCTGATGGCAGCGCCATTTGAAGGTCCAACGACCTGGGCCGCGTCGATCTCTAAGTGTCCGCGGCCATCTCTGAGCGCGACCGTGCCACCGTCGTTCAGTAAGCCTATCGCAGCGTCCAGTTCGCTTTGCGTTTCGGCATAGATTTTGCGGACATCCGCCATGTCTTCGTCGTGACCGCCACTCGACGCCAAAACCTGAACTGTCGTCGTCGCTTTCGTGTAACTTCCAAAGCCGTCCGTCACCCAGTATGCGAAGCTGTCTTCACCTGTGAAGCCGGCATCAGGTGTATAGGTCACCGACCCGTCGCCGTTGTCTTTGACCTTGCCGTGTTTGGGCTGGACCACGCCATCCACCTTCAGCCCATAGGTGGTTTCGTCGCTGTCGTTCGCCAACAGATCCACAGTCACGGGTGTCCGTGAAGTTGTTGCGGCTTCATCATCGTAGGCGACGGGAGGTGGATTGTCGTCCGGCAGCTCACCGTTGTAGATGGACCCGATGAAGTGACCGCGGTTGATCATGTTGGGATCTTCAAACCCCATCTCATGTGCGACCTTGATGATTTCGCCAGTCACGCGGTCAGTATAAAGATACTCCACGAAGACGATCGGCGCCCCGTTTCGGGTGAAGTAGCCGTCTGACTTGGCGATCGCCGCGATATCGTTGATTTTCAGATAGTAACGGTCGGTCCCAAGGACCAAGTCGAACTCTCCCAGACTGTCGTTCCGGGTTCCTTCAAAGTAGACGCGATAATCGTCGCTTACGATATCTGTGACTTTCGCGTTAACGCTGAAAGGATCCGAATTGAGGTCTTCGGGCGCGATACGCAACGTTGCGTCTTCAGAGCCTTCTTCAGGGAAAAGCTCACCGAAGATGTTCTTTTCCTCGCCCCCGACAATGACATACTGCTGATCCGTCTCCGGATTTGCATTCAGGCTTGGGGAAAAGAAATCCGTAAAGACATAGGCGTCTTCAAATCCGTCAAGCTTCGGTTCAACCAAAACCATGTCAGACACGTTGTTTCCGAACATAATGCCCCAGCTCGGCACGGCGTCTGGGTCTGACTGGTCGACGGCGACTAATTCGATGTCGTGGAAAGTATAGTGTGCAGTGTATTGCGCCAGAATGCCCGTGCGGACGTTCCAAGCATCAAAGCCTTCAATGATGGTCCGTTGGTCGTTTTCTTGGTTTGGGAAGCCTTTGGTGACTGTCAGGCCCCGCTCTGATCCAAAGGTTTCATTGTTGAGGGTTAGCGAAATGGCGATTTGCCGGTTCGTAATATCACCTTCGCCAAGGCCGGTTGCCTCAGGGAAATTGAGTACGCTAGGATCGTGACCTTCCGTCGAGCCTTGGACAATCCAGACAAAACCAGTGCGCGCCGCAACAGCAATGTTGTCAACCGTTTCAATCATCCGGCTTTGCATCCAGAACCCGTTACCGGTGCGGGCAATATCGCCTGCAGCAACGTTGTCATGGTTGCGTTCGATCTCCAGCGTGCCGACATTGCCGATAGAGATGTTGTCGGTCCACGTGCCGATTTCATCTCCGGCCTCGGACACGTAGGATGCCCCCCAGATATCGAGGGTGGCGTTATTGTGCAGATTTGCGTGGCTTGAGTGTTGAGCGATCCCCCAGCCAGGCGATCCAATCACGGCGTTGCCCTCAATCCAGATCGGATTGTCGAGGTCGCCCGTGCCCAATTTGTGCAGATGGAGCGAGTACCGGCCTTGCGCGTTGCTATCAAACGCGATGCCTTCGAAGGATGTGGCAGGCGCCGACCGTTCGGATTTGTCAGTTCTGCCCAAATCATAGAAACCAGCGAACCGCACATCCACATTGTCAGATCCCATGAACATGATATGGCCGCGCTCATAGACTTCGCTGTCTGCACCGTCTTCTGACCGGAACGAAATGGATCGCGAGTAATTTGCGACGGAGGTCTTGAAGTAGTCGCGAGGCGTGACGTGGTCGTATTCGAGCGGTTCAGCGAAATGGATCGTGTTCCCATCGATCTCCGTAATGGTACGGGTTTCGCTGGTGTGTCCCCGATATTCGGGGAAGTAACGGCTGTCCTTGTGATTGGGATTGTCGGTCCCAGCGATGACGATTGTGTCACCAACTTCCCAACCGTGTGGCACTTCGGCGAGCGTTATGTCCGTGTCCCCAATGACCGGATCTGTCGTTACTTTTGTGTGGGAGTCGATCTCCGTTCCGTGGATTGAAACGTCGCCCAAAGACACAAGACCGCGGCTTAGAAGTTGCGGGTCCCAGGTTGTATCAATGGCCCCGTTGTTTGCAAAGACGATGTCGATGTTTCCGGTCACCGGATCATGGGCCGTGCCAACCTCGAGTTCCCCTGACGGGTGCACGATCATCGTGTCGACGATCAATTTGCTGTCGGTCTCCGGGGCAAAGGCGAGCTTGCCTTCGACCCCTATCGTAAAGATGCGTGCTTCGCTGGTCCCGTCGTAGGTGACTTCGTGCATCTGCGGGATAAAGACTTTGGCCTCATCGCCGGGCACTGTTCCGGTGTCCCATGTCGCAGGATCGAACCAGTCGCCTGACTTGACCGCGACGTGGGTCGCGTCGTCCTGCTGCGCGAGGTCAAGCGCAGCGGCGTGTTCGGCGTGGTCACCTTCAAGATGATCATGCCCCAGTGGACTGGATGAGGACGTATTTGTGTGTGATCCGTCCATGTCAAAAGCCGCCGATGCATAAGCTACCTGCCAACTGACACCGCCGTAACATGGAGAAAGTGAGTTTAAATTGGGGCGATGCTGCGACAGTGTTCACGGTTTTTGAACAGTAAAACCAATATTATATCCATCGTTCCATAGATGACAGTGTCTGGATCGTGACCGCACGAGCCAATTGACGTTGGTTCAAATTGGGACCTCGGCCAAGCCACAATTGAAGCATGAATTCTGGAAGCACCAATCGGAAATGCAAATGCCCTATGAAGAAAGCCCGCCTTGGCGAATGCCGCATCTGTTGCCAGTGTCAGCGTCCCAGACTGCAAGCTGAAGGCCTAGAATGCGGCGTAGTGGGTTTCTTGAATAGCGTTCCGGAATGATCGACGGAAACTTCGAACAATCCGCTTTATCTTGCCGGCGTGGTTAGAAGGACAACATGAAATCGCAAGCCTGGGTCATCGCGGCGATTAAAATGCGCCAGGCATGAGCAGCTCCGGCAACCAAAGAATAATCGAAGGGAAAGCAGCGAGCAGTACAAGAATGATCAGCATCGGGGCAAGGATGATCACAACCTCACGCAGCACTTGCACAACATTCAGGCCACCTATTGCGGCTGATATAAGCAAGCAAAGCCCATAGGGTGGCGTTACGAGCCCGAAGGCCAATGACACAATCCCAATGATCGCAAAGGCGATGGGATCGACTCCTCCAGCCTGTGCAACCGGCATCAGCACGGTCCCTAGGATGATGATCGTCGGGATCGCATCAATGAAGAGCCCGAAAATCAGAAATAGCGCCGCGATCACCATCGCGGTTCCGAATGGTCCGAATTCCCATGCGGTCAGAATTCCCACGATCATACGGGGAGCGTTGTAGAAGGAGAGAAGCCAACCAAAGGCCGAAGCGGTTCCGATTGCAAAGAGTGAGATCGCCGCGAACCGAGCTGTGTCATAGAGTATGAAGCCAAGATTGCTGACGGTGACCGTTCGGTAGACAAACATGCCAAGGATCAAGGCGTAAGCGGCTGCGATGATAGCGCTTTCCGTTGGTGTGACGATACCACCAACGATGCCGCCAATGACGAAGATCGGTGTGAGCAGAGCAAGAGCGGCCCCCTTCCAAGCGGCGAGGAACTCGCTCAGTGTGGGGGTCGCCGTTACCGGGTAGTTGCGCATCTTCGCAAAACAGTAAACCGTGCCCATCAGGGTAAGCCCGATCAACAAGCCGGGGACGGCGCCACCCAGGAACAGAGCTCCGACAGAGACCTGCATCACCCCGCCCCAAACAATCATCAGGATCGACGGCGGAATGATCACACCCATTACGGACGAACAGGCGGTGATCGCCACAGCGAACCGGGTGTCGTAACCCTCTTTTTCCATTGCCGGGATCAGAATTTTTCCAATCCCTGCCGCGTCAGCGGTTGAGGAGCCAGAGATTCCAGCGAAAAGCATCGACACCGCGACATTCACATGACCGAGCCCACCCGGCATCCAACCGGTCAAAACGCGGGCAAGTTCGATCAGACGATCTGTTACCTTGCCGGAATTCATGAGGTTTGCAGCGAGTAAGAAAAATGGCACTGCAAGCAAGATGAAGGAGTTGTAGGACTGGAACATCCGGTCCAGCACGATGAAAGGCGTTAGGCGTAGTTCCAACAGAACCACCGGCACCGTGGCCAACCCCAGTGCGAATGCGACGGGAATGCGGATGAAGATCAGCACAACAAAGGCCGCGATAAGTATCAATGTGGCCGTGCCTGTTTCGAGGATCATTAGGTCGCTCCCTTGACCCGACGAAATTCGGCTATCTCTTCGGTTAGACGATAGCCCGAAAGAACCATCCAGAAACCGCCAGCAATCGGCACGGAAATATGCGTAATCATTAAGTTGGCTCGCATCATCACTGAGCGTTGCTTTCCGCCGAACTCCGCGTATTCGAAACCATAAATTAGAAACAAGGCGCCAAAGAGCATTATCGCCATATGCACGACGCCGTTTTGTATGAGCTTCATGAAGGGTGAAACGGCATCGCGGGTGATGCGAACGTCGAAATGTGTGCCGTCCCAAACTGCGACCACGGATCCAATCATCACGATCCAAACAAATAGGAAAGTCGCCAGTTCCTCCGTCCAAAGATATGAAGGAATAATTCCGGTATAACGAGAGAGCACTTGCATCGCGACGGGAATGGCGAGCGCACCCATCAGGACGCCCAGAAGAATGCGCAGGCTTTTGCAAAACCCGTCAAATAGTCGGCCAACCATGGAGCCCCCTGATGCGGCATCGGGTGCCGCGAAATTCAAATTGAGCCAGCGGGCGGCGCAGTTTCCTGCCTCCGCCCACCAGCCGGGAGGCGTCTACATGCCGCGCACGTTCATCAACAACTCGGTCGCACCGAGGCTTTCAGCGTAGGCATCTTGCACAGGTTGCACCAGTTCGAGCATCTGCTCGCGGCCTTCAAAAGGTGAGATGACAATCTGGCCGGCAGCTTCCATTTCCTTGAGGATTTCACCATCCGCACCGCTTTCGAGCGCACGACCAAAAGCACCGGCTTCGTTTCCCGCGTCCATGATCGCGCCCTGAAGATCGGCAGGCAGCCCGTCAAACGTCTTGGCCGACATCACAATGGGGCGCACCGTAATTGTGTGCTGAGTCAGCGAGATGTGTGGTGCAACCTCGTAGAACTTGAGGTTTTGGATTGAGGCGGCCTCGTTCTCGAAGCCCGCGATCACACCGGTTTGGATCGCGTTGTAGACTTCGTTGTAGGCGATGGCGGATGGGGCTGCGCCTACGGCATCAAACGTCTGAGCTTGAATTGGGGCCCCCATAACGCGCATCCGATGGCCTGCGAGCTCTTCCATGCTGGTTATCGGCTCAGCGGATGCCAGGTTCCGCACACCGCCGCCGTGATAACCCACGACCACGATGCCTGCTGCCTCGCGAAGGTCTGCTTCAAGAGGTGCGAAGGCGTCAGAGGACAGCACTGCATTCCAATGATCGAGATCGCGGAACAAGAAAGGCATGTCCATCAAGGGGATGCTTTCCGAGAACACCGCCATGTTGGACGGTGCCAGGATCGTATAGTCCACTGCGACACCCTGGTTGAGGTAGGTCACATAGTCGGATTCGACTCCAAGCTCACCGTTCAGGCGAAGGTCAAAGCTTACGTCATCGTCGTATTTTTCGGCTACCAGACGTTCGAACTCGCGTAGGGTTTTGGTGAAGGAGTGTTCTTCGTCGAACATGCTTGCCCCGCGCAGTGTCACGTCGGCTTGCGCCGCTGAAACACCTGCCAGCACCATCGCCGAAGTTGCTAGAGCCTTGAGTGTATAGTTGATCATCGTTTCCTCCCAGATCAGCTTTGTTCATTCTGTTCGTCGGTCTTCTTGCGCCAACAGGCACCTCCAGAAAGCTTGCCCGCACTGCGGCGTGGGTCCTTTCTTTGACGCAAGCCGCAAGGGCGACTCTCTGATTGTCTGATCATGAACACGTTAACTGGGATACTAGTCAACCTAAAAACTTCAAATTCGCTTTCACGATTTTCCATATTTAATGCTAAAACTGGGAATAATCGTAGCCTAGTAGCCTAATTTTATGACTTCTAATCTGCCTTTGAGTCTGCCAAACTCGACAGGAACGAAAAGGCACTGAACACATTATGGCGCACGTTGGCAGCTTAGAACGCACGACTGGGAGCGATTTGGTCTTCGACCATCTCTTTGATCAGATCACCAAATTGGAGCTTCTTCCCGGAACGAAGATTTCAGAGTCTGAAGTCGCGAAAGCCTTTGGTTATTCCCGGCAGCCGGTTCGCGAGGCTTTCACGCGGCTGGCCGGACTTAACCTTCTCTTGGTTCGCCCGCAAAGAGCGACGGTGGTCAGGCCATTTTCCCGAGAGTTGATCTCCAATGCACGCTTCGTTCGGGCGGCCATAGAACTTGAGGTTGTGCGGGCTGCGACGGTAGGGCGTGACAAATCGATCGATCCGAAACTCAGATCCAACATGAAAGCACAGGCCGCGGCGATCGCGGCAAGTGAAACAGAACGGTTTCATGAGTTGGATTACGAATTTCACCGGCTGCTTTGTCTTTCGGCGCGGCAAGAGTTTGCTTTCAACTTAATTGCCGCCAACAAAGCCCAGGTTGATCGGCTATGTATGCTTGCACTGACAAGCAAAGACGCAATGGAGGTCCTTCATGCGGATCATGAGCGTCTGCTTGCGGCCATCACATCCGGCGATATCCCGAATGCGGATCAAACACTTCGTGAACACCTCGGTCGGCTGACTCCAACGATCGAAGCGATTTACACCACCCATAGGGCCTATTTTGACGAGTAGAGAAGGAGCGCAGCACCCAACTGCCGACCTGTTGCAGTTTGCTCGAACTCGCAAGGTTGGTTTCCAATGACGCTGAGACACCTACAAACCTACAAGGTCAGTCAACCGCTTCTTTGCGTTTTCTTTGCGGCCTTGGGGACCGGGGATGAGCGTTTGCAGACGTCTCCATCCGCAGAACCTACGCTTTTGAGCCGGTTCTCTTGCGAATCTGATTTAGTTTATCGGCAAGGTCACCGCTAATCCGTTCAAACCGGCTGCGCGGTACCGGCACAGATATTGCGGCAATCTCATTGTTTGGGCCGATAACCGCAAATCCCACAGCGCAGATCTCTTCGGAATGTTCGCCCAGGTCTGTTGCAAGTTCGCCTTCACGGATACGACGCAGTTCACGCGTTAACGCATCGGCGTCGCTATTTGAGGCAATTTCAGTGGAGATCAGCGCGCGCGCTGATGATTCACTGAGTTGGGCCAGCGCAGCCTTACCGTTGGCCGTTGTTGTCAGTGGGAAACGGTCTCCGATCGTCGATACGGTGCGCAGTCGCTGACGGCCTTCGATCTGGTCGATGAACCGCATATGCGGACCTTCGAGAACGGCAAGATCGACCGTTTCGGAGGTGGCCGCGGCGATCTGCTCTAAGAGTGGTCTAAAATGCTCTCGCAAATCAAAAGCGGGGGCGTTCGCAAGCACCCTAATTTCATCACCAAGCCTGATTCCCCCATTGCCGCCGTCGGATGCGGCGAGGCCCTCGTGGATCAACGCGCTCACGATCCGCTGTACCGTAGAGCGGGGCAGACCCACTTTGCGCGCAATCTGTCCAAGGCTCAGTCCGCCCGAGTCCGCCCCGAGCACACGAAGGATATCAGCAGCCCTTGATATGACCTGAATGCCTTGTGTTTTATGGGTTTCCTGAACGTTCACTTGATCTGTTTTGCCATGCTAATTTGAGGTGTCGGTTTCGAAATAGACTAGGGGAGCAAAAATTAGAAATCAATAGTTGACCGCCATACGGTACGTGATGCACCATAATGCGAAACAGTCGTCTTTGCGCTTTTGGGAGGAACCGATGACCGTAACGATCCGCGGAATTGATTTTCAGGATAATCTGAACAACGACATGGGCCTTGAGTTCGTGAACCTGAGCCATCGTTTCGGGTATCAGTGTCCGAACTGGCCCTACTTCAAGGATGTCGCGATCGAGCGGAAGCACTACATGGCGAAGTCGGGCGTTCTCAGCCAGACCATCACCACGACGATGCACGTGACCACCCATATCGACGCACCCGCGCATGTGGTGCAGGGCACACCGTTCATCGACGAAGTGCCGCTGCCGCATTTCTTCGGATCCGGCATCGTTGTCAGCATCCCCAAAAAGAAATGGGAGCAGATCACTGGTGATGATCTGGAAAAGGCTTGCGGTAAAGCTATCCGCAAGGGCGACGTGCTGATCATCAACACCGGCTGGCACAAGCAATACGAAGACGGCGATTACTTCGCCTATTGTCCGGGTCTTGTGCCTTCTGCGGCTGACTGGATGGTTGAAAAAGGCGTGAAGGTCGTGGGTCACGACACCCAAGCCAACGACCACCCGCTTGCCACGGCCATTGGCCCGCAACGCAATGGCCCGATCCTTCCGCATCTCGAAGAGGAATATCTGGAATGGTCAGGAGGCACGCCTTGGGACGTTGACTTCCCAGAGTGGGAACCTGTCCATAACAAGCTTTTCTCAAATGGCATTCTTGGCATTGAGAACGTTGGTGGCGATTTGGATGCCGTGACCGGAAAGCGTGTCACCTTTGCCTTCTTTCCATGGAACTGGGATCGTGGCGATGGATGCATCATCCGCCTCGTCGCGATCACCGACAAAAACCAAGCCTACCGCATCGAAGCCGGGGACGCATTCTGATGCACCTTAAGCGATTTGCAGACGCGCAACCCTATGAAGCCCCGAACCATTGGGGCGTCACTGGGCATCGGTTGCAAGGGTTTGAGGACGGGGGACCTGAAAACCAGTGGGTCGGTTTTTCCCAATTTCTGCCGGGCGGCGGTGCGGGACCGGACAGCACACCATTCGAGAAGGTCTATGTTGTCCTTGAGGGCGAGATGACCGTCGAAGTGGGTGGTTCCGAGACGGTATTGGCCGCAATGGATAGCTGCACCATCCCCCCTGGTGAGGTGCGCCGGATCGAAAACAGGACCAACCACATTTGCAAGATGCTTGTCGTGATTCCGTATCCTGGCGGGAAACGACCGGAGTAGGGCCATGTCACTGAACGATCCTCAAATGATGTTTGACGTGAAGGGCAAGGTTGCCCTGATCACCGGTGCATCCGGAGCCTTTGGCGCAGTCGCCGCCCAATGTTTGTCGGGTGCTGGGTGCAAGGTCGTGCTGGCCGCCGGAAACGCCGACGCAATGGCTGCTGTAGCAGGCAAATGCATCGGTGAGGTCCGTCAGGTCAATGCTCGCCCTGACAATGAAGCCTCTTGCAACGACATGGTTGCCGCGGCGGTGAAAGCGTTCGGTCGGCTTGATATCTTAGTTGTCGCGTCGGGCATGAACAAAGTGGCCAAGATCGAAGAAATGGCGCCAGAGACCTTTGACGGCGTGATCGACGCCAACGTGACGCAAAGCTGGCTGATCGCCCGCGCGGCTACGGCGCAAATGAAAGCGCAGGGCGACGGCGGCAAGATCGTGTTTGTGTCTTCGGCCCGTGGATTGTTGGGACATCCGGCGGGTTATACGGCCTATTGCGCGTCAAAAGCCGCTGTGGACGGCATGACCAAGTCATTAGGGTGTGAATTGGGGCCAACAGGAATCACGGTGAACGCCAT
This sequence comes from Pseudomonadota bacterium, assembly GCA_038526085.1. GTDB lineage: Bacteria > Pseudomonadota > Alphaproteobacteria > Rhodobacterales > Rhodobacteraceae > Yoonia. The sequence continues at coordinate 68,219 of JBCBHE010000016.1, read as the reverse complement.
TGCACCCACGGTTTTTCGATCGCCGCTGACAGCGTGGATGTTTGAAGATACTGATGAGGCGACCGCCGTGCGGAACGGTTTCCTGTCTCGCGTGCCTAAGGGGCGTTTAGGGGAGCCCGAAGATCTTGCGGGGCCACTTTTGTTCCTGTCTTCGGCTGCATCTGATTTTTATACCGGTCATATCCTTTATGCCGACGGGGGCTACACCGCCGGATGACGCAGCAAGGCCAACATATCGCGGTTATAGGTGCCGGATTGATGGGGCATGGTATCGCACTGACGTTTGCGCGGGCTGGGCACCGGGTCAGCGTGACCGATCCCGTGCCCGATATGCTGGCCACCTGTCCCGCGCGAATTGCAGAAAGCCTTGCTTTGCTCGGTGCCAGTACTGAGGAAGTGTCTGACGCTTTAGGCTGCGTGACGCTTGCCAGCGACTTGGCCCAGGCGGTTGGCGATGCGGATGTCGTGTTTGAGGCGGCCCCTGAAAAGCTAGAGCTCAAGCAAAAAATTTTCGCGGACATTGAGACCAGTGCCCCCAGCGATGCGATCCTTGCGTCGAACACCTCTGTCATTCAAATTTCTAAGATTGTGGGCGGTCTGACAGGACGCCACCGCGCGCTTGGCACGCATTGGTGGAACCCGCCGCATATGATCCCGCTCGTCGAGGTGGTCAAAACCGAATGGACGGACCCCGAGCTGGCACAGCTGATGTTTAACTTGTTGGCACAAGCCGGCAAAACGCCTGCGATGGTGGAAAAAGATGTGCCCGGGTTCATCGGCAATCGTTTGCAACACGCGCTGTGGCGCGAGGCGATCTCATTGGTCGAGAACGGCGTTTGCGACGCGGAAACGGTCGATAACGTGGTCAAGGCAAGTTTTGGGCGCAGGCTGGCGGTGCTTGGTCCGCTCGAAAACGCGGACCTCGTCGGGCTGGAGCTGACGCAGGACATCCATAAACAGGTTCTGTTCGATCTGGACGTATCGGGTGCACCATCCCCTTATCTGCAACACATGCGGGATGCAGGCCGTGGGGGCATGGCAGCAGGCGCGGGACTTCGGGATTGGAAACCGGGTGATCTGGAGGAAACCAAGGTCCGCGTTGCCAATCATCTAAGAGAACTTGAGAAGATTTTACCAAAATAATCACAGCTTTGGGAGGAGCAAAGATGAAGACGACACCAAACAGACGCCACATTTTAGGTGGGCTTGCGGCATCCGTCGCGACACCAGCAATTCTGACGTCCAGCCGCGCTTATGCACAGACGCCGACGATCAAAGTGGGCCATGTCAGCCCCCGCACTGGTCCTCTTGCAGGGTTTGCGGAGGCCGACGATTTCGTATTGGAAGGCGTCCAAGCGGCCCTTTCAGGTGGCGTGGAGAATAATGGCAAATCCATCAATATCGAGATCATTTCGAAGGACAGCCAATCGAACCCAAACCGCGCAGCTGAAGTCGCCGCAGGCCTGATCCTAGACGATGAGGTCGACATCATCGTCGCCGCTTCGACTCCTGACACAACAAACCCCGTGTCCGATCAGGCTGAAATCAACGAGGTCCCTTGCATCACGACCGATTGTCCCTGGCAGCCCTACTTCTTTGGCCGCAACGGCAACCCTGCGGATGGCTTCGATTTCACCTATCATTTCTTTTGGGGTCTTGAGGATGTGATCGGCAACTTCCTTGATCTTTGGGGTAGCTCAGGCGCCGCGAAGAACATTGGTGGGTTGTTTCCCAATGATGCCGACGGCAACGCATGGGGCGATCCGGAACTAGGCTTTCCGAAGCCCCTGGCCGAAGCAGGGTTTACCCTGACCGATCCGGGCCGGTATCAGCCGCTGAACGACGATTTCAGCAACTATATCGCGGCCTTCAAGGAGGCCGGCTGCGAAATCGTCACTGGCAACATGATCCCGCCGGACTTTGCGACTTTCTGGGCGCAGGCCGCACAACAAGATTTCCGACCCAAGGTGGTGACAATCGGCAAGGCACTACTGTTCCCATCCGTCATCGAAAGTCTGGGTGATCGCGGTGAAGGTTTGACGTCAGAAATCTGGTGGAGCCCAAACCATCCGTTCAGTTCCTCGCTAACAGGTGACAGCGCGGCTGATTTGGCGAGCGGCTATACTGACGCAACGGGCCGCCCTTGGACACAGCCGATTGGCTTTAAACATGCGCTGTTTGAAGTTGTCCGCGACGTCGTTTCAAGGGCAGCGGATCTGGATGATCCGATGGCAATTGTCGACGCGATCAAGGCGACGAACATGTCTACCATCGTCGGTGATGTGAACTTTGGTGCCGGCCCTGTTCCGAATGTTACCAAGACACCACTTGTCGCGGGTCAGTGGCAGAAGACCGGCGACGCAATGGAACTGGTCATCACCAACAATGCCTCCGCGCCCAACATCCCCCTGGGCGGTGAGCTGAAGTTGCTGAGCTAAGGAAACCGTCTTGTCCGCACTTCTGTCTGTCAACAACCTGCAAAAGGCATTTGGCGCGGTCATCGTTGCTGATGCGAGCTGCTTTGACGTCGCCCAAGGTGAGGCCGTCGGCATCCTGGGGCCCAACGGTGCGGGCAAGACATCCCTGTTCAATCTGATCACAGGCGCGATGCGCCCCGATAGCGGGACGATCCATTTTGATGGTCAGGACATCACGAAACTTCCCGCGGCAGCGCGCTGCAAAATGGGCGTGGCACGGTCTTTTCAAATTCCACAGCCTTTTGTCGGCATGACGGTGTTTGAAAACGCCCTTGTCGGGGCCACGCAAGGCGCCGGGCTACGCGGCCGCCAGGCTGAAGCGCATGCCCTCGACGTGCTGACAGACACAGGCCTTGCCGGCAAAGCGAATATGCGTGCGGGGGCGCTGTCGCTGCTGGAACGCAAGCGGCTGGAACTGGCGCGGGCGCTAGCCGCGAAGCCGAGGCTCTTGCTATTGGATGAAATCGCAGGCGGGCTCACAGATGCGGAATGTGGTGCGTTGATTGACACAATCAAACGTATCCATGCCAACGGCACCACGATCATCTGGATTGAACATGTGGTCCACGCGTTGATGGCAGTTGCTGAGCGGCTGATCGTCATCGACTTTGGCCGCAAAATCGCCGAGGGCGAACCAAAAGAGATCATGGACAGCGCCGAAGTCAAAGAGATCTACTTGGGGATCGACGCTGATGCCTGATCCTGTTCTGTCCCTTCGCCAATTGGATGCATATTATGGCGATTTCCAAGCTTTGTTCGGCATTGATATGGAAATCGCGGCGGGTGAGGTCGTGGCCATCATCGGAGCGAACGGTGCGGGCAAAACCACCCTGCTGCGGTCGATTGCTGGTTTGCTAACGAATGAGGCCGCGAAGATCGTCTATCATGGCGATGGGATTGGCGCATTGCGCGCTGATCAAGTTGCGGGCAAAGGCATTGCGCTGGTCCCGGAAGGACGCCAATTGTTCCCATCCCTGTCGGTCGTGGAGAACCTGATGATTGGGGCGCAAACAGGACGCGCAGGGCCTTGGTCCATCGATAAGATATACGCGCTCTTTCCGATCCTAAAAGAACGTAAAGATCAGGCCTCAACCACGTTGTCTGGGGGCCAACAGCAAATGGTGGCAATTGGACGGGCGCTGATGGCGAACCCGGATGTCATCTTGTTTGATGAAATCAGCCTTGGTTTGGCCCCGGTGATTATCAAATCCATCTATGACGCGCTGCCCGATATCGTTGGCGACGGCATGACTGCCATGATTGTTGAGCAGGACATCAGCAAAGCACTGTCTGTGTCGTCACGCGTCTATTGTCTGCAAGAGGGGCGCGTGTCCCTAACAGGTGCGACCGACAGCGTATCGCGCGACGACATAACACGCGCCTATTTCGGAGTTGAAGCTTAATGGATTGGGTTTCAGCCATTTTGCAGGGGACACTGCTGGGTGGGCTTTACGCACTTTTTGCGGCCGGGCTATCGCTCATTTTTGGGGTGATGCGACTGGTGAATATTGCCCACGGTGACCTGATCGTACTCGCCGCCTATATGGGGCTGTCCACAACAGTGATGCTTGGCGTTCACCCGTTCATGGCCTTGCTGATCGTCATGCCGGCTATGGCCGGGATTGGCTATGTGCTGCAACGCGGGATCCTGAACCGGACGCTGGGTGACGATATTTTGCCGCCGCTTTTGGTGACGTTTGGACTATCAGTGATCATTCAAAATGCGTTGTTGGAGGCCTATTCCGCCGACCCACAGAAAATGAATGCTGGGGTCATTGAGACGGCGGGCGTGTCGCTCGGCGGGCTGACACTTGGCGTGCTGCCGCTGGTGACATTTGCGATCGCTGTCGCGGTCATCGCTGGTCTACAATTCATTTTTTATCGAACCGCGCTTGGCCGCGCATTTCGGGCAACGTCAGACAATTCCGATATCGCGCAGCTGATGGGCCTGAACAAGGCGCATGTCTTTGGCATGGCGATGGCGCTCGCGCTTGCGGTGACAGCAATTGCGGGCATTCTTTTGGGCGTACGTACAAGCTTTGATCCATCGGTGGGTGGCGCGCGGCTGATCTTTGGTTTCGAGGCCGTGATCATCGGTGGGTTGGGCAATCTGTGGGGCACGCTGGCGGGAGGTGTCATTCTCGGTGTCGCGCAAACGCTCGGGGCCAAGATCGACCCTGGCTGGCAACTGCTTGCAGGGCATGTCGCATTTCTTGTCGTTTTGGCAATCCGCCCGCAGGGCCTGTTTCCGAGGGTCACGCATTGAGCACGCGCATCGTCAGAACCAGCCGTTCCGCGCAAGTGGCAATGGCCATCGCTGTCCTTGGCTTGATCGTTCTTGCGGCCGCGCCATGGTGGGCAGGCCGAGCCGATTTGCGCCTCTTGGGTGAGATATACCTCTACCTATCCCTCGCCATGTTGTGGAACCTCATGGCAGGCTATGCGGGGTTGGTTTCGGTGGGGCAACAGGCCTATGTCGGTTTTGGTGGCTACCTATTGTTCGCTTTGACGATGTTTGCGGGCCTGCACCCTGTGCTGGCCATTTTGGCGGGCGGCGTGCTGGCCGGACTTTTGTCAGTGCCCATTGCCGCCCTCATTTTTCGGCTAAAAGGGGCCTACTTCGCGATCGGCACTTGGGTCATGGCCGAGGTGTTCCGCTTGAGTTTCGCGCAAGTCTCGTCACTCGGCGGGGGGTCCGGGTCATCCTTGCCGGTGGATGTTGTTAAATCGTTGGCGGATTCCCGTTCGGGGCGCGAGGCTTTGAGCTATTGGTTGGCGCTGGGCGCAGCGGTCACCGTGATTGCCTGCGTTTACCTTTTCCTGCGGTCCAACCGGGGCCTCGCCCTGACCGCCATCCGCGATAGCGAGGTTGCCGCCGCCGGTCTTGGGATCAACATCTGGCGCACGAAGCTTGAGGTGTATGTCGTCACATCTGCTTTTACGGCGATCATTGGCGGGCTGATCTTCTTGCAAAAATTGCGGATTTCACCCGATGCGGCCTTTTCCGTGAATGACTGGACGGCCTTCGTCATTTTCATCGTTGTGATTGGTGGGATCGGAACCCTTGAAGGGCCAATCATCGGTACGATCCTGTTCTTTCTGCTGCGAGAAACGCTCGCTGATCTTGGAACCGTATATCTGATCGTCTTGGGGTTAGTCGCCATCGGCATCATGCTCAAAGCCCCGAAAGGGGTCTGGGGCCTGATCCGCAGTCGCTTCGACCTTGAACTCTTCCCACTCAGTTACCGCGTCCAAACCGACGTCGACAAAGGACACTAAGCCAATGGCAAAACAACAGCGCACCATCATTACTTGCGCGGTCACTGGCGCGATTCACACGCCGACCATGTCTGATGCCTTGCCTTACACCTATGATGATATCGCCGCCCAAGCGGTTGAAGCCGCAGGGGCAGGGGCGTCCATCCTGCATTTGCACGCGCGCAACAATGAAACGGGAGCTCCGTCGGTCAACCCTGACGACTTCCTTCCTTTTCTGGGACGGATCAAACAAGCCAGCGATGCCGTCGTGAACATCTCAACAGGTGGGTCGCTGACACTGTCAATCCAAGATCGAATAAGACCTGCCGCGACTTTTAGCGCCGAGATGTGCAGTATGAACATGGGGTCCATGAACTTTAGCTTTCATCCGCTGGCCAAGCGCTATGGCGATGATGATTGGAAGTTCGATTGGGAAAAAGAGTATGTCGCAAATTCAGACGGCAACATTTTTCGCAACACCTTCCGCGATATCCGCGAGGCGGCTGAAACGCTGGCCCCACATGACATCAAATTCGAACATGAGTGTTACGACGTCGGACACCTTTACAACTTGAAGTACTGCATGGACGCAGGCCTGTTCAAGGCGCCCGTCTTCATTCAATTCGTTATGGGGATCCTAGGTGGGATCGGCGCCGATATCGATAATCTGGTGTTTATGAAAAAGACCGCCGACAAGCTATTTGGCGATCAATATCGCTGGTCGATCCTTGCCGCGGGCGCCTCGCAAATTCCGATGGCGACGACGGCAAGCCAAATGGGCGGACACGTGCGTGTCGGGCTTGAGGACAGCTTGTTCATCTCGCGCGGCACGTTGGCCGAAAGCAACGCGCAACAAGTCGCCAAGGTGCGGCGCATCGTCGAGGACCTTGGCTGCGAAGTCGCCAGCCCAGACGAGGCACGCGAGATCCTTGACCTAAAGGGTGGAGATCGGGTGAACTTCTAGACGGTCACGCGCAATCTTGATCCACTGGAAGTGGCAAAGAAACATGCACCCGCCACATCAAAGGCGACCCCTGCAATGGTGTTTGGTGAGATGTCGAAGTCTTTCGGGGCTTTGACGACAATTGGCCGGTCACCAAATCGGAAGGTGACAAGGGTTTGGTCGCCAGTCATCTCGACCGTAAAGACGGTTGCATCAAAGATACCTTGGCCCGGCGCGACGACTTGTGCGTCTTCTGGACGAAAGCCCATCGTGCTGGCGTCTGTATCTGCGAGACCCTCAGCAGAGAGCTGTAGGCCAGATGCGTTAAAGGTTCCTGCTTTGAGCGTGCCTTCAATAAAGTTCATAGGCGGCGAACCCATGAAACCGGCCACAAATAAGTTCGCAGGGTCTGAGTAGACCTCTTTCGGCGTGCCAAGCTGTTGCAGGACGCCGTCTTTCATAATGGCCACACGATGCGCCAATGTCATTGCCTCAATCTGGTCGTGGGTGACGTAGATTGTGGTAATGCCAAGCGTGCTTTGCATATGTTTCAGTTCCGCCCGCATGTTGCCGCGCAATTTCGCGTCAAGATTGGATAGCGGTTCATCCATCAAAAAGACCGACGGGCGGCGTACAATCGCCCGGGCGAGGGCCACGCGCTGGCGTTGGCCGCCCGACAACTGACCTGGCAGACGCTCCAACAGATGATCCAGTTCGACCTGTGCTGCGGCCGCATTGATTTGCGCCTCCATCTCGGCCTTTGGGGTTTTAGCGACCTTGAGTGGAAAGCCGATGTTTTCTGCGACGGTCTTGTGCGGGTAAAGTGCATAAGACTGAAAGACCATGGCGATATCGCGATACTTGGGCAGGACTTCGGTGACGTCATTCTCGCCAATCATCAACGTCCCGGAACTGATGCTTTCGAGCCCTGCAATCATCCGCAAAGCTGTGGACTTGCCGCAGCCAGAGGGACCAAGAAGGACAAGGAATTCGCCTGGTTCGATTTCCAACGAAAAGTCCTTCAATGCGTGAAACGCACCGTAGAACTTATTCATGTCGTGGATCGAAATACCCATCGGAGAGCCGATGATCGGTGCCTCAGCGTTCATGGCACTACCCTTTCACCGCCCCAACGAGGAGGCCTTTGGAGATATATTTTTGAAGAACCACCGCCAGCACAACGACCGGGATGATCATGATGATGATGGCCACTGACATGGTCCACCACAGAATGCCCCGCTCCCCCGCGTTCATCGCGGCAACGAGAATGGGTAAGGTCTGTGCTTTCGACGTCGAAAGGAACAGCGCGAACAAGTATTCGTTCCAGGAAAAGATCATCACGAGCAGCGTTGTCGCTGCCAGCCCGGCGCGAGATAGCGGCAACACGATCTCACGAAAGGTCATCACCATCGTCGCCCCGTCCAATTGCGCGCTTTCCTCGAGATCACGCGGGATCGAATTGAAGAAGTCGAACATCAGCCAGACGACGATAGGCAGGTTCACCACGGCATAGGTCACGATGATGGCGAAGTGGGTGTCGAGCATCCGAACCGACTGAAACATCATGTAGATTGGGACAACGACAACAATCGGAGCGAGGATGCGCTGCGAGATGATCCAAAACAGGATGTCTCCGTTTGCCAGACGCACAGTGTAAAGCCGCCCAACCGCACGGGCGAGCATGAAAAAGAGCGCAACGGCCACCGCAAGTGTCAGCCAAAGATCGGTCCCATACACCCCAATTGCCACGCCGGCACCGATCAGAAGCGCGATAAAGTAAAGGATCGTGATTAAGTTGGGCGCAAATTCAATCCGGCTCAGCGAATAGGCCGCCATAGAGCCGACAAGGACCGACAGAAACGTCGCAGACGCCGCGATGACGATTGAATTGAAGTAAGCCCGAAATGTATCGGCAGCGTCGTAGATGAACAGGTCTTTCCACGCATGGAGGGTTGGCTGGAAGTCGACCCAAGGGATGAAAAAAGGGCCTTCATTCACCGCCGCTGGGGTTTTGAACGACGTGATCAAAAGCCAATAAATTGGAAAGATCACGAATACTGACCAACCGATCAGCACTGTGTACAACAACACCTTTGTTGCTGGTGCCATTTCCCCAATTTTGCGCGGCTCGAAAATGCTAGGAGATTGCGGGCTCATGGCTTTGCCCTCACGCGAGCCAAGACGATCAAATTGAAGAAGGACACGCAGATGACCACTGTGATGAATAGAAGGATGTAAGCCACAGCCGAGGCTTGCCCAAGGTCAAGCGCTCGCCAGGCATAGTAAGATTGCAAGCTGACAGATTCCGTCGCGATCCCGGGACCGCCCGCCGTCATGATGTTGGGCAGATCGACAATTTTAAACGCTTCGATCACCCGGATCAGCATTACTGTCGCGGCGATGGGCAAAACCTGCGGCCAGATGATTTCCCGGAACGTCATCCACGTGCCCGCGCCATCGATCTCTGCGGCTTCGTTGAGGTCCTTTGAGACGCTCTCAAACCCAGCCAGCATCATGATAAAGACAAAGGGGATCCACTGCCAGCTATCAGCAATAATGATGAATATCCGAGCCGCCCACGGGTCTGCGGCCCAGGCCCAGTCCCCCAGACCGACCCATTGCCAGAGGTTTGCAAAGGGCCCTTTGGTCGTATCGGCCATCATGCGGAAGATATAGCCGACGCCTATCGGGGTTATCATCATCGGTATAAAGAAGATCACCCGGAAGGTCCGGCTGCCTTTGATATGTTGTGAACACGCGAAGGCAAGCGCTGTGCCGATCAGGAATTGGATCCCGCAGCCAACGAAAACGTAAAACAGCGTCGTGCCGACGGTCCCGAAGGGCCGACCTGATAGTGTTGTTGCGGCGAACAGCCAGACCAGTCCTAACGCCATGGCAAATGTGATCAGCCGCCCGATAAAGCCAAACAATGTGAAATGGGTCCGGCAATATCTGATCATCCACCAAATCAACCCCGCCGTGCACGCCAGCCCGAAAACCCAGGCGAGGGCAGACAGGGTGCCGAATGTCCCCAACAGGTGGAACTGCTCTGACCCGAATAGTTGTTTTTCAAAGTTCCGCCACCCGGCAAACCGCATGCGAAACCCGCCACCGGTTAACCGCAAACGGGAAAACGCCAGGACGGCAGAGGCGACAAGCGGAAAGATCGAAAAAACAAGGATCAGAACCACGGCGGGCGCCAGGAAAAGCCGCCCCATATGTCTGTCTAGCCATTGGTCCATAGTCGTGATCTTTGTCTGAAGCGCAATCATTGGCGCGGGCTGCACACCCGCCCGCGCCAGTTGGATTAGTTCGTGATGCCCAAGGACAGCTTATAAATCGCGGCCTGTTCGTCGCGACCGAAGTCCTCGGTGATCTCTTCCCAGCCCTCCTCGATGTTCTCGAGGGCCTGATCAACGGTAATCTCACCAGCCAAGAAACGGGCGAGCTCACGGTCGAGGACCACACCGGTGTACTGCTGCGCACCTGGAATGCGGAAATCAGACGCCATGTTGGGGTGGTTCAAGCTTTCTTTGATCGCGCCGAGATAGTTTTCGGCAGCGGCCTGGCTAAAGCCAGCCTCGACCCACAGTGTGGTGTCTTCCAATTGCGAGTTCCGGTAGGGATTGTAGCCCGTCCAGCCCATCGTCACATCCAGGTTCGATTGCTCAGCTTGGTTCATGTAAGACAGGAAATCGTAAGCGGCCTGCGTCTTCTGCTCGTCCAGTGTGGCAGAGATCGCGCCGGTCCAACCACCAAACGCTGCGAACGGTGCGAAGTTCACGCCGTCGACGGCATGAGGGCAGTTGTCCGCGGAACAAGCTTCAAGCTCACCCGTCGCAGTATTCAGCACTTCGGTCGAGCCGGGCATAATGATCGCGCCGACCTTGTCTTTGATTTGGCTGCCTTCCTCGATAGAAAGTGGGCCGATGTCGCCCCAATCAATGACCATGCCGCAGCGACCAGCAAGCGCAAGCGCACGAGTGTCGCCGATGTCCTGGTTGAGCACGTCAGGTGGATTGAACGCCACCGATGCTTTGAAGACTTCGAAGGCCTTCTTCCATGCTTCATTGTTTATCTTTGGCGTCATGTCCTCTGGATTGAAGTAAAGGCCCTCACCGGTACCTTTCGACTGAACAAAGCTTGCAGCGACAGATTGGATCGCGAAGTAGCTTTGCGCGTTACGCTTCATGAATGTGCAAGAACCATAGTCAGCCTCGCCATCGCCGTTCATGTCCATTCCGTGGATTGCGGCTCCGGCTTCGAGGTATTCGTCCCATGTTCGAGGAGGTTCGATACCAGCTTCCTCGAACACATCTGTGCGATAGTACATCATCTGGAAATCGCCATCGATCGTGATGAAGTAGGTGGATCCTTCGACCTTCTGGTTGAAGTCGCGGAAGTAGGGCGCGATGTCTTCGATGTTGATCTTATCGTCTGCAGCGATCAATGAATCTAGGTTGGCAACAAGCCCACCAGACACCAGTTCAACTCCCCAACCGGAGGCGAAGACGCCAACGTCGATCGAGTTGGTGCCAGTGGCCCAATCAGTCAGAAGTTTTTGGAAAATTTCCGCGAATGGCACCTCTGCCACGCGCACCTCTGCGCCGGTCTGGGCTGCGAACTCTTCACCACGCTCCACCATGCGACCTGCAATAACAGGCCCTGGGCGGGTCAAAATGTTGATGACGATTCCATCGTAGTGTCCATCAGCCATTACGTTGCTCGGCGCGAGGGCCGCAGCAGCCACAAGGGCTGATCCTTTTGCTAGCTTCGATATCATGTTTTTCCTCCACTGCTTCAAGCGTCGCAACATCTCGTAAGCTGGCGACGCTCGCGGCATTTTTGCGCCACAACAAAACGTCATGACGCGCCATTTGCGGTGTGCAGTGACTGCGTCGACGCTCCTCTGCGCTCCAGCAATCCACTCCTCCCTCGAAAACGCTACTTGTGCTGCCATGCAATGTCAACTAACATGTTAGTCGGCATGGCGACGATTATAAACACCGACGAAACAGATGTTTCTAAGCTTCCGGCTCTTAGTGATCTAACCGGATCACTGGCGGATCGGGTCTATTCGGCGGTCAAGACGGCTATCCTCAATCTGGACTTCCTGCCGGGCGCTGCGATTCGAAAGTCGGCCATCTGTGACCAGCTGGGTGTGTCGCGGTCGCCGGTGTCGGATGCGCTGGCGAAATTGTCGAGCGAAGGGCTCGTTGACATCGTTCCACAGTCCGGCACGCGGGTTGCCCGGCTGTCCATGGCGGCCATACGCGAGGACGTCTTCTTTCGCGCAGCCTTGGAAGGTGCCGCCGCACGGCATGCCGCAACGCATCGGTCGGAAGAGATATTGGCGCGACTACTGCGAAATCTTGAAATGCAGCGGCTTTTGGTAGCCGACGCGGATGGCGAGGACTTTTTCCGCACTGACATTGCGATGCACGAAATGATTTTGGGAACCACCGGCGTCCAGCGCCTTCCAGGAACGGTGCGCACCTTATCGTCGCACGTCGACCGTGCGCGTGTCATGTTGGTGCCTGAACCGGGCCGCATGTCCGAAACTGTCGATGAACATGTCGATGTCATCGAAGCGATAAAAAACCAAAACGCAACTGGGGCAGAGGAGGCCATGCGCCACCATATCCGGCAGCTCATCAAGCGGCTTGCGCCACTTGAAGCGGCCCGCCCAGACCTTTTTGACGGGTGACTGTGATGGAAGTTGGAGATCTGCGGCAACTAAACAAGCGCACGAAACGACCCGTTCCGCTTACCGCGCTTGGCTTTGGCGGTGCAGGCCTGGGCAACCTCTATCGGGCGATCACTGAGGATGAGGCGGCCGACACGTTGCAGGCCGCCTATGATGTCGGCATCCGGTTCTTTGATACAGCCCCGCAGTACGGGCTCGGCCGGTCCGAGAGGCGGTTTGGCGCCGCCATTGCGCGCTTTGGTCGCGACAATATTCAGCTGTCGACGAAGATTGGGCGACTGCTTTTGGATTGTAGCCCTGATGAAGTGACGCCCGAAGCTTTTGTCAACGTTCCACAAAAGCGGATTGTATTCGACTACACTTATGACGGGGTGATGCGGTCATATGAAGCCAGCCGCGAACGGATCGGCGTGGCGAATGCCGATGTCTTGCTGGTGCATGATGTCTGTGTGTTCAGTCAAGGTAGTCAAGAAGCATCTGATGCCAAGGTGCGCGAATTGTTCGACGGCGGCGGGTACAAGGCTCTCGACGAACTTCGCAGCGACGGTGAAATCGCAGCCATCGGTGCCGGCGTGAACGAATGGCAAGTGTGCGAAAGGCTGTTGGGCTTAGGCGATTTTGACGGCTTCTTGTTGGCGGGCCGCTATACACTTTTGGAGCAAGAGGCGCTCGACAGCTTCCTGCCGCTTTGCGTGAAGCGCGACGTCGGGATCATCCTTGGTGGGCCATATAACTCGGGCATTTTGGCCACTGGCGCTGTTCCGGGTGCCAAGTTTAACTATTCTGACGCACCGCCCGCAATCATGGAGCGGACTCGCAACATCGAAGCTGTTTGTGCCGCCCATGGCACATCACTGATCGCGACCGCTTTGCAATTCGTGATGGGTCATCCCGCAGTCAAGACCGTAATCCCGGGCGGGATGAGCGCCGCAGAGGTGCGCTCCAATGCGCAGCTTTTCGAAACATACGTGCCCGACGGGTTGTGGTCCGACTTGCGCTCTGAAGGTCTGATCCGGCCGGACGCGCCACTGCCAAGTGAGGGCGCCAATGCTGCGTAATATCAACCCGATCCTTTGTCCCGAGCTGCTGCGCACCTTGCGCGCAATGGGGCATGGCGATGAGATCGCAATCGTCGATGCAAACTTTCCGGCTGAGTCAGCCGGGCCTCAGTGCATTCGCGCAGATGGTTCGGACGCCACCGAAGTGCTGTGTGCGGTGCTTTCGGTCATGCCGTTAGATACCTATGTCGACGATCCTGCTCTGACGATGGAGGTGGTTGGCGACCCTGACGTAATCCCCGAAGCTGTGAAGGATTTTCAAAGCGCGATCAACGACGAAGCGGATGCACCACGCAAAATCCAAACGTTGGAACGTTTCGCATTTTATGACCGTGCAGCGACCACAATTGCCGTCGTTCAAACTGGAGAGCAGCGGCTTTACGGAAACATCATCCTCAAGAAAGGTGTGATTTCGTGAGGATTGATGCTCATCAGCACTTTTGGGGGCTTGAGCGCGGCGATTATGGCTGGCTCACACCGGACCTGGACCCCATCTATCGAGATTTCTTTCCCGACGATTTGGCGCCCTTCCTGACAGCACAAGGGATCGAGGGTACCATTTTGGTACAAGCTGCACCCACCATCGCGGAAACCCGGTGGCTGCTGGCATTGGCAAAACGCGCGCCCTTCATCAAGGGCGTCGTTGGCTGGGTCGACTTTGGCGCGCCCGACGCGGCCAAAACCATCAATGATTTGGCCCGGAACGAATATTTGGTTGGGCTGCGTCCGATGATCCAAGATATCGCGGATGATGAATGGATGTTAGGTAATGTCCTGACGCCTGCATTCCAGACAGTCGCGAGCGCGAACTTGGTCTTTGACGCGTTAACGCTGCCGCGACACTTGCAAAATTTGCGAATTTTGCTGCACCGGCACCCGGACCTGAACGTTGTGATCGACCACGGGGCGAAACCAAAGATTGCCGAAGGCTGTATCAGCGCTTGGGCGCGTGACATGCAGCTATTGGCAGAGGAAACAAGCGCCAAAGTAAAGCTGTCCGGTCTTGTTACAGAGGCCGGTGCCAATTGGACATCCGATATGCTGCGTCCCTATGTCGATCACCTGCTGAATACATTTGGACCCGCTCGCATGATCTGGGGCAGCGACTGGCCTGTCTGTACGCTCGCAAGCACTTATGACCGTTGGTGCGAAACGACACAATCGCTTTTGTCCGGACTAAGCGAAAGTGACCTCGCCGCGATCATGGGGCGCAACGCCATCGAAACCTACAATCTGAAGCCCGCAGAATGACAAACAGGCTCGCCGGAAAGACCGCACTGTTGACCGCTGCCGGGCAGGGCATAGGCCGCGCGACGGCACTGGCCTATGCGGCGGAAGGGGCGCAGGTCATTGCCACTGACATCAACCCCAACTCCTTGGCAACACTGGACGGGACAAAGTGTACCAAAACCCGAATTTTGGATGTGACAAACCCCGACCAGATTGCTGAACTTGTCGCAGATGTCGGCCCTGTGGATTGCCTTTTTAACTGTGCAGGTTTTGTTGCAAATGGCACCATTTTGGAAGGCCGCGATGAAGATTGGGACTTTAGCTTTGAGCTGAATGTCTTTGCGATGCACCGCATGACCAAAGCGGTTCTACCCGGCATGCTGGAGCAAGGCAGCGGGTCCATCATCAACATCTCGTCCGTGGCTTCATCGATCAAAGGCGTGGTAAATCGCTACGCCTATGGCGCGACCAAGGCGGCCGTGAACGGGATGACCAAGGCCATCGCCGCTGACTACATTTCGCAAGGCATTCGGTGCAACGCGATCTGTCCTGGCACAATCGACAGCCCCAGCATGCATCAGCGGCTCCGCGAGACCGGAGACTATGAGGTGGCCCATGCCGCCTTTATCGCCCGTCAGCCGATGGGGCGCATCGGTACGGCCGAAGAAATCGCGTCTATGGCCGTCTACCTTGCTTCCGATGAAAGCAGGTTCACAACTGGACAAACACTCGCCGTTGATGGCGGTTGGTCGATTTAGTCAAGGAAACCGTTTATGAAACTTCTGCGATTTGGTCAAAAGGGGTCTGAAAAACCCGGTCTTCTCGATAACGGGGGTACAGTCCGAGACCTGTCAGGTGTGATCGACGACATTTGGGGGGCGACGATCAGCGATGAAAGTCTGGCGACGCTCGCTGATATTGATCCCGGGGCTTTGCCCGAGGTTAGCGCAGACACGCGCCTTGGCCCCTGCGTGGGTCAGGTTGGAAAGTTCATTTGTATCGGCTTGAACTACGCTGACCATGCCGCTGAAAGCGGCCTTTCGCTCCCGGAAGAACCCGTCATCTTCTTCAAAGCAACGTCTGCTATTACGGGGCCGAACGATACGGTCGAGATCCCCCGCAATTCTGTGAAGACCGATTGGGAAGTTGAGCTCGGCGTTGTGATCGGCACGGAGGCTAAATACGTCTCCCGGCAGGATGCGCTGAGCCACGTCGCCGGCTATTGCGTCGTCAATGACCTGTCTGAGCGCGACTTTCAGCTGTACCGGTCCGGGCAATGGGTCAAAGGCAAATCGGCTGACACATTTGGCCCGATTGGCCCTTGGCTGGTCACGCGCGACGAAGTACCGGATCCCCAAACCCTGCCAATGCAGCTGGAGGTGAATGGCCATCGCTATCAAGATGGGTCAACTGCGACGATGCACTTTGACGTGGCCACCGTGATTTCACACCTAAGCGAATTCATGAGCCTCCAACCCGGCGATATAATCTCTACAGGGACACCACCGGGTGTCGGCATGGGGCAAAAGCCAGAAACCTACTTGAAACCCGGGGATGTCATCACCCTCTCCATCGAGGGGCTGGGCACGCAAACCCAAAAAGTGGGCGCGAGCACATGACCAAGATTACAGGCATCCGAACCCACGACCTCAGGTTCCCGACATCCGAACAGTTGGATGGCTCTGACGCGATGAACCCGGACCCAGATTATTCGGCGGCCTATGTGGTGCTTGAGACCAATGGCCCTCATGAAGGCCATGGTCTCACCTTTACCATTGGGCGCGGCAACGAAATCTGCGTGACCGCTATCAAGGCCCTTGGCGCCTTGGTGACGGGGCTTGAACTGGATTGGATCAGATCGGACATGAGCCGTTTCTGGCGCCATATCACCGGCGACAGCCAGTTGCGTTGGATAGGTCCTGACAAGGGTGCGATCCACATGGCTGCCGGTGCAGTTGTCAACGCTGTCTGGGATCTGTGGGGGAAGGAGGCTGGCAAGCCTGTATGGCTGTTGGTCAGTGAGATGTCGCCTGAAGAAATTGTCCGTCTCATCGATTTCAGATATCTGACTGATGTGATCACGCCGGACGAGGCATTGGAGCTCCTGCAAGCCCAACAGGCACACAAAGCGGATCGGATCGCAGCGCTGAAGGCCGAAGGCTATCCGTGCTACACGACCTCGGCCGGGTGGCTAGGTTATCCGGATGAAAAATTGCGCCGTCTCTGCCAAGAGGCGCGCGCGTCCGGTTTTACCCACACCAAGTTCAAAGTTGGTGGCGATCTAGATGATGACATTCGCCGCTTGACCATCGCGCGCGAAGAGCTCGGGGATGACGTGACGATTATGATCGACGCCAACCAGGTTTGGGAGGTCGATCAAGCGATCGACTGGATCAAACAGCTCGGCTTTGCCAAGCCGTTTTTCATCGAAGAGCCGACCAGCCCGGACGATATTTTGGGTCACAAAGCGATCCGTGACGCTATTGGCCCGATCAAGGTTGCCACAGGTGAGATGTGCCAGAACCGCATTCTGTTCAAACAGTTTATCGCAGCTGGCGCGATTGATATCGTCCAAATTGACAGCTGCCGCATGGGGGGCTTGAACGAGGTGATTGCCGTCATGCTCATGGCCCACAAATACGGGCTGCCGGTCTGGCCGCATGCTGGTGGGGTCGGCCTGTGCGAATACGTTCAACACATGTCGATGATTGATTATGTGTGCATCTGTGGTGAGAAGGACAGCCGCCGGATCGAATATGTTGACCACCTGCACGAACATTTCATCGATCCCTGCAGGGTCGCGCAAGGAGCCTATATGGCACCAGAGGGCGCTGGGTTCTCAATCGAAATGAAACCGGACACCATTTCCCGTTTTGCGCAACCTCAGTAGCCCCGGGTAGTGCTGAGAAGTCCGCTTGTACAGTCATCCAATCGGAAGTGCCGCTTGCGTTGCATTGGCGGAAAAGGGGTAAGTTGCTGCCAGGGCCGCGCATGTTTTTCTTGTTTGACTGAGGGTTCTAAGGTCTGTTGCCAAAACGGAGGGCTCAGATGCAGACAGGGACACTGGGGCGCGTTCAATCACCGCGCATCATCCGCATTGGCGGCGGCGTAGCGGATGAAACGGCCGAGGTGATGGGGCAGCTTGGCCTGTCCCGCCCCTTAATTGTCACCGACACAGGGGTCGCGCAGTTGCATCTGACAATACTGACCGATGGTTTGGACCGCGCAGGTCTCGCTTGGGGGCTCTTTGACAAGGTGGTGGAAGATCCGACGGACGTTTGTGTCGATGAGGGGCTGTCCGCATTTCGGGCGGGCAATTATGATTGCGTGATCGGCTTTGGTGGCGGCAGCCCAATGGATACGGCCAAGGCCGTCTCGTTCATGGCGGTCAATCCCGGCCATGTGCGTGACTACAAGGCGCCGGTCCAGATTGACCGCCGCGGCGTGCCGATCATTCTGATCCCCACGACAGGTGGGACTGGCTCAGAAATGACCCGCTGGTGTGTCATCACTGACACGAAGAGTCCGGAGAAATATAACCTGTCCGGCCTCGCTTGTGTGGCGACGGCCGCTCTCATTGATTGGACGTTTAGCCTCACCAAACCGGCTCGGATTACGGCCGATACGGCTGTTGACAGCCTAACCCACGCGATTGAAGCATATGTAAGCCGCCGCGCCTTTCCTTACACCGATGCATTTGCGCTCTCTGCGATGCCCTTGATTGCGGATCATGTTCGTCGTGCCTATGCGGATCCCTCAGACGAGGCTGCACGAGAGGCCTTGATGCTGGCTGCGGCGCAAGCGGGCATGGCGTTTTCCAATGCCTCCGTCGCCCTGGTGCATGGGATGAGCCGACCAATTGGAGCACATTTCCACGTTGCGCATGGGCTTTCGAATGCGATGCTTTTGCCAGCGGTCACGGCCTTTTCGGTGGAGGCCGCCCCAGATCGCTATGCCACCTGCGCCCGGGTCATGGGTATGGCTGGGGATCAGGACAGTGATGCAATGGCCTGTGCCAAGTTGATCGAAGGCCTCCAGCAGTTGAACGCCGTCCTGGCGGTACCATCGCCAAGCGCTTTGGGCCACCAGGTGGACGATGCAATGTTGGCGCTTATGGCGCAGCAAGCGCGGGACTCCGGCTCCCCCGATAACAACCCGCGGGTGCCGACGGCGATGCAGATTGCGGATCTCTACCGCGAGGTGTGGTGAGGTGACCCGGTACGTTGCCTTTCTTAGGGCTGTGAATGTGGGGGGCACGGGAAAACTTCCGATGGCGGACTTGCGCGCGCTTTGTGCGACGATTGGGTTTGCCGATGTCCGTACTTACATTGCAAGTGGCAATCTCGTCTTTGAATGGCCGTCGCGTGCGGATACCGCGAAAACTGCGCTTGAGTCCGCACTTGCGGCCTATGCAGGAAAGCTGGTGGGTGTGGTTATTCGGGATCGTGCCGCGATGGAACAGATCATTGCGGACAATCCCTTTCTGGCTGAAGAGCCTCGCTTCGTGCACACAATATTTCTTGATGATCCGCCACCTCCCGATGCGTTAGCGCACGTGACCGGCTTGGCGGAGGAACGGATCGCATTGGGGCGGTGCGAAATCTATGTTCACTATGCGCAAGGGCAGGGGGCGTCGAAACTGAAGATCCCGGCGGCTGCTACAGGCACAGCCCGCAACCAAAACACTGTTTCCAAAATGGCCGCTTGGCTTCGGGAAGAAACCAGTTAATCTGGAAGAAATCCGACAGGAGCGCCTGGTCTATTTTGACCAGAATACGGGCGTATTGAATTTGAGGGATATCGGTATGGACGCCTCCTATTGGCATCAAAAATGGGCGCAGGGCGACATCGGTTTTCATCAGGCTGACTACAACGCTTTGATGGTAAAACACTTTTCAGAACTTCGTCTGAATGTCGGTGCTCATGTGTTTGTCCCGCTTTGCGGGAAAACCCGCGACATTGGCTGGTTGTTGGAACAGGGCTATCGCGTAACGGGGGCGGAGCTGAGCGAGGCCGCGGTACAGGAGCTTTTTGCGGGGTTGGGAATGACGCCGCAAGTGACGCAAGATGGCGCCTTAAGGCGCTATGCGACGACGGATCTCGTGGTTTTCGTTGGCGATGTATTTGATGTGACCGCGCGGGTGCTGGGGCCGGTGCATGCGGTTTATGACCGGGCGGCACTTGTTGCATTGCCTGACGACGTTCGCCGTCGATACGCAGCACACGTCATTTCGGAAACTGGGCGAGTGCCGCAGTTTGTGTTGACGTTTACCTATGACCAATCCGCTATGAATGGTCCCCCTTTTTCGATCACAGCCGATATGGTTGCGGACCTTTTTGATCGGGACTTCGCATTGCGGCTGATTGAGTGCGTGACCCTTCCTGGCTCCGGTCTGAAAGGCCGCGTTCCGGCAGCGGAAACTGCCTGGCGGCTTGTGCCGCTCTGATATGGATCACCCGCTTGATAAACCGTTTTGGAGCGCCCTTGTCGGTGTACAGGCCAACTTAGCCAGCGGAAGCGGGCGCGCGCGCCGGTATCTTCCAGATGTCAGTGCCATCGGCGGGGTCGCGGATGCGAGCGATGGGGCGCTTGCGGATTTGGCGAAGCTGGTGCCAAAGGACGGAGCGTTGACCGTTCCGCAAGCCTTTGCGATCGGGTGTCCTGCTGGAGCGACGCAGGAGGTGATGATGGCGTGGCAGTTGCTGGATAGCAACGACGGCCCGCAGGCCACACCGTCTGCCGAAATCCTACCGCTGTCCGAACCCGATTGGCCGGCCATGATGGCGCTCGCGACATTGACCCAGCCGGGCCCCTTCATGCTTCGGACACCATTGATGGGACACTATTGGGGTGTGAAGCGCGATGGCGTCTTGATCGCAATGGCAGGAGAGCGGATGCGATTAGAGGACTATGTCGAGATTAGCGCGATCTGTACCCACCCAGATTATCGGGGGGCGGGTTTGGGGACGGCGCTGTGCCTGCACGTGCGTGACGCGATCCGCGCAAGGGGGCAAACACCTTTCTTACATGCGTATCAATCCAATACGGGCGCGATCCAGCTCTACGAGTCACTAGGTTTTGTCAAACGGACAGAGATCTACGCCAACCACTTCAGTGCCGCGGACTAACCAAAGAAAAAGGGCGCACCAAGGCGCGCCCATTGGAACTGAGTGTTCGGGATTAGCGCCGACGATCGCGGCGGCTGCTCATCGGCTGGAAGGCCACACCGACGTGGGCATCGCAATAAGGTTTCCCAGCCTGAACAGGCAGCCCGCAGAACCAAAAGTTTGGTGTCGCTGGATCACCCACAGGCCATTTGCAGGTCTTTTCCGTGAGCTCCATCAAGGTCAATTTCTTGGCAGACTTCTCGATCTCATTCACCTTCGCCAAGGCTTCCGGAGAAATTTCATTGGCGGATGGCTGCGGCGGCAGCGGCTGGCCGGCAGGGATAATGGCGCGCCGAGCGGCAGAGATCGGGATCCCGTTTTCGTCCAACTCTGGCTCGACCTTCTTAGGTTCCGCCTTCGGTTTGATCGCTGATTTCGTTTCAACTTTTGGTGCGGCCGGCGCTTTCTTCTCTGCCGCGGGCTTTGACGGCGCTGAGCCGCCGGAGCCTGCGCGGTTCGACAACCCCAACCGGTGTACTTTACCGATCACAGCGTTGCGGGTGACCCCGCCAAGTTCCTTGGCGATTTGGCTGGCCGATTGGCCTTCGCCCCACATCTTTTTGAGTGTCTCGACCCGCTCATCAGTCCAGGACATTATGCTTCCTTATCTTGTCGGGGATGCGCCGCATCGGCCCTTGCCTATCCGCTTGATCCTCTATTGTAAGCATTGGGCAAAGGGAAGTGAAGCGCCCGCGCGGAAATGACCGAGGTAGAGGATGACAAACAACACTTCGTTAAGCGCTGATATGGGGATCCGCCGGTTTGGGCGGGTGAACTGGCTTGGCACACGGACATTGGCAGAGCGGGAAGTGCGTCGATTCATGAATGTTTGGTCGCAGACAATCCTGGCGCCGCTGATTAACGCTGGATTGCTGTTGATGATCTTTACCATCGCCATCGGCCCGAACCGGGGTGACGTGATGGGCGTGCCATTCATGACATTCTTGGCGCCGGGGATCATGACAATGACGGTCATCCAGAACGCTTTCGCAAACTCCTCTTCCTCCATGGCCTCTGCCAAGGTGCAGGGAAATATTGTTGATACGCTGATGCCACCGTTGTCCGCCGGAGAACTTCTTGTGGGGTATCTCTTTGGCTCTTTTGCACGGGGTGCCATCGTGGCTGCAGTGATTGCGATTGGGTCGTGGATTTTTCTTGGGGTGGGTATGCAGAACCCAGTTTGGGTTGTGGTCTTTGTCTTGCTCGGGTCGATCTTTATGGGCGGTTTGGGTTTGATTGCGGGTATTTACGCGCAGAAGTTCGATCAGCTTTCGGCGATCTCAAACTTCATCGTGACGCCATTGGCCTTCCTGTCCGGCACCTTTTATTCGATCGAGGCCTTGCCGGGGGTCATCCAAACGCTTTGTCACATCAACCCGTTTTTTTACATCATCGACGGTGTGCGGTTCGGGATGATCGGAGTCAGCGATAGCAACCCGTGGCTCGGCCTTGTCATTGTTGCTGCGGCCTGCGTCGTCGTGTGCGTTCTTTGTTGGTCTTGGCTGAAGCGCGGATATCGGCTGAAGGCGTAGGTGGGCCAAGAAATCTCAGGCACTTGGCCCGGACAGTGATAGTCTGGGACTATGGCTTATCATCTTCACATTATGCTGGCGACGGGCCGCCTGTTGCCGCTGTCAGACGCGATCAATACCAGCGTCACACGCGTTGCGGCGGCGATAGATCAGGTGACCGCCTTGCCGGCGATCGATGTCATCGTTGCTGATAATCCCACTCACACGATCCCAGATGAGGGGATAGGCGGCTTTTGTGGGTCGGCGGATTTGATCAGCCTCGCGCTCGATCCAGAACATGCCCATCTCGACTTTTCTGACCGCGGCGCGTTCGACCGGACCATCGCGCATGAAACCCACCATGCCCTTCGCTGGGCCGGCGTGGGGTACGGCAAAACGCTGGGCGGCGCGTTGGTGAGCGAAGGGCTCGCCGGGCATTTTGTTCATCAGGTTTTGGGGACGAGGCCCGAAGCATGGGAGTCCGCGGTGCCGGCGGCAGAGCTGCCGAAGCTCGAAGCAGAAGCGATTAAGGCTTGGGATGACCCAAACTACGACCATGCGGCATGGTTCTTTGGGACGTCGGATCTGGCTCATTGGGGCGGATACAGCCTCGGCTTCTCGATTGTAGGGCGATACCTTGCGGCGCACCCGGATCAAACGCCAGCCAGTCTGTCTGGAGCATCGGCTGACATCTTTCGGCCGTAGGGGGTTCACAGATGCTCTGGCTTGGCGTAGCAGGCGGCCCATGAAGACTCGTTGCATACAGATCGCCCGACGCCGACGCTAAGCCCGTCAGCCGATCCCGCACGCCCTTCAACCACCCAACATCATTGACACGACGCCCGCCGCTTGGCACCAGATGGCTTCGTTTTTTCAGAAAGGCCGATCACCATGATCTCCTCGATATTGCCGACCTATGCGCGCGCCCCTTTGACCTTTGTCAAAGGCGAAGGCACTTGGCTGGAAGAGGCAGACGGGCGACGTTTTCTGGACTTAGGCGCAGGGATCGCGGTGAACGCGCTGGGCCACGCCCATCCAACCCTTGTGCAAGCGTTGACGGATCAGGCGCAGGCCGTCTGGCATACATCGAACCTCTACCACATACCGGCTCAACAGAAGCTGGCGGATCTGCTGGTGGACAAGACCTTCGCCGACACGGTTTTCTTCACCAACTCTGGCACGGAAAGTTGCGAACTGGCTGTTAAGATGGCCCGCAAGTATTGGCACGACAAAGGCCAGCCGGAGCGGACAGAGATCATCTGCTTCGAAGGGTCGTTTCATGGCCGGTCGTCCGCGGGTATCGCGGCGGCGGGGTCCGAGAAGATGACCAAAGGTTTCGGACCACTGCTACCCGGCTTCACGCATTTGAAACTCGGCGATCATGATGCTTTGCAGGCTGCCGCTTCCGACACCATTGCGGCCATCATGGTGGAACCGGTGCTTGGCGAAGGCGGGATCATCCCACTGCCCGATGCCTGCCTGAAAGGCCTGCGGGACCTTTGCGATCAACATGGGATTCTCATGATCCTCGACGAAGTCCAATGTGGCGTCGGCCGGACTGGTAAGCTCTTCGCTCATGAGTGGGCGGGCGTGACGCCCGACATTATGATGGTCGCAAAAGGCATCGGTGGGGGCTTCCCCATCGGTTGCGTCCTTGCAACCGAAGATGCGGCGAGCGGGATGACCGCGGGCACGCATGGTTCGACCTACGGCGGCAACCCGCTTGGTTGCGCTGTCGGCCATGCGCTGTTGAGCGAGGTGGCCGAGGACGCGTTCCTTGCCGAGGTCAGCCGCAAAGCCGGGTTGTTGCGCCAGAAGCTGGAAGGGCTTGTGGCGAGCCACCCAGACGTTTTCGACAGCGTCCGTGGCGCGGGCCTAATGTTGGGTATCAAATGTAAGAAACCGAACGCCGACGTGGTCAATGCGGGCTATGCGGCCGGTGTGATCACCGTTCCGGCGGCAGACAATGTGATCCGTCTGCTCCCGCCGCTTAACATCACTGATGAGGAGATCAGTGAAGCGCAAACGCGACTGACCGCAGCCGCAGAGAGCTTTTGATCTTCATTTCGCCAAAACAACTCCACGGGGGGTGGGGAGGCGTGACGTCCCCCTGCCTTTCAACGAAAGATACCAATGACCCATTTCCTCGATATTCACAAAACAGATCCCAGTGATCTGAAATCTATCATCGATCAAGCCCAAGCCATGAAAACCGCCCGCAAAGGCCAGCCCAAAGGTGCGGTTGATGCGGATCAACCGCTCGCGGGTCATATCGTGGCACTGATCTTTGAAAAGCCCTCCACCCGGACGCGCGTCTCCTTTGATGTCGGTGTCCGCCAGATGGGCGGGCAGACGATGGTGCTGTCTGGCACCGACATGCAGCTTGGCCATGGTGAGACAATTGCCGATACGGCGCGCGTGCTGTCCCGTTATGTCGACCTCATCATGATGCGGACGTTTGAAGAGGATACGCTTCTCGAAATGGCGGAATACGCTACCGTGCCCGTGATCAACGGCCTCACAAACCGCACGCATCCTTGCCAAATCATGGCCGATATCATGACGTTTGAAGAGCATCGAGGGCCGATCAAGGGCAGGAAAGTCGTTTGGTCGGGCGACGGAAACAACGTCTTTGCAAGCTTCGCCCATGCGGCCAAGCAATTCGATTTTGATCTTGTGTTTACTGGGCCTGAGCCACTGGACCCCGAGCCCGCTTTATCAGGCCTTTACACGACCATTCGTGATCCACATGAGGCAGTGAACGGTGCGGATCTTGTGGTGACGGATACTTGGGTCTCGATGCATGATCCGCAGTCCGCGCGGGAGCGGCGTCACAATCAGTTGCGCGGCTATCAAGTTAACGATGAACTGATGTCGAAGGCCAAAGACGACAGCCTGTTCATGCATTGTCTGCCAGCCCACCGCGATGATGAGGCCACAAGCAGTGTCATGGACGGCCCACATTCGGTCATCTTTGATGAGGCGGAAAACCGGCTCCACGCACAAAAGGCGATTATACGTTATTGCTTAGGTGTTTAGGCTTTAATGCTTACCTGGCTAGCCAAGGCGCGAATGGCGGTAAGAAGGTTCTCTTCGCTCACCCGCCTTTCCGCCTCAGCTAACGTTGCCCAGCGCCGTGCGCGGTCGTCCGCTTCGGGAAACACATCTTCAAGTCGGGTCACCGCGATCGTATGAACCGCCACCCGCGTGAAGATCGTGCCACGTTTCTTGGTGTGCTTCATGCTGTCATAGGACAACGCCGGATCCCGAGAAACGACGCCATCAGCCACGCCCGCTTCTTCCCAAGCTTCGGCCAACGCGACCTCTGCGGAGGTATGCTTTTTCATGGGCCACCCTTTGGGCAGAATCCAGCGCCCCCGAGACGAGGTAACGAGCAAGAATTTCAGGCCGTCGGGTGTGTGTTGATAGCAAAACGCACCAACCTGATCAGAGATCGGGTGGGTCGCGGGTGAGCCGACGAGATTGCCGGTGAATGTTTTAAAGTTTGTAGACATACTGCCGATTTTTCTTTGATTTATACAAAATATACTGAATGAAAGCTACTATAAGTTGAAAAGTGGCAAAAATTTGCGTTTTTCGGATATAGTTTGACGCCCACCTAACGGACAATGGTGGAATTCATGACCCTACTTCCGGCGCTTTGCGCGCAGGGTCGGATCTTCTTGCGTGGGGTCTTCGGGCCAAGGATGTTTGGGATAGCGGCCGCGCATGTCTTTGCGTACATCCGCATAACTTGAGGCCCAAAATCCGGGTAGATCGGTTGTGACCTGAACAGGCTTTTGGCCTGGCGACAGCAGTGTGATTTTGAGGGGTGTCGTTCCGACGGTCGGGTGCTTGGTCACCCCAAATAGCTCCTGCAATCGGATCGTGATCTCTGGGCTTGCGCCGCTGTAATCGATCGGGATTTTCCGATCGAGCGGGGTGGTGAAATGCGCCGGTGCCGCTTGATCCACTCGTTGCATTTGGGCCCAATCGAGCATCGCCCGCAGGGCGTCGAGGCAGTCAAACCGTTTCCAATCCTGCGTGCTGCGGATTCCGTTAAGGTGCGGTAGAAGCCAGTCTTCTAAAGTGCTTAGCAATGTTTCCTCATCCATCGCGGGCAGGTCTGGGTGACGATCCCGCACAAGCATCACACGGGCCTGAAACCGCGCGGCAGCGGGCGAAAGCCGCAGGCCCAATTCCTGGATGCCATCGCACATGGCCTGCGCAACGGTGTCTGGATCCGGATCCTTCCAGTGCCGATCGTCCAGCACCAGCGCTCCAAAGCGCTCCTGCTCACGGGTGAGCACGAGACCGTCCCGCTTTGACCAGGTGCAAACCTGTGTCCATGTGACTTGGTCAGGGTAACATGATCTTAGTTCATTTTCGGTTAACGCCGCCGCCTGTCGCACCCGCGCTTCCCGATTGTCTCCGTCCAGGTCCGTCGCCACGATCAACCGCTGACCGGCCAGCGGATCGCCCGCATCGATGACTGCGCCTTTTCCGCCCGAAAGGATGTAGCGCGGCGCATCGCCTTTGCGGCGCAACCCGATCCGATCAGGGTAAGCAAGTGCCAATTGTGCGCCCAATGAAAGATGAGGTTTGGTGTCTAACCCTTTCGACAGGCGTGGAATATCGGATTTTATCTGCTGTAGCGCGCCATGATTGACCTCCCCCGGTCCGTCATACCTCCCAGCGATTGCTTTCACCCGTAGCGCAAGATCCACAGGCGCGCCACGCAGCGGATCGCGGGCTGATAAAAGGGCCGCAAGTGGGGCGGCCTGTTTGCCTGCTGTCAGCAACATATGACCCAATCGTGGGTGCACTGGTAGACGCGCCAAGGCCCGTCCGTAGTCTGTACACTGGCCGTGCACCGTGCGTGCACCGAGTGTGCACAGCAATGTGCGCGCTTCGGCCAAAGGGCCCGGCGGCGGCGGCGTCAAAAACGGCAGATCATCGCTGCCCCAGACATCGAGTTCCAGTGCAAGCGGCGCCAGATCTTCGATCTCAATCCCCGCCGGTGGGAAGGCAGGCAGCGCCCCGTCTTCGCCTTTGGTCCAGAGCGCATAAGCCTCCCCCGGGCGTACACGTCCTGCGCGGCCCGCGCGTTGCGTCGCCTCCGCCCGGCTGACCTTTTCGGTTACTAGCCGTGACATGCCAGAGTTTGGGTCAAACCGCGATCTGCGGGCTCGGCCCGCGTCGATCACAACGGTGATGTCTTCGATCGTGAGCGAGGTTTCGGCGATGGACGTTGCGAGGACGATTTTGCGGCCCGAGGCTTCGAGCTGGATTGCGGCGCGCTGGTCTTTGAAGGGCATGGCCCCGTAGAGCGGGCGGATGTGATGGTCGGGCGGAAGGTTCAGACGCTTTGCGGTTTCCCGGATTTCGCCTTCGCCAGGAAGGAAGACCAAGATGCCACCGTCCGTCTTCGGCGCAACCGCGTGGATCTGATCTGCGGCCGCCTGCGCGATGCGGGTCTTGGGCGGCAGCGCCTTGGGCAAGTAGTGGCGGGTGACTGGATACGTGCGCCCTTCGGAGGTGATTATCGGCGCATCGTTCAGCAGTTTTGCCACCGGGGCGGCGTCGAGCGTGGCGGACATGACCACCAGATGCAGGTCCTCGCGGAGCACCTGCGCGATCTCCAAGGCGAAAGCGAGGCCGAGGTCGGCGTTGAGGGAGCGTTCGTGGAATTCGTCAAAGATGATCGCGCCGATGCCCGACAATTCCGGATCTGTCTGGATCATGCGGGTCAGGATGCCCTCGGTCACAACCTCGATCTGCGATCCTGCCTTGCTGTCGCCGCGCATGCGGTAACCGACTGTCGCGCCGGGCTGTTCGCCACGTTGCTGGGCAAGTCGGTCAGCCGCGGCACGAACGGCGAGGCGGCGGGGTTCGAGCATGATGATTTTGCCACGGATGATCCCGGCTTCGGCCATAGCGAGCGGCACGCGAGAGGTTTTGCCCGCGCCCGGCGGGGCCTGCAGAACGGCACGCCGGTGCTTTTGCAAAGCTGCGACCAGGTCGGGCAATACGGCGTCGACGGGCAGGGTGGTCATTGGCCGTGGACCACCGAAAAGGACATCGTCAGCGTGTCTTTGATCTGTGCAGGATCTTGACCGCCGGCCCGTTGCATAAGGGCCAGTCCGATTTGTTCAACCAGGTAGCGGGCGACCGTCTCTAACGCTTGGGTCGATGTCCAATCCCCGGCCTCGCGCCGCGCATTCAGGTAGGCGGTGAAGGCGGCGACGGCGCCAGCATCGACGGCGTTCACCCCTTCGCGGGTCTTCGGGCCAAGGCGATGTTTGCCCGCCCGCATTTTGAAAAAGACGCAACCCGTTTCCATTTTTGGATCAACGCTTGCAAAGTGGATCAGGGCCGTGAGCGCCTGGTCGAGCGGGGTCTGGGGTTGGAGGATCTCAAATAACTCAGACAAGACTTGTACTGCATAACGATCCAAGACGGCCCGCATGAGCCCGTCTTCGCTTCCAAATTCCCGGTACAGCGCGGGTTTTGACACGCCGGCCCGTTCGCAGATCGCGTTGATCGACACATCTGTTGGGTCAGACGCCCAATAGGCGCGCATGGCCACATCCGCGGTCTTGTCGGCGTCCATTTTGCTGGGGCGTCCGCGCTTGGGTTTTGGAGGCTCATTCATATTTTCGTACCAGGTGGTATTTTATCATTGACGTCGTGCTTTCTTATTCGTACCACTGGGTACGTTAAACCTCAAGCAAAGTCCTGCGGGATGCAGGGCAAGGAGAGATATTGATGAAAAAGACAATAATTTCTGCAGCTTTGGCTGCAGCGACCTTCGCTGGTGCCGCGGTGGCGGATGATATTGAGACGGTTCGGGCTTTTTATACGGACGTATTAACGGCCCCGGCAGACACAACGGAGGCGCGCTATTTTGAGCTGTTTTCACCGGATGTTGTGTCGACCCCAACGCCACCAGGTGGGCCGGGCGCGCAGGGGATGCTGAACACCATCGCCTTTTTGGGGCAGGTGGTGCCGGATCTGACCTGGACGCCGGAGGAGATTATTCCCGCTGACGGACGCTACATCGTGCGCGGGACAGCGGTGGGCACGCCGGTTGGTCCGTTTCTTGGTGTTGATCCGGCAACTGGGAAGCGCTTTGAGATCATGTCGATTGATATCGTCACGGTTGAGGAGGGTCTGATCTCAAACATTTACCATTTGGAAGACTGGACCGGCGCGATTGCACAGCTGACAGCAGAATAGGCTATCGGCGCCTGATTGTCGTATCAAAGCAAAAAGCCCGGCTATTCAGCCGGGCTTTTTCGCATCAAAGTGAGGCCCGCTTAAGCAGCCGTGGCTTTCATGATGTCTTTTTTGACCTTGAGCGCGTCTGCAGACAGTTCTGCATCTTTCGCCTTCGCCATGAAGGCGTCCAGGCCACCGCGGTGATCGACTGTGCGCAGGGCAGCAGAGGAAATACGGAATTTGAAGGAGCGGCCCAGCACGTCAGATTGCAGGGTCACATCCTGCAGGTTTGGCAGGAAGCGGCGCTTCGTTTTGTTGTTGGCGTGGCTGACATTGTTGCCAGACATCGGCCCTTTTCCGGTCAGTTCGCAACGACGCGACATGGTGATTTTCCTTGTGTGAGGGGTGTCCTGACGCCGAAGAGGCGGGTCACCTGAATTCAGTTCGCGGGGGATAGGAGGATTCCGCGCATCCGTCAACCCGGTTTGGGGGCTTCATTGCGGGAAGTTTTGCCATGTCGCTGCGCGGTGTTCGACGGGCCCGGTTTGTGACCCATTATATGGCCCACGTGGCTGGATCGAGCCCCAGAAGTAGCGAGAGTTGCTGGTAAAGCGCGGGTTCGGTTTCTTTGAGCTCGTTGGGCCGTTCAAAGAAAAGTTCGACGGCAACCGCCAAGAATTCCTGATGGTTTTGTGCGCCATAGGCATCAATGACCGTGCGTGTCCCGCGATCTGTCGCCGTTTGATGCCTCTCAAAGGCATCGAGAAAGACCCTTTCCCATTCTGCAAAGCTTTGCCTGCGGCTCAGGATCGGGACACCGTCGACGTGACCGGAGAGCGCATCCAGCTGGTGGGCGAATTCGTGCAGCACGACGTTCTTGCCGTCCCGGTCGTTTTGCGCCCCTTGATGTGAATCGGCCCAGGACAAGATGACTGGCCCATGGGCCCAGCTTTCGCCAAGGCGGACAACCTCTGCCTCGCGCACGACGTATCCGTCCCGGACTTGTTGTATCGATTTGAAGGCCGCTGGATAGACGAGGACGGTACGCAGGGTGTTATACCAGGCCTTGGTGTTGACGATCAGCAAGCAGGCCTGGCCTGCGATGGACAGCTCCATCTCTTCTGTCAGTTCCAAACCTTCGCAGCCGTACATGTCGACTTGGTCAAGGAAGCGGTTGATTTTTCCTTCCAGTGCGGGGTGCAGCTCTTGCGGAAGGCGGTGAAGCAGCGGGATTTGGGCGTGTAGGATGGCCCGCTGTTCGTGTTTGAGTTCCGATGACAGAAGGCTACGGATATGCTGGCGCTTTCGGATGGCGCGGAGGCCGAAATAGCCTGCGACCAGCCCGATCATGGCCAAGATAAGGGCGACGGGCACTAATCGGTCCGATTGACAACTTGGGCCGCCGCCGCCGCGGGTGAAATGGTGCCTGCTATTACGGCGGCCTCCATTGCGGCGAGTCTTTCCCGGAGACCCGCGTCTGCCGTTAGCTGCGCCATCAGCTGCGCGTGTACTTCTTCTTGGAACCAATGGCGGGCTTGGGCGGCGCGAGTTTGCGCCCAGACGTCGTGGTCTTTGCGCCAAGCCGTTAGGCGTTCCATGTCAGCCCACGCGTCTTGCAAACCTTCGGCTTCCAGCGCGGACATGGTGCGGGCGAGGGGAAAATCATCCGGGTCTTGGGGCCGCTTGCGCAGCAGGTGCAATGCACCCGCATAGTCGGCGCAGGTGCGGTTGGCTTGGGCTTTGAGATCCCCGTCGGCCTTATTCACGAGGATGATGTCCGCGATCTCCATGATGCCGCGTTTGACGCCCTGCAATTCATCCCCGCCCGCTGGGGCGATGAGGAGGACAAACAGATCGGACATCATCGCGACCAAGGTCTCTGACTGGCCGACGCCGACTGTTTCGATGAGGATGACGTCGTATCCTGCAGCCTCACACAGTGCGATGGCCTCGCGGGTGCGGCGCGCGACGCCACCCAGTTGGGCTTGGGACGGTGAGGGACGGATAAAGGCGTTGGGATCGCGGGCGAGGTGATCCATGCGGGTTTTGTCACCCAGAATCGAACCGCCGGAGCGGGCTGAGGATGGATCAACCGCCAAGACTGCGACCTTTTTGCCCAGGCCGGTGAGCATCAGGCCGAAGCTTTCGATAAAGGTCGATTTGCCCACCCCCGGCGTTCCGGAGAGGCCGATGCGGAGAGCCTGCTTTTGCGAGCCGAGCGCGTCGAGTAGGGCCAACGCCTCTGCCCGGTGGTCGGCACGTCCGGATTCCACAAGCGTAATGGCGCGCGCAAGCGCCCGGCGGTCACCGGATGCGATTTTTGCGGCACGGCTGTGAAGGTCTTCGGTCATCGATCTGTGTGTAGCGATGCGCGTGCAGGTTGGAAAGCAATCTAGAGGAGGCTATCGACCCAAGTCGGCACTGTCTTTGTTGCTGGGCCGATCCGACGGTCGGTGAAGGCGCTGGCGCGGGAGGATGGGGCGAGGTTGATCTCAAGCGTGTCTGCGCCAACCTCCGTCGCCATATCGACAAGACCGGCGGCTGGGTAGACATCGCCACTTGTCCCGACGGCTACAAACAGGTCGCATTGGCTGATCGCGGTGATGATCCTGTCCATGTGATAGGGGATCTCTCCAAACCACACGACATCAGGGCGAGTTGCTTGAGCGCCGCAGGATGGGCAGGGATCTTTAGTGTGCATATCGGGCGGCGCGGGCCATCGGTGGTGGCAAGTAGCGCAGAGCGCTTGCATCAGCCCTCCATGCATGTGGATCACGCCGTTTGAGCCGCCGCGTTCGTGTAAATCGTCAACATTTTGGGTCACAAGGGTGATCTCGTGCTGTGACTTTTCCAATCTTGCGAGCGCCTCATGCGCCGCATTCGGGGCAGCGCTTGCACAATTCCCACGTCGGGCGTTGTAGAAGCGATTAACGAGGTCTGGATTGCGCGCGAAGCCTTCCGGCGTTGCGACTTCGTTCAAATCATACTTCGTCCACAGGCCGTCTTCGTCCCGAAACGTCCCAAGACCGCTCTCTGCGGAGATGCCCGCGCCGGTGAGGATCACAATCTTCATGTGGTCAGTCTAACGCCGCGAACGGCGAGCGGTACTTTTTCTTCAGCCGCCCATCTGCCGCCCTTAAATCGCCATATGGTTGCGCGAAGCCGAGAAGATCGGTTCAGGAGTGGCCCATGTTCGGCAACGACAATGTCATTTACAGCTTTGTAGGGCCGTGGGGTGTCCGCGTCGACATCGGACAGTCGCTGCTGTTTCTGATGGGTGCTTTGGTGTGGTTCAACACCGGCGGCGACCCCGTCTATGCGCTTGTCGCGCCAATCTTGCTGATGCTTGCGATCTATCTGCATGAACTTGGCCACGCCTGGGGCAATCTGGTGCAAGGTATCCGCGTCCGGCGCGTGATGCTTTACGGCGGGGGCGGGTTTTGTGAAAGCGACAGGTCGCGCACGGCGTATGAAGCCGAGCTTGTTGTCGCGATGGGGCCGATTGTGAACCTGGGCCTTTGGGCGATCTGTTCGCTAACCTATTATTGGGTCTCAGAAAGCTGGATGAATTCAGGGTCTTACCCCGGCGATGCGGCTTGGGAGGTGCTGTATTACATTTGGCTGTTTGGCTACCTCAACCTGATGCTCTTTGCTTTCAACATGATACCGGTTCAACCATTGGACGGCGGGAAGCTGTTCCATCTGTTCTGGCTTCGCTTCATGGCGCCGGAAGCGGCGTTGAAGTTGACCGGTGCGGTGGGCCTGTTCCTGTCGCTGCTTTGGATCCCTGCGATGATCGCCATGGTTTACTACCAAGGTTGGTTTCTGTTCTTTATCCCGTCGATCGGCTTGCACTATCGGATGCTGCGCGGCTCCCACGCATACTGAGGCTTGCGAGATCGAAAGAGGTTTTCTAGCATTTAAGCATGCTGGGAGGCGGACAATGAAAACACCCATCCATCTGTGGATTGTCGGGGTCTTATCGCTGTTTTGGAATAGCGGGGGTGCCTATGACTACGTCATGACTCAAACCAACAATGCAGACTATCTGGCGATGCTGACGGAAGCGCAACGTGCTTTTCTGGACCAGGGACCGCTCTGGTTTGAAGCCGCTTGGGCGGTTGGCGTTTGGTTCTCAGTCGCCGGATCGATTTTGTTGCTGCTGCGGTCCCACTGGGCGGGCTCCGCGTTTGCGCTGTCGCTGATCGGGCTTATCGTTTCATCCATCTATAGCTTCGTTGTGGCGGAGCCGAGTACGCTTGTGATGATGACAATGAGCCAAGCAGCCTTTTCAGCTGCGATCTACATCGTTTTGATTTTGTTGT
The DNA here is from genome assembly GCA_038526085.1 of Pseudomonadota bacterium. Taxonomy (GTDB): domain Bacteria; phylum Pseudomonadota; class Alphaproteobacteria; order Rhodobacterales; family Rhodobacteraceae; genus Yoonia. Next base: position 34,321 of record JBCBHE010000016.1, on the reverse strand, counting down.
GGATTTACGCGCGTGCAATGACCCGGAAAGGTGTGCTTACTTAGCGGCACTGGCGGCGCGCAGTGTCCGCAAAAACCTTGTAGCGGTCCCAGAACCGCTCATCGCCGCCATTGTCTGATTGGCGGGTGGCTTGTGCGAGATCGGGCTCCGCAAAGAAAGCTGCAGCACGGATTTGCTCGCTCCCGTTGAGGGTCTGATTGGCGGCCTGCTGGACACAGGTACATAGCCGCGCGTTCGCAGCACTACGCCCGCCATTGATGCAAGCTTTGCCCACTTCGCCGGTCACACGGGGACCGCACGCGGTCAATGCGATGAGGATCAGTGTTAAACCAGTTTTGCGCATACCTGCTCTTCCATCTGACGCGGTGATTCCGCGCTTTTGCTTTTGGTTTAATCTATATGCCTTTGCCGATTTGGCCAGTCTATTGGCCTTTTTGTGAAGCGGCGATCAGTCGCCGTCGAAGGCGCAAAGCGCATGGACATCCATGCCGAGTGCCTCAAGCTTTTTACGGCCGCCAAGGTCGGGCAGGTCGATGACAAACGCGCAACCAACCACTTGCGCGCCGAGTCGTTCGATCAGCTTGATCCCTGCTTCTGCCGTGCCGCCTGTCGCGAGCAGGTCGTCGACCAGAAGGACCTTCTGACCAGCCTCAAGCGCATCGTCATGCACCTCGACCACCGCTTCGCCGTATTCGAGCGTGTAAGCTTGTTCGATGGTTTTGCCGGGCAACTTGCCTTTCTTGCGGATCGGGACAAAGCCGAGCGATAGCTGGTGCGCGATGGCCCCGCCCAAGATGAAGCCTCGTGCTTCTAGCCCCACAATCACATCGATGTCGGTACCGACGTAGGGGTGCAACAGCTGATCGATCGCCAGGCGAAAGCCGCGTGGGTCGGCAAATAGGGTGGTCACATCCCGGAACATGATCCCTTCATGCGGGAAGTCGGGTATGGTGCGGATGTAGTCTTGAACGGTCTTCATGGGAGTGGCCTTTGGGCAGGGGCAGACAACCTGGCCGATACTGCGGCATCTTTGGCTTGGGTCAAGAGCCTTTGACCGCCCGGGGGGTGACATTCATGCTGCACTGCGGTAGGCGGCGCGCAACTGATCTCCCAAACTCAGGACATTTCCATGGCCCGTGCCTCCCTGGCGAGTTTCGCCAATAGCCTTGCTTTGACAGACAAAGACGCCCCGCTGACACCGACACGCATGCGGACAGAGATTTTGTCGGGGTTGACCGTGGCTCTGGCGTTGGTGCCCGAGGCGGTGGCCTTTGCTTTTGTCGCCGGTGTGCACCCATTGGTGGGGCTTTATGCTGCTTTCTTGGTGGGTTTGATCACGGCGCTGATCGGCGGGCGGCCCGGGATGATTTCCGGTGCGACCGGGGCTTTGGCGGTTGTGATGGTGTCTTTGGTGGCGGAACACGGGGTCGAGTACCTTTTTGCGACAGTCCTTTTGATGGGGATCATTCAGATCTTTGTTGGGATTATGCGGTGGGGGAAATTCATCCGCCTTGTGCCGCATCCTGTTATGCTGGGGTTCGTGAACGGTTTGGCGATCGTTATTTTTCTCGCCCAGATGACCCAATTTCAGGTGCCCGGCACGGCAGAGGCGTCAGGCCACGGTATGTCAGGTGGCGAATGGCTTCAGGGCGCGCAACTTTACCTGATGTTGGCCTTGGTGGCCGTGACCATGGCGATCATCTGGGTCTGGCCGAAGGTAACCAACTTGATCCCTGCGCCATTGGCCGGAATTGGCATTGTCGCCGCGGTGGTCATTATCTTCGGTCTGGACGTGCCACGGGTGGGCGACTTGGCTTCCATCCAAGGGGGCTTCCCGCTGTTCCACTGGCCGTTTGGTGAAGGGGACGGGATTTATGGCACGCCACTTGCGCCGTTCACGATGGAGACCTTCTGGATCATCCTGCCCTATGCCGTCATCCTTTCAGCGATTGGGTTGATCGAAAGCTTGCTGACGCTGAACCTTGTGGGTGAAATGACGGGCAAACGCGGCGGGGCGAGCCAGGAATGCATCGCGCAAGGTGTGGCGAATACCGTGACGGGCGTCTTTGGCGGCATGGGCGGTTGCGCAATGATCGGGCAGTCGATGATCAACGTAAAGTCCGGCGGGCGGACGCGCGTTGCGGGAATTGCAGCGGCCTTATTCCTATTGACCTTTATCATGTTCGCGAGCGGGTTGATTGAGCAAATCCCACTGGCCGCCTTGGTTGGCGTGATGTTCATGGTGGTGATTGGGACCTTCGCTTGGAACTCCTTACGCATCTTGCGGAAGGTGCCATTGACGGATGCCTTCGTGACCGTGCTGGTGACAGTTGTCACCGTCGCCACGGACCTTGCAACGGCTGTGGTCGTAGGTGTGATCGTCTCCGCATTGGCGTATGCCTGGCAAAACGCCACGCGCATCCGCGCGATCAAGCGTGAAAGCCGTACCGAAGAGGGCGCGCAGGTGTATGAAATCGTCGGGCCGCTGTTTTTTGGCTCCGTTGATGGGTTCACTGAGCTGTTCGACGTGGACGCTGATCCAGACGCAGTGATTGTGGACTTCGCGCAAAGTCGCGTCGCAGATCAATCTGCCTTGCAGGCGATTGAGAGCGTTGCTGGGAAGTATGAGGCGGCTGGTAAATCGATCAAACTGCGCCATCTGAGCAAAGACTGCCACGCGCTTTTGTCGAAGGCCGGGCACTTGGTGGTCGAGAATGACGACGATCCTGACTACGAGCTTGCGGTGGATTATGGCGTGCGCACAGGGATCATCGGAGGGCACTGATGATTACCCGAATTTATCGGGTGCGGATCAATCCAGACTTGCGCGCGGAGTTTGAACCGTTGTTTCAGACGGTGGCCAGAGGCTCGATCGCAAATCAGGTGGGTTGCGTTGGCGTGACGGTTGGCGGACCAACCGCGCAGGCACCTGATGAATACGCGATGATCACAGTTTGGCGTGACACCGCGACCCTGACAGCGTTCATTGGTGCGGATTGGTCTAAGGCACATATCCCGGATGGGATGGAGCGGTTTGTGGTGGAATGCTGGGTCCACCATTTCACGCACTTAGATCACCCTTAGTTTTTCGTTCCGTGATTGACGATCCTGCCCTTGAAAGACCGGTCGGTTGCGGTGAGAGAGTCGCCTTTGATCATCGAAGGCACGGGCATGTGCGTCATATCAATCTGAGGTCCAACGTGACGCGGCTGACAGAATGAACTGCTATATCTACCTCATGCACATCATGAATTTATTCGTTGGTCATGTGTGCGGCAACATGGGCGTAGTCGTAGGTCGTGACCTCAAGCCGGTTTCCGTCGGGATCAACGAAATAGATCGACCAAGAGAGGTGGTGGTCGGAGAGGTCCGTCGCGGTTACCTTTTTGCCGGTCCGATCGACCAGATCCATCCTGTTGAGGCCGGCCAAGAAGGCAAGAAAACTCGTCCCATCGAGCCGAAACGCGACGGTGTTGTCGCGTGAAAGAGGTTTTTGAGGGCGTGCGAACAGCGACAAAGCAGGATGTCCGTCGGCGGTTTGTAGGATTAGTGGGCCCATCGGGTCATCAGCCCACGACTGCAGCTCTTGCGAGGGCTCAAGCCCCAAGACATCGCGATACCATGCAGCTGCAAGCTTGCGGTCCGTCACCTCAATATGAACGTGATCAATTCGGCTGGCGTGCATCTACTGTGGCCTTTGCTGGGCGGCGCGAACGGGACGGGCATGCGTTGAAGGGCCGCCGCGTTCGTTTTTGGAGGCTGGTGCGATCATTTCAAATACCGTTTTGGCTTTGACCTTATTGGACGCTAAGCGAGCCGCGCCAGGCCGTCTGCAATTTCGTCCGCGATCCCCGTTGCATCAACACCTTTCCGTTCGGCGGAAACACGCAGGCCGATCAGGTCGGATTGGTAGCGACGGGCGAGCGCTTGTGGGTCATGGCTGCCGTCGATCTCTTTCGCTTGCTGTGCAGCGGTGAAGAGGCTTGCGAACTGGGCTTCGGCGCGTGACAGCAGGGCGTTTGCGGTCTTTGCCAGTGCATGGTTCTTTGCCTGCAGCTCCAGCACCGTTTTGGCCAGCATGCAGGCCTTTGTCGGCGCATTGGTGCCCGAGATCAGCATCATTGGGTAATCTTGAAGGGCCTTGAGCGGGCCGACTTTGGCAGCAAGTGCATTTAAGCGTTCGCGCCCGTCGTTTGCGTATTTCTCAAGCGTTAGGGCAAACAACGCGTCTTTGGACCCGAAGGCCGCATAAAAGCTGCCCGGCTTGAGCTGCAACGTCGCCTCGAGGTCTTTCAAAGACGTCCCTGCCCAACCCTGACGCCAAAACAGGTCGCGGGCACGGTCGATCAGCTCGTCTCGATCAAAAGATGGTCTGCGGGGCACGGAGCGCACTCACGAATACTTGAATGATTGCTCAATTATATACTTGAGTGATCGCTCAATAAAGCCTAATTCGCACTTGCACCCCGTTACAAAGGAACATGCCATGAAAGACTTCCCATCCCACGATCTTGAGACCGCGCCGGAAGGGTCGATCCCGCTTCTTGAGAATTCGCAGAAGGCCTTTGGCCGGTTGCCTGGCTTGCATAAAGTATTGGCCGAAAGCCCGCAGGCTTATGAGGCTTATCAACTGCTCCATAAGCTCTTCACGGAAACCGCGTTTGACGCGGAAGAGCTGACGGTTGTTTGGCAGGCCATCAACGTCGAACACGCTTGCCACTACTGCGTCCCGGCGCACACGGGCATCGCGAAGATGATGAAAGTGTCTGATGAGATTTCGGACGCTTTGCGCAACGAAACTCCGCTGCCGACTGCCAAACTGGAAGCTTTGCGGACTTTCACAGTGCAGATGGTTCGGGAGCGCGGCAACGTGTCAGGGGCACAAATGCAGGCCTTTTTTGATGCAGGTTACGGACATCGTGCCGTGTTGGACGTGATCTTGGGTTTGGCGCAGAAAACGATGTCAAACTATACCAATCATGTCGCGCAAACCCCAGTAGATGAGGTCTTTCATCCGCTGCTTTGGGAGCGGAGCGAGACGCACCTGAGCGTGTGAGCACAAACGGGCGCAGCACTAAACGGTGCTGCGCCCGATTGGTCCCGACCAAGCTGGCTTCTTAGTTGTTGGTCAAAAAACTGGCGAGGTCGCCGAATAAGCGCCTAAAACTTTTGCGCTCTTGCGCGTTTGCACAAAAATGGGTCACTCTGCTGGCGGGGGGCTGATGCGGCGTTATCGTGTCTGCCACAAGGACACGGGAGTTATCTATGTTTTACCGTACATTGGCTGCGTTTACGGTCGCAGCAACCAGCGTTGTGGCCGATGGCCACGCAACGGCTGTCCCATTTGCGTTGGATTGGAAGTTTGAAGGGCCGTCTGCCCCTTACTTTGCTGCAATCGACAACGGGCATTTTGAGGCCAAAGGGCTAAGCGTTGAGATCACGGCGGGGTCTGGATCGTTGGACGCCATTCCGAAGGTGGCCACAGGCGCGTTTCCGATTGGTTTTGCGGATATCAACAGCCTGATCAAATTCCTCGACCAGAATCCGGGTGCACCGGTCATCGCGGCGATGATGGTCTATGACAAACCACCCTTTGCGGTGATTGGTCGGAAGTCGCTGGGCGTTGAAGGGCCTGCCGACCTGGAAGGCAAGGTGCTGGGTGCCCCACCACCTGACGGTGCTTGGGCGCAGTTCCCGGTCTTTGCCGCGGCAAACGGCATCGACATGGACGCGATCACGGTGGAGCCTGTTGGCTTTCCAACGCGGGAACCGATGCTGGCTGAAGGCAATGTGGCCTCCGTCACCGGGTTCTCCTTCAGTTCCTTCCTGAACCTCGTCCGTTTGGGCGTGCCAGAGGACGATATCTCGACCATTTTGATGGCGGACTACGGGTTGGATCTCTACGGCAACGCGGTGATCGTGAATACGGAGTTTGCAGCCGAGAATCCGGATGCGGTGAAAGGCTTCTTAGAGGCCGTCGCGATGGGTTGGACGGATGCGATTACCGACCCGGCCTCAGTCATCCCGTCGTTGTTGGAGCGGAACCCTGCTGCTGATGCTGCGTTGGAGCAGCGCCGCTTGCAACTGGCAATCGATGCGAACGTCGTTACGGACTATACCACTGCAAACGGTATGGGCGGAATTGACGCTGACCGGATGGCGAGTGCGCTTGAGCAGATCAAGATGACATACGAGTTCCAGACGGAGCCTGATGCATCGCTCTATTTCACAGATGCGTATCTGCCGGAGGGCGGTTTCGCACTGCCCTAACAATTTTGGGGGGCTTCCCGGCCCCCCAACACACGAAGGCCTTCATGACAGCACTGATTGATATCAAAGGCGTCCGCCACGCCTATTCCACCGCCAGCGGGCCTTTGCCGGTGTTGGATGGGTTGGACGTGACGGTTGAAGAAGGTGGTTTTTGCGCTGTCGTTGGCCCATCGGGCTGTGGGAAATCCACGTTGACGCGCCTCGTCGCCGGGCTGATGCGCCCCGATCAGGGCGAAGTATGGTTGCATGGGGAGCAGGTGCGGTCGCCGCGGTCCACCGTCGGCATGGCTTTCCAGAACCCCGTGCTTCTGGAATGGCGAACGATTCTGAAGAATGTGATGTTGCCGCTGGAGATTGTCCCCGGTGGCCTGAAAGGCAAAGCGGCAGAGGACCGGGCGCGGTATTTGCTTGCGTTGGTTGGGCTGGAGGGCTTTGAGGATAAGCGGCCCTCGGAGCTTTCGGGCGGAATGCGGCAGCGCGCATCGTTGTGCCGCGCCCTGGTGCATCAGCCGGACGTGTTGATCCTGGATGAGCCATTTGGGGCGTTGGACGCCTTTACGCGTGAGGATCTGTGGCAGACGATGCACGATGTGAAAGCGCAGGAGCCGTTTACGGCAATCCTGATCACACATGACCTGCGCGAAGCGATTTTCCTGGGCGATCAGGTGGTTGTGCTGTCCGGGCGTCCCGCGCGGACCCAATATGTGATGGAGATCACGCGGATGGCGAAACCGACCTTGGAAGATTTGTACACACCTGAGGCGGCGGAGCGGCTCAACATCCTACGCCACCAAATTCAAGTCGCGCAGGGGCGCGCGGCATGAGCTGGCAGAAGGTTGCTGTCCCGCTGATCGCGATGGTGGTCTTTCTCATACTTTGGGAGCTGTTGGTCTGGGCCAATGGTTGGCCGAACTACAAAATGGCATCACCGTCCGACCTCTGGCCCGCCTATACTCGCTATTGGGACCTGTTTTTGCTGATGGGCTGGCAAACACTATGGCGCACGGTTGTGGGGCTGTTGCTTGCAGTGATCGTCGGCACGGCCATCGGGATGATCATGGGCTTTTCGCGGACGATGCGGGACGCGCTTTACCCGCTGCTTGTGGGTTTCAACGCGATCCCTAAGGCCACCGTTGTGCCCATCGTTGCACTGATGTTCGTCGGCGCGCATGATTTCAACACGATCCTGATCGCCTTTATGATTTCGTTCTTTCCGATCGCGGTGTCCGTCTCCATTGGCTTGTCGACCTTGGAACCTGAGTATCGCGACATCCTCCGCTCACTCGGCGCGTCGCAAACCACGATCTTCTGGAAAATTGCGCTGCCCAAAACGTTGCCGGAGTTCTTTGGCGCGTTGAAAGTCGCTGTCACGCTTGCCTTCATTGGCACCAATCTGATGGAGATCGTCAGCCCCCATGGGCGTGGTCTGGGCGCGTTGTTTGACAGCGGCAAGACCAACTCCGACTACCCGTTGATGTTTGCTGTGCTGATCGCCTTGGCGGTGCTGGGGATCGTGCTTTACTATATCGTTGTTGCGCTGGAACGGATCTTTGCAGGTTGGGCAGAACGTACCCCGGGATAGGGGTGGCGAGCCTGGTGATTTGGCGTAAAGTGCGGGTCTGACCGACCGAGGAGGCCTTACATGTTGCGATTGATGACACTCTGCGCCGTGCTTTGCGCGACCACCGCGCAGGCGCATTCGCCCTTGAAATCGAGCGTTCCTGCTGATGCGGCAGTTGTGGCGACGGTGCCGCAAAGCTTGGATATGACCTTTCAAAACCCGATCCGGCTGACCCGTGTTGCCGTTGCCGTTAACGACGGCACCGCAACCGACCTTGACCTTGGATCCGTCGATGGCTTTGTTTTGCTTTACTCTTTGCCGATTACGGACCAGGGGGCTGGCGATTACGCGGTGGAGTGGCGTGGTCTTGGCGACGACGGGCACCCGATGCAAGGCACGTTCCGCTTTACGGTGGAATAGGTGGATAGCACGCTGACGGTGCTGAGCGTTTTGACGGCGTTTGGGCTGTATCTGACAAGCCTGACTGCGGCTGGCATGATCTTTACTTTGATGTTGCACCGGCCAGTCTTGGGTGGTCTGCCGCTTTACCGTTGGATCCTGTGGTGTGTTGTGGGCGCGGTCGTGTTTGCGTGTCTCGCTTTTGCGCTGACGGCAACGGCATTGACCGGGACGCTGTCTGGCATGTTTGACCGTGCCATGCTTGGGCTGATGTGGGACACGCCAGTCGGTGATGCGTTTCGGATGCGGGTCATTGGCCTTGTGATCATCGCGGCGGCCCTTTTGATCTCATGGATTGGTGATTGGGTGGCGGCCGTTGGGGCCGCTGTTGTGCTCGGGTCATTTGTGCAGGTGGGGCACGTTGGCGCGGCGGCAGGGACATTGGGTGAGATTGTTTTGTTCCTTCACCTTTCTACGATTGCCCTTTGGATGGGTGTTTTGGCGCCCCTCCGAACGTTGGCGGCCAGGGCGAACACGCAATGGCAGGCGGGTGATTTGGGGCATCAATTTGGGCGCCAAGCGCTTGTCCTTTTACCTGTGCTTATCGCTGCAGGGGTCTTTTTGACTTGGTCTATTTTGCCAAGCGCAGCGGCGGTTTGGACAGTTTATGGCCTGTCGCTGCTTGGAAAAATCGCTTGCGTTGCGGTCCTGCTGGGCCTTGGTGCGCTGAACAAGACCCGTTATGTGCCCGGGGTACGCAACGGTGACGCGACAGCCGTATCTGGCCTTCGCAGCACATTATTGGTTGAATGGGTCATGTTCGCGGCGGTGCTTTTGGCCACTGCGATTCTGACCAATGCCGTGACCTTGCCGACCTAAGCTTCGCCCGGGCGATTGAGGCTGAACACCTCTGTCACGGTCGCATAGTCGCGGTAGCCAAGGCGGGACAACGGTTGGTAGCTGGTGACGTCGAGCATTCCGTCTTTGAGGTGAGCATCGTCGATGTAGACGCCTGTGACCTGACCCAGAACGAGGAAGTTATGCTCACCTTCCAAGGTCACGATCTGTGTCATTTTGCATTCGAGGGCCGCAGGTGCTGCGGCAACGCGGGCGCAGTTTACGGTCTGGGCTTCGACCTTTTCCAAACCAGCCAGATTAAATTCATCCGTCTCTTTTTCCCACGCGCCAGAGGTTTGGTTCATCGCATCGCGCAAGGCATGGCTAACGATGTTCACCACGAACACCCCCGTCTCGCGAATATTGGCGACGGAATCTTTCGTGTCGTCCCGGTCAGGCTTTGCGCTGGTGGAGGCGAACATAACCTGTGGCGGCACATAGGCGACGGCGTTGAAAAAGGAATAGGGCGCAAGGTTGTCGAACCCATCTGTACTGCGGGTGGAGATCCAACCGATCGGACGTGGCGTGACGATGGCATTGAACGGATTGTGGGGCAATCCATGCCCATGTTTCGGCTCATAAAACATCTAAACACCTCCTTAACCTTCGCTTTGGGATCAGGTAGCCTGCGCATCGACCAAAGGCCAGACGAAAGCCCATCCAGCGCGGCATGCAAGAGATCAAGATCCATCTGGCCCGTGAGGTTCCTGCGGACTATTGGGAAGTTGAGGCGCTTTACGACCTCACCTTTGCGCCTGGACGGACGGCGCTGTCATCCTATCGGTTGCGAGAAGGGGTGAACCCGCTGCCATCGCTGTGCCTAACGGCGCGCGATCCAGATGGTGTGTTGGCGGGCGTGGTCCGCTGTTGGCCCGTCCGGGTCGAGGCCGCGCCGACCGTTCTTTTAGGGCCTATTGCGGTGCACCCGACCCGACAGGGTGAAGGAATTGCGGCGTTGGTGATGATGAACTGCATCGATGCGGCGCGCCGCGACAATTGGGATCGGATCCTTTTGGTGGGGGACTATCCTTATTACGGCCGGTTCGGTTTCGCGCCACTTGACGGCGTGGTGATGCCACCGCCGACGAACCCCAAGCGGGTCCTTGGCCTGGCACTGACTGCCGGTGCATGGGATGGCATCACTGGTCGCGTTTTGCCGGTCAGCGATTGAATTTGCCGCAATACAGCCCATCTATGGCGCATGAAACACGAAGGTCCGCAGATGATTGACGTCACACCGGACGGCCGCATGGCGCCGCTTGATGACGCTACATTGGCCGAGATCAAAGCCCTGGTCGACCGCCAGCGGGCCGCAAATGGCATTCTGATGAAGGCGGTCAACTTTGTCGGCGGCCAGGTAGAAAGTGGACTGAAAGCACTTCCGAAGGGCGCCCAAAGCCAGATCGACAAGGCCGCCCGATTGGCGTTGGAAAAGAGTTTTCAGCTTGCTGCGCGAACGCGCACGGGGGCGATTGGCCGGGCAGTGGGCAGTGACCGGTTACACCGGATCATAGGGAGTGTTTCAGGCGCAATTGGCGGCGTTGCGGGGCTTGGCACCGCCTTGGCAGAGCTGCCGGTGGCAACGACCATCATTTTCCGTGCGGTCCAGGCCGTCGCGGAAGAACATGGTGAGGATCCCCAATCGGAAGAAACAAGGATGGAGTGCCTCGCGGTCTTTGGGTCCGGCGGGCCGGGGGCCGCGGATGATGGTGTTGACACCTCGTTTATTGGCGCACGGCTTAGCCTGACGGGGCCCGCACTTCACCGACTAATCGCGACTGTGGCGCCACGGTTTTCAACGATCATGACCCAAAAGTTGGCCTCGCAGGCGGTTCCTGTACTGGGCGCGATCGCAGGTGCGGGGACCAATTACGCTTTCGTCGACTATTACGTGCAAATGGCGCATGTGCATTTTGGTCTCAGGGCGCTCTACCGCAAACATGGCGAAGCAGTCGTCACAGACGCTTTTCACCGGCTTCTTGCGGAAAGCGACCTTCCCGTGAATCGCGCCTGACGTTCAGGTTTCATTGATCGCAGAATCTGCCGCCGGTGCGATTTGACCATTCAATCCACCGCAATGCATGCGTGACAAAATCCATTATGTCGTGCGCCCGAAGAGCGCTCAATTGGATCAAACTTGGTAGGCGAGCCAATCGGCCACCGGGCGGCGCACGCTTGGCGCACCCTCGGCCATCGCCGTGTCGATGATGGCGCGCACTTCGTTGAGGTCCACCCGCCGCAAAAGATGCTTGACCGGGCCAACAGACGCCGGGCGCATCGACAATGATCGAATGCCAAGCGCTGCAAAACAAAGCGCTTCAATTGGCCGGCCGGCGTCTTCGCCGCAGAACGACAGTTTGGTGCCTGCGGCCTCACACCGCGTGATGACGCCTTGCAAGAACTGCAGAAACGGCGGCGACAGCGTGTCATAGCGTTTGCGGACACGTTCATTTTCGCGGTCAGCGGCAAAGAAGAACTGCTTTAGGTCGTTTCCGCCGATTGAAATGAAATCAACCTCTTCAAAGAATGCCATAGGCGCAAAGGCCAAGGATGGCGTTTCCATCATCGCCCCAACTTCGACCGATGCCGGCAGCGGGTTGCCCAAGCGCGTTTCCCGGGCAAGCGCTTTGTCCATCTCCGCTTTGGCGGCTTTAAACTCTGCATGTTGCGTAATGAAAGGGAACATCACAGTCAGCGGCCCGCCGTTCGCGGCCCGGATCAATGCCTGCAGCTGCATGCGCAAGACGCCCGGCTTGTCGAGGCCAACCCGGATCGCCCGCCAGCCCATTGCGGGATTTGGCTCATCATTCGGCTTCATATAGGTCAGCACTTTGTCTGACCCGATATCCAGTGTCCGGAAGGCCACCCGTTTGCCACCTGCCGCTTTGAGAACGCGCGAGTAGAGCGCGGAAAGTTCAGACCGTTTCGGCATCTGGTTGCGGATCAGGAACTGCAGCTCCGTCCGAAAGAGCCCCACGCCTTCTGCGCCTGACCCTGCCAGCGAGGGCAGGTCAGCGATCAGACCCGCATTCATGTCGAGCCGAACGGTGGTGCCGCATTTGGTGGTTGCGGGCTGGTCGCGCAGGGAGGCGTAACGCTCTTGCGCGCGGGTTTGCATCGCGATTTTTTCGCGGAAGGCGCTTTGCACGGTGTCGTCAGGACGTAAGTGCACGATGCCTTGGTCGCCGTCCACCAACATCGTGTCGCCATTCAGCGCATCGGTGGTCACCCCCTTTGCGTTGATCACCAGCGGGATCGCCCAGGCCCGTGCCACAATGGCGGCATGGCTGCCGACGGAGCCTTCCTCTAGCACGATTCCTTTTAAGGTCTTGCCGTAGTCGAGCAGCTCTGCCGGGCCGATGTTACGGGCCACAAGGATTGGGTTCTCGGGCATTTCCGCGCCGGTGTCCGACCCTTGCCCTGTCAGAATTCGCAGCAAACGGTTTGAGAGGTCGTCGAGGTCGCTCAAACGCTCGCGCATATAGGCGTCGCCAGAGCGGGTGAGGCGCGTGCGCGCCAAAGATTGTTCTTTTTCAACGGCGGCTTCTGCAGAAAGGCCGTTGCTCACGTCCTCTTCCATCCGCCGTTTCCAGCTGCGCGAGTTGGCGAACATGCGGTAGGCTTCGAGCACCTGTTTTTGTTCGCCTGAAAGTGCCTGATTGCCCGAAAGCATATCATCAACAGAACTGCGGAGCGTGTCGATGGCGTCGCGTAGGCGGGTCAGTTCAATCTCGGGATCTTCGGAGATGGGGTTGGTCACAAGAACACGCGGCTCATGCAGGAAAACTTGACCCTCTGCCGCCCCTTCCTGGCCGATGGTCCCACGTAGCATCGCCGAGCGTTGGTGTAGCGCGGCGAGGGCTGCCCCTTCGCCTATGAAGGCCCCAAGTTCTGTCATTTCTGCCAGCACCATCGCGACCACTTCGAGCGCGTAAACCTCATCTGGGATCAGCTTGCGTGCGTCGCGGGATTGCACGACGAGCACGCCAAGGATGTCGCCGATCCGCTGGATGGGCACACCGCAGAAGGAGGAATACCGTTCTTCCTTGGTTTCCGGCATGTAGCGGAAGCCGCGTTCAGATGGCGCATCTTTGGAATTGATCACCTTGCGCCGTCTTGCAACACGGCCAACCAGGCCTTCGCCCAGGCGCATGCGGGTCTTGTGGACGGCGGCCGGATCAAGCCCCTCTGTCGCACAAAGCTCCAGTGTTTCAGCGTCGCGGAACAGGTAGATCGAGCAGACTTCTGCGCCCATCGAATTGGCGATCAGGGTCACGATCCGGTCGAGCCGCGCCTGTCCGGCGCTGGCCTCTGCCATTGCCGCTTGCAGTTTGCCGAGCAGTTTACGGCTTTCGCTTTCCATCCGTTCTGGCATGGGACTCCCTGGTCTTCTTTACCGCTATAGGTGGAATGAGACCAAAATGGAAAGGGGAGCTTTGAGCATCACCCGGCAAAAAGCTCACAATTTTCTGCTGGTTGGCGTGAATCTTGCCAGCACGCCACTGCCAAGCACAATCTGAGGATTGGGCAAAAAAACAGGCTGGCAAATGCCAGCCTGTTTTTGAGGGGGACGTGTGTGTGAGGCCGACGTTAGACCATGCACAGTTCTTCGAACATCGCGACCAAAAGCGGGTCGTTTAGGGACATGTTCATGTGCAAGGAGAATTGCTCGAGGGTCATGCCGTTAAAGGTCATGGCTTCGGCTGGTGAGCCGCCGAAGAAGGCAGGGACAATCATGCTAACAAGGGCGAGAGCGCCAACGACTGTGCCTGATGTTGCCCCAAAGGCCGTGATCCCAGCGTCATCCGTTGGGGTCCTTACGGCTGTGGCGAGAAGCATATCATCGCCGGGGCGTTCCGCTGTGTTGCGACGCTCAATTTCGATGTCAAAAGCAGCCAGATCAAACATAGTCATTATCCACTCGCGCCCCCACGCAAGTTGGACGCTAAGAATCAATCTGGGCAAAAAAGGGACGCTTTGGATATGACCTAAATTTTGGCAAAACCCCGCCGATCGGGGGGATTGTCCGCCTATGCCGCTTTTTCGAGTTCAAAGGCGTCGTGCAGCGCTTGCACGGCTAATTCCATGTATTTGCGGTCAATCAAAACGGAGATCTTGATCTCGGACGTGGTGATGACCTTGATGTTGATCCCTTCGTCCTTGAGCGCTTTGAACATCTTCGCAGCGACACCAGCGTGGCTGCGCATGCCGATGCCCACGACGGAGACTTTGGCAACACCATTATCAACCACGAGGTCATGGTAGTTGATGACATCTTGTGCTTTCGCCTCTGCCATCGCTTTTTCGGCCCGCATCACTTGGTCAACAGGGCAGGAGAAGGTCATGTCAGTGCGCCCTTCTTCTGAGATATTTTGCACGATCATATCAACGTTGACCCCGGCTTCTGCCAAGGGCCCGAAGATTGCAGCCGCGATGCCTGGCCGGTCGGCCACAGAAATGAGAGTCATCTTGGCTTCGTCGCGGCTATAGGCGACCCCAGCAACAGCATTTTGTTCCATGATTTCCTCCTCATCGCAGACGAGCGTGCCTGCCGCGTCCGATGGTTCTTCAAATGATGACAGCACGCGCAGGCGCACTTTGTAGCGCATTGCCAGCTCGACGGAGCGGGTTTGCAGGACCTTTGCGCCAAGGGAGGCGAGTTCCAGCATTTCCTCGAACGCGATCTTGTCGAGCTTGCGGGCCTTGCTGGTGATCCGAGGGTCAGTGGTGTAGACGCCGTCGACGTCTGTATAGATGTCACATCGTTCGGCATCGAAAGCGGCGGCGAAGGCCACGGCGGTGGTATCTGACCCGCCACGGCCGAGCGTGGTGATCCGGCCTTCGGGGCTGATGCCTTGAAAGCCAGCAAGTACCGCGACCTTCATACCTTCACCGAATTTGGCGTTGATATTGTCGTTGGGGATCTCTTCGATCCGGGCAGAGCTGTGGGCGGAGGTGGTTTTCACCGGCACCTGCCAGCCTTGCCAGCTGCGCGCGGGGATATCCATTTCCTGCAGCCGAAGCGCCATGAGCCCGGCGGTAACGTTTTCCCCAGAGGAGACCACCGCATCGTACTCGCGGGCATCATAAAGCGGAGAGGTTTCGTTGACCCAGCCGACCAGCTCATTGGTTTTGCCTGACATGGCCGAGACGATGACGATCACATCGTAGCCTTTGGCCACCTCAAGCGCGACGCGTTTGGCCGCGCGGGCAATCCGATCCAGGTTGGCGACTGAAGTGCCGCCGAATTTCATGACAAGCGTTGGCATGGGTGTCCCTTCGGGGCCAGACTGCCCCGCGTGCGATATTTGGCGCGTGTCTTAGACTGTGTGATCAGGGGGGGCAATGGGGTTTGACCGTGTGGCGCGCCCTGGCGGGCGCACGACATGATTTGGAAGGGCTGACTGGGGCTTGGGCGGTCCGCAATTGGCGGCGCGTGGGCCTGCCCGTCGGGTGCCTTCGGCGAAAGGTACTTTTGACCAAAAGAAAGTCAGTTGGTCTTTTTTGTTGGTATAAAGGGAAGAGGGGTGATGGGGACCCCATCCGCCAGCATCTCTTTGGTTTCTTTGCCTGTGGCCTGGCCGTAAATCGGGCGTTCGGGTTTCAGGCCGTCGTGCATCGCTCGCGCCTCGGTTGTGAAATTGCTGCCGACGTTGTCAGCATTGGCTTCGATCTCTTTCTTAAGGCGGGCCAATGGGTGGTCGGTGGGCTGAGGCGCCGTGATCGCCGTGCTTTCACTGGTGCTGACCTTGGGGGCCATGAGCGCTTTACGGACGTCTGTCGTGCCGCATGTTGTGCAGCTTACCAACTTCTTGGTCAAAAGCGTTTCACAATCCTCGCCTGATCTGAACCAGCTGTCGAAGCTGTGGTCGTTGCTACAGGTCAGGTCAAAGCGGATCATATAGGCCGTACGGTTGGATCAATTCACGTCAGATAGTTCCAGGGAGGTGTGACGCAAGCCTTAGCGCTTCACAAGTGCGGGGGTGAAGTTTGCGACGATCTGTTTCAACGCGGGATCTTTGAGCTTCCGTGCCGCCTTGCGCGGGGTCATCCATTGGCGCTTCCGTTGATGCGCTTCGGGCCAGGTGCTGTGCACATTGTTGACTTTTACAGGGTAAACCAAGGTGAGGATTGTCAAATCCCCGCCCTTGTGCTGCTTGGTGTAGGCGTACACCCCAAGACAGACGTCATATGGTTTTCCGGTGAGGCCCGCTTCTTCCCATGCCTCGGTCGCTGCCGCCTGTGCCGGTGTCTGATTGTGCATCGGCCAGCCTTTGGGGATGATCCAGCGTTTGGATGTGCGGCTTGTCACGAGACAGATTTGGAGCTCAGATTTTCGTTTTCGGTAGCACAATGCTGCAAACTGCGTCCGCGCGGCCGTTTTTTGCACCTTCCGCAATTTCAAGGGGAGTTGAGTGCGGCGGCGATTGGGCAGCGCGGTCTGAACCATGACGACGGGGTATCCGTGAACTAGATAGTGTGCTGATGACGCAAAATTCCCATGCCAGCGCCCGGCGCGCAAGACCTGTTCCTGTGATGATCGGACATGAGATTTATCGCGTGTCCTCTTACGGGCCGTTTCACCCGCTTCGCGTACCGCGCGTGTCGACGGTCATGGACCTTGCGCGCGCGATGGGTTGGCTGGATGCTGCGAACTTTCTGACGTCGCCCCGGGCGAAGCCTGCTGCGCTCACCGGATTTCACACGGACCGTTATGTCGCCGCCTTGCAGGAGGCCGAAGCGACACAACACGTCACAGCGCAGGTCCGAGATCAGCATGGGCTGGGCACGCCAAACAATCCCGTCTTTCCGGAGATGTATCGACGGCCGGTGACATCTGCCGGTGGCGCGTGGTTGGCTGGAGAGCTGCTGGCGCGCACGGGGGCCGTTTATGTCCCTGCTGCGGGGACACATCATGGGTTGCCGGATCGTGCGAATGGGTTTTGTTACTTGAACGATCCGGTGATCGCGATCCAGTCCTTGCGGCGTAACGGGGTGCAGCGGGTGGCCTATGTCGATATCGACGCCCATCATCCTGATGGTGTTGAAGTTGCCTTTCGCGATGATCCGGACGTGTTGATGGTGTCATGCCATGAAGAAAACCGTTGGCCACGGACAGGTCATTTGGATGCGCGTGGGCTGGGGCAGATGTGGAATTTGCCGCTACCGGCTGGCGTCGGAGATGATGCGGTGGACCTGATGTTAGAGTCATTGATCCTCCCGGTCGTCACGGACTTTCGGCCGGATGTTGTGGTTTTACAGTGCGGCGCGGACGCGGTGACCGAGGATCCGCAGTCGCGCCTGGCCTGGTCGAACCAGGCGCATTGGGCTGTTGTTGCTGCCTTGCAGGGGATCGCGCCGCGGTATCTTGTCTTAGGCGGCGGCGGCTATAACCCTTGGTCGGTTGGGCGGTGTTGGACGGGTGTTTGGGCGACCATGAACGGGTTTGATGTGCCGGATCGCTTGCCGTCCGCTGCCGAAGCTGTCTTGCGCAATTTGCGCTGGGAGGGCCAGCGGCGCGTAGCAGAACCGCCAGAGGCTTGGGTGACGACCTTAGGTGATACCGCGCGGCATCACGGCATACCGGATGCGTTGAAAGAGCGATTGGCGCTCTTGAGATCGCGAATGGCGGCGTGGGTCTAGGCTTGTCAGAGCGAGCCCTTGTCGAGATAACCGTCCCATGAAGGTGTTGAAACATTTGGCCTTTGCGCTGCTGGCCGTCGGAACGCCGCTTGCGGCAGAGGATCTGGTTGTCTTTGCTGCTGCGAGCCTTAAAGGCCCATTGGATCAGATCCTGGCAGAGCACGGAGACGTGCGCGTGTCTTATGGCGGCAGTGGAACCTTAGCCCGCCAGGTGCAGCAAGGCGCACCGGCGGATGTGGTTTTGTTGGCGCATGCCGCTTGGATGGATGTACTCGTTGACGCTGGGGCGGTGGACGCGCCCGTACCCTTTGTTGGCAATCGGCTGGTTGTCGTGGGGCTGGAAGGGGCTGGTCCTTTAGCCCTGAGCGAGAGGGCGCTTCTTGCCGCCTTGGGAGACGGACGCTTAGCAGTGGGATTTGTGGAGGCGGTGCCTGCCGGGATCTACGGCAAGTCCGCATTGACGCACTTAGGCCTGTGGGACGCGTTGCGGCCCAAGATCGCAGAGGTGGATAATGTGCGTGGGGCCGTGGCCTTGGTGGCGCGCGGTGAGGCGCCTTTGGGCGTCGTCTATCGCAGCGACGCAGCGTTGGTGCTGGGCGTTGAAGAGCGCGCAGTTTTCCCAGCCGCAAGTCATCCGCCCATTATCTATTTGGGCGCGGTGACGGCGGCCTCGGTGCATCCTTTGGCGCAAGAGGTCCTGGAAATGTTGACCGAACCGAAAGCGCAAGATGTTTTCGCCAAGGCGGGGTTTTGCGCCATGGGGCAAGGGTGCGCTGAATGACCTTTGGCCCGGCCTTTTGGGAGGTGGTGAGCCTGTCCCTGCAAGTGGCCGTTGTTGCCACGCTGGGCGCTTTGCCCTTTGCTCTAGCGCTGGCTTGGGTTTTGGCGCGGCGGTCGTTCTGGGGCCATAGCCTGCTGAATGGACTGGTGCACTTGCCATTGGTATTGCCGCCTGTCGTGACGGGCTATTTGCTTTTGTTACTTTTTGGCCGGCAGGGGCCAGTTGGCGCGCTGTTGTTCGATTGGTTTGGGATCACTTTGGCCTTTCGCTGGACGGGGGCGGCTTTGGCGGCAGCTGTCATGGCGTTTCCGTTGATGGTTCGCGCGATCCGGTTGGGGATTGAGGCCGTTGATCGTGGGACGGAGCAAGCGGCGGCCACATTGGGGGCCAGCCCCACGCGGGTTTTCGGGACGATCACCTTACCCTTAATCGCGCCGAGCGTTCTGGCGGGGGCTGTTTTGGGTTTTGCAAAAGCGCTGGGCGAGTTTGGCGCAACGATTACTTTTGTCGCCGCGATCCCGGGACAAACGCAGACGATCCCCTCGGCGATTTACGCGCTTCTGCAAGTTCCGGGGCAAGAGGGCGACGTGGTGGCTTTGGTCGTCGTGTCGATCGTTTTGGCGATGGGGGCCCTGCTTTTGTCCGAATGGCTCGCACGACGGATGGCGCAGCGGGTGGCTGCCTGATGCTGGAGGTTGATATCCGTGCGCAATTGGGGGCTTTGCACCTTAACGTTCGTTTTCAGGTGCCGTCAGGCGTAACGGTGCTCTTTGGGGCCTCGGGTGCTGGAAAGACCTCTGTCGTGAACGCCATCGCTGGGCTCTTGCGGCCGGATGCCGGGCGGATTGCGTTGGGGGGCCGGGTGCTATTTGACGGCGCAACGCAGGTGCTGCCGCATCGCCGCAAGGTTGGCTATGTGTTTCAGGATGCGCGGCTGTTTCCGCATATGACGGTGGAACAAAATCTAGCGTATGGCGGGCGGCACCGATTTGACGACCTCGTGGAGCTGTTGGGACTACGTGGTTTGCTGGCGCGGCGCCCGGCCGGATTGTCGGGCGGCGAAAAGCAACGGGTTGCTTTGGCGCGCGCGCTTATGTCTGCCCCAGACGTTTTGTTGCTTGACGAGCCCCTCGCGGCATTGGACGGACCCCGCAAAGCGGAGGTGCTGCCGTACCTGCAGGCGCTTGCACGATCGGCGGGGGTGCCGGTTGTCTATGTGACCCATGCTATGGCTGAAGTGATCCAACTGGCCGACAGGATCGTGATCATGGACGCCGGGTCTGTCGCGATGCAGGGGCTGCTTGAGGCGGTCTTGGCGGATCCAGCCTCTGCCCGATTTTTCGCCAAGCGCGATGGCGGGGCGATCTTACCTTGTACGGTTGCGCGGCACGACGCGGGGGTGACCGTTTTGGCGTCAGCCGCGGGGGAGGTTTTGCTGCCTGGAACCTTGGGGACCATTGGCGGCCCAATGCGGCTGAGTGTTCCGGCGCAGGATGTGATTTTGTCAAAGGTGCCGTTGGAGGGCCAATCGGCGCTGAACATGCTTGAAGCAAAGATTACGGAGATTGGGCCACTGCCGAATGGGAACTTGGCGGTGTCTTTGATGGCGGGCGCTGCGCCACTCTGGGCGGAGGTGACGCCTATGTCGGTTGCGAAGTTGGGACTGGCCCCTGGACAGGTGGTACACGCAGTATTTAAGGCGACAGCTGTCGGACCGGTTTAGGGAGCCTGCGCCCGCCCAGCCACCTTTTTTCGGGGGTTTCACCCCCGAACACCCAAGGGAATTTTTGACCAGAAGACGCGGCGTGTTATTCGCCGTAGGGCACCCAGACGTTTTTGACCTCGGTCGCGGCGGCGAGCATGTCTTTCGCGGTGGGCGGGATGGCAAGGCCGTGGTTTACCCATGTGCGTTTCAGGTTGCCCGCCGCGAGGCGCTCAATCGAGCCGCTGATATCCGCGCCGGAGAAGGACCAGACCGCGTCGATATCCGCGTGGCGCGCCACATGCGAGGCGAGCGCGGTGTGGGAACCGGTCAGGATATTGACGACGCCAGCGGGGACATCCGAGGTCTCTAGGATTTGGGTGATTTCGCCAGTCATCAAAGGGAAGGGTTCGGAGGCGATCATTGTGATCCGGTTGCCCATTGCCATGGCGGCGGCCATCGGTGAGACGAGCCCCAGCAGTGGCCAGCCGTCATCCGCGAAGACCGCGATCTTGCCCACCGGTTCATGCATGGCCAGTGCCACGCCCCGGATCGGAACACCGTGCACGCGGCCATCGTTTTTGTCGGCCCATGCGGCAAAGGTGAAGAGGGTGTTGATGCAGTGACCCACTTCCGCCGCGCCGTCTTTGCCGGTGAGGGCTTTGATCCGGTCGGCGAGTTCCGCTGACCGTGCCGAGAGGTTTTCGGCAACATAATAAAGGATTTGTGCGCGCAGGTGGCCGGTGGTTTTGGCCCAGCCTTTGGCCGCGTTCATCGCCTCAACAGCGTTGCGGATGTCCTTGCGGTTCGCTTCGCCGACTTGGCCGAGGTATTTGCCCTTCGGCCCATAGACATCGCGGGAATAGCCGCTGTCAGGGCGGGCTTGCTTGCCACCGATGTAGAACTTTGGGGTGCGGTCGATGCCATCTGGCGCCCCGCCACTCCCCGCGAAGGGGCTGATTTGCTTCAGCTTCCCAGGCTTGCCTTTGGGTTTGGTGTAACCGCGCAGACCTTCCCAGCCGCCTTCACGCCCAAAGCCGCTTTCGCGCACGCCGCCAAAGCCTGCGGCGGCGTCCATCATATTGGTGCCGTTGATCCAGACGATGCCTGCGGCCAGCTTTGGCGCAATATCCAGCGCCAGATTGATGTTCTCGGACCAGACCGAAGCCGCAAGGCCGTAGCGGGTGTTGTTTGCGATGTCGACCGCTTCTGTTGGCGTGCGAAAGGTTGTGGCGCAAAGGACCGGGCCAAAGATTTCTTCTTGCATCAAGGTGGATGCAGGCGACAGGCCAGTGATCAGGGTCGGCGGATAAAAACAGCCCTCCGGCGCTTGGGTCTGGAAGGTCTCACCTTCGGTGTTTGCGCTGACCATTTTGCTGATTTGGTCCAGTTGGACAGGGTCCACAATCGCGCCCACGTCGATGCATTTGTCCAGCGGGTCACCGATGCGCAGGGTTTGCATCCGTGCTTTGAGTTTGGTGTAGAACCGATCCACGATCGCCTCATGCACCAGCAGGC
This sequence comes from Pseudomonadota bacterium, assembly GCA_038526085.1. Taxonomy (GTDB): domain Bacteria; phylum Pseudomonadota; class Alphaproteobacteria; order Rhodobacterales; family Rhodobacteraceae; genus Yoonia. Next base: position 12,550 of record JBCBHE010000016.1, on the reverse strand, counting down.
GCGACCCCGCGCAGCAAACCTGGCCTTGATTGAACCAGATCGCGTCGACGAGGCCTTCGATGGCACTGTCGATGTCGGCGTCGTCGAAGACGATGTAGGGGGACTTACCGCCGAGTTCGAGGGAGAGCGCTTTGCCAGAGCCTGCCGTCTGCTCCCGGATGATCCGCCCGACGGCGGTGGAGCCGGTGAAGGCGATCTTATCGACATCGGCTGCGACAAGGGCTGCTCCCGTTTCGCCATCGCCGGTGACGATGTTGACGACGCCCGGTGGTACGCCGGCTTGGGTGCATATCTCGGCGAAGATCATCGCTGTCAGGGGAGTGTATTCGGCGGGCTTGAGCACCACGGTGTTGCCCATCGCCAAGGCTGGCGCGATCTTCCAGGCGAGCATTAGGAGGGGAAAGTTCCAGGGGATGATCTGGCCGCAGACGCCAATGGCCTCGCGGTCGGGCAGCTCGCTGTCCATGAGTTGGGCAAAGCCCGCATGGTGGTAGAAATGCCGGATTGCCAGGGGCACGTCGATGTCGCGGCTCTCGCGGATGGGTTTGCCGTTGTCGAGGCTCTCCATGACCGCCAGAAGGCGGCTGTTCTTTTGCATCAAGCGGGCGATCGCATAGAGCACTTTCGCGCGTTTGTGGCCGTCTTTGGCCCAGGCGGGTTGGGCTTTGCGGGCGGCTTTGACGGCCGTCTCAACGTCTTCAGTCGTTCCTTTAGTGACACCTGCAAGGCGTTCACCTGTGGCTGGGTTGCTTGTGGGGAAGTCGTCGCGCAGTGGCCCCCATGTGCCGTTTATGTAGTGCCCCGCGATACCGCCGCGGTCTGCAAGCCATTGCAGGGCCTCTGCGGAGGATTCCGGGGCAGGGCCATAGTCCATGGTATCGAAGATTTCTTTGATGGTCATGCCGTTGCCATCCTTCCTGTTCTTGCGCTCCACGACCATAAAATCTGGCCAACAATGAGCGGTGTCATGATGTATCCGGTCAGCGCCTGTAGCATCGCGGCGATGCGGATCGCGCCGGTTGGGGAGATGTCGCCATAGCCAAGGGTCGTGAAGGTCACGACGGAGAAATAGAGATAGTCGAGCTTGTCCGTTGGGGGGACGAGGCCGAGGAGGCGGTAAAGTTCGGCGAAGGACGTGATAGTCAATAAGATCAGCAGCAAACTTACCAAGATAGCGCCTTGGGGTGGCGGGAGCCTGCGGCGGATGCATAGGCCGCAGTAGTGGAAATGCCCAGCGAAAGCGATGAGCGCGAGGATCAGGATCACCACATCCACCGCGCTGGCCGCCGATTCTGACACGAGCGTGAAGTAGATCTGCATTGCGATGAGGAGGATGAGAAAGACCGGGGCCTTGCTGTATATCCCAAAGTAAAGGCTCATCTTTATCCTATTGGATGGCGATAGCTGGCGGAATAGCTGCCGCTGATATGGTGGTCGAGTTGGCGTTCAATGTCGCCCAGGAGCGATGAGGCCCCGAACCGGAAGAGGTCGGGCTTAAGCCAGCGGTCGCCGAGCTCATCCTTGATCATCGTCAGGTGCGTGATCGCGTCTTTGGCTTTAGAGATCCCGCCCGCTGGTTTGTAGCCGACCTTGATGCCGGTCCGGTCCTGATAGTCCCGAATCGCACGGATCATCGTCAGAGTGACGGGTAAGGTGGCGTTGACGGGCTCTTTACCCGTAGAGGTTTTGATGAAGTCGGCCCCGGCCATCATGCACACAAGACTGGCCCGGGCGACGTTGCGGAGGGTACCAAGTTCCCCGGTGGCGAGGATAGCTTTGACATGGGCCTCCCCACAGGCCTCCCGCATTTCGGCCATTTCGTCATAAAGCCTTTGCCAGTTGCCGGTCAGGGCGTGGCGGCGGCTGATGACAATGTCGATTTCCTGCGCGCCGGCGGCTACGCTTTCGCGGATTTCCTGGATGCGCAGATGGAAGGGCGAGAGGCCGGCGGGGAACCCGGTGGAGACAGCCGCGACCGGGATACCCGTGCCGTCGAGCGCGTTGACTGCCGTTTCGACCATGTCGTGATAGACGCAGACCGCGCCGGTGGTGAGGCCTTCCATGCCGAGCGCCTCCAGGATCGCAGGCGAGACCGGCTGTTTGGCCTTGGCGCAAAGGCGTTTGACTCGACCTTCCGTGTCATCGCCGGACAGCGTCGTCAGGTCGATCATCGCAATGGCTTTGCAGAGCCAGGCGGCTTGGAACTCTTTCTTCACCGACCGCCGCCCGGGCAGTGTTTTGGCCCGGCGCTCAATGGCGGATGTATTGGCCTGAACGGCGCGTACCCAATCCAGATCGAGCGGCATGCCGTCATTGCGCGGTTCATGCACCTGCGGCAATTGATCAGCCAGTGTGGTGGTCTCTGTGACGGTGTCCATCGGGCCTCCTCCGTGCAGTGAAAGGGTCGCACGCAGGGGCCGGTTTGGCAAATTTTTACCGTTTGGTCAATTATTCAGGTTGCACAACGTGTCGTTGTCTATCGGCGCGGTACTGCGCTGGCGTCACGCCAAAGCGGGAGCGGAAGGTTTTGTGGAAGTGGGACAGGTTCGGCAAGCCGATTTCATCTGCGATTTCTGACAGGCTGTCGTTGGAGCCGATGAGCGCCCGTGCTGCGTGATCCATGCGGAGTTTGTTGATGTATTGAACCGGGGTTTGGCCAGTGCAGGCTTTCATTGTGCGGCTTACGTGGGGGTGTGCTTTGCCGGTTAGAGCAACGAATCCAGCTGCACCGTGACGAAATAGGGCCGGGTCTTCGATATCGGTGCAGGCTTTGCGTAGCCAATCGGGCATGTCGACAGACGGGTCCGGACCATCCCGCAGTTCGGAGAGCAGTGGAAGCAAGAAGGCCTCAGCCGCCAAGGTGTCACGTGCGCTCCGTTCGAGGCGAAGGGCGGCTTGGTTCAGGGCGGTCATTTGTCGTGTGTCCCGCAGGAATTCTTGTGCCTCATCTCCTAGCAAGATTGTGCCGCAGGCCGGGTGGCGTTTCGCCAAGTGAGTGGTCAGCTTGGGAGCCAGGCAGAGCATCACAACCATGGCGTGATCCCCTTTCCCCTGAAGGGCATGCGTCTGTCCTTTCGGAATGACAACCAGTGTGCCTTCTTCCAGTTTGCGCATGCCGTCCGGCGTGTGATGGCGGATCACCCCATTCTGAACCCAGAAAATCTCAACAAAGTCATGGCTATGAAGCTGTTTGGGCCGTCGCGGCAGGACGGTTGCCCGTGTCAGGTGCACGTGAGTTTCTGGGTCGAGGATATCGGAATGGCGCAGCTTCAAGTCAGTCATGTCAGCAAATTAACATATGTTGAAAATTCCTGCCTCTGGAAAACCACGGGTGGTGGTGACGGGCAAGCGGAATCACGCTAAACGGCGTCATTCCAAAGCGGAGCTGCCTCATGTTTGACCGATCTATCAAAATTGCACCGTCGATCTTGGCGGCAGATTTCGCCAATTTTGGCCCTGAATGCGCCGCAGTGGAGGCCCAGGGAGCCGATTGGATCCATGTTGACGTCATGGATGGCCACTTTGTTCCAGCGATTACTTTTGGAGCGCAGACTTGCAAAGCGATCCGGCCGCATATCAAGACGATAATGGATGTGCACCTCATGATCGCGCCGGTTGATCCGTACCTTGAGGGGTTCGCGGAGGCCGGGGCGGATGTGATTACGGCACATGTGGAGGCCGGGCCGCATATCCACCGCACGTTGCAGACGATCCGGTCTTTGGGGTGCAAAGCCGGGATCGCTTTGAACCCTGGGACGCCGGCGGAGGCCGTGGCAGACCTGCTCGATATGGTCGATCTGGTTTGCGTGATGACAGTGAACCCGGGCTTTGGTGGGCAAAAATTCATCGACATGACCGCGAAGATTCGTGCTTTGCGAAAGATGATCGGTGACCGGCCAGTCCACATCGAGATCGATGGTGGCGTTGATCCCATAACGGCACCATTGGTGGTGGCCGCCGGTGCGGATGTCTTGGTTGCCGGATCTGCTGTGTTCCGCGGCGGTTCGGTCGTTGATCCGGCCCCTTACGGTGCCAACATTGCCGCTATTCGCGCGGCGGCGTCACAAGCTTAATCGCGGCTATCGTTCGATCAATCGATCCGGTTTGGGTGGCAAAGAAGGCCTTGGCCGCCTCAATGCTTGGGAAATTACTGTCTTTGACAAGGGTGATCAACGCTTCACGGCTCGGCACCTGCACGGCGGCTTTGGCTGAAAGCGCTTCAACAATCGGAAATTCGATGGTCCATGTGTGCGGACCGGTGATGACCGGTTTACCGAGCGCGAGCGGTTCGGAGATATTGTGTGCCCCCTTTTCGACGAAGCTGCCGCCGATAATCGCTGCGTCGCAAAGTGCCAGGTAGAAATACATTTCGCCCATTGAGTCGCCGAGGAGGACGTCGATGTTGGGCAATTCCTTGGAGTTGAGATCAGCGTCAAAAAGGGTAGATCGGCGCGCGACTTTTAGGCCGGCATTCGTCAGCAATTCGTAAGTCTCATCGAACCGCTCTGGCGCGCGTGGGACGTAGATGAAGAGCGGGGCATCAGGGCCACGTGTTGCTTGAATGAGAGGAATATAGGTTTCGTCCTCTCCTTTCACCACGCTGGTGATCGTGATGGTTTGGCGGTTTGGCTTCATTGCCTCACCGGCGGCCACCTGGTCGGCGGGGATGGGCTGATCGAAACGCAATTCACCTGTGACGTGAATGTGCGGGCAACCCGCCGCCGTGAAACGTTCTTTTTGTAGGTCCGATTTCACGAAAGCCCCAGCGAGCCCTTTGAAGAGATCAAAGCGCCATTTGCGGTCGGTGCGGTCTTTGTCGAAGGACTTTTGTGGGTATTGAGCGTTGCAGTTATAGAGTGGAATGCCGCGCGCGTGGGCGCTGCGGATCATCTCGGGCCAGACCTCAATCTCCATCACGAGGCCGAAGCGTGGGCGGAAGGCGCGGTAGAAACGGTGGAAGGCCCATGTGAACTCGAGCGGGATCCAAGCCGCCCGGAGTCGGTTGGTCGCAATCTCATGGGCGAAAAGGGCTTCGGCCTCACGGCGTCCGGCAGGAGTGATGTGGGTGGTCACCACATTCTCACCATCCGCGAGGAGTCTGCGGATCAATGGGACGGCGGAGCGGAGTTCGCCAAGCGATACCGCGTGGACCCAAACGGACCCTTGCAGCGGGTCAGAGTAGGTTCCGAACCGTTCGCGCAGATGGCTGCGGTAGAACGGGTCCTTACGGGACCGAGAAAGCAAATAGACTAGGACGAAGGGCAGGCCCAGCGTCCAGAGGCCTTTGTAGAACCAAAAGAAACGACGGAGGCGTCGGGTTGGAAAGGTCCTCATGCCAGCGCAATGAGTTTTTGAGCGAGGGCCGTCGTGCGCGCGCCCTCCGCCGCCCGGACCGCAGCGGCGTTTCTCGCACCTTTGGCGAGGTCGCCTTTCAGAGCTTTGACGACGTCTTCTGCGGTAGAGACCGCAAGGGCCCCTTCACCTGCGCCCAAGGCTGCAAAATCAGGTGCGAAATTGGCGGTTCGTGGACCGTGCAAGATCGCGGTGTTTAGGGCCGCGGCTTCCCAAGGCGAATGCCCTTCCGTTTCGCCGAAAGTGCCGCCGATGAGGGCCGCCTGGGCGAGGCGGTAGAGGGTGCCGAGTTCGCCGAACGTGTCTGCGATGAAAACGGACTGATCCGATGTCGGGTGTTCACCTTTGGAGCGCGTTGCAGTTGGAAGGACCGTCGTGACCGCTCTGTCCGGCGCGCGAGGGGCGATGATCAGGAGGGCATTGGGCGTCACCTGAAGGAGCGATGCGTGCGCGGTGAGAGCGATCGTTTCGTCTTCGGGATGTGTGGGTGCGGCGATCCAGACGAAACGGTCGGACATGGCGGTATGGAGTGCCATGAAAAGATCAGACTTGTTTTCCAACGGAGGGCTCGCCGGTTTGAGCGATCCGGTGATCTGGACGTCCTTCGCGCCCAACGTTGTGAGCCGTTCCGCAGTCGCGTCATCTTGCGCCGTGATGAGAGCCATCTTGTTGTAAAGTTTCGCAAATGTGTTCGCCCAAGGCTTGTTCTTCGCGAACCTTTCGGCCGTCATCCGTGCGGCGACCATCACTTGCGGTATGCGCCGACGTTGGAGACCCAGTACAAAGCCCGGCCAAAGGTCCTGTTCCGCCCAAATACACAGATCTGGCTGCCAGTGGTCGAGGAATGCACGACGATAAGGGGGGGCATCAAACGGTAAGAATTGGTGGATTGTCCGCTCTGGTAGATTCTGTGCCAGGACTTGGGCACTGGCACGCGTTGTTGAGGTGACCAGAAAAGTTGCGTCTGTTTCGTTCGCCATGGCCGCGATGAGACCGCGCAGCGATAATACTTCCCCAAGGCCAACAGCATTCAGCCAAATGATCTTCCCCTTCGGGCGTAGTGCAGATGGTTGGCCGAGTTTTTCGGTCCAGCGAACGGGGTCTTCCTTCCCACGGTCAATGCGTTTGCGAAGGTGGCGCTTTGCAATCAAGGGGACAAGCTGGGTCGCCCCCCGGTAGGCGCTGAGCAGGATGGTCATTTACCCACTATCCCGGAAGCGTTTTTGAAGGCTGGTCTGCCAGAAGTCGTTGGACTGTAGAACGGTAACAAAACGCTCTGCCGCGGATCCCGCACCAAAGGCGTCGTCGCCGGGGGCCTTTTGGCCCCATTCACTCGCGAGGAAAGCCAGAATTTTGTCTTGCTCGGCCGCATCCGCAAAATGCACTGATGGTGCCTTCGCCCGGTCCGTCTGGCGCGTCCCGATATCGAGAGATGGCAGGCCAAGAAAGGGTGCCTCTCGCACCCCTGCAGAGGAATTGCCGATCATACAGGCGGCATTCTTCATTAGCTCAGAAAAGTGGGAAAAGCGCATTGATGGAAGAATTCGGAATTTTTCAGATGGTAGGTTGTCAATTGAAGCAAAGATGCCCGTACTGCCGGGATCGTTGTTAGGCGCAATCACAACGAACTGACGGCCAGATCGTTCCAGAGCATGGAACAAATCCGCGGCTTGCTGGCCCATCGTGTCTGCTTCAGATGTCACCGGATGAAACGTGCAGATGCCAAATTCGTCAAAGGGTATGTCGTAGCGCGCTTTGACCTCTTCTATCGAGACGCCGCTTTCGGTGGCGTGAAAATCCAACTCGGGCGAGCCGATCACATGAACCGCAGCGGCATCCTCACCCAGTGCTTGCACGCGGCGGGCTGCGTCGTCTGAGCTGACAAAATGGTGGCTCGCGAGTTTCGAGTTACAGTGACGATAAATTTCATCAATCGTTCCCGATACTTCGCCCCCTTCGATATGAGCCGAGCGGATGTAGTTGGTGGCACAGACCAAAGCGCAGGCCAGCGCCTCCACCCGGTCGCCGTGGATCACCACAAGGTCGGGCTCTTGTTCGCGTACGAAGTCTGAAAAGCCGGTGACGGTTTTGGCCAGGATGATATCCTGTGGATCGCCTTCGCGTTGGTTGAGGTATTCGTGCACTGTCACCCCGGGTAAGCGGCTGACCTCGATCTTCGTCAGCCCATAACGGGCAAGCATGTGCATGCCTGTGACGAAGAAAGACACATTGAATCCTGCGTCGCGGGCCGAGATGGCCAGAGGTTCAAGCTTACCGTAGTCCGCACGCGTACCGGTGACGAAGAGGATGGAGCGGGGGGTGGTCAAAGGTCAAATCCCACGTCAAGGGCGTTTTGGGCCAGGTCAGATGCCGGTTCAAATGGGCCATCCGGCAACGCCCGCGCGTATTTCCAAGAGGTTGAAATACCACGGCAATGCATAAACCAAAAGCGCTTTGGCGCAAAACTGAACTTGCGGTGGATGCGTTCGAGGCTGTGAACTTGCAAAGCGTAGTCGCCAAACGGCCCCGCAGGCCGGAGTGCGTATTTGGTTGGACTGGGGGCGTCGTTTGGACGGATGCGGCGATGGTTTTGGTAGCGCGTCGCATCTGCTTCGTTCGGATAATGCCAGATACCGGGAAAGGTCAGGTGCCCCCAGCGACTGCGATCCACGGCGTCAAAGATGCTTTCAGCGGTCGGCGATAGGAGCAGCTCATCGACATCGAGCGTTAGCCAGCTTTTGGCACGGGACAGAAAGCGATCACGCGCGAGGTTGAGCATGGCGACTTGCAGAAACTTGGCATCGGATCTGTTGGTGCAATCTTTGTTGAGTGGCCCATGGGGAAGGTCGGCATTAACGATGCGCACCGCTTTGATTCCGGGAACGGAACGAAGCGCTGTGTCGAGAGCATCAAGGGTATAATTCTTGCTGCCGTTGTCAAAGATCACAATGGCTTCCAAACCATGGTGGATGACATGAAAGCGCACCCAATTTCTGATCCAATCAAGGTCATTGTCTTTTGAAAGGGTGTAAAGGCAAGTCAGATCGGACAGGTCCGGATCGACTGGATTGATGCGGATGTCGAATGCCTTCCCATCAATCGAAACGGAGAGGGCTTCTGCTTTTGGTACGCCATTGAAGACCAGGAGCTCATGATGTCGCCATTTGCGCCATCGCAATTTGGCATATGGTGTCCCGTCAATCTTGAAAGTTGCCGCCGTAATCAGCTTGCGGAAATTCAATGTGCGCGGCAAGAAAACGCGAACTTGCTTGCTTCGGGCGCAATGGATTGCGTCGTAGATCAGTGTTTCGCTATCGTAGCGGTCCCAAAAACTGTCCGCTTTGATGGCGACACCTTTGGGCGGATCACGCCGATACCCTGCCGCTGGATCAAGCCGGATAGTGGACAGGTGATGAACGGACATTTAGCCCTCTCGCTTTGGCAAGAGGTGCCCATTTCGGGCCAGCCACCAGAAGCGCCGGACGTAGTTTGCAGCCTTCAACCGGAAATGGGGCAGCCGTTTGGCCCAGTGGGGTTTCTTAACCAGCGCGAAGTTCCTGCCAGTGATGGAGCTGTCGCCGCCATCGTCGACATGGCTTGGGAACGGCTCTAACCCCATTTGCCGGAAGTCGTGGCGAAAGAAGCGATTGAGTTCATGATCGAACGCCCGGGTTTGCGGCCAAAGGTTGGGGAGTATCCGCTTTGCCACTGAACGGTGGATCAGATAGGTCGCGTTGCCTGTGAACGGGCCGATGTAGGCATTCAAGGTGTAGGGGCCGATTTTGCCCTGGCTGACGGGGATCTTGGCGCGGATGCAGTTGAAGCGGAGCGTGTCCCAGCGGTCCGCGTGCACTAGGGCCAGGTCAAGTGCGGCGAGGAAATCGTCATGGAAGACAACATCGTCCTCAAGGATCAAAGCGAGATCCTTGTTGCTTGCCAAGAAGGCCTCCCACACTGCGATATGGCTCGCGTAGCAGCCCATTTTGCCCGGCAAAATCGGGCTGCCCATGTTGCGCGCGTATGCGTCGGCGTCCGCCCTTTGCGCCAGCTCTTCGACGCGCGCTTTGCCGTCGATGCCGGGGAAGCGCGTGTAGGTGAGACCGAGTGTGTCGAGTTGGTCTTTCATGGCGTCTTTGCGCGCGGTGTCCCGATCGAGGTTGATCAGCCAGACGCCAAGATCGGACCGCGTGAGCGTCATGTGAAGTCAGACCACTTGAGTTGTTGATTGTGTTTAACTGGGTGCCGGAGTGTTTTGCCGACAACACTGTCGAATTCGTAGCCAGGGATTTCGCCAGAGCCGGGGCGGCGCGCCCAAATGTCGGCTTCCGTGATCGTATGTCCAGCGGGCAGGTTGGCATCCGCGACAACGCTCGCCCGAGCGAAGGCATAGACGGGCGCTTCGGCTTCGGAGCGTTGTTTGGGGTTGTTTAGGGCGATGTGGATTTCGCGGGACCGGTCGATGATGTGCCGCAACTCTGCTGGGTCCATCGAGTTGATGATGTCGGGGCCGGTCCGGTAGCGGGTGTCGGTGTAGTGCCGCTCGAGAATGCAAGCACCAAGTGCGACAGAGGCGAGGGCCATGTCAGGCCCGATGGAGTGGTCGGAAAAACCGACGACCGCGTTTGGGAAGGCCTTTTTCAGGTCGGTCACGCCCTGCAGAGACACAATTTCGGGCGGCGAGGGGTACAGGTTGGTGCATTCAAGGAGCGCATACTCAACGCCCGCCTCTTCGAGGATCTGCACGCTGGCTTTCATCGTCTCGATCGTTTGCATGCCGGTGGACATGATCACAGGTTTTCCCTTGCGCGCAATGTGGCGGATGAGGGGGAGGTTATCAGCCTCACCCGACCCGATTTTGTAGGCGGGCACGTCGAGGGTTTCGAGGAAATCTGCAGCCGCACGGGAAAACGGTGTGGAGATCCAGATGATGCCAAGGCTTTCGGCGTAGCGCTTAAGTTCCGCCTCGTCGTCTTGGCTGAGTGCGCAGTTTTCCATGACCTCCCAGATCGACACGTCCGCGTTTGGCGGGAAAATCTGTTTGGCTTCTTCGGTCATTTCATCGGCGATAATGTGGGTCTGATGTTTGATCATCTCACACCCGGCCCCAGCCGCGAGGCGCGCCATCTCTTTCGCGACGGTGAGGTCGCCGCCGTGATTGATGCCAATCTCAGCGATGACAAGCGGTGGTTCTGTTGGCCCGATTTTGCGCCCGGCGATCTGCATGGTGCCCCCAAGATTGTTTTTCCTCGTGTCTAAGGGGTTTTGGGATTTGGGGCAATTGGGGTTGCGGGCCTGAGCGCAACCACGGAATGAAGTGCCAAGCTTCTCTCTTCCCGTTGCCAAGCGGTCTGCGATACCCCATGTCAGGGCCATTCGGCGGGAAAGGCAACCAGATGCTGCGCAAAATGGTCCAGTGGCTTGATCAAAAGGAACGATCGTACCGGTATTCCTTTGGGCGCGATATTGTCGATCCCGCGGAGCGGAAACGCTCGCTGCGCCATTATCATTGGATGGATCATGGGATCCTTCGGTATCGTTGGCACAATTTTGCAGTGGTGGCGCCGGGCGTTTACCGGTCGAACCACCCGCATCATGACCGCTTCGCGGCTTATGCGGAGATGGGCGTGAAAGCGGTGTTGAACCTGCGAGGCAAGAGCGAGCAGTCTCATTACTTGTTTGAAGTCGAAAGCTGCAAGACATTAGGGTTGGACTTGGTCACGGTACACCTTGGCGCCCGGAACGTTCCCTTGCAGCATCGATTGGTGGCCTTGCTAGATGCCTTCGAAAGCCTGCCGCGCCCCTTCATGATGCATTGCAAATCTGGTGCTGATCGGACGGGGCTGGCATCGGCATTTTACCTTCTTCACTTTGATAATGCGTCAGATGACGTGGCCCGCGCGCAACTCAGCTTTAGACATCTGCACATTCGTAAGACGAAGACTGGTATTTTGGACTATGTATTAGAGACTTATCTAGCCGCCCGTCGGGAGAGTGGAATTGCTCTTAGGGATTGGGTTGAAACCGGCTATGACGAAAAGGTGGTAGCGGTTGGTTACAAGGCAAAGAAAGCGAAAGAGCCATTCTGGCGAGGCTGGCGCGCGCCTATGGCGTTGATTTAAGGCCCTGGGCGATCTGACGGCCCATCAGGAATTCGACAATCTCCCAATCAATAGGGCTATCCACGTCGAGCCCGCGCTCGCTCGGCACTTCGTAGGGAATGACCCGGCCGTCGAAGAGGGCTGATGCTTGGCGGAGATATGTGGGTTTCAGAACGTATACGAGACCAACGTGGTCAAGCACCTTGGGTGCTTGTTGTCGGGCAACGACGCCTCCGGGAAGAGGCTTTGAGATTCCAAGGCTCCCCGTCTGATCCAGTTCAAGAATATTGAAGTATGGGTTCTTGCGGCTTTCACAGCAGGACATGACCATGTCGGGCTGTTCCGCTTCAAACTGGGCGATGGCCCCATCAAGGTCCTCTTGCAGTCGCAAAGGCGAGGTGCAGTCGAGGTCGATGAACACCGTGGCAGGGCCAGTGATCTTCTCTACCTCTTCGAGGGCATGCTGCCAGACGCCCCACTTGCCAGCGGTATGCGTAGCGAGGTGTGGAGGGCGCAGCCCGATATCGAGGCCGCCGCGTTTCAGTCCGTGCTCATAGATGCGGGGGTCATCGGACGATACGACAATGTGGTCGATCTTGGCGCAGGCGATTAGCTGGTCAAGCGACCAATCGATCAAGGGCTTGCCGTGCAGATCCTTGAAGTTCTTGCCGGGTACCCCCTGGCTGCCCGCGCGGGCGCCGATGTGTCCGATGATCATCTGCTCACTCCTGCTTTTAGCGCGATGTTTGCGGGATGGGGCGGGGCAGGGCAAGGGGACGGGGTGATTCACCCACGACTCGGGGGACTTAGGAGGTGAATCGCTGGCGGGCTTGTGGGTAACACTGTGGAGAACCGCAAGATCTGCCAAGAGTCCTCTTTCCAGTGCAAAGCTGCCATGCGTTTTAGGCACGGCAGGTAGGTTCATGCTGATGCTAAGTTATTGCTTTTGTTTATGAAGTGATTGATTTTGAGGTTTCTTCATTTTTCGTGAAAAAACCGCTTGCGGGCTGCGGGCCATATCACTAGAACCCCCTTCACCGGCGGCGCTGAGCGTTGTTGGTTGACTGAGGATGCAGTGATGCGTCTGAGGTTGTTTATAA
>JBCBHE010000015.1:0-82368 GCA_038526085.1 Pseudomonadota bacterium | reverse complement strand
ACTTCAGGGGCTTATGGGGCGCTACTATGGTCAGGCGGCGGGATTGTCTGACGCTGTGGCGGCGGTGGCAGAGGCGCATTATGCGCCATTGGGGCCGTCCGACGATGTGCCAACCGCGCCTTTGTCGGTGACGGTGGCTTTGGCGGATAAGCTCGATACGCTGACCGGGTTCTGGGCGATTGATGAGAAGCCGACAGGATCTAAGGACCCATTTGCGCTGAGACGCGCGGCGTTGGGGGTTATTCGGTTGGTGTTGGAGAATGATCTGAAGGCACCTATCAAAGTTACTTTGCTTCGTCTCATTGATGAGCATCGCACGAAAGCTATCGGTGAAGCACACCTCGAAAGTTTGGAAGAAATTTCGAACGCGCTTGAGCGCGCCGGGTTAGACGAGCACGTTTCAAAAATAGTCGATGCAAAGACACAAGCTTTTCTGGTGGATCAGTTTGCGGATGCACGCGAAGAAGTGATGGAGAGCGCCAAACGAGCATTTTCACTCCTCTCCTTCTTCCACGACCGCCTCAAGGTCTTCCTCAAAGACCAGGGCATTCGCCACGACATCATCGACGCCTGCATCGCGATGCCGGGCAACGATGACCTGACGCTGCTCGTCAAACGGGCCAAGGCGCTGTCGGAGACCCTCGCCACAGACGACGGCGAAAACCTCCTGCAAGGTTTCAAACGCGCCAACAACATCCTCACCCAAGCAGAAGCGAAGGATGGGGTGGCCTATGAGTACGGCGCTGACATCAAATTCGCTGAACACGAGAGCGAAAAAGCGCTCTTTGCGGCCCTCGATTCTGCAGATGCGAAGATAGCCCCCGCGATGGCGAAAGAGGACTTTTCTGGGGCGATGGGCGCAATGGCCGCACTTCGGGGGCCAATCGACGCCTTTTTCACGGATGTGCAGGTGAATGCTGAAAATGACATTGTGCGCCGTAACCGTTTGAATTTGTTAAGCCGCATCCGCACAATCTGCCTGTCTGTCGCGGATCTAACCCGTATCGAGGGATAAATCCCCAATTCTGTCATGTTAACTTTACATGATGGTCTGCCAGCCTTTAATATCTGGTCAGACCAAAGGATGCGGCAGTGCAGCAACAGAGCCCATATCAAGCGATCACCTTGATCACGCCGACGGCCAAAATGGCCGCGGACGTGCACGGCGGTCGTGCGAAGTGCTTACAGCGACTTGTCCGCCTCGACATGCCCGTGCCGTCAACTGTCGCGTTGTCGTTTGATCAGGTCCTGCAGATCGCGAAAGGCCGGATGCCGGACATGCGGGATATTCTGAAGCATTTTGTTGACGGCATGTTGCTGTCGATCCGACCGTCGAGCCAAAGTGCCGACTGGGGCGGGCCCACAGCGATCCTGAACATCGGGATGAACCCGGAAAAACACGCCGCACTTTGCGAGCGGATCGGGGAAGGGCCGGCAACCCGGCTCTACTTGCACTTCGTGCAGTCCTACGCGGTGCATGTGCACCGTCTTGACCCGGAGTTTTTCGAATACCCCGACCTGTCCGACGCCGACGCTTTGAAAGCAGCGCTTGCGGCATTTGAAGACGAGACCGATGAGCCTTTCCCTGCAGATCCGGCAGTTCAGCTGAAAGAGGCGCTGCGCTCCATGGCCCGTGCCTGGGATGGTACCTCGGCGCGGCTCTTGCGCGAGGCGAAAGGTGCGCCTGCTGATGCGGGTCTTGGCCTCGTCGTGCAGGCTATGGTGATGGCGTTGGGCGAAGGTGAATGCGGAGCTGGTCGCATTCAATATGTAAACAGCGACACCGGCACACCCCAAATCACAGGGCGTTATGTGCCGCAAAGCCAAAGGCGTCGGGCGCTGATGGATGATGAGCGGGCAATGTATCTGACGAAGGACCCACGCGGTCGGTCCCTTGAAGAGGCCGCGCCGGACGTCTTCGCAGAGCTCAGTGCGCTTGGTGACGTGTGCCGGCGCAAGCTGCGCGAAGAAATGATGGTGGAATTCACCGTCGAATCTGGTGTGCTCTGGGTCTTGGATGCGGTACGGGCTCCGCGTGCATCGCGGGCCGCTGTCCACATTGCCGTGGCCTTAGCCAAAGACCGGATCATTCCACGTGAAGAAGCTGTGATGCGCATTCAGCCGACGGCACTCACTGAAATGCTGCACCGTCAGGTTGATCCGGACGCACCGCGCGACCTGGTCGTGCGCGGCATTGCAGCGAGCCCGGGTGCGGCGTCTGGCCAATTGGTCTTTACCTCGCAAGATGCGCAGGCCTGCGCAGCCCGCAGCGAACCCTGTGTCTTGTTGCGCCGCGAAACAACGCCGGAAGATATTCGTGGCATGCACGCCGCCCAAGCGGTGCTGACCATGCGCGGTGGGGTGACAAGCCATGCAGCGGTTATTGGCCGCGGTCTCGGTTTGCCATGTGTGGTTGGGGCCTCAGCGCTGAAGATTAACAGCAAGCGAAAATCAATCCGCGTGCCCGATGGGCGCGTGCTGACCGAAGGCGATATTGTCACGGTCGATGGCACGACGGGGCAGGTGTACCTTGGCTCTGTCGAAACGATCGAAGCGGCGCTTGATGAATCCTTCCAGACGCTGCTGTCTTGGGCGGATGACGTCCGCGACATTGGCGTGCGCGCGAATGCGGACACGCCGGCCGATGCGCAAACCGCCCGCAACTTTGCCGCGGAGGGCATTGGGCTCTGCCGAACGGAGCATATGTTCTTTGAGGGCGACCGCCTTGGCGTGATGCGTGAGATGATTTTCGCGGAAACGGCTGAAGACCGGCGCGCCGTTCTTGATCGGCTCATGCCGATGCAGCGGGCTGACTTCGGCGCACTGTTTGATATCATGTCGGGTCTGCCAGTTTGCATCCGCCTTTTTGATCCGCCGTTGCACGAATTCTTGCCGGCCGACCGAGCAGGTGTGCGCGACTTGGCTGAGCAGATGGCGCTCACTCAAGCCGAAGTTCAGGAACGCATCGCCGGATTGACAGAACATAACCCCATGCTGGGCATGCGCGGTGTCCGTCTTGGGATCGCTGTGCCTGAAATTTACGAAATGCAGGCGCAAGCCATCTTTGAAGCCACGGTTGATGCCCACAAGAAAGGGGTGCAGATCGCACCCGAGATCATGATCCCCGTGGTCAGCGCGATGCGCGAAGTGGAACTGGTGAAGTCGCGTATTGACGCTATCGCCTCTCAGGTGAGCACGGCACGTGATCAAAAGTTCGAATATCAGCTCGGTGTGATGGTCGAAACGCCGCGCGCGGCGCTCCGCGCCGAAGACATCGCACGGCACGCGGATTTCTTGTCGTTCGGGACAAATGACCTGACCCAAATGACATATGGTCTTTCGCGCGACGATGCCGGACGTTTTATGACGTCCTACGTCCAACAGGGTGTGTACGCAGAAGACCCGTTCCACACGTTTGACATCGAAGGTGTGGGTGAATTGCTCTCAATGGGGGCCGAGCGCGGGCGCAAAGGACGCAAAAACATCACGCTTTCGTTGTGTGGTGAGCATGGCGGTACACGCCATGCGATAGGATTCTGTCGCACGCAGGGTTTCGACTACGTGTCTTGCTCTCCGTTTCGGGTTCCGGTTGCGCGACTTTCCGCCGCTCAACTGACGTTAGAGGACCGCTGGGGGACCAATAATTTGCGTGAGAAGCAGCCGTTAACCACATAATACAGTTGGTAATTTGTTTCCAAAAAGGAAACTTACAGTATTCGAACATAAGCTTGCAGGTCCCTGCCTAGACTCTCGGCGCGAGTCTGCCTAGAGACACGGCGCTTGCGTGTGCACGACACGCGAAACGCGGCGGGGATAATGAGTATAGAGTTGATGCGTATTGCGCGAAATGCGGGACTTGCTGTTCTGCTCCTGATCACACCAGCAACGGCGCAGGACGCCCTGGATAGCCGACTAGGCGCCCTTTTAGGGCAAGAGCGGAGTGCAATTTCCGCTCTGTCAGACTCACGTCTGTCCGCGCTGACGGCGTCGCCATCCTCAGGGCGCGATGCAGATCCGGCGTCCCAAACCGTGACATATAGCAATGCTTATCTCGCAAGTATGCCGACTGTCCGCGGTGGCGCACAATGGCGGTGCTTTGCTGAGGCGCTTTACTTTGAAGCGCGTGGAGAAACCACCGAAGGCCTTTTCGCGGTTGGCGAGGTCATTCTTAATCGCGTCGACAGTTCAGCCTATCCAAGTACGCTATGCAGCGTGATCAATCAGGGCACGGGCCGAAAGTTCGCATGTCAATTCACATATACCTGCGACGGTCGGCCTGAGGTGATTACTGAGCCAGCCGCCTGGAAGCGCGTTGGTAAGGTAGCGCATTTGTTGATGGAAGGCGCACCGCGCCAGCTGACGAATGGCGCCACACACTATCACACGACAGCCGTGAGCCCCTCATGGGCCCGCCGCTTCCCGCGTGTGGCTCAATACGGCGTCCATATCTTCTACCGTCAGCCGACACGTACTGCCTCGAACTAGGCGGAAAGCGTCGCAGGCGCGCTTGAACCTCGTCAGACCCGCGATTAAGCCCGTCCCAACCAAAGGACGCGCTGATGACCAATGACATCCATCTGGCGTTTGCACACCCATCTGAACGGGCGGCAGCAAGCACGGATATGCCCTATGACCGGATCTCTGTCCGCGACTATACTGTCGAAGTCGAAATCGGAGCATTCCAGCAAGAGCGAGGACGGCGTCAGCGCGTGCGCTTCAACGTTGTGGTCGAAGTGCTGCCGATTGCGGATCCTGTCGACGACGATGTTGATCGCATCTTGTCCTACGACAAAGTGACGGAGGCGATCACGGTTGAGCTTGATGCAGAACGGATCAACCTGCTCGAGACGCTCGCTGCACGGGTTGCGGAGCGGATCTTGTTGGAACCACAGGCCGAGCGTGTGTTTGTGCGGATCGAAAAACTGGATCGCGGACCGTTTGCGCTGGGAGTGGAGATCGTCCGCGCCCGCGACGGCGCTCAACCGGACGCGCAAAACCATATGGAAGTGCCGCACCCGCGGGTCGTCTACCTGTCAAATGCTGCGATGGCCGCGCCGGGGCTTTCGGCCTGGATCGATACGCTCACCGCGACGGAAGATCCTTTGATCTTCTGTGTCGGCGTTGGTGATATCGCGCGGCCTGCCACGGGGCATAAGATGACCCAGCGCCGAGTTGATCTCCTTGCGATTGAACAGAACGCCTGGGTTCTTGCGGCCAAAGACCTGCGTTGCAAGGTTGTCGCGACCCGTACGGAGCTCGATTGGGCCATGAAGAATGGTCAGGTTTGTGTCTGGGCACCGTCAAAGATCGTTTTGGACGCGGTCGATGGACCCGCGACTGACGCCCAGGACACAGTGGCGCTCAGCGCCTGGTTTGCCGCCGAAATGCAAGCCAAAGAGCTTCTTGTTGTCGGGGCCGATGCGCCACAAACAAACACGCAAGTCCGGTCTATCCCACTAAGCGAAGTGATATGAGCCGCTATCTCCAACCGCTCCCGCAAACCAAAGCTTATCCGGGCTCCAAACGGGTCGGTGGCAGTGCCTGGTTATTTCATGACGTGGTCTTCGTACGTGAACGCGGGGGGGCGTCAGAAGAAGTCCTTATCGAAGATCTAGAACCGGCCGACGTCACGCGTCTCAGTCACCAGCGCTCGCCGATTTGTGGTCTCACGCTCGATGTTCCTCGCATCATGGGCATCCTCAACGTCACACCTGATAGCTTCTCAGACGGCGGTACGCTGGCATCGGTGCAAGACGCCGTCGCGCGGGCCCAAGCGATGGCAGAAGACGCGGATATTCTGGACATTGGCGGGGAGAGCACGCGTCCCGGTGCAGAGGAGGTCCCTGAGAAGGAAGAAATCGACCGCGTTGTTCCCGTGATCGCAGCGATCCGAGACGCCGGTCTTACGATCCCAATCTCAATCGACACACGCAAAGCCAGCGTTGCTGCGGCGGCGATTGCGGCAGGGGCGAATATGATAAATGACGTGACCGCTCTGCGGTTTGACCCAGAGATGGCGGCGGTTGCCGCAGCGGCGCAGGTACCAGTCTGCCTGATGCATTCCCAAGGGCGCCCTGAAACGATGCAGAACGACCCGCAGTATGACGCTGTCACGTTTGATGTCTTCGACCACCTCTTAGACCAAATCGCCGTGGCCGAGGCGGCAGGCATCAAACGCGACAACATCATCACGGATCCTGGCATTGGGTTTGGTAAGACACTGCAACACAATGTGAGGTTACTTCAGGACCTCGCGATCTATCATGGCCTTGGGCTGCCGATCTTGCTGGGCGCCTCGCGCAAGCGGCTTATCGGGACGATTACCGGTGCAGAGGTCGCATCAGACAGGCTCGGCGGCTCCATCGCAGTGGCCCTTCATGGCGCCATGCAGGGCGTGCAGATTTTGCGGGTCCATGATACAAAAGAGACAAGACAGGCGCTTAGCCTGCAAATGGCATTGAATGGAGCGGGATTAGACGATGGCTGAAACGTTATTTGGAACCGACGGGGTGCGCGGCACCGCAAATGTACATCCGATGACGGCGGATATGGCATTGAAGATTGGCGCGGCGGCCGGGCGGTATTTTCGCAATGACGGGTCAAACGGCCATCGCGTGGTAATCGGCAAGGACACGCGCTTGTCAGGCTATATGTTTGAAAATGCCCTTACAGCCGGTTTGACCTCGACCGGTATGAACGTGTTGCTGCTTGGGCCGGTACCGACACCTGCGGTAGGGATGTTGACGACGTCGATGCGGGCCGATCTGGGGATCATGATCTCTGCCAGCCACAACCCTCACCATGACAATGGGATCAAGTTTTTTGGACCAGACGGTTACAAGTTGTCGGATGAGGCACAGACGACGATTGAAGAGTTGATCGCGGGTGAGATCGACCCGGCTCAAGCGGCGAATATCGGGCGTGCGACAAGGATCGACGATGGTCGCTTCCGCTATGCTGAACGTGTGAAGCAGACCTTCCCTTCCGGCATGCGATTGAACGGGTTGAAGGTCGTCATCGACTGCGCCAACGGCGCGGCCTACAAAGTGGCGCCAGAAGTCCTTTGGGAAATGGGCGCGACAGTCATCCCGGTGGGCGTCAGCCCGGATGGCTTCAACATTAATGACGGCTGCGGCTCGACCCATACTGATCTGGCAGCAGAAACGATCGTGGCCCACGGTGCAGACGTTGGCATTTGCCTTGATGGGGACGCAGATCGGGTGATGATCCTTGATGAAACCGGCAAGGTCGCTGACGGCGATCAGTTAATGGCGCTGATGGCAGACCGGTGGGCTGGGGAAGGGCGTCTTGCTGGCGATACGCTTGTGGCGACGGTGATGTCGAACCTGGGGCTTGAACGCTATTTGACCGGCAAGGGACTACACTTAGAGCGGACCAAGGTTGGTGACCGCTATGTGGTCGAAACGATGCGGTCGAAGGGCTACAACCTCGGCGGGGAGCAATCTGGTCACATCGTGATGACGGATTATGCGACGACAGGGGATGGCTTACTCGCAGGAATGCAGTTCTTGGCAGCCATGGTGGACAGCGGCAAGAAGGCGTCAGAACTGGCACAGAGCTTTGAGACGGTCCCACAGCTTTTGAAGAACGTGCGGTACGCGGCCGGCGCAGATCCGTTGTCGGCAGCCAATGTGAGCACAGCTATTGCCGATGCGGAGACGAAGTTGACTGGCAAAGGCCGTCTGTTGATCCGCAAGTCGGGGACAGAACCGTTGGTGCGTGTCATGGCCGAATGCGAAGACCCCGTGATGTTGGAAGCTGTAGTCGACGGAATCGTCGCCGAGGTTGAGGCGGCCAGCGCTTAAGTAAGGTTGTGGTCGGACCCCGGCCGTACCCCTTTTTTCGAGAGCTTTGCCGCTCGAACCTCTGGCACTTCGATAGTGCCCCCCTACAAGGTGATTTTCGCCAGAAGAAATGGAAAGGGCCCGCTCAAGCGGCGGGCCCTCTGAGTCTCAGGGTGTGGTTTAGTTCTTCGCCTTATCCACCATCTTGCCTTCGGAAATCCAAGGCATCATGCCACGCAGTTTCTCTCCGACCTGTTCGATCTGGTGCTCGTCGTTGATCCGGCGGGTCGCCTTGAAGAACGGCTGACCAACAGCGTTTTCTTGCATGAAGTCGCGGACAAAGGCACCGGTCTGAATATCCGTCAGAATGTCTTTCATGCGCTTCTTCGTCTCGTCGTAAGGCAGGACGCGCGGGCCAGAGACATACTCACCATACTCCGCTGTGTTGGAGATAGAGTAGTTCATGTTCGCAATACCGCCTTCGTAGATCAGGTCCACGATCAGCTTGGTTTCATGCAGGCATTCGAAATAGGCCATCTCAGGCTCGTAGCCCGCTTCGACCAACGTCTCAAAGCCCATGCGGATCAGTTCGACGATACCGCCGCAGAGGACAGCCTGTTCGCCGAAGAGATCGGTTTCACATTCCTGCCGGAAGTTGGTTTCGATGATGCCGGACCGGCCACCGCCGATGGCGGAGCAATAGGAGAGGCCGATCTCAAGGGCTTTGCCGGAAGCATCCGTGTCGACAGCCACCAAGCAAGGCACACCGCCGCCTTTGGTATATTCGCCGCGCACGGTGTGGCCAGGCCCTTTTGGCGCCATCATGATGACGTCGACGCCGTCCTTTGGCTCAATCAGGCCGAAGTGCACGTTCAAACCGTGGGCGAAAGCAATGGCAGAGCCTGGCTTGATGTTGTCGTGGACGTATTTCTTGTAGGTCTCAGCCTGCAATTCATCGGGCATGGTGAACATGATCACGTCGCACCAGGCCGCCGCCTCAGCAATGCCCATCACCTGCAGACCTTCGCCTTCAGCTTTCGCGGCAGACGCGGAGCCTTCGCGCAGGGCCACCACAAGGTTCTTTGCGCCGCTATCGCGCAGGTTCAGCGCATGGGCGTGGCCTTGCGAGCCATAGCCCAGGATGGCCACTTTCTTGTCCTTAATCAGGTTCACATCGCAATCGCGATCATAATAGACGCGCATGGTTTTCCCTCCGTTTACATGTCTGTGGGGCGTATAGCGCAGCTTTGTATGATGGGAGAGGTTAGATTTTTGAGTTGTTTTAGTGAAATGAAGATTGTTATGCGTAATTTTATCGAATCTGGAGAGAATTATGCTCGATGATCAAAGCCGTGCTATTTTGCGCCAGCTCCAAGCCGATCCGGGCATCACCGTGCCGGAATTGGCGGAGCGAGTCCGTTTGACACCTGCACGGGTCACCCGCCGACTTGATAAGTTGCAGGAAGAGGGGATCATTGCGGGCCAAGAGGTGCTGATCGATTGGGCCGCCCTGGGCTATGCCATTCATGTGGCCTTGCGGATCACGTTGGATAAGACAGCCCCGCGCGCATTTGATGAGTTTCTCGCCGCCGCCCGGCAGGTGCGCGAGGTATTGGAAGTTCAAACATTTTTAGGTCGGGTTGATGCCCGGTTGGCGCTGATTGCGAAGGATCTGCCAGATTATCAGCGTCTGTATCGGGATAAGATTCTGACCTTGCCACATATCGCCGACATCGAGGCTTTGATGACCGTCTCGACCGTCAAACGGGGTGAGGCCTTGCCGTTATGAGTTGGGACGCGACAGACTTCGAACTGCTGCGTTTGATGCAGCAGGATGCGGCACAGCCAACGGGGCGGTTGGGCGAAAAGCTGGGGTTGTCGCAGCCAGCGACTTGGCGGCGGATCAAGCGGTTGCAGGATGCAGGCGTGATCGCTGGACGACGGTTGCGGTTGGACGCTGCGAAACTCGGCTTTGGCGTTACGGTGTTTTTGGGAGTAAAACTGGCCACCAAGGGGCGGGTGAGCCTGGAAGACTTTGAACGGGCCGTCACCGCGATCCCGGAAATCCAAAGCGTCGAACATGTGCTTGGCCTATATGATTATCGGCTCCGTGTCGTTGCCCGTGACCTGAGCGATTTTGAGCGTGTCTTGCGCAGGCGCATCATGACCTTGCCGGGCGTCGGGGATGTGGAAGCGAATGTCTTGTTGAGCGAAGAACGCCGTCCAGGGCCGCTGGCCTCTTAAAGCCGCCGGATCGGAAACCTCCGTCGCCGACCGTAAACGCCGATGGTCTTTGGGGCCGTTTGTATACCCAGATAGACTTTGATTTTCGCCAAAAGCCCGCATACCTCCGTGGAACACGACAGCGGGAAGGAACATGGCAATGGACGGTGCATTTAAATCAGAGGTCGACCCAGACGGCTTGATGGAGTTCTCGGTGGTTTTCACCGATCGGTCGCTCAATTCTATGTCGCAGTCCTTTCAAGGTGTGATGAACGACATTTCTGGCATGCTGAAGGAGGTCTATCAGGCTGACGCGGTTGCCATCGTCCCCGGTGGTGGGACGTTTGCGATGGAAGCGGTCGCTCGCCAGTTCGGCACAAGCGCCCACGCCTTTGTGGTACGCAACGGGTGGTTTTCCTTCCGGTGGTCGCAGATCTTTGATGCAGGCCAATTCACGGCCGAAACGACGGTTTTGAAAGCCCGCCAAACTGGCAATGACAGTCGCGCACCTTTTGTGCCTGCACCGATCGAAGAGGTGACGGCAGCCATTCGAGACGCCAAACCAGACGTGGTGTTTGCCCCGCATGTGGAAACCTCCGCAGGGATCATCCTGCCCGACGATTACGTGACAGCCTTGGCGACTGCGGCGCATGACGTCGGAGCGTTGATGGTGCTGGACTGTATCGCGTCCGGCTGTGCCTGGGTCGATATGCGGGCGACCGGTGTGGACGTGCTGATTTCTGCCCCGCAAAAAGGTTGGTCCTCGACGCCTTGTGCGGGTCTGGTGATGATGTCGGACCGCGCCGTGGCGCGGTTGGAGGAGACGACTTCAAACAGTTTCGCGGCTGACCTGAAAAAATGGCATAGCATCATGCAGGCCTATGAAAACGGTGGGCATGCCTATCATGCGACGATGCCAACCGATGGGTTGCGCGCGTTCCGGGACACGATGCTTGAAACGCGCGAGTTCGGCTTTGAGCGGCTGAAAGATGCGCAATGGGCGTTGGGCGATGGTGTGCGGGCGCACCTCGCGGCGAAAGGCATTGTGTCGGTCGCGGCAGAGGGCTTTGGCGCGCCGGGGGTTGTTGTCAGCTACACAGACGATCCGCTGATTCAGAACGGCAGCAAGTTCGCGGCCGAAGGCATGCAGATTGCGGCAGGCGTCCCGTTGCAATGTGATGAGCCAGAGGGCTTCCGCACCTTCCGTCTGGGACTGTTCGGGTTAGACAAGCTTTACGATGTTGAAGCGACGTTGGCCCGTCTGACACCAGTCCTGGATCGCGTGCTTTAACCCGCACCAAGCCCCAAACGCATCAACCCTTTGCGGACCGGAGTTGCGCAGTAAAGGGACTTTATACCTGCCACCCGCAGGTCTTGCGCAAGCATTGACCCCGCCATTGAAGCGCGGTTCAGTGCATCTATGCCTTTGGAGCGAAGCAGGATGTCGGGGTAACGCTGACGCCCATAGGCATCCAGCATTGTGCGGCTGCCCAGGTCGTGCTTGCCAGCCAGGTCGACCAAACAGGTCAGATCCTTCAGCGATGTATTCAGTCCTTGCGCCCCAATAGGCGGCATCACATGGGCCGCTTCAGCGACCAATGCGAGGCGTGGTGCGGTCAGGGTGTCTGCGACTTGGCTGATGATCGGCCAAATCATACGACGCGAGGCGAGTCTCAGCGGCCCGTACAGCCCGGCCGAGCGATCCGTGGCTGCCGCCTCAAAGGCCGTCTCTGTCAGTTGTAAGAGGCTCTGAGCCGCCACGCCTGTTTCCATCCACACGACAGCTGAACAAGGCTTGCCGTCGTGGTCTGGCAAAGGCACTAGCGTAAAGGGCCCTCCGGCGCGGTGTATTTCAGTTGAAACGTTCTCGTGCGGTGCGTCATGTGTTACCGCAAAGGTCAGCGCCTTCTGTCCGTAGCGGCGTGTTTTCACACCAATCGCGGCAGCTTCGCGGACTGCGGACTGCCGACCGTCCGCGCCGATCAACATCTTTGCGCGCACTTGGCTTTGGTCGGTCAGCGACACGATGACCTCTGCCTCACGTGCAAGCATCCGGGCAAAGCCAGTACCTGGTCGGAAGTCGACTGTCTCAAGCGCCCTAAGTTGGTCCACCAAGACACGCCGTGTCAGCCAGTTGGGCAAATTCCATCCAAACGGCAGGTCCGATATGTCACTGGCGTCAAAATCGGCGGTGACACGGGGCGCGCCGTCGGGTCCGCTGGCATCCACGATCCGCATGACCTGGAGGGGCATCGCGAAAGGGGCGACGCCTTCCCAGACACCAGCCGCGTTCAAGAAGGCCTGCGCGGGCTGCAAAAAGGCTGTGGTGCGCAAGTCAGCCCCGGCGACGGTTTCGTCCGTAATGGGCGGGGCGGGATCGACGACGACCACCGAATACCCCTGCGCGCCAAAAGCAGCAGCCGCGCTAAGCCCTGCGACACCGCCGCCTGCGATCACAATATCTGCAGTCATCCGTTCCATGCTCCAGACATAGGCGTCAAACCCTTGGTCGGAAACCCAAAAGCGGCGGATTGCCACGGGGGCAATGCGGCTCTAGGTTAACGGTTGCGCGGGGAGAAAGACATGTATGAGCCGAAAGCAACACAAAAAGACGCCTATGGGCTGATCCTGGAAGCCATTGACGGTCATGCCTACGTGCCGGGGGACCGCCTGGTCGAAAGCGAATTGGCAGAACGCTTTGGGGTGTCACGCACCCCGATCCGCGAAGCATTGCAACGGCTGGAAACCCAAGGGTTGCTCACCCGCGATGGGCGATCGCTGATCGTTGCGTCGCTCGATCACACTCAGATGGCAGAACTTTATGTGGTGCGAGGCGAGCTTGAAGGCCTCGCCGCGCGCCTTGCGGCCAGCCATGCGACCCCGGAAGAAGTTGGCGTGTTGCGAGATTTGCTCGAAAAGGATCAAGCGTTCCTCGACGATCCCGATGCCTTGAGCCGGGCCAATCGGCGGTTTCACAAACAAATCCATCTGGCGTCACATAACCGCTTCTTGGTGCAACAGCTCGACCTGGTCCACCGGTCCATGGCATTGCTCGCCACAACGTCCATTGCGGCGGAAGGACGCCCGCAAGATACCCTTGCGGAACATGCGCTCATCGTCTCAGCGATCGAAGAGGGCGATGGCGATGCGGCCTACAAAGCCTTGCGGGATCACATTTCTAAGGCCTATGTGACCCGCCTGAAGCTGGATGCGGCTCAGACGCGCTAGGCCCTTTCGGAAGCAAAACCCCATGGGTGGTTTTGTCCCAATAGAAAGGTTTCCAGGTGAGTTCATAGAGCCCTTTGTAAGCGGCAACGGCGGCCAGCGGGAAGTAAAGGTGCAGCGTCGGGATCCACTTGATCAACCACATCTTACCGGCCTTGGTCACGCCCAAGGCGTGCGCAAACATGTTTGTCAGTTCTGACAGAATGAAGCAGGCGACAACTGTCCAAAAAACCTCGCCAAACAGTAAGGATGCCATTGGGTGCGGGATCCCAAAGGGGATAACCCAAAAGGACCAAAGCACCGGGGCCAAAAGGAACTGCGACAACGTCCCGGCAAAGAGCACTTGAAACCCCCAAAACCGCCGCGCGCCGAGATCGCGGTAGAGCTGCCGTGGATCGCGCATATGAACGCCGTAGGTGATGGCATAGCCCTTGAGCCAACGTGAGCGTTGTTTGATCCACGGCCAGGTCTTTCCGTTCGCTTCTTCCTGAGTTGTGGTCGCAATCAATTCCGTCCGATAGCCGTGCCGGGCAAGGCGCACGCCAAGGTCCGCGTCTTCCGTGACGTTGTGGGCATCCCAAGCACCGAGGCTTTCGAGCACATGACGCCGAAAAAACAGCGTCGTCCCGCCCAAAGGGACAACCAGGCCTAGCCGTTCGAGCCCCGGTAAGATCACCCGAAACCATGCCGCATATTCGAGCGTGAAGCAGCGCGTGAGCCAGTTTGCGGGGGCGTTGTAGTAGTCGAGCACGCCTTGCAGGCAGGCAACCCGCTCGCTGCGGTTGGCAAAGTGCTGGGCGACGCGGCGGAGTTGGTCAGGGGCAGGGGCGTCTTCCGCGTCATAGACCGCGACGATATCGCCTTTCGCGAAGTCGAGCGCATAGTTCATGGCGCGTGGTTTGGTTTTCAACGTTCCTCTCGGCACAATGATAGGTCGGATCCATGCGGGCAACGTGGCCTCTGTCAGCGACGCCTGTGTGGTCTCATCATCGGCTTCAAGGACAAAACACACGTCCAGGCGGTCGCGGGGATAGTCGAAAAGCTTGATCCGCTCTAGCAACTGCGTTGCGATGGCCGTTTCTTTGTAAAGCGGAAGTAGCACTGTGATGCGCGGTAGCTCAGCAGGCGCAAGAGGAAGAGTCTCACAGCGTGTTGGGGAAGAGAAGACCCCGACGACGGCCGCCGCGGCCTTCAAAAGCGAATTGGCGAGCAATGTCACAACGGCCCAAAGGCTAAGTAGAGCAAATCCCAAAAGCGGCGAGGTTACAAAGAGCGCGATGGTTGCAAGGCCAAAGGCGATTGACCCCACCAGCATCAGTTTCGCGTTCCAGGTGCGGCTACTGACTGCGTCGGGGACGCGAGTCTCGGCGCGCTGTGTGAGGACACCGTCAAACAGATGCGACACGGCCTTCTGAAGGTGATGGTCGGTTGTCATGGCCATACGGACCGAACCGTAGATGTCCTTCAACGCTTCTTTCTGTCTTTCAAATTCGAGAGGGGTGCTTACCAATACAACGACCGCGCCGCCGATCCTGCGCCACGGCAGAATCCGATCCTGCAAGCACCTATGCGGCTCCCAAGCCGCTATCAGCTGGACATCGGGCAGCTCCTGTAAAGGGTTGATCACCGCCGTGCCTGTTTCCCTTGCAACACGCTCCGCGCGGCTCTGGGGCATCTCAGGCACCCGCGAAAACGGGCTTGCAAACCGATCCGACGCATACATGACACCGCCTCACATCACCGTGCTTTGGTGACGGGTCTAGTGGGTCGTGGTTAATCGGCGGTTAAGGTTACCGAAGTCTTAGGCCTGCACCGCAGTACGGGCGTCCATCGCCGCTGCAAAACGCTCAAACAGGTAATAGCTATCTTGCGGTCCGGGGCTCGCCTCTGGATGATACTGGACCGAAAAGACCGGACGGCCCTTTAGCGCGATTCCGCAATTTGAGCCGTCAAAGAGCGATACATGGGTTTCTTCGACGCTAGCGGGCAGGCTTTGGCTATCGACCGTGAAGCCGTGGTTCATCGATGTGATCTCAACCTTGCCAGTGGTGTGATCCTTTACAGGATGGTTTGCACCGTGATGACCGTGGTTCATTTTGATGGTTTTGGCCCCCAAAGCCAAAGCGAGCATCTGGTGGCCGAGGCAAATTCCAAAAATCGGCAGATCTTTCTCCAGAACCCCTTTGATCATTGGCACCGCGTAGTGTCCTGTCGCGGCCGGATCGCCGGGCCCGTTGGACAGGAACACACCGTCAGGGCTCAGGGCGAGAACGTCGTCCGCCGTGGCCGTTGCAGGAAGCACGGTCACATCACAGCCTGCTGAGGCCAAACACCGCAAGATATTCCGCTTTGCGCCATAGTCTATCGCAACAACCTTGTGCTTCGGGGCCGCCTGCACCGGATACCCATCCGGCCAAGCCCACCGCATTTCATTCCAGTGATAGGATTGGGCGCAGGTCACTTCCTTGGCCAAGTCTAAGCCTTCCAAGCCCGTGAAGTCGCGCGCAGCCGCCACCAAAGCCTCAATATCAAAAATGCCGTCCGGGCTGTGGGCCATCGCCACATGCGGGGCACCCTGGTGCCGGATCGCGCGGGTCAGTCGCCGCGTATCCACACCGCCCATCCCGATGCGGTTCCGCTTGGCCAGCCAATCCGTCAGCTCTTCCGTCGCGCGCCAGTTGGAGGCATCCGTCGGATCCCATTTCACCACCATACCTGCGGCAACAGGGTCCGCCGTTTCGTCATCTTCGGGGGTGACGCCGGTGTTACCAATATGAGGGAATGTGAAAGTCACGATCTGGCCCGCATAGGATGGATCGGTCATGATTTCCTGATAGCCGGTCATCGCGGTGTTAAAGCACAGCTCCGCCGTGGTCTCTCCCGTGGCGCCAAATCCTTTCCCGTAGAAAACAGTGCCATCGGCAAGGGCCAAACAGGCCGTCGGCTTTTGCGTCATGTGAACAGGCATTGGCAGCATCCCCCTGGTGACCGGCAAATTGCGCTGGTCCTACGGGGTGGGCCCGGCAGGGTCAAGGGTCCAATCAACGTATACGACGTTGCGGCATATCCCTTGTCATGGCTGTTGGGGATGCATACAATCTGGCTTTGTCGTAAATGATGAACGGGAGCCATCATGGACATGCGCACACGGGTCGGGACGGCCCTGAAAGACGCAATGAAAGCCAAGGACGCGGAGCGATTGTCAACGCTGCGTTTGATCAACGCGGCCATCAAAGACCGCGATATCGCCCTGCGCGGATCCGAAGAGGATGCCGGTGGCTGTGGCGATACCGAAGTGCTGTCGATCCTCGGACGGATGGTCAAGCAACGCCAGGAAAGCGCGCGGGCCTATGAAGAGGGCGGGCGTCTTGAGCTGGCCGAAAAGGAAATGAACGAGATCAAGGTGATCGAGACATTTCTGCCCAAGAAATTGTCCGATGAAGAGGCCGACGCGGCCATTGCCGCGGCCATCGACGCTGTCGGCGCCGAAAGCATCCGCGACATGGGCAAAGTGATGGGGGCCTTGAAAGAAAAGTACACAGGCCAAATGGACTTCGGCAAAGTGGGCCCCATGGTGAAAGCCAAACTCGGCTAAGCTGCGCGGGCTAGACCTTCAACGCCCTTTTGAGATCCCCGTAGAGCGCCAATCGCTCTGCTTCATCGAGAAAACTGCCTAACTCCACCTCGCGCGGGCCGCCGCGCAAGGTGATATAGTTTGGGACAGGACCGCCTTTGGGGTGCAGGTGCACGGTAACCCAATAGCGGTTCGCCTCCCAATCTTGTCGGGTCTTGTCGGGGTTGTGGCGCGTCAGGAAGGCGGTGTCGTCGGTGATGCGCAATTCCTCCAGCACCTCGCCGCGCTTGTAACTCAGGTTTAGCGCAAACCAGATGCCACCAAGGGCTGCGGCGAAGAAGGGCAGGAGGCCCCAAAGGACCGGTGACCCGAGCACGGCGATCAAGGGCAGCAGCAAAAGCGCAATCGTGGCCCCAATGAAGATGACGAAGTCTTTCCGCAGGAGAGAGCGGTAGGGCCACAGGCTCAACTGCCAATCAGGGGTCGTGTGGGGTGGTTCTTTTGACCATTCGTAAGGCATTTGCATGAGATAGCGCGAGCCGCATCGTGTTTCAAATCGACTGAATGTCGCGGCGCTTCGTCCTGGCCCCCTAAACCAACACGCGAGAGTAGTGTAGGCTCCCCCACGGGCAAAGCGCCGCGTCAATAGCCGACCACAACCGCCGCGTTTTTGCTGGTTCAAGGCCCGACTTCGCCCCAATCTCAGACACGGTTCGCTTTCCATCAATGAGTGCGATTAGGGGCGCGCAGTCCGCTTTTATGACAATGTTGATCTGCTCTTGCCCCATCTGCAGTGGAGGGATTTTGCCAGCCGCGACGGCCTGTGACAAAGCCTGCGCGGGAACATTCGTCAAATGTGGGACGCGGTCTTCGATGTTAGCTTGCGATGGCTGCTCCGCCTCTCTTGCGCGGGCATATCCGACATGGGCCTTTATTGTGCCGCGAAGTTCCTCGGCTGTCGCCATCTGAAGTGACGGGACCATTTGATCGGGAACGTCGGTCAGCAATGAGAGGTCGTAAAGCCCAGGTCGCGTCATGCCGCACAACGACCATCCTGTTTCGTCCAGTGCAGATATCCACTGATCAATGCGAAAGGGTTGGTCGGTGCTGTGAACCAAGAGATCGAAAAAGCCGGCATCACCCTGCCGATGATCGCCAATGTGAGGGTTGCGGTGCAAGGGATGCGTTTTGGGAATGGCCGCGAATGTCTTTTTGGCGTGTTTAAGCTGGCTCTTAGCTGGAAGGTGGCCGTAGAGACGATTGAACGCGTCCTGGAGCGGGTAAACACCGGTTCGGCCATAAGGCGCATAGACCATAAAGCCGAGGCCGCCACCCTGCGCCAATGCGCGTCGAAGCGCACGCAATCCTGTCAAAGGATCGTCCAGGTGATGAAGTACGCCGCAACAATCAATGTAGTCGAATGGCCCATGCTCCGCCGCATCAAGCAAGGACCCCGTTCGGAATGTGATCCCGTTGAGCCCGCGTTCTTTTGCCCGCGCTTCTGCGATGCCGCGCGAGGTTGCAGACAGATCGAGATAGGTGATGTCATAAGGCCGTCCTGCATCCACCAAGCGCTGTGCCAATTGGATTAAGCCATCGCCAGTTCCGCCCCCCGCAAACAAGGCACGCAGTGGTTTGGACCAATCCCGCTGACCGCCCCAGAGGTGGTGGTCCATTTCGACAGGAAAGGATGGCGACCCGCTAATAAGCCGCCTTGCTTCGTCTTTCGGATCTCGAGCGGGATAGGGAAAAGCTTCGTACTGCTCTTTGACGTCTGACATGGTCGGCCTCTTTTCGCGAACTCTGCCGGAGCATTTTGACGACTTCAAGTTACCACGAACGGCACCACTGTCCGGAACTTGATGGCCCTGGGGAAAGAAGTCTCCAAAAGGGGCATCGTTCCACGATGTGGCTTCGATCCTACGCAGTGTCGCGCGGGAAAACTTTTCGCAAGAATTTTTGCAAAATCCTTTGAAATGATTTTTCGCGCGGTCCGCAGTTATGTCGCAGAAAATCTTGCGCAGGCTGTCGCAAGGGTCGGGGTCAAAGCCGCGACCAGTGGTTTCCACGTCGCGACATCGTCGGACGGCGCAACCGCCCATTCTGCCGCTTGCCAAATGTTCGTCACTTGTGCCGGATAGGCTTCGGCAGCTGCCTTGGCACAGGGGTAAATGTCGCGACTGTAGGCCTTCAACACAAGCATTTCGCTTTCAAAAAGGCTGCGCACGATGCGCTTCATGATCCACTGGCAGATGTCTTTGTCCTCAGCCGGTCCAGTAGATTCCGCAAGGTGCTGATCGAGGTCCGCGACCCAAGTCCGGTAGTTTGGAAGATGCGCCGCCGCACGCCTGTCCAACCGCGCAGGCGGTAGGTCAGCCAAGACATTATCCCCTTCGAGGACCCAGCCCGCATGCGCGAGGCTAAACCGTAGCCAGCTGCAATCGTCACCGAACATCAGCCTGTCGCGCCCGAGCGCCGTCGCCTCGACCTTCAGCGTCGGAGCGGTGGGCGCAGTGAGGTCAAGGTGGTCCTGCACCTGGCCTGGCACCACAAACAAAATATCAATGTCTGACGCGCCGCGTACTGCGGTGTTTCGTGCTGTTGAGCCACGCAAGACAACGGAGATCAACTCCGCTTCAATCAGTGATCTGGCAACTTGGGTGATGTCATGCGCGATCGCAGACCAGTGGGTGCTCGGTCGGCATCCAATCCAAGGGAGCGTTCCGTTGGTCTTTGCTGGGACAAGAGTGCCAATCGATTTCAGCAACGTGGCCCCCTAAACGAGATCGCCCCGCCGATCGGCGGGGCGATGAAGGTCCGATGGGGGCGACAAGCCGCGCCCGTTACTTATGGCTTGGCAGCGTCTCAGCCCACTCTTCCGGGGTCGGACGGTCATGGCCCCGATCCCAGTCAGACTGCTTTGGCAGCTGCTCAAACGTGTGCTCAGGCGGTGGGGATGGCAGTGTCCATTCCAGCGTATCTGCATACTCGTTCCATGGGTTCGCCTCTGTCACGCGCTGTCCGGCGCGAAGCGTGTAGAAGAGAACGCCGATGAAGAACACGAAGCTCGCAAAAGACAGGAACGCACCCCAGGAAGATACGTAGTTCCACAGCGCATAGGCCTCTGGGTAGTCGATATAGCGGCGGGGCATCCCGTTCCGGCCCAGGAAGTGCTGGGGGAAGAAGGTGATGTTGGCACCGATGAACATCATCCAGAAGTGGAGCTTACCAGCCCATTCAGGATACATGCGGCCGGACATTTTCGGCAGGTAGAAGTAGATCCCGGCAAAGATGCAGAAGACCGCGCCCAGCGACATCACGTAGTGGAAGTGTGCGACGACGTAGTAGGTGTCGTGATAGGCCCGGTCCACGCCAGCTTGCGACAAGACGATCCCCGTCACGCCACCCACCGTGAAGAGGAACAAAAAGCCAAATGCCCAAAGCATTGGCGTTTTGAACTCTACCGAACCGCCCCACATCGTGGCGATCCAGCTGAAGATCTTCACCCCGGTCGGCACCGCGATGACCATGGTCGCCAGCATGAAGTAGGACTGCTGGGTCAGCGACATGCCCACGGTGTACATGTGGTGCGCCCAAACAACGAAGCCCAAGGCGCCGATTGCGACCATCGCGTAAACCATCGGCAGATAGCCGAAAATTGGTTTGCGCGAGAATGTTGCGATCACGTGAGAAATGATGCCGAAGCCCGGCACGATGATGATGTACACTTCTGGGTGTCCGAAGAACCACAGGATGTGTTGATACAAGATCGGGTCCCCGCCGCCTTCCGGCTGGAAGAAGGTTGTGCCAAAATTCCGGTCTGTCAGCAGCATGGTAATCGCGCCAGCCAAAACGGGCAGGGCGAGAAGGATCAACCATGCGGTCACGAAGATCGACCATGCGAACAAAGGCACTTTGTGCAGCGTCATCCCCGGCGCGCGCATGTTCAGGAAGGTTGTGATCATGTTAATCGCGCCCAGGATCGACGAGGCACCGGAAAGGTGAACCGCGAAGATCGCGAGGTCCATCGACATGCCTTGCTCAGACGTCGACAGCGGCGGGTAGAGCACCCAGCCCACACCGGAGCCGAGTTGACCGTTGCCACCAGGCGCCAACAGCGATGCGATGCCAAGTGAAGAACCGGCCACAAACATCCAGAAAGACAGGTTATTCATGCGTGGGAACGCCATATCAGGCGCACCGATCTGCAGTGGCATGAAGTAGTTTCCGAAGCCGCCGAAGAGTGCCGGAATCACCACGAAGAACATCATCAAGACGCCGTGGTAGGTGATCATCACGTTCCAAAGGTGGCCATTCGGCGTACATGGCTCTGACGCGTTCACAAAGAAGCGTGCGCCTTCCAGACACATGAACTGAACGCCAGGGCTCATCAGCTCCATCCGCATGTAAACGGTGAAGGCAACGGACACGAAGCCTAAGGCACCAGCAACAAACAGGTAAAGGATCCCGATGTCCTTGTGGTTGGTCGACATGAACCACCGGGTGAAGAAGCTCCGGTTGTCTTCGTGTTCATGGCCGTGGATGGCGGCGTCTGCCATGTGGCTCTCCTCAGATTACAAATCCCCTCGGGCGCGAGTCAGACTACACGCTCGATTTTCCAGCCTTCTACTGGCTCAGGGTTAGGGGAGCAATAAAGGAAGCCACACAAAGTGTGGGATAAATTGGCGCAGGTCGGTGTTGGTTACGGTCTCACGGTCGCTGATCATCACAATTTAGGTCAGCATTGTTGACTTAAGCGTGTGCGTCCGCCAACCATGAATACCTGAATTCAGGGAGGAACGTACGCCATGGAGTGGGATCAAGTCTTCGCGACGCGCATGGGCGGGATGCAAGCTTCTGAGATTCGTGAGTTGCTCAAACTCCTAGCCCAGCCAGATATTTTGTCTTTCGCAGGTGGCATCCCAGATCCAAATCTGTTCCCGGCAGAGGCCTTTCAAACGGCAATGGCCGAGATCTTAGGATCGCCCCAGCGCGACGCGGCACTGCAGTATTCGGCCAGCGAGGGCGATCCCGATCTGCGGGCTTGGCTTGTGAGCGAGATGGGTAAGCTGGGTGTACCCTGCGATATCGACAATATCCTGATCACATCAGGATCGCAGCAGGCGCTTGATTACAGTGGAAAACTGCTGATTGACCCTCAAGATACGATGTTGGTTGGCTGGCCGACATACCTGGGCGCATTGGGGGCGTTTAACGCGTATCAGCCAACCTTTGACCAGCTCACACCGCTTGGAAACCGCGATCAATCGGAATTTCGCGCCACAGCTGCCCAAAAAGATGGAGACGTAAAAGCAGCCTATTTGTCAGTCGACTTTGCAAATCCGACAGGTGAGACGCTGTCTTTGCGGGCGCGCAACAACGTGCTCGACTTGGCTGAAGCGCTCAACATCGCAGTGATTGAGGACGCCGCTTACCAGGCGCTGCGCTACGACGGTGCGCCGATTTCCCCGATCCAAGCCTTAGAAGTGGCACGGGCCGGTGATATCAATGCTTGCCGGACGATTTATTGCGGGTCTTTTTCGAAAACACTGGCGCCAGGGCTGCGTGTTGGGTGGGTTTGTGCTGCAAAATCAGTAATTTACAGGCTTGTTCTTATGAAGCAAGCATCCGACTTGCATTCTCCCACCCTTAATCAGATGGCGATCGCAAAGGTGGCCCGCGGAGTGTTCGATGACCACGTGGCCCGCATTCGGAGCGTCTATCGTGCAAGGCGCGATCACATGTTGGCCGCGTTAAAGCAGCATATGCCGAAGGGCGTGTCTTGGAGCG
This sequence comes from Pseudomonadota bacterium, assembly GCA_038526085.1. GTDB lineage: Bacteria > Pseudomonadota > Alphaproteobacteria > Rhodobacterales > Rhodobacteraceae > Yoonia. The sequence continues at coordinate 59,751 of JBCBHE010000015.1, read as the reverse complement.
AGCCAGAAGGGGGTATGTTCATTTGGCTGACCTTGCCCCCGCATTTGGATGGGGCGACGTTGTTGCAGGCTTCGCTGCAAAGCGAGAAGGTCGCTTTTGTGCCGGGGCGTGCCTTCTTTGCTGATGGGTCTGGGGCGAATAGTTTGCGGCTGAGCTTTTCGCGGGCCGATGAGGCGCAGATTGAAGAGGGTATGACACGGTTGGGGCGGCTTATCAGGACCGCAACTGCCCCGGCGAAAGGTTAATGACCTGTCAAGAGTTCATCCCGAACCCGGGTGATCCGACGCCGTTGGTGCTGTGCACAGCGCGTACACCGGACGTGCACAGGCTGTGCACAGGCTGTGCGCCGTTCATGTGTTCTTGGTCAACGTCATCTGTTCCGTTCAAGCGCAAAGACCTGATCAAAGGTCCCGCGCAATGCCACGTCTAGATCCTCCATCGTCACCGGCAGGCCGAGGTCGACCAGAGACGTTACGCCATGTTCGCTGATCCCGCAGGGCACAATGCCGTCAAAGTGGCTTAGGTCGGGTTCAACATTGATCGACAGACCATGAAAGCTGACCCATTTGCGCAGGCGAATGCCTAAGGCAGCGATTTTGTCTTCGGCTGTGGACCCATCTGGCATCAACGGCTTTTCTGGGCGCGGCACCCAGACGCCCACGCGGCCTTGGCGGATGGCCCCATCGATGTTGAATGCCTGTAGGGCGGCGATGACCCAAGTTTCGAGGTCTTTCACGAACTGACGCACGTCGCGGCCGCGGTCCCCGACGTTCAGCATGACATAAACAACCCGTTGGCCAGGCCCGTGGTACGTATATTCGCCGCCGCGGCGGGCCTCATAGACCGGGAACCGCTCTGGGTCGATGAGGTCGGCCGGTTTGGCAGAGGTCCCAGCCGTGTAAAGCGGCGGATGTTCGAGAAGCCAGATCAGCTCCTTCGCCGTGCCGGCTGCGATACCGTCGACCCGCACTTCCATCTCTTGCAGCGCGTCCTCATAGGGCGTGAGCCCCGGGGTGATGCGCCACTCAACCACGGTTTGATTTCGGGAAAACGCCCGCATCGCGCAGGGCAGGGACATAGCTGCGGCTGGCCGGAACTTCGGATCCGTTGTGCAGCGTCAAGACAGCCCGGTCACCAACCCGCTCCGCTTTGACGATCTGATCAAGTGCAACCCAGTGCGACCGGTGCACCTGCAGGCCTTTCGTTGGGCTGGTTTCTTTGATGGCATCGGAGAGGCGCATCAGGATCATCTCTTGTCCGTTGGTCGTGGTCACCTGCACATAGTGATCTGCGACCGAGAGCGCCACCAGGCTGCCACGTTTGTCTAGGGGGAGGCGGTCGAGCAGGGCGGGCATCTTAGGCGTGATGGTGCCTGGCGCGTCCGGGAGCGGTGTGAGCGCCGTTAGGAGAGCCACGATAATCACGCAGACCAGCCAGATCATGGCGAAGTTCACGGCGAAGTCTTGGGGGTTCTTGTAGAGCCAGCCAAAGGCCAAGGTATTGATCGCCAACAGGACCGCCATCACGCCAATCGCGGTCGCGGTGCCATAGACCAGTATCTTGATCGGGAATGGGGCGAGCTGGTCTCCAAACCGGTACTGCAGATACATGTTGATGAAGGTGCCAACGCCATAGGTCACGTAGGTGACAACGAGCCAATAGAGAATGCGGGGGATTGTTGGGATCAGGTCGAAAGTTTCAAACGGTCCGGAGATACCAAGTAGCAACCCCACCCCAGCCAGCGCCGCAAGGCCCCTTGGGTTGGTGAAATCCACCCGCAACTCACGAAGCGCCAAATGCAGAGGGCGGTCAGCCACGTATCAGTCCCGGTTTGTCACGTATCTTGGATTGTAGCGCGGTGCCGCGCGTTGCGAAGACCCTGACACGGCCATCTAGGCCTGACAAGTGATGCTGATAAGAGGGTTTTTCTGATGTTGACGGCTTTGGCGGCGTGGCCGCTTGTGATCCAAGTCCATGCTGGCGCAGCGGTGCTCGCGCTTTTGTTGGGGCCTTTTGCGATCTGGCGGAAGCGCAAGGATGTTTGGCACCGCTTGGCGGGGATGATCTGGATCGTCCTCATGCTGGTTGTGGCGACCTCAGCCTGGTTTATCCATGGTTGGCAGTTGATTGGGCCCTTCAGCCCCATCCATCTTTTTTCGCTGTTGACCTACTATTCTATTTTTCAGGCTCTGCGCCATGTGCGCGCCGGACGCTATCGCCAGCATGGGGCCGCATTGCGCGGCCTTTATTTGCAAGCCTTGGGTCTTGCTGGGCTCTTCACGCTGTTACCGGGCCGGAGGATGCATCAGCTTATTTTCGGTGATGATGTGGTCCTGAGCATGAGTGTTATGGGGCTGATCGGGGTTGGATTGTTCGTCATGTTGCGCCGCAAACCCCGGCTTAATTATGTGCGCTGATTTAGGCTTGGCATCGCGCAGGCGCTCGTCTATATCGCGCCCACTACCAAGACATGGTTTAGCGGTCGTGGCGGAATTGGTAGACGCGCAGCGTTGAGGTCGCTGTTCTGTAACAGGAGTGAGGGTTCGAGTCCCTCCGACCGCACCATCATATTGATGTTTTCGCTTTTACTTCAGTGTGGTAGCAAATAAAATATACCCCCAGGCCCCCAAATGGACCCCCATAATGTTCCCGTGTGGAGATGGTTGACCCGCATGCTCGACGAGATGGACGTTTATCGAATTGTTTTCGCTTTCCACCAGGTCTGCGTGGCAGGTGACCGAAACTGCCTGACACTGAATATGGTGAGCCTCCCCAACTGAACTGGTCCTCCGTTTGCTATACATAGCGGTGGACCAGTTCAGTTGGGGAGGCTCAGGTGTTGAAGGTCAAAAATGTGAAGCATTTTCAATTGCAAACCGTTTAGCCAACTCAGAACCATCTAACATACAAACAAGGTCGTTTCCGTTTGAAAGCAGCCTTTTTCTCGGCGCTTTCTCACCAACCTGTTGCCTCAACGCGGTACCGATGGGAACACATTATGTCAATTGGTGGACGCACTATACGTAGCGGCGAAGACACTTTTCTTCAAACGCGTGGACTGTGCGCCATACCAAAACAATGTGAGGTGCGATGGCCCGTTCGTCAGTCTAACAGCTGACCGATGAACAGGGGTCAGCGATGACCGTTGAAGGATGCAATCGAGATGGCCTCGGCCTCAAGTGCGGTGCGAACTGCGGTTGCAATTGCGATGGCTTCTGGCGTGTCGCCGTGAACGCAGATCGTGTCGATCTGCGCGGCGATCCGTGCGCCGCTTTCAGCGATGATGGCGCCTTCGCTCACCATTTTCGCGATCCTGGGTCCCGCCACGGCGGCGTCATGAATAACCGCACCCGGCAGGGACCGGTCCACCAAGGTTGCGTCATCGTTGTAGGCGCGGTCGGCGAAGATCTCACCCACCCAGGCGCACCCGAGTTTTTCGACCGCGTCTTGCTGTGCGGAGCGCGCCAGCACCATCACGATGAGGTCCGGTGCGACGGAGAGCGCGGCATCATAGGCTGCTTCGGCGAGTGCGGCGTCTTCGGAGCACATATTGGCCAATGCACCATGCAGTTTGAGATGGCGTACGTCGTGGCCAAAAGCCCGCGCCATGCCGACATGTGCCGCGACCTGATAGCGGATCATGTTTTGAAGGGTGCCTTTGGGGAGGTGCATTCGGTACCTTCCAAAGCCTGCAATATCAGCAAAGCCTGGATGGACGCCAATGCCGACCCTGTTTTGCGCGGCCATCTCAAAGGTGGCGGCCATCACATCTGGATCGCCCGCGTGACCGCCGCAGGCGATATTGGCAGATGTAATGATCTTCATCAGTTCGGCGTCATTGCCCATCCGCCAGAGGCCAAAACTTTCGCCCATATCGGCATTCAGGTCGATTGAGGTCATGAGGGCTCTCCTTCAAAAGGGTTATCGGTGGCGCTGACGACACCGCTGATCAATGAGTACGCCAGCAGATCGCTCATGCTATGCGGGTCACGGACCCGGGCCTGGACCCGGGCTTTCAGCCCGGCTTGGTCTGCCTTTGCTTTTGCTTCGTGCGCCACGGCCTCTTCCAGACTGTAGAGACGAAAGCGCAGACCTGCGCCAAGCGGTGCTTGGGCTACGCGGGGGATATGGCTTGGCAAGACTGTGGCAATGCGGGGATAGCCCCCGGTTGATTGGCTTTCGCACATCAGCACGTAAGGGGCCCCGTCGCCGGTGATTTGAATGTCGCCGGGGACGATGATCTCTGACACCACACGCAGCGCACCGGCGGCACCGAATCCGGGTCCATCGGGGTTCATGCGAATGCCCTGCCGGTTCGCGCGCGCATCACGAATGAAGGCTGTTTCGACAAACCGTTGAACTTCGTCCGCTCCGAAAAGGTGGGATTGGATCGAGGTCGTAATGCCAATTTCCCCACCATCAAACCGGTTATCGGGCGTCAGCACCATGTCTGTGCCTTGGTTGGTATGTTTCCCAAGCGCCAGACTTTGCCCGGTCGTGCAGGGCGATCCGATTCCGGCTACCAAATGGGCTGATTGGGCACCCATGATCTCTGGCGTCGCAAAGCCACCGCCAACGCTTAGATAGCCAATGGCCCCTTGTTTGACGCCTCCGATCTTGAGAACGCTCCCCTTTGGCAGAACGTGTGACCCGTTCCAGTCAACGGGCGCCGCGTCGATGCTGGCCTGCATCGGGGCACCGGTCAGCGCAATGCGGACATCAGTGTTGGCCCGAAACGCCCCCCCGAGGCCAACCATTTCCAACGCTGCGGAGATCGGTTGTCCGAGCAAGGCGGCAGCTTCGTAAATCGCCAGCCGGTCCATGGCGCCGCCACGGGTGAGACCGCTTGCAAGTTGGCCTGGGCGCCCCAGGTCTTGGAGCGTCATGGCTGGGCCGGCATCGAGAATTTCCAACGTCCCTGTCATGACAAAGGTGTCCACACGGCGCCGCCAAGACTGTTTGTGGCCTCAAGGTCTGACAATTCCGGATGCGTAATCGCTGCAAAGCGCACTTCGTCGCCGGGACTGAACGCGACGGGGATCTCGCGGTCTGGGTCGAATGGGCGAAATGCGGTTTGTCCGATGTGGCGCCAGCCTGTTGGTGCCGAGGTTGCGAAGAGGACAAATTGCCGGATCGCGACGACCAGTGCGCCAATAGGAACCTGTGGTGTGAGCTGCGTTTGACGCGGGATGTCCCAGACGTCTGGCAACATGCCAAGGTAGGGCTGTCCTGGGGCAAAGCCCAAGGTGATCACGCGGGTGCGCATCGCGCTTAACTGCACGCGCGCTTCCTTTGCGCTTAGGCCGGCGGCATGTGCGGCATCATCCAATTGCGGGGCCACCTCGGGCTCGAAACACATCGGAATGGTCCAAAGCTTGCGATCAGTCTCTATCGTGACCGCTGTCCAATCCCGCCCGTCCAAGAGGGTTGTCAGTCTTTCAACGATGTCGTCGTAGTCAACGACAGTCAGATCAATGGCGACGAAAGTTGACACAAGTGTCGAGGCGGTTTCTTGTACGTCCTGCCAGCCTTGCGCCTCGACCTCCGCCCGAAAGGCAACCGCTGCCCGGTTCGCTGCGTCCGATAGCGTGTCGGCGAAGGTGACAAGCACACCGCGTAGTCCGACGCGCGAGATCTGCGGTGACTTATTCATCGGGCAAGGTTCGTGCATAGAGCTGGCTGAGCATGATCGGTGTCAGATACATGGGCACCTGCCAGCAGGCCACAAACACCGTGATCGGCGCCATCGTCTCGGCTGGGAGCGCCACTAAGAAGAGTGCGATATTGCGGTTGCCCGCTGCCAGGGCCAGTGGCCCCGAGACGACTTTGAGCGGCCCGGTCGACAGCAATAGGATCGTCACGATCTGAACACCGAAGCTGAGCCCGAACGCCGCGATCATCCACCTCAAAACGACCCAGGGTTGGTCCTGCAGGGCAGGGCCTAACGCGGCCATCAATCCAATGACGATGATCGCAAAGAACAAAACCGCCGCGCCGTCTGTTGCTTTGATTTGTGCAGAGGAGGGCGCGGCAAGAAGAACGCGCCGCAGCGCAAACCCCATCGCGGCAGCCCCAGCAATTGTTGCGAGGCTGCGCAAGCCAACGGCGACCAGCGTTCCGGCATTGCCAATCAGCGGAACCAGCTGCAGCACCAGCAAGACCGTCAGCGGAAAAGCCGCCGTTCCCAGCACCATGATCTGCATGATGCGTGCCGGATTCTGACCAAGAATAATGGCGAGTGACGCACCACCTGACAGTGTCGGTGCAGCTGCTGCTAAGACCAGCGCAAGCGCCAAAGGCGTGTGAAGCGCCCCCATCAGCCACAGCGACACTGCCAGGGCGAGTGGAAGCCCCACCTGCAGAACCAAGACCGCTAGCAGGCTCCACCGCAGATCGGCGAGAGCGCCGAACGCATCTTTGATCCCGATCCGAAAGGCGGTGATGACCAGCAGGATCGCCACCATCTGCGGCAGCCAGGGCGCCATGGCCGTTGCCAACCCTGGCAAGCCGATCCCCATCAACAGCCCGATGATCAGGAGAACACGCGAATTTTCGGCGCATTTCGACAGACACCATATCACCTATGGTGTCTGCCTGATGTTATCAGGCAGCCAGGTCGCGATTTCCGGCACTGCGATCAACACAAAGACCATCAGTACCATGATCAGAAACATCGGAAGGGCCGCTTTCGTGATATAGCCCATCTCGTGGTTCGTCATGCCCTGTAGCACGAAGAGGTTGAACCCAATTGGCGGGGTAATTTGGGCCATCTCGACGACAACAACGACGAAAATGCCAAACCAAATGAGGTCGATACCCGCTTCCCGCACCATCGGTTCCACGACGGCCATCGTTAGCACGACGGCAGAAATTCCATCGAGGAACATGCCAAGGATGATGTAGAACACCAAAAGGGCCATCAGCAATTGAAAGCGGCTGAGTTCGAGAACGGCGATCCAATCGGCGAGCGCACGTGGGATGCCAGTGAACCCCATCGACTGTTTGAGGAAAGCGGCACCCGCCAAGATCAGCGCGATCATGGCCGAGGTCCGCATTGCGCCCATGAGCGACGACCGAAAGCTATCCCAGGTTAGCGAGCGTTGCGATGCGGCCAGCAACAGTGCACCAATGACGCCGATGGCCGAGGCTTCTGTCGCGGTGGCGTAGCCCAGGTACATTGACCCGATGACTGTTAAAATGAGCGCGAAGACTGGGATCAGGAAGCGAGAGTTCTTAAGCTTATCGCCAAAGCTCATGTCGGTTTCCATCTGGGGGGTCCATTTGGATGACGTCTTTGAGACGACGCCCACATAGGCCATGAACATCAGGGCCAGGATAAGACCCGGAAACACGCCTGCAAAGAAGAGCTTTGTAATGCTTTCATTGACCGTCACGCCGTAAACGATCAGGGCCAGTGACGGTGGAATCATCAGGCCAAGTGTTGCTGCGCCCGCAAGTGTGCCGATGACCATATGTTCGGGATAATTCCTTGCCCGCAGCTCTGGGATCGACATCTTTCCGACCGTCGTGAGCGTCGCGGCAGAGGAGCCTGAGACCGCCGCGAAGACCGTGCAGCCGACAATGTTGGTGTGCACCAATCCGCCGGGTAGTCTGGCAAGCCATGGCGACAAGCCCCGGAACATGTCTTCGGACAGCCGCGTGCGAAATAGAATTTCACCCATCCAAACAAACATCGGCAGTGCGGTCAGTGTCCAACTCGACGAAGAGGCCCAAATTTCGGACACCATATTGGCACCGGTTTGTAGGTTCTTGGTCGTCAAAAATTCCGAGGCGAACCAGGCGCTTCCGATCAACGACAAACCAACCCAAAGGCCTGACCCCAGCAGCAGGAACAAGACCGCGATCAGGATCAATGTGATAGTGACAATTGTCATTCTGCGTGGCTTTCGACTGTGTCACGGATCACCCGATGTTCGCCGCGCAAGATGAGATGGAGAAGGTTGTCGAGAAGGCAGATCGTCAACAGCGCGCCACCGATGATCATGACCGACTGCGGGATCCATAGATGTATGGCATCCTGACCTTGGCTGACTTCGTTGAACCGCCAAGAGAAATAGACAAATTCATAGGCATAGTAGGTGAAATAGGCCGCGATGGCCGACCCGATCACAAAGCACCACAGTTCCATGACGAATTTGATCTTTGCGGGGACCGCGTTCAGCAAGATCGACACCCGAATATGCGCCCCACGCCCGAGGGCATTTGCGAAGGCGAAGAACGACGCTGCCGCCATCGCATAGCCCGCGTAGTTAGGCGCGCCGGGAAACACTTCTCCGGTCCAACGGGCCAGCATCTGGAGAACGATCAGTCCAAGGATTGCGATCAGGCAGAGTGCGGCGCAAACGCCGCTGAGGCCGTAAAGAAAATCAAGAAAACGGCGCAGCGTCGCCATAGCGTGCCCCCGGAGGTCAGTAGAGTGAAAATGGAGGTGGCCCCAGAATTGGGACCACCGTTGCGCGCTTAGTTCGCGGCGTTATAGGCGTCGATGATCGCAGAACCTTGCTCTCCTGCGGTTTCCAGCCACTCGGCTGCCATCGTCTCACCAATGCCTTTCAGCTCTGCGACGAGCCCGTCACCAGCTGGGCCAACGGTCATACCGCCTTCGGCCAGGCCATCCATGGTGAACTGGGTATAAGCAACGGCTTTCTCCAGTCCCGCCGCAGCGGCTGCTTCTGCACAGCCCGTGATGACAGCTTTGTTGTCATCAGAGACGCCGGCCCAAACCTCGGAGTTGACCATGACAGAGTTGCGCGGCAACCAGGCGTTCACTTCGTAGAAGTGCGACAGGCTTTCCCAGACTTTGCGGTCGTACCCAGTGGCACCAGATGAGACCATGGATTCAGCGACACCTGTCGCAAAGGCCTGGCTGATTTCAGCCGCTTCAATGGTCACTGGCAGCATGCCGGTCAATTCTGCCAACCGTGCAGTGGTGGAGTTGTAAGACCGGAATTTCACACCCTCCATATCTGCTACGCCGTTGACCTCTTTATTGAAGTACAGGCCCTGTGGCGGCCAAGGGACGGAGTAGAGCAGCGTCAGGTTCTGCTCTGCGAGCACTTCTTCAATGGTCGGGCGGGCGATTTCAGCCAGCTTTTCGGCATCGTCGAATGACGTGGCGAGAAACGGCACGTTGTCATATGAAAACACAGCATTTTCGTTTGCGTGGGCTGATAACAGACGCTCACCAATTGGCACCTGACCGGTTTGGATTGCGCGCTTGATATCCGCACCACCAAAGAGCGATCCGCCGGGGTGGGTGGTGATCGAGATTGCGCCACCGGTTCCATCCGTCACGCACTGTGCAAATTCAGCGGCGTTTTCGGAATGGTAGTTCGACGCTGAATACGCCAGCGGCATATCCCAGCTTTCTTCGGCTACTGCAGGCATGGCCACGGTGGCCATCGCAATTGCAATCACTGTTGGTTTAAAGGTCATTGGTATCTCCCGTAGAGGTTTTGGTTGTTGGTTTCTTTTTGGTCTTATGCAAAGCGCGCGGGCGCATATGGTGTCATGTCCATGTTGGGCATGGCACCGGTGATCAGCTGCGACAGCAGGCGGCCCGTTTTCGGTCCTCCCGTTAGTCCAATGTGGTGGTGGCCGAAGCCGGTGAAAATCTTTGAATTGCGGATCTCGCCAATCAGCGGCAAGGAATCCGCGGGGGCAGGGCGATGGCCCTGCCATTCAACTTCATCGTCCCACGTCATGTTTGGGAACGTTGCCTTGGTGTGACGGCGGAGTAAGTCAAACGGTGCTTTGGAGGGTCCGGCGTCGAGCCCCCCAAACTCTACAACGCCTGCGCAACGCAGCCCTTCGGCCATCGGTGTGGCTACAAATTTGCCGGACGCAATCATCATCGGATGATCAGGGCCGCCTTTGGCGCCTTTGAAAACGATATGATAGCCGCGCTCTGACTCCAGTGGCACGGAGATCCCCAACTTTTGCATGAGTGGTTTGGACCACACGCCGGTTGTCAGAACAGCAGTGTCTCCGGCAACGGGCCCCTGATCGGTGAGGACAGCGCGGAAGGTGTCATCGGTTGTGTCGAAGTCGATCACGTCAGCTTGCACAAACGTGCCGCCAAGGTTTGAAACCTCCAGTCCTAGGGAGCGGACGTATCCGCCCGGGTCTCGCACATAGCCATGATCCGCGAGTGTCGCGGTGCAAGCGATGTCTTTGGCAAGGAACGGGGCATATGCGCGGACGGCATCGCCGTCGCGCAGCTCGGGCATGAAGCCATGCTGGGCGCGTAGCCCCCATGTATAGGCTTCGTTTTCAAAGCCCGACCGCGCGCGATAGGCGAAAGAATAGTCGCTATTTTCCAGATACGCTGCCGCAGCTGTTCCATCTGCCAGGGCGCGGTGCTGGCTGACGGCGTCTGACACGATTGGGGCCAGCCCGGCTGCAATCCTTCGGGTGTCTGAATCGTTTGCGTGGGACAGGTACTTTCGCAGCCATGGCAAAAGCCGCGGCAGATAAGACCAGCGCAAAAACAGAGGGTCGTCGCGACGGAACAACATTCCCGGCGCTTTGTGCACCAACCCTGGGCCTGTCACCGGCACCATTGCTGCCGCAGCGAGCACGCCGCCATTGCCATGGCTTGTGCCGGCGCCCCAGCCCGCGCGATCAATCACCGTCACTTTCTGGCCTGCACGTAGCAGCCAGAGCGCGGTGCTTGCGCCCACAATTCCTGCTCCAATCACAATGACATGCTGTGACATCGCACCCCCGATTCTTCAGCGACAGCATGATTAAGAAAAATAATACGTCAACAAATTATTGACAAATTGTCGGGAATTCGACTGAATGCCATCCATGGATGATGATTTTCTAGGCCCTGTTGTCAGTTCTGCTCACCTCGCGACCGGGAGTTTTCCCGAAATCAGCGAAGTTGAGTTTGGGTTGACCCTTGCGAACAATGCGTTCCACCGCTGGATGACGCGGTGTATGGCCACCGCAGGCTATCCAGACTTGTCGCCTATGGAAATTCTGGTGCTGCACACCGTGTACAACCGCGACAAGCCAAAGAAGCTGGCGGACATCTGTTTGGTGCTGCACATCGAAGACACGCACAACGTGAACTATGCCCTTCGCAAGTTAAAAGCGGCGGGTCTGATCAGCGAGGGTCGCGTCGGCAAGGAAAAAACCGTGCAAGTCAGCGATCTTGGCGCAAAGGCCTGCGACGACTATCGTCAAGTACGCGAACGTCTGTTGTTAAAGACCTTGAAGGCGCTTGAACTTGAGCCCGGTGAGGTCAGTAAACTTGCCTCACTCCTGCGGCTAATGAGCGGTCAGTACGACCAAGCCGCGCGCGCCGCGACTACCTATTGAGCGGCTTGCAAAGCGTAAGGTGATCTGGCTTGGTTCGCGCATGATTGGCATCCTCATGCTCGACACGGCTTTCCCGCGCTACCTGGGCGACGTTGGAAATCCGGAAACATTTGACCATCCAGTCCTTTACGGCGTCGTCCCTGGGGCGACACCAGATGCGATTGTGTGCGGGGATGTCACCAAATGGGTGGATGCCTTTGTGGCGGAAGGGCAGAGCCTGGTTGCGAAAGGCTGCGTTGGCCTGACAACCACCTGCGGGTTTCTGACGCCGTTACGCGATCGTGTGGCGGAGGACACGGGTGTACCCGTCGTCACCTCGGCCCTCGAACTTATTCCCGACTTGATCGGGGCCGGGCAGCAACCGGGTATCCTGACGATCTCTGCCGCATCGCTTTCGCAAGAGCACCTCAAGGCGGCGCGGGTGCCTTTAAGCACCCCAGTTCAAGGTGTTGATGGCGGTCACTTTGCGACGGCAATCCTTGGGAATGAAACAGCCCTGAACAGCGATGACTCGGAACGAGATCTGGTTATAGGCGCGATGTCATTGATCGCGGCCCACCCAAAGACGGATGTGATCGTTCTCGAATGTACAAACATGGCGCCACACACAGCAGCGATTGAGGCGGCAACGGGACGCCCTGTCGTCTCAATCCTGACGGCCATTGAAAACCTGCATCGGGGCCATCGCCGCTAGCCCGGAACGGCAACCCCCACTTTACAGCCGCGATCTCTCAGTCTGCGGTCCAACCGCCATCAATCAACAACGACGTTCCCGTGACCATTGCGCTGGCGTCGGAGGCGAGGAAGACAGCCGCACCCATGACGTCTTCGACCTCACCGACACGGGGCAATTTGATCTTGTCCATGATCCACGCGCGGCGTTCTGGGTTGTCAAAGCTGGCTTGCGTGAAAGGGGTCAGGATAAAGGTCGGGCAAATGGTATTAATGCGGATGTTTTGTTTGCCCCACTCGATTGCCATGGTCTTTGTAAACCCTTCGACCGCGTGTTTTGTCCCGCAATAGACGGCCCGCTCGATGCCACCAACATGGGCCATCTGAGATGAGATGTTGATCAAAGAGCCGGGCTTGCCTGCATCGATCAGCCCCTTGGCGACGGCCCGGCTGAGAAAATAAGCCCCTTTGAGGTTGAGGTCGCTGACAGCATCGAAGTCGGGTTCTTGCGTTTCAAGCGCCGGGCCGTGACGCGCAAGACCTGCGGAGTTGACCAGGACATCGAACGGGCACTCTGCCGCAACAGCTGCTTCTGTTGCAGGTACATCGGCCACATCCATCGCCAAGACGTCAGCTTGTCTGCCCTCAGCCCGCATTGCATCCGCGGCCTCTTGCAATTTGTCGACGGAGCGAGCGGCAAGGGTGACCGCCGCCCCGGCCTCTGCCAAGGCTGCGGCACAGGCGAGCCCGATGCCAGACGAGGCACCCGTTACAAGCGCACGTTTGCCGTTGAGTTGGAAAGTGGGGGTGCGGGGGAGTTTCATGATCTGATGTCTTTCCGAAATGGCATGCCAGCTAGCATACCTGTCTTGATGAACTCTCGCGTCCGCCAGAGGGTCAGAGCGATGATCTTACAAGAGTGCAAACAGTGCAATTGCTCGTTTTGAACGCAGCCACACAAACCGATGACAGCTTTGACCGCGGGGTAGGGAGGGCATGAGCTCCTGCGGATCGGGGCGTGCCATGGGCGTGATCCACTTGCTCCTTTACCTTTTGGGTCTGCACCTTACCATTGCCGCACCATTTCGAAACAAAGCCATTCGCTGTATCATGTCTTCGATCAACTTCGTATTTGCTCAACATATATCTGTGGCAGCTGGATTTCAGTTGGGCCTCAACGGCGTGTTGTCTTGGCAAGGCAAACCGGTATTACGGGTTGCCGTGACGGACGGCACCATCCCCACGCAGTCGCACTATGACATCTTGTCCGAGATCGTGGCGCGCACTCCGCGGCGGGCGGAGCTGAGCGTGAAATACGCCAAAATGCTGAACATCGATCAGATGGGAACGTTGGGCTTGGCGTGTAAGGCAGCACCGACGTTGGGTGTCACGCTTCAACGTTTGACGCGCTACTACAATCTGCTGTCCACAAGCATGAAGTACCAAATTACTGAAACGGATGCCGGTATCTGTCTTTGGCAGGATCGCTTTGAGAAAGTCGAGGGCCCAGGGGAGGTGTTATCGCCGGAGGCCGGGTTGTCGGTCGTCCTCCATTTGCTTCGTCAAATTGCGGCGGAGCCGATCCAGCCCGTGTCAGTCTCATTTCAGCACGAGCCCTCCGAAGATGCGGATGTGTTCACAAAGTTCTTCGGATGCGTGCCGGAGTTTGGGGCCGATGTGGATGGCATCACATTTGCCCGCGAAACCATGAACTGCCCCAACCTCATCGGCGATGCTGCCTTGTCGGCATTCCTCGTTCAGCATTTGGATGCCGAGTCCGCGGCGGTACGGTTGGAAGAAAGCTTTGCACAACAAGTCCTGGCGCGGATCCGCACGTCGTTGAGTGATGGCGCACCCGTTGCGGCCACGCTTGCATCTGATCTGGGCGTGAGTGAGCGCACTTTTCATCGCCGCCTTGCTGATGAAGACAAAACCTATCGGGGTTTGGTCGAGCAGACGCGCAAGACGCTCGCCGAGAACCTGTTGCGGGAAAAAGCGCGGCCTTTGGCTGAGATTGCCTTCCTCACGGGCTTTTCAGAACAAAGCGCGTTCAGTCGCGCGTTTAAGCGATGGGTGGGCCAGACCCCGGCGGAGTATCGCGGTCAATTTGCCGTCTGACACCCAATTGGCAGGTTCGGTCAAAGCCTCGGCAGGATCGGTCAATACGTGGTGCCCCTCGGTCAGGCACAACACCGACATCCAAGACAGTAAAGGAGATGTCGGATGCAGTTTTACGTAATCTATTTTTCGGCGCTCAGCGTCCTGATCGGGACGGGCATGACCCTTGGCTTCTACTTCGCTGTCTAGGTCAACTGCCTGACGGAACATCGGTTGGGCGCCTCCACACACACAACAAACATTCACAACGCAGGCCAGCAATCGCGGCGTCCGCTGCCGCTGTGCCGTTACACAAGGAACAAGAAAATGACTGATCAACCTATCCTTATCGTTGGTGCCACGGGCAAAACCGGATCCCGTGTTGCCGAGCGTCTCGAAGCAAATGACCTGCCGGTGCGGCGCGCTTCACGCGCGGCGGCGGCACCGTTCGACTGGGAACAGCCAGACGGCTGGTCTGCCGTACTGGACGGTGTGAAAGCGGCTTATGTCACGTACTTCCCGGATCTTGCCTTCCCAGGTGCGGTCGAAAAAGTCACTGCCTTCGCCGAGGCCGCCCGCGTTGCGGGGGTCGGGCGTCTGGTCCTTTTGTCCGGTCGCGGTGAGCATCATGCCCGTTTGGGCGAGCAAGCCGTCGAAGCCTCTGGCGTCGACTACACGCTGGTGCGTTCCGCATGGTTCGCGCAGAACTTTTCCGAAGGTTATCTGCGGGATCCAATTTTGGGCGGCGTGCTGCCGATGCCAGGCGGAGACATCGCGGAGCCGATTATCGATATTGATGACATCGCAGAGGTGGCCACAGCGGCGCTGACGGAGCCACAGCATGGCGGCAAACTTTACGAGGTCACTGGCCCACGTTTGCTGACCTTCGCAGACATGGCGGGGATCCTGTCAGATGCGCTCGCGCGCCCAATCAAGCACATTCCCATCAGTTTTGAGGACTTCCACACCACTATCGCGCAAAGCGGCGGCGACTTTGTCGCTGATGTGTTCACGGCGATCGCGCGCGAAACGCTGGACGGTCGGAACGCGAACGTCGCTGACGGGGTCATGCAAGCCTTAGGCCGCCCACCACGCGATTTTGCCGACTTCGCCAAGGCTGCGGCCTGGGCGGGCAAATGGTCAACAGCAGCTTAGGAGAAGACCCATGCATACTAATTTGCTTCAAAAACTGACCCTTGGGCTGGCTGGCGTAACCGCAGCCTCTATCGGGCTGATGATCGCGGTCGTGCCACATGCCTTTTATGAAAGCTATGGCATTGCGCTTGGGACAGATCCCAATCTGCTTAGCGAATTGCGCGCACCGGGCGCTGGGCTTGCTGTTCTGGGATTTGTGACGATCTTGGGCGCGTTCCAACGCGACCTGACACGGGTGGCAGTTGTCATTGCCTTTGCGATCTTCGCGGCATTCCCGGCAGGACGGCTTATCAGCCTTCTTGCGGATGGCATGCCCAACACATCCATCGCTGGCGCCATGATCATCGAGATTGTGATCCTGGGGATGCTGGTGGGTGCGTTTGTCTTTGGACGCGACCGTCGGTCGGCCATTTCACCAGCGGAATAGGAGAGAGATCATGTCACTTTGGATCATTTTTGCTCTCCAAATTATCGTCTTGGCCTATGCCACCGTTGGCGGCGTCTTCGTGGCGTTCTCCGACTTCATCATGCGGTCACTGGCGCTTTCGGCCCAAGGCTCCGTCACGATGCAGGTGATCAACAGAGAGGTTTTTCGGTGGATCTTTATGGTCCTTTTCCTTGGCCTCGCTCCGGTTTCTTTGGCGATGGCACTCTACGGTCTGAACGTGGTCGGCGGCCAAACGGGGACATTGATGGCCGCTGCTGGGCTGATTTACGTCATCGGCTGTTTCGGGGTGACCGTCTGCTTTAACGTCCCGATGAACAATGCGCTGGCGGCGTTGCAGCCCGGAACGGGAGACATCGAAAGCTACTGGTCCAGCACATATCTGCCTCGGTGGACTTACTGGAATTCGGTGCGCGCATTTGCCTGCGTTTTGGCAGCAGGCGTGCTTGCAGCGGCACTTACTTTGTCGTTCCGACTGCCAGTCTAAGAAAAAGCCCTTGGCCCGCGTCGGCGGGCCGAGGGCAAATACCGTGTTGTGCGACACTGACCTGAAACATCATGGTTTTGCTGTTCGAGCGTGCGGATCGCGCAGGCGCTTACCAAACGTAAACTTCCATCTCGTCCGCCATGATCGCATACCCTGTTTGGCCATACACCGTCGACTGGAGCTGCGTGTTCATGCGGCCGGTGACCCAAACGGCCTCCCACAGATCTTCGCTTGGCCATGGGTTTTCGGTTGTCACCATGACCAACTGGTTCGCGGGGGGTGGCGGCGTGTGAATACAGGCGCCGACGTAGGGAACGAGTAAAAACTCTGTCACGCCAGCTGAGCTAAGTTCCATCGGGATGATGAACCCCGGCATCTTGATGTAAGCGCCGTTCAGACTGTCGTTCATTTTATAGGCGTTTTCGTCGAATTCCGGTGCCCAAGTGTCATTGAGTTCATCGATGATGCCGGGCCCGATGATCTCTCCATATGGTACACCTGCGGGAATTAGCTCTTCCCAGGTGATCTCGCGCGCGGGCGCGGCGAAGCCAGCAGTGGGCGCCAGTGCAGAAGCAGAAAGCAGGGTTAAGGCGTTGCGACGGTTCAGCACGTCCGGTCCTTTTCAAGATCAGGTTTTGACCATCATACCATCTGCGAGCGACATGCGGTAGGCGCGGAGGGCGGGGATCATGCTCACAATTGCGCCAGCGACGATGACTGCCAGCACAACCCAAAGCTCTTGCAAACCTGGCGCCTCAATGGGGATCCAAAGACCATAGGCCCGATCGAGCATGGGCTGCGCGACAACAAGCGCCAGATAGACGAGCGCGACACCCAGAAGAGCGCCTATCGCTGCCATCACCATTGCCTCTAGCACCAGCAGCCCGACGATGGTTCGGGGTCTTGCCCCCATCGCCCGAAAGATCGCCATTTCGCGGCGCCGTTCGTTGAGGCTGGAAAAGATCGTCGCCATCATCCCAATCAGGGCCGTTACCACCACCATGGCAGAGACCGCGCGGAGGGCTGTTTCTGCGATGCCGACGATTCCCCAAAGCTCTTGCAGGGCCACGCCGGGCAAGATGGCGAGCAAGGGCTCTTCCGGATATTCGTTGATTGCGCGTTGCACGGCGAAGGTTTGCAATGGGCTTTTGACGCCGATCAGGGCGGCTGTGACAGCTTTTGGCTGCAGATCCATTTTCCGGATCGCGTCAACCGGCGTGGTCTGCCCAGGAATTTTCGCGCCACCACGCCAATCCACGTGGATCGCTTCAATGGCTTCCATGCTCACGATTACGGTCCGGTCCACCGGCGTGCCCGTCTTTTCAAGGATGCCGGAGACACGGAAGGGCTGATCTTTGTGTTCCGTGAAAGACGCCAACCCGTGGGCCACGACGATCGGATCATCGACAGAGTACCCAAGCGTCGTCGCCACATCAGCGCCAATGACGGCGTCAAAAAGGTCATCCATGACGAGGCCGTCTGACACGGTGAGCGACCGGCCTTGGCGGTATTTGTAATGGTCAAAGAACGCGGCGGTGGTGCCCATCACGCGGAACTGCCGGTGGCTGTCACCGAGGGAGATTGGGACGATCCAATCCACTTCGGACCGGGCGGCGATGTCCTGATAGCTTTCCCAGGTCACGTTGTTGGTCGCGTTGCCGATGCGGAACACGGAATAGAGCAGCAATTGCACGGAACCGGATCGTGCGCCGACGATCAAGTTGGTGCCGGAAATCGTATCGGCAAAGCTGTCCTTCGCACCTGTTCGGACCTTTTCAACACCCAGATACAGGGCGACCGACAAGGCAATCGCCAGGATCGTCATCCCGACCGTCAACGCGCGGGCGAGGAGGGAGGCTAAGGCAAGGCGAAAGATCATGCAGCGGCTCTGGTCACCTGCGCAATGTCGCTGATTTGGATGACCCGGTCAAAGCGATCCGCCAGACGCGGGTCATGGCTGACCATCAGAAGCGTTGTTTCATTGGCCTTGGTCTGGGCGAAAAGCAGGTCCAGAAAGGCGTTTTGACTTCCTTCGTCGAGTGCTGATGTCGGTTCATCTGCGATGATCAGGGGGGGCTGACCTATCATCGCGCGCGCCAAGGCGACCCGCTGTTGTTGACCAACGCTGAGTGCGGTGGCAGCAGCCGTGAGAATGGTTTCGGGCAGACCGAGTGCTTGGCACAGGCGCAATGCTTCTGCGCGCGCATCGCCGGTGCGTTTCCGCCGCTCTGGCGCGAAGCTCAGTGGCAGGAGGATGTTATCGGTGACGCCGCCGAAGGGGAGCAGATTGAATTGCTGGAAGATCACGCCAATCTGTTCAGCGCGCAACTTGTCGCGCGCGCCGCTTGAGAGTTTTGTGAGATCATTTCCTGCAACGAAAACGCTGCCCTTGCGCGGTAAGACCGTTCCGCAAGCCATCGATAGTAGTGTAGATTTCCCCGATCCGCTCGCCCCGAGCAGCAGCACGCTTTCGCCCTTACTTAACGCAAAATCAGAGACGGTCAGACCAAAGGCAGAGCGACCGCCCCAATCAAAGGCGGCGCCGTTGATCTGCAGGACCGGGATTGTCACTTTTAAAGCGCGCCAGCCAGGCTGAGTGTCGGTGCGTCCCGTTCCACTTCGAAGGCTTGGGCGCCGGACGCGGTGAGCACCTGTACCTCCACCTCAAGCGCGTTTGGGAAGGCGTCGAAGTACGCAAAGGTAATATCAGACAGCGCGTCAGGGTTGTCGCAGATCATGGCGTAGGCAGCATGGAACTCGGTGTGGCTTGCTTCTTCAGCATGCTCTTCGTGATCGTGGTCATCGTCCGCGTGTTCTTCGTCGTGATCATCCTCACCTTCGGCATGTTCTTCGCCATGGTCATCGTCGTGATCGTCGTGGTCATCCCCATGATCGTCATGATCGTCTTCGGTTTCGAGTTCTGCGGTGGCATCAGTCACCGTGCAGCCGGCCTCGGCATTCACAACGAAGAGGTCTAGTGGCGCGCCCAAGGCCGCAATTGCCTGATCAATCGCTGCCAAGTCCTCATCCGAGGAAGCCTCATATTCGAAGCCCACAATATCTGCACCCGGCGCGGTAAATTCCATCGCGACGGCCGACCCGTCGATCGCAATGTTCAGCGCGCCGACACCATGTTCATGGGCATCCAATTGGCGGGAGTCCTCGGCCACAGCAGGGGCGGCAGCGACGGCGAGCAGGATTGGGAGGGTCTTTTTCATAATTCGATCTATCAGCTAGGAAAACGGGTGGACTACGCAGCGCAATTTCCGCATTGTCCATGAATTTCAACGATATGCCGGTCCGACTTGAAGTTGCTTTGCGCAGTCATCGCAGACAGTTTGGGTAGCAGATTGCTGCCGTCATGCTCTTCGACATTGCCGCAGTCTTCGCAAATTGCCAAAACCGGAACGCTTTCGGCATGATCACAGCGGCAAGGCACGAAGGCCTTGATCGATTCAAGCTTATGCGCGTGACCTTGGGACGTTAGGGCGGTCAGTGTGCGGTATATTGTTGGTGGGGCGAGTGAGGGCTCTTCCACCTGCAGTTCTTCCAGGATCTGATAAGCTGTCATTGGCGTATTGCGCGCGCGCAGAACCCGCATGATATCGGTCTGTCGTGCTGCAGATCGCTTTTTCATCGACTCATCCCCCAGATACATATGGGGATATGTTATAGTGTAACGAACTACAAGGAAAGCACTTCGCTGGTGGCTTTCATCGCAGCAAGCAGGTGTCCGCACATTGCATCAGCATGGGCTGACGAAACATGGAGGCGGAAATGATCTGGACGGCCGACGCGATAGAGAAAGCACCCCAATCCGTAAAGTTGTCTGGCGACGCTTGGCGACCTTGGGAGGAGTTCGATCTCAGCCCCGCGCTGCAACACATCGTGTGCCGAGGGACCGGTCAAGTCGAAGACACGATAGCCGTCGGTGACATCCGAAACCGCCCGTTGAGCTGTAGCGTCCCAGCCGGGCGAGTCTTCCTGTCCGTTCACCACCAACACCTGATCGCGGCGGAGGCAAAGCGCATAGCGGTCTGTGAGAACAAGATCAGGCCACCCAATTAATGGTGCTTCGGTCGTGCGAACGGATGGGCCCGACACCAATGTTTGCCGTGTCAGCGCGACCTCTTGCAATTGTGCCGCGCCAACTGTCATAGGATCGCGCCGCGCTATTGGTGCTGGCCATCTGTTGCGATCGTCACGCATTTAGACGCTCTCCTTCAGGGTCAAACACACACGGTGGGCAGATCGTCACAGAGGTGCGCGCATCCTTGTGCCATGTTTCCATATCCTGCCCCATTTTGTTCGTGCCACCGGCGACAATGGCGAGGGCGATGGGCTTGCCAAGGGAGGGGCTGAAGTAACTGGAGGTGACGTAACCTTGAGATTGGCGCGTTCCCGTCAGGACCACATGTGCGCCGGTTGGGATCACATCGTCCCCGCCAACAGCAAGGCCGACCAATTGCTTGCGATCCGCTGCATTGGCGACAGGGGAATGCAGGCTGCGGTCGCCAATGAAAGCCGCGGTTTTCTTATTGCGCGGGACCGTAAAGCCAAGGTCATGGGGCATCGTTTCCCCATCGGTGTCTTTGCCGATCATGATATAGCCCTTTTCTGCGCGCAGGATCGACATGGCCTCAATCCCAAGAAGCCCGCCTCCCGCCGCTTTAGTCGCGTCATGTAGGCTGGTCCAAAGAGCCTCCGCGTGTCGTGCGGGGACCGACATTTCGAAGCTGAGATCCCCGGTGAAGCTTACCCGCGCGAGGCGCATGGGCTGACCCTTCCAAGACGTGGTCTGTAGGCTCATGTGCGGGAAGGCCTCGCGCCCCAAATCAAGTGGCAGGCCAAGCGTTTCTACGACACCACGCGCCTTCGGCCCCGTAACCGTGACCGTTGCCCAAGCCTGTGTTTCGTCGTGGATGAAGATCCGATCCGGATCGTTACCGTCCTGCCGCCATGCCTCCAGATGTAGGCGCACGCTGTCGGTGTGGCTGGACGAACAAGAGATGAGGAAATGCTCCGGCCCAAGCCGCGCAATGACCCCGTCGTCTTTGACGATACCGCCCTCGGTTAGCATGAACCCATAGCGGATGCGGCCAGGCTGCAGCGTCGTGATGGTATTGTAGTAAACGAAGTTCACAAAGGCCGCGGCATCCGGCCCCATGACTGCGATCTTGCCAAGCGATGATCCGTCAAAAATCGCGACCGTCTCCCGCGCCTGTTTGGCTTCTGCTTGGATGTGGGTTTGGGCCGCGCCGTTGCCATACCACCCGGGCCGCAGCCATCCGCCATATTCGCAAAGTGCAGCGTCTAACGCGCGATGCGCAGTCTCCAACGGGAGGCGTTTGAGCGGGTGCCAGAGCTGTTTGCTGTAGTGGCCATGGAAAGATTCGATTGGGATCGGCACGAAAGGGGGGCGGAACGTGGTCGTGCCCACTTCAGGTATCGGGCGATCCTGGATTGCTGCCATCGCAGCAAGGCCAGCCATGTTTGCAGTCTTGCCTTGATCTGCTGCCATCCCGAGCGTTGTGTAGCGTTTGAGATGTTCTACGGAGACATAGTTTTCCTGCGCTGCCAGTGAGACGTCTTTCAACGTCACATCATGTTGGAAGTCGACCCACTGGCGCCCCTTGCTGTTTGGCTTGGGCCAAAGCGGTGTCATTTCCTCGGCTGTGTCGACACGTGTCACCGGGGTGTTCGTGCCCGCCGCGCGCGCCTCTTCGAGCGCGTCATGAAGACTGTAAGTGCCATTGGCAGCCCCGATGGCCTGCATCTGGATGGGCATAGCGCCGGGCAGGAAGGCTTGTCGCCTCGCGCACCAGTCCAGCTTCCCGCCGGCATGGCGCCAAAGATGAACAAGTGGGGTCAATCCACCAGACACCAAAACGGTATCTGCGAAGCGGCGCAGCCCACCGATTGCAATGCCCTGGGCACCCTTGTAGCCAAAGGCCTTGAGTGGGGCATCAGGTGCAACCCGCGTTAACCGGGCACCCGCCTGTTCGATCAACGCTATCGCGTGTTCTGCTGGTGCACCCCGTGCCGCGACGACCACCTTGCGGTCCACCAAAACGCCATAGCGCGCGGCAAAGTCGGCGGCCCCTTGCAACGACATCACGCCCGGCAAATCGTTGTTGGCAAAAGTGATGGGCCGGTCGAGCGCCCCGGATGCCAAGACAATGCGTCCCGCCCGTAACCGCCAGCGGCGGGGTGCAGCGGCAAAGTCGAACTTTTCCAAAAGCCCCACCATCTGGTGATCATAGATCCCATAAGCGGTCGTCTGGCGCAGGATCCGGCCACCAGCCGCAAGGATCGCGGCTTCTTGTGCTGTGACCCAGGCTTCAGGATCTTGTCCGTCAATCGCTGTCACCTGGGCGGATGTGCCGCCAAGCGTGGCGTGATCCTCGACTAGCCAAACGTCCTCGCCACGCTCTGCTGCCAACCGCGCGGCCAGCAACCCAGCAGGTCCACCGCCGACAACCAAAACATCGCATGCCGCATTTACTTGATCAGACGGATCGTCATAGACCGCTGTGTTGACTGGCCCCAAGCCGGCCATTTTTCGGATCGATGGCTCAAACAGATGCCAATCGGGCGACATGAACATCTTGTAGTAGAACCCTGCGCCCAACCACCGATGCAGCAGGTCCAGTCCGCCTTTGACGTCATGCTTGGCGGACGGCCAAGCGTTGACGGCGCGGATCTCCATCCCGTTTTCAAGGAGGGTCGTCGCTGCAGGTACATTCGGCAATTCGCGGTCACCTAAGCGAATTGTCATGATCGCATTGGGGTCATCGACCCAAGAGCCCCAGACGCCGCGTGGACGGTGGTATTTGAAGCTCCGTCCGACAATGCGCACCCCGTTGGCGAGCAGGGCAGAGGCGATCGTATCGCCCTTCAGGCCGCACATCACCCGTCCGTCAAAACGGAACGTGAGCGGTTGGGTACGATCGATGACGCCGCCTGAGGGTAAGCGGCGCGCCGTCATGATGCGTCCTTTCGGAGGGTCTCTGTGCCCAGAACCTCCATCGTCACGCTATCGCGGATCATGATGAACATTTCTCCGCAGGTCAGGTGCATCCAGACTTCGCGGACCGTGCCTTTCTCATTGCGTTGGCTGTGAAGATAGGTCGCCCACTCAGCATCGCTGATCGCTTGGGTCGTCTTGGGGCGGATCTTTCCGGCCTCACCCATAAAGTGAAACTCTGTCTCGGGGCGCGGACCGCAGAAGGGGCAGGGGAAGCGTTGCATGCCGCGCCCTTAATGCGGAATGCCAGAGGCGGCGCTTTCGTCCACCAGCTGACCTGTTTCAAAACGACTGCGGTTAAACGGTTTGGAGATCTCATGATGCTCTCCCGTTGCCAGACAATGTGCCAGCAGATAGCCGCCTGCCGGGATCGCCTTGAAACCGCCTGTGCCCCAACCGCAATTGAGGTAGATGCCATCTACACCCGATGGCCCGATGATTGGTGAGCTGTCAGGTGTAACGTCAACGATGCCGCCCCAGTGCCGCAGCAGCTTCACTTTGGCGAGGGCGGGCATCATTTCCACCAACCCGCCCAGCACGGCCTCTTGCACTGGCATGTTTCCGCGTTGGGCATAGGACGGTACCCGGTCGAGGCCGCCCCCGATCACCAAGCCGCCCTTGTCCGATTGGCTGACATAGGTGCCAAACGCGGGGGAGATCACGACAGTGTCGAGGATCGGTTTCAGTGGTTCAGACACAAAGGCCTGCAGGCAATAAGACGTGATGGGCAGGTCATATCCGGCTAAGTCCGCGATCACCGACGAATGCCCCGCGACTGCCGCACCCACGACACCCGCCCCAATCTCTCCCTTGGAAGTCTCCACGCCAACGCACCGCCCACCTTCCATGACGAAGCCCTGCACCTCACAGTTCTGGATGATGTCTACGCCGGCTTGATCCGCGGCCCGTGCGAACCCCCAGGCCACTGCATCATGTCGCCCCGTTCCCGCGCGTGGTTGGTTCACGCCGCCGTGGATTGGGTAGCGCGCGGTGTCGGAAAAATCGAGGATCGGGGCCATCTTTCGAACCTCGTTTGGGCCCAGAAGCTCCGCATCGATCCCATTGAGCCGCATCGCATTGTACTGCCGCGCGGCCATTTCCATCTCATGTTCCGAATAGGCCAGCACGAGATTGCCGCGCTGCGAGAACATGACATTGTAGTTCAGGTCTTTCGACAACCCCTCATACAGCTGAACTGACAGATCATAGAGCGCAGCGCTTTCGGGATAGAAGTAGTTTGAGCGGATCACCGTCGTGTTCCGTCCGGTGTTCCCGCCACCCAACCAGCCTTTCTCGATCACCGCGACATTTGTGATGCCGTGATTTTTAGTAAGGTAATAAGCCGTCGCGAGACCATGACCGCCGCCACCGATGATCACGACATCATAGTGCTTTTTTGGCGTAGGCGTGCGCCAGGCTTGACGCCAGCCGCGTCCGTCGCGCAGGCCTTCTTTGAAGACTGACCATGCGGAATAGGCGCCCATCAGTGCGTGACCCGGTGCGTGAAAAAGTCTTTGAAACCGGCAACAACCTCTGGATCAGCCGGTCGGCCGGTAAATCCCATGATGTAACCGGGAAGGCGCGCCATGCGGGTATCCATAGACTCCGTGATCTCTAACGCATGATAGCCCAACTGCATGAAATATATGATCCGGGCGCGCCACCCAGCTTCTTCGGCGGCATAGCCATGCCGGACAAACATCGCGATGACGGCGGCTAAACGCGCATCATCGGCCGCATCAATGCGGTTGCGGACGGCTGGATCGCGACGCGCCCATTCACGTATTGCAAAGTCCAGGCGCTGGTCAAAAAGTGTTGGATCCACAAAGCAGCGGAAAAAGTTGCATGCCGCCTGATCAATGCCATTTGCTGGCAGGTCGCAGTGGTCGACGATTGTCTTGATGTTTGTGGCTTCCCAATCGTCAAGAAGCGCGTTGAGCAGCGCAGTACGGTCTTTGAAGTACCAGTAGAAACTAGAGCGCGAGACGGAGAGCGTCTCGCTTAGCGTTAAGATCTTCACCTCGCCCACGCCGCGGGTGATCAGGATATCGCGCGCGGCATGCAGCCAATCGGCGCGCGTCACTTTCGTATTGCCGCTGAGTTGGGTCACCTCTGCCAATTTAGCTCTCCGGTTCTGCGCCACCTGCGGCTGTACGCATGGCAATGTCAGCTTGCAATGCGGCGCGGCGATCGACATCTACCTGAGGTACTTTGCCATCGCTGAGGATGCCTTTCCAGACCTCAGTGGCGCGCGCGTTGGCATCGATTGCGCCACGCTCGGTCCAGGTTCCGAAGTTCGCGTAGTCATGCACGATGGGTTCATAGAACTCGCTATTGTAACGCTCCATCGTTTGCGGGGCAGCGAAGAAGTGTCCGCTTGGATCGACGTGCGATAACGCGTTTTCAAAGCCGATCTCATCCGCGCTTGCCTGCGCACCAGCGCAGAGCTCTGCCACCATGTTCAACACTTCGGCGTCGGTCACCAGTTTTTCGTAGGATGTGGTCAGGCCCCCTTCAAGCCACCCACCCGCATGGATGATGACAGTGGCGCCCGCCATCAAGCAGCCCCAAAGCCCCAACTGGTTCTCGTTCGCCCCTTGTGCATCGTTGATGTTCGACGCCGATCCAGCCGCTGATCGCCACGGCAATCCCAGATGACGGGCCAATTGACCTGCAGCAAGCGAGGCTTGGAAGTGTCCTGGTGTCCCAAAGGCGGGTGCACCGGAGCGCATATCGACGTTCGATGTGAAGGTACCATAGCATACCGGGGCCCCGGGGTTTGCGAGCTGGGTCAAGGTGATCCCGGCCAGGCATTCCGCGTGGCTTAGCGTGATTGCCCCTGCGACAGTGATCGGAGCCATCGCCCCCATCAAGGTAAACGGCGTGATGATCGACACTTGTCCAAAGCGGGCAAAGTCGATCAGCCCTTGCGCCATCGGGATGTCGAGCGTGCGGGGGCTGTTGGTGTTGATGATCGTGAAGGTGTGCGGGGTCGCTTTGAACGCCGCATCCGTTAGCCCACGAAAGTCACGGAGCATCTCAAAGCTTTCAAGCACTTGTGGGGTGCCGCGCGCATAAACGAAGGGGACCTTGTCAGAGTTGGTTACCTGCGTTTCGAGCGTGAAGTAATGCCGGACGTTCGTTGGGATGTCTTGGGGTTCGACCACCGGGGGGAGCATCTGAAAGACGTCGAAATGGTGGACGATTTTGATCAGCTCTGCAAAGTCCTGGCCGCTGCCCGGGCGACGGCCCCGTTCGAGGTCGGTCGCATGTGGCGCGCCGGAGGCGGGCTGGAAGACAAGCGTGCCGAGTTCAAGCAAAACGTCCCGCTCGGGCACGGCCCCTTTGCAGGTAATCGAGGTCGGTGCACTTTTCAGTGCGGCCTCGACGATGTCCCGCCCGATTTTGACCATATGGGTCGTCTCATCAACCTGCGCGCCCGCCGCTTTGAAGATCTTTCGCGCTTCGGGCAGGAGCACCCGCATCCCTAACTCTTCGAGGGTCCGCAGGGCGGTGTCGTGCATGTTTGCGATCTCGTCGGCTGAGAACACATCCATGGTCGGGAAGGGTGAGCGCAATTGGCGGTAGTTCACTTGCCGCTTTGGCGTCTCTTCCGCACCTTTCTGGCGGCGTCTTCGTTTCCGCTCTGTCGTGACCTCTGCCATGTCAGCCCCGCATTGCTTTGCCGGTGGGGTCGTAGGGCGAGGGGGCGATGACCTTGGCCTTGCGGGCGACACCGACGACGTGAACGTCGAGGTTTGTGCCTTCCGACGCCACCTCACGATCCACCATTGCCATGGCAAGCGATTGTTTCAGCGTGTGGCCATACCCACCCGAGGTTACGAACCCTACAAGTTGTCCGTCTTTCCAGATCGGCTCGTAACCACCAGCGTCGGCATCATCCGCCTCAACGGCTAGCGTCACCAACTGCCGGTCTGGGCCATTGCCGTTGCGTTCCTGTATAGCCGCTTCACGACCTGCAAAGTTAGCTTTGTCCCAGGCAATCCATTTATCCATACCGGTCTGGCCGGGGGTGTAGGCTTGCGTGAATTCGGCACTCCAGATCCCGAAACTTTTTTCGAGCCGTAAGGACAGGAGTGCGTTGAATCCGACCTCCTTGATGCCAAGACTTTTGCCCGCCTTCAGCAAGATTTGCCGCAATGCGACATGTTCGGCGGCAGAGCAGTTGATCTCATAGCCAAGCTCGCCCGTCACAGACAGCCGCCCGACCTTGGCGCGGATAAGCCCAATATCGCGGATGCCGCAGCCCATGAACGGCAGGTCAGCGTGCGCGCCGATGGCCGCTTCGAGCACTTCGGTCGATTTCGGTCCGGCAAGCGCGAAGCCGACAATGGCGTCGGAGATGTCAGTGACCGTGACATCTTGAGTCATCGAGGCATCGAACCAGCGCATATGCCATGCGCGCAGGTAGTAGCTTCCCATGATCCAATAAGTGCCATCGCCCCAATTGAAGAGCGTTAGGTCGCCTTTCAGCTTGCCCTCGGGCGACAGCATCGGTGCCAGTTTGGCGCGGCCGGGTTTTGGCAATGCACAGGCCATGGTCTTGTCCAACCAGGCTTCCGCACCGGGACCTGAGACCTCAAACCGCGAGAAACCGGAGATGTCCAACAGACCAACGCCTTCACGGACGGTCTTGCATTCGGCCGCCACGATTTCATGCGCGTTCGAGCGCCGGAGGCTCGGCTTTTCGTCAAAGTCGGCGGAAGGGGCAAAGTAAAGCGGGACTTCGAGACCCCAGGACACCCCCCAACGGCATCCGGCTGCCGACATCTGTGCATGGGCGGGTGACATTTTCAGCGGACGACCCGCCGGGAGCTGTTCGTTGGGGTAGCTCATGACAAATCGGCGAGAATAGAACTGACCGGTGGTCTGTTTTATGTATTCCTTGTTCTCTGCGAACGGACCGTAGCGGGCGACATCCATTGGGAAGGCGTCGGCCTCTGGCTCCCCGTGGATGATCCACTCGGCCAGCGTTTTGCCGACACCGCCGCCTTGCAGGAAACCCGCCATCACGGCGCAGGCGCACCAATAACCTGGTTTGCCTTTGATCGGGCCAACAAGCGGGTTGCCATCCGGTGAAAACGTAAACGCCCCATTCACCCAAGTTTTTACACCCACATTCTGCAAAGCAGGATAGCGTTCAAACCCAAGGATCAGTTCTTTCTCGATGCGATCTGGGTCCTCTTGCTGAAGCTCAAACCCGTATTCCCATGGGGCGCCGTCCATCATCCAGTGCTGGTGGTCGACCTCATAAATGCCAAGCAGGATCCCGTTCTGATCCTGGCGCATGTAAGTATAGCCCTCAAGGTCAACGACCATCGGCAACTCGTCGTCCCTTGCTTCGACCTCGGGGATGGTGTCGGAAATTAGGTAGTGGTGGTTGAGCGGGGAAACCGGCAGTTCGATGCCCGCCATGCGGCCCACCTGTTTGGCCCACAGGCCGCCCGCGTTGACGACATGTTCGGCATGAATCGTGCCTTTCTCGGTAACGACATCCCAGCCGTCAGATTTTTGATGCAATTCTAGGACGCGGTTATGCTCAATTACCTCTGCACCGCGCTTTTTCGCCGCACCAGCGTAGGCGTGCACAGTCCCCGTGGTGTCGATGTAGCCTTCGCGTTCTGCATGCATGCCGCCGATGATCCCTTTGGGATCCATAATCGGGCACATCTCTGCCGCTTCATCGGGAGTGACGAGACGGACGTCGTCGATGCCAATTGCCTGGAACGTTCGGTAGGCCGATTGCAGCCATTCCCACCGTTCTGGTGTGCCCGCGAGCGTGATGCCGCCCGTCATGTGCAGCCCGATTGATTGACCTGATTCTGTCTCAATCTCAGACAGAAGATCGATCGTATAGGCCTGCAGGGCTGACATATTCGGGTCTGCGTTGAGCGCGTGAATGCCGCCCGCGGCGTGCCAGCTGGACCCGGCCGTCAACACGTTCCGTTCGATCAGGCACACATCGCTCCAGCCAAATTTTGCAAGGTGATACAAGACAGAAGCACCAACGACACCACCGCCGATGACCACAACGCGATACTGCGATTTCATAGACCGATCCCCCCGAAAGAAAGCGCGTTTTGACCTGCTTTTTGAGACTCACACCTTGATTTATGGACAAGGGTGTCCAATCATCGAAGCACGGCTAGGCACATCTGTCTAGTAGCCAATAACAAAGAAATAACGGGGAGGGGATCGGGACGTTCCCCTTGCTAACACAGCCGCAGATTGTGATGCTGCGCCCAAAGAAAAAGCGAAAAACGATAGGGAGACCAAATATGACCAAAGACATGGATGATCCAAAGCATCCCATTCTCGAACAAGCCATCGCCGATGTGCGTAGCGACAAAATGGGGCGACGAGAGTTCATCTCTTTGGCCAGCGTGTTTGGGGCGACAGCAGCAATGGCGTACGGTGTTCTGGGCCAAGCGGCACCAGCAGCGGCCGATGGGCATGCAAAGACGGGTGGTGTGCTACGCGTCGGGATGCGCGTGCTTGATATGAAAGACCCACGGACGTTTGACTGGTCAGAGCTTGGCAACGTCGCGCGCCAGTTTTGTGAACCACTCGTCCGTTGGGAACCCGACTTTACATTCTCTGGCATGTTGCTGGAAAGCTGGGACATTTCCGACGACGCCAAAACCTACACGCTCAATGTCCGTCAGGGTGCGACCTGGAACAATGGGGACGCCTTTACCGCGGACGATGTCATTTTCAACATCAACCGCTGGTGCGAAACTGCGGTCGAAGGCAACTCCATGGCCGCGCGGATGGCGTCATTGATTGACGAAGCCACGGGCGTTGCGCGCGACGGCGCGATTGAGAAAGTCGACGACTTTACCGTGCAGCTGAATCTTGAAGCTGCGGACATCACGCTGATCCCAAGTATGTCCGACTATCCGGCTTTGCTAGTCCACCCAAGCTATGATGATGCAGTGGGGCTGCTCGATGCCCCTGTTGGGACCGGCCCATTTGAGCTTGTCAGCTACTCTGTTGGTGGCACCGCCGTTGTGAAGCGCCGTGAAAATGGCAGCTGGTGGGGCGGCGAGGTTTTCCTCGACGGCGTTGAATTCATCGACTACGGCACAGACGGTTCTGCCATCGCCTCTGCCTTCGAGGCGGAAGAGATCGACGTAAATGACCAATCATTGGCTGAGTTTGTGGATATTCTCGACAGCCTGGACCTGATCCGGCAAGAGAAAGCGACCGCTTCAACCATCGTGGCCCGGATGCGCCAGGATGAGGCCCCTTACGACAATGCTGACGTACGCCGTGCGATCCAAATGGCGGTCGATAATGCGGCTGTCTTGGCGCTGGGCATTGATGGGCTCGGCCAGCCGGCCGAGAACCACCACGTTGGCCCGATGCACCCGGAATACGCAGAACTGCCGCCGATTGCGTCAGACAAAGCCAAAGCAAAAGAGATGCTGGATGCGGCCGGGCACGGCGATACAGAGTTTGAACTCATCTCGCTCGACGGGGATTGGCGCCAGGTGACGACAGATGCCATTGGCGCGCAGTTGCGCGAGGCTGGCATCAACGTGAAGCGGACGGTCATTCCAGGGTCAAACTTCTGGAACGGTTGGACGAGCTATCCGTTCTCAACCACCAACTGGGGCGGTCGACCGCTTGGGGTTCAGGTGCTTGGTTTGGCTTACAAGTCAGGTGAGGCCTGGAATGAGTCTGGCTACAGTGACCCAGACTTCGACGCTAAACTGGCCGAAGCTGTCGGCATTGCCGACGCCGACGCGCGGCGTGAGATCATGGCAGAGCTACAAGGCATGCTGCAATCAAGTGGCATCATCATCCAGCCCTTCTGGATGTCCGAGTACTTGCACCATACGGAAGCGGTCCAAGGCTATGAACGCCACCAATTCCGCGAGATGCATTTCGAAAAAGTCTGGCTGGACGCCTAATACTGCTGACTTCACACATGCGTCCCTGAGCAATCAGGGGCGCATGTTTGACAAATGGGGTAGGCCGGACACTCACCCGGGCTGCCGCCAGGGGACGCTATGCTAACATTCTTACTGCGACGCTCGGGGGTGATGCTGGCCACGGCCATCTGCCTGTCGTTTGTCGTCTTCTTTCTGACGAACCTGCAACCGAACCTCGAAAAGCTTGCAAAGACCGAAGGCAACAATCGGATGACCGATGAACAGGTCGTCAGTTGGCTTAGTCGAAACGGCTTTGAGCGACCGTTGGTGGTCCGCTTTGGTGAATGGATCGGCGTGGTCCCCGGTTGGACCTATGAGGGCGAAGACGGTCGTATCGATGGCCGGTGCCTGCGCACGGCGGCAGATCGGGACACCCCGCCGCGCTATTGCGGCATCCTTCAAGGGCAATTGGGGTTTTCCTCCGTTTTCAGTGAGCCGGTGAGTAAGATCGTCTGGGAAAAGCTAAGCCTGACCGGCTTTCTGATGTTTTGGGTGATGATTGTCATGGTGCCTGCCGCCTTGATTATCGGGGTCTTGGCAGGCATGCGGGAAGGCTCTCGGACCGACCGGTCGCTTTCAAGCGTCTCGATCCTTTCGACTGCAACCCCGGAGTATGTGTCTGGCGTTGTTTTCATCGCGCTCTTTTCCAGCAAGGCCTTTGGGCTGCAGTGGTTCAAAGGGTCCGCCACTAAGGCGATGACCGAACCCAACTTTGAGAATTTTACCCTACCGGTCGCCACGATGGCGATCTACGGCATGGGTTACATCGCGCGGATGACGCGCGCGTCTATGGCGGAGGTCATGACCGCGCAATACATCCGCACCGCGCGGTTGAAGGGCCTTTCGTTCAGTGGGATCGTGTTAAAGCATGCGCTTCGTAACGCCCTGATCGCCCCATTTACGGTGATCATGTTGCAGTTCCCCTGGCTGTTGACGGGCGTGGTGATTGTGGAAACGCTGTTCAATTACAAAGGTTTCGGTTGGACACTGGTAGAGGCGGCAGGGAACAACGACATCAACCTCTTGCTCGCCTGTTCCATCGTGGCGGTGCTCGTCGTCCTGATCACCCAGTTGATTTCCGATATCGGCTACGTCTTCCTTAACCCCCGTATTCGGGTCAGCTGAGGAGGCGACGATGGAACCACTCAGCTGGATAGACATCATTGGCCGCATGGCGGTGCAGTTCGTGCCCGTATGGATCGGCCTCGCGCTGATCTTCGGCGTCTCCATTGCCACGAAGTCTCGGACGGGGCTGTACGGCCAACTCTTTAACAGCACCGTCGGCATGATTGGCTTTGGGCTGGTGATGTTTTGGGTGCTGACGGCCTTCCTGGCGGATATGATCATCACCCACGATCCGCTTTCCCAATTGATTGGCATGAAGAACGAACCGCCCGGCACGCCAGTGCCGGACGTCGAAGGCGACTATTACCTGCTGGGCGGGGACAACCTGGCGCGCGATGTCTTCAGTCGCTTGGTCATGGGATCTCGCCGTGTTCTCACAATAGCGCCGCTCGCGACCCTGTTTGCCTTTATGGTGGGGATCACGCTGGGCCTTCCTGCGGGCTATTTCGGCAAGCGGCTTGATACGGGCCTCAGCTTTTTGTCGAACCTTGTGTTGGCGTTTCCCGTCATTCTGCTGTTCTACCTCTTGGTCACGCCAGAGATCCGCGAAACCGGTATCCCTGTGATTATGGCGGGCGTGCTGTTCCTTTTCCCGATCATCTTCTTTGTGATGCTTTGGTACTCGCGCTATCACACCCAGCCGAACACGCGGAACCTGCTGATTGGGACGACCTTGGTGCTCGGGTTTTGGGCCTATTCGGGGCTTGTTTTCAATGCCGACCCGTTGGGTGTTTTTGGCATGGAACCCAACCTGTTGAACGTTTTTGTTTCCGTCGTTTTCGTGAATTCACCTACGGTGTTCCGCATTGTGCGGGGGCTTACGCTGGATATCGGAACGCGAGACTACGTCGCCGCGGCACAGACCCGGGGTGAGAAGCCGTGGTACATCATGTTGTGGGAGATCCTACCCAATGCGAGGGGGCCGCTGATCGTCGATTTCTGTTTGCGGATCGGCTATACAACCATCCTTCTTGGCACATTGGGTTTCTTTGGCTTGGGCGTCAGTCCAGAAAGCCCAGACTGGGGGTCGACCATCAATGAGGGGCGGCGGTTCCTGCGCGCCTACCCGCATCCCGCTATGGCGCCCGCTTTGGCATTGATGTCTTTGGTGCTGGGGCTGAACCTGCTCGCGGATGGTTTGCGCGAAGAATCCATGAAAACCTAGCTGGCAGGAATGTTCGCGGCGCTGTCATCTTGGAGGGCGATTTGGGTGTCGGCCCAGAGCCCCGGCAAATCACGGCGGATCATGTGAACGGTTAGTGCGTCGCCCGCAAGCGCGCAGCGTTCCAACTCAAGCAGAGCCCCTTGCAGGCGGGTGGCGCCAAACAAGCTGGCGCTGCTGGCAACGTTATGGGCCGCTTGCGCCACTTCGCTTAAAGGTGCGCGAGGGATCGCCGTGAAAAAGGCGATGTATGCCTCGACCTCGGTTGTAAATCGGTCTTGCATGGTGACAAAACCATCGTCGCCCAATGCTGCGCGTGTTTCGGCAAGATGTGCCGCGACAACAGGCGCACCAGGATAACTGCGTTGCGATGCCGTCGTCGTCAATGTGGCGCGTAGGGTTTCGCGATGAATAGGTTTTGTCACCGTTGCGATGAGCCCGCAGCTGAGGAACTTTTGCGCCTTCCCGGCAAAGACATTTGCCGTAAGCGCAATGATCGGTGTCATGTGCGAGGCTCCGTCGCCGCCCGCGATACGTTGGGCTGCATCTTTGCCATCCATGCCAGGCATACTGATGTCCATGAGGATCAAGTCGTATGGCGTTGCATCGGCGAGCGCCACGCCGGTCGCCCCATCGATGGCTTCTGTGACCCGATGTCCGTCCGCCTCTAGCATTTCGCGGGCGACTGCCCGATTGATGTCGTTGTCCTCTACCAACAGAACATGCTGCTGACGGACCCGCCGGACGGCTGGGGTGGTCGAGTCTTTTTCAGGTGCTGCGGCAATCTCGATCGGCAAAGTCACGCGAAAGGTGCTGCCTTCGCCGAGTGTACTTTCCACATCAATTGTCCCGTTTAAAGCCTCCGTGAAACGGCGCGCGATACCAAGTCCAAGACCTGATCCGCCTGCGATGCGCGCTTCGCTGACGTCACCGGTGACAAAGTCGTCAAACACGTGGGCCAGTTGGGCAGGCGCAATTCCAGGCCCCGTGTCAGCAACCGCGAAGCGCAGGCAATCCTGATCCCCGTCGTTTAGATGCTGCGCGGTCACCTCAACTTGCCCATTGCGTGTAAATTTCACCGCGTTGCTGACAAGGTTCATCAAGATCAGCTGCACCCGGTCTGGGTCTGTCCGCACCCACGGCAAGGGTGTCCCCACCCAGTGCCAAGACAAATTGATTTGTTTGGTCTCCGCGAGGCCCATTTGCGTCACGACGACATCCCCAATTAACGTCGGGAGATGTGTCAATGTCGTTTTGATCGTCAGCTTGCCTGCGTCGTACTGCGTGATGTCCAGAACGTCGGACACGTGCTGCATCAACATGCGGCCGGAGGTGACCATGTTCTGGACGTAACGTTGCTGCGCGTTGGAGAGCTCTGTATCGCGCAGCAGATCAACGTTACCCATCAGACCATTCAAAGGGGTGCGAATTTCGTGGCTCATCGTTGCCAAGAAATCGGACTTTACCTTTTCACCGGCAAGCGCCGCATCGCGGGCAGCGACGAGTTCACGATCAGCGGCTTCCCGGCGAGAGATGTCGCGAACAAAAGCAACCTGAATGTTACCGCTCGGGGTTGCCGCCCTCTCGAGCGCAATTTCAATTGGGAAGTCGCTTTGATCCGGGCGCGACCCGCGTCCCTTCAGGCGTCCGCGCGTGCCGAGCATCTTGCGCAGCGAGTTCGCCCGGTCCGGCGACGGTGCGTCAGTGGGCGTTAGATCCACAAACGACATGAGATCACGTCCGATCGCTTCTTTGGACTGACAGCGGAAGATATCTTCGGCAGCGGGGTTGAATTCGACAATACGAAAGTCCGCATCGGTCACGATGATCCCGTCCAACGCCGATCCGATAATTGTGTTCAAACGCGTATTGGACAGCAGAAGGTCTTGGCCGCGTTGGGCCACACGTTTATTGAGCCGGTCCATCTGCAACAGGGTCAGCACCAAACCTGCAAACAAGGCGACTATCACCGCCACCAATTGGGCAGTGGTGAGACGGACCTCTTGTCGCTGTTGATCAAGAAAAAGGGTATATAGTTCCAGGCCCGTAATCGCGAGCAGCCGCACATTTTGGCGCGCGTCGTCCGTTGCCGTGATCAGTGCCTCGCGGTTCTCCAACAGAATTTGGTCGGGGGCGTCGATGATCGGTACCGCCAAATCCAGGAAGGATTGGATGGCACCAAGTTCGACTGCGAAGTCCCCCTCATCGCGGAGCGGTGCAAAGATGCCCGCATCGGCAACCGTGGTGACCCGACTGTAGAACACATCAAAGCGCAGTCGCAGGGCTCCAAGATCTGGATCCTCTTGGGTCAGAATTTTGCTGAATTCCAAAAACTCAATTTCGGTTTGAGTGAGCGACCATTGGGCTCTGTCGAACGTATCTTGATTGATTTCGCTCACTTGCCGAACAATGCTGACCGCGAGGTATGCGATGGCTGATAAGCCAATCAGTGCGGCTCCGATCGCAATGATCCGCAATCGCGTCTGTTCAGCGGAATGTCTATCTGGCAACCGGCCCTCCATCCTCGCGCAGCGCAGGATCGGCTCCCTGGTTACTGGACGACGTCAATTCTGTCGAGTTGCCAGATACTGCGAGAGTGAATGACAGCAGTCCGAAACGCCGGGCTGCTGTCATAAGGATAGATCACCCAGAGTGGGCCCTTGTCTCGGACTGACATCGGCGCCCCATCCATCAAATAGGCAATGATGGGGCCGTCCTCTTGCGCGTCCGATATAGGAATTTCGATAGCATAGTCATTGATGGCCGTTGCCACCAATGTGCCGTCAGAGACCCCCAAAAGTTCCGTGAGCGAGAGGAGCGAAACCCCTTGAAACTTGTGGATTGCATCAGTCCAGATTGTACTCGTTTCAATCTGGGTCTGATCGATATCTGCAAAGGTCTCCCGGTCGAACTGCAAAGTCCCGTCTACATTTGTCACGTCAATCTGTCCCGATATGGTCAAGATCACAGGCCCTGAGGGGGCCGGGATCGATTGCGCCATAGATTGCGTCGCAAATGCAGCCACTGCGAAAGCGGTAAAACTGGCCTTCATCAGGTCGAGCGGCATCAAAACTCCTTTCCTCAGTGCTGACACTATCATACGCTTTAAAGTTGTAATCAGGGCATCGGGATACGGGCCATATCCTTTGGTATAGCTGTCAAGAAAATTAACATCTATTGTGTCGCTGTGTAATGGTTGTAAATTTTGTTGGATGGTCTCAGTTTCTATCGTTGCCTCAATTGTGGTGGACAATATCGTGTTGGGAGAACGAGGGGGGAAGATGCGCATTCTAATTGCTGATGATCACGATCTATTGCGCGATACATTGGTGATGTATTTGCAAGGCGAAGCTGGGTTTGAGGTGCGAACGGCGGGCACGCTTCACGAAGCGGTTGTGCGGATGACCACGGAAGAGCCGTTTGATTTGGTGCTTCTCGACCTGAAAATGCCGGGGATGCAAGGCCTTCAAGGTTTGAAACAAGCGCTTGCGCTGAGTGATAATCAGCGTGTTGCACTGATTTCTGGCCAGGCCACCCAAGCAATCGTGCAAGAGGCGCTACTGGCAGGGGCAGCGGGTTTTGTGCCAAAGTCGATGCCCGCAAAGTCCTTAATCAATGCCGTTCGGTTTATGGCGAACGGCGAACAATTTGTGCCGATTGAGTACATCACCGGGTCGCAACCTGAACCCGACCATCCGCTTGCGGAGCAATTGACGCAACGCGAGTTGCAGATGTTGAAGGGCTTAACTGAGGGCAAGTCAAATAAGGAAATCGGCCGCGACCTCGATATTCAAGAGCCGACGGTGAAGCTGCATATGAAGACGCTGTACCGCAAACTTGGCGCGTCGAACCGCACACAGGCGGCGATGATGGCGCGCGAGAGCGGTCTTTATTAGGTCAAGCTTTCGAAGCCTGGACGCAATCCGATTGTAGGGCTGTTTTCTGTTCCGCGTTTACCGATTGTTCAGTTAGCAAACCTAAAACAAAGCCATGAACACCATGGCCCAAAACCCGATCAATCCAAGGAGCAGCGCGAGGCGCAATGCGCGGACGCGGTCGATTTGGCGGCCCTGGACAGCGGCTTTTGTCGTTATCGGGCGCGCAACCGATCGCCAGTGTGTTGGCGCTGTGTGGGGATCATAGGTCATAGCAATCATCCTTTTTGGGGATGTGCTATGCTAGGCCACAAAAACTTAAGAAATCGCAAATCTACCGTGCGCTGGCCGCGTAGGCTGCCATGATCCCACGCAGCTCTGCCAGGCCTCGCATCCGTCCAGCAAGTGGGTAACCGGGCATGCTATCCTTGCGCAAATCGTCCAAAATGTCTTGCCCATGGTCAGGCCGCATCGGGATTTGGTGGTCGCTGCGCCCTGATCCCCGGCGCGTTACTTCTTCTTCTAAAAGCGCGTTCACCGTCGCCACCATGTCTGTGTCACCTTCGAGGTGAGCGGCTTCATAAAAACTGCTCTTAGCGCCGTCAGATGGTTCCTCGCGCGTGGTACTACGCAAATGAACAAAATGAATGCGGTGACCCAAAGTGGCGACAAAACTTACTGGATCAAAGTCGGGGGCAACCCCGAGGGAGCCGGTGCAAAACGTCACGCCGTTCGCTGAGAGATCAACATCCGCAAGAAGCCGCGCATAGTCCGATTGGCGCGATATGATCCGCGGCAGGCCGAGAAGCGAAAATGGCGGATCGTCTGGATGACAGCACATCCGAAGCCCCAGCTGTTGTGCGACGGGGGCCACCTCGCTCAGAAAGTCGATCAAATTTGCATAAAGTTGCTGTGCGTCGACGTCCGCGTAGGTTGCCAAATGGGTCTGGACATCCGCCAGCGTCCAATTGTCGTTTGCGCCAGGAAGGCCCGCGACGATGTTGTTTTGAAGTTGGGTGGCCGCATCATCCGATAGGCTGGCAAAACGGTCCGCTGCACGGGCTGCGAAGGCCGGGCTGTAATCGGCTTCGGCGCCATGTCTGGACAAAATGTGCAAATCAAAGACTGCGAAATCGAGCAGATCAAAATACATCGCGGTGCCGCCATGGGCCATGCGGCGGGCCAGGTCGGTGCGCGTCCAATCCAGAATGGGCATGAAATTATAGCACACAACTTCCAGCCCGCAGGCTGCGATGTTCCGTAGGCTCTCTTTGTAGGCTGCGATGTGGTCGGCGTATCCAGGACCCTTTGTTTTGATCGTCTCAGACACGGGCAGGCTTTCAACGACATCCCATGTCAGCCCAGATGGGGTTCCATCGGGCATTGCCGAGATCACCGCTTGCCGCGCTTCAATCTCCTGAATGCTCCAAACCTGTCCTGGAAGGATGTGATGCAGTGCACTGACGACGCCCTCGACCCCACACTGCCGCATGTCTGCGGTTGTGATCGTGTCGTGCGGGCCAAACCAGCGCCAAGTCTGTTTCATGTCCGCAGGCTCTTCGTCGTGCCCGTGTCAAAAAGGTGAACGTCATTGGTGTCGATGGCCAGCGTGATGTCGTTGCCAATCTCGACAGACGTTTGGCCGGGGCTGTGGACGGTGAGCGCGAGGTCGTTGTCGGTGGTTGCGTAGATGTAGGATTCGCCACCCAGGATTTCGACGCCGGTGACCCTCGCATGTACGCCGTTTGAGCCGGGCTGCAAGGCGTTGGGGCGCACGCCCATTGTCACCTCAGCCCCTTCGGTGATGTTGAAGCCAACGGTGGGCAGGGCGAGCGTTTCGCCGGTGGCGAGCGCCAAGGCACCGCCTTGCACCTTGCCTTTGAGGAAGTTCATCTTTGGCGATCCGATGAACCCGGCCACGAAGATATTACCGGGGGTGTTGTAGAGCTCTAGCGGCGTCCCGTATTGCTCCACCAGCCCATCGCGCAACACCGCGATCTTGTCGGCCATCGTCATGGCCTCGACCTGGTCGTGCGTTACATAGATCATTGTGTTGCCCAAACGCCGGTGCAGGCGACTGATCTCGCCCCGCATGTCGACCCGCAGTTCGGCGTCGAGGTTGGACAGCGGCTCATCAAACAAGAACACACGCGGCTCGCGGACAACAGCCCGCCCAATGGCGACACGCTGGCGCTGCCCACCAGAGAGGTCTTTTGGCCGTCGTGCCAGGAGCTGGTCAATCTGGAGCATCTTGGCGACTTCATCGACCTTTTGGGTGATCTCCGCCTTGGGGGTGTTCAGGTTCTCCAACCCAAACGACAAGTTCTGCCGGACGGTCATATGCGGATAAAGCGCGTAAGACTGGAACACCATTGCCAGCCCGCGGTCGGCAGCAGCGACGTCATTGACGACCTCTTCGTCGATCTTCAAATCACCACCACTGATGGGTTCAAGACCAGAAATCATCCGCAGGAGCGTCGACTTCCCGCAGCCTGACGGGCCGACAAAAACACAGAACTCACCATGTTTGATGTCCAGATCCACGCCTTTGATCACGTGGGCGGCCCCGTAGGATTTCTCGATATTTGTGAGGGTGACGTCAGCCATAGTCTATTTCCCACCTGTGGAGGCGATGCCAGTCGCGATGTATCTCTGAAGGAACGCAAAGACGCAGGCGATTGGCAGCAGCGTCAGCACGGTCATAGCGAGCAGGGAGGTCCAGTCTGTCTGCAACTCTCCCTGGAAGGAGTTCAGTGCGAGTTGTAACGTGAAGTTTTCCGACTGGGTCAGAATGATCAGCGGCCAAAGGAAATCATTCCACCGCCACATGATCGCAAGGATTGCCAGAACCGCGATTGCGGGGGCCGACAGCGGCACAATGATCCGCCAAAAGATCTTCCACTCGCTGGCTTTGTCCATCCGCGCCGCATCAAGGATCTCGTCGGGGATGGTGATCATGTACTGGCGCAGGAGGAACACGCCGGTCGGTGTTGCGGCCCCCGGAATGATCACACCCCAGAGAGAGTTGAACATACCCAGCTGCGTCACGATCAGGAATAGCGGGACAAGGACCACCGTTTGCGGGATCATCAGCGTGCCGATGACTAGCAGTAGCACGAAGTTGCGCCCTCGGAATTCATACTTCGACAACGCGAAGGCGGCCATTGAATTGACCAGCAGCATGATCGCCGTTGCGGTGACCGTGATGAAGGTGGAGTTCCAGAAGAACTGCAGGAAATTGAACCGCTCAAACAGCGAGGTGTAGTTCTCCGTTGCCAAAGAGAGTTTTTCCACCGGCTCGCGATTGGCGATGTCCACGCGCAACCGCTCATCGGGGTTCGCAGGGTCGATCATTTGCGCTTGGGAGCCGACGCGGCGCAGCTGCGCCAGCGTTTGGCCTTCGTACTCGCCACCCGTCATCACGAAAAGGGGCAGGGGCGCGTCGTACCCATCCACCATCACTGTCTCTTGTGCGTAGGGCAGCAGGGTTGGTGGGAAGCGCTGCAAGTCGGCTTCCGTTTTGAAGCTAGAGATCACCAACCAGACCACCGGTCCGAACATCAAGAAGATGCCAAGGAAAAGGTAGCCATAGGAAACCCAATCGGTCCAATGCAACTTACCGTTTTTGCCGCGCGTCGCGGTGAGGAAATCCCAGACTTTAGCCATCGACGTTCCTCCGGTTCACCCACAATTGGACAAGGGTCAGCAGAACCAGAATACCCGCCAGCAACAGCGACGCTGCAGCGGCAAGACCAAACAGACGCGGCGCGCCAGCAAAGCCTTCTTCGTAGATGTATTGGATCATAAAGGTCGTTGCCGTACCTGGTCCGCCGCCGGTGAAGGCATAGACTTCATCAAAAGTTTGCACACCGCGGATCATCGCCAAAACCAGAACGACAAGCATGGTCGGAGACAACAAGGGCAGGGTGATCTTGCGGAAAGTCCGCCAGGCGCTCGCCCCGTCCATCGTCGCCGCGGCGTAGACGTCACGCGGGATCGCTTGGAGGCCGGCAAGAAGGATCAGCGTGTAAAAGCCCATATTGGCCCAGACCGATAGGAACACCGACCAGCCGAAGGCCCAATCGGCTGACACCAGCCAGTTCACACCGCCGATCCCAGACCAATCGAGGACCGCGTTCAACACGCCCTCACGCTGCAAGATCCACTTCCAGATCAGGGCAACGACGACGGGGGACAGCAGAACCGGAAAGAAAAAGACAGAGCGGAAGAAGCCCCGCGCCTTAATCTCACGGTTCAGTATGATGGCAGTTAGGAGCGAGAACCCGACCATAAACCCGACCTGAAGCGTCACGAACCAGGTGGTGTTCCATACCGCGCGCCAGAACTTGTCTTCACGGCAGGAGTTTGGGTCGAGGTAATTGCCGCAATCCGTCAACGTCGCAAAGTTGCGCAGTCCGACTTGTGGGCGGTCCATGAGCAACACGTTGTCACCACCGGTGGTGGCGTAAAAGACGTTTAGGATGACGGGGAGAAAAGCAAATATCCCGAACAAGAGAAGGTTCGGCAGCAGGAACACCCAGGCAAGCTTGTGTATGCCCAGCAGGCGTTGAAGCGCCAGCATTGGGATCTCAATGATCCGCATGATGGGGGAAATGATGGCGAGCATGGTAATTGTTGGCCCTGCGAAACGGCCCCCGCGCGCGCAGCGCAGGGGCCAGTGATATTTAGTTGGCTTCGGCTTCAGCCGCTGCGAGGTCATCCG
The DNA here is from genome assembly GCA_038526085.1 of Pseudomonadota bacterium. GTDB lineage: Bacteria > Pseudomonadota > Alphaproteobacteria > Rhodobacterales > Rhodobacteraceae > Yoonia. Next base: position 17,676 of record JBCBHE010000015.1, on the reverse strand, counting down.
CCATGCGGGCGACAGCCTCTTCCACGGTCAGCTCGCCGACGATGGCCTGAGATACGCGCTCAACCGTAATGCCGAACATTGCGCGGTTGCCAGGATAGCCCTGGTACCAGAACGCTGCAGGATCGACCTTTGGCAAGGACGCGGCGAAGCCGTTCAGGGCAGCTTGGGCTGCTTCAGACGCGCCTTCGAACTCAACGCCAGCGCTAGCCACACCTAGGTGTGCCGGGAGGTTACGCGTCCGTGCCGTTACTTCAGCGTAGACGTCTTCCTGTGCGAGGTAGTCGATCACTGCAGCTACAGCCTCTGGGTTTTCAGTTTGTTCAAACCCAACGATGCCTGCGCCACCTGGCATGCCGGAGCATGGGCCAGCCGGACCACAAGGGCTGTCGACAACGCGCCAGTCGAAAAAGTCGCCAACGTTTTCGTCCATGCGGCCAACCTGCCAGGAGCCGGAGTAGTAGAACACCAACTCACCATTGATGAACTCCTGCGCGGCGTCCTGATAGGACGTGCCGCCTTGGCCGGCCCATACATCCGTTGCGATGGTGCCGTCGTTGTTCCATGCCACGAACTGCTCAACAAAAGCTTTGAAACCTTCGTCGGACAGTGTTGGGCCGTCTGGGCCGTTCAGCGCTGCGCCGTAAGAGACAGCTGGACCCGCAACACGGTGACCAGAACGGTCAATCGCCATCGGGAATGGGGTGTCGGTGGCTTCGGCCACAGCCTTGGACGCAGTGGCCCAGTCATCCCATGTTGCCCCTTCGCCTGGCAGCTCAACGCCAGCCTGTTCAAACAGGGTCGCGTTCACAAATGGGCCAGTGATGGTCAGCTGGCTGTGCATGCCGTAGATGCCCTGGCGGTCGCCCTTGCGGTACCAGTTCAGCGTCTCGCCAAAGCTTTCGTCCCAGTAGCCCGCGTCCACATAGGGAGTCAGGTCCAGATAGTATTCGTTCAAACCACCCAGATCGACGACCTTCGCCATGTCTGGGCCTGTGCCCGCGGCCAGTTGAACCGGCAGGTTCTCACCAATGGCCTGAAACGGCACAACGTCAACGATGACGCTAATCCCGCTTTCTTCGGTGAAGCGTCCAAGAACCTCTTCATAGACCTCACACTCATTGCCGTCTGAATAGCACATGAAGCGCACCTCTTGTGCCTGCACTGCAGCAGCGCTGCAGAGCAAGGCAGCAATCGCGGCGCCTTTTGTTTTCAGATGTTTCGTCATTTACACTCTCCCTTGGTAAATCGTTGGCTACGCTGCAGGCAGCCAGCTTTGATAAAGTGGATGATCCGCACCCAGGGGCAGGTCGACGACCGTACCCGTGCGTGCGGCATGATAAATGGCAGCGACCAATTCAATGGACCTGCGGCCATCCTCGGGTGTGACCACTGCGGCTGTCCTCCCAGACAAGTCCTGCGCAATTGCATGCAGGAAGCCCGTGAAGCCTGCCGGAACATTGCCGACACTGTCAACGATTGCGTCGATCTGCGGTTGTTTCGCCGGATCACGCGCCGTGAAGGTCCAAACGTCCGTTGCAGGCGCATAGGGTGCCTTGCCGCTTGTGGCGGTAAGGTGTTCAAAGCAGAGCTGCAGGCGCGTGGTGTCATTCGCGGCGCCCAGCGTGATCGAGGATGTGACCATCGCGCCGGAGGTGGTTTGCATTGAGATCGCCGCGCAATCCTCTGTTTCAATGGGATTTACGCGGGTGTCGGTGAAGGCCGAGAGCCGCTTTGCTTGGCCCATGAGCGACGTGACCAGATCATGGTTGTGGATCGCGTGCCCCAAAACTGCACCACCGTTTTCCCCTACCCAGGTCCCCCGCCAATCGATCGCGTAATACGCGGCGTCGCGGCACCAATGCGTTTCGAGCGAGGCTGCGTAGGGTTTTCCTGTCAGCCCAGCCACATCCAAGGCCTGCAATTGTGTTATGGCGCGCCCGAAGCGGTATTGGAACACTGGGTAAAGCTTGCGATTCACCCGCGCTGCCGTTGCGATCAGGGCGTCGGCGTCCGCAAGGGACGCAACGAGCGGTTTTTCACAGATTGCATGTTTGCCTGCTTCCAAGGCTTGTGTGGTGACGGGCAAGTGTAGATGCGGGGGCAGGCAAACGTCGATTAGATCGATATCCGCATCCGCGAGCACCGCATCAAGATCAGCGGTCACCGCAATGGGATCATCGCCCACAGCCGCGTGTGCCCGCGTGGTGTCGAGGTCGCAGAGTGTTTTAACGCGAAATGCATTGGGCAGGGCGCGATAACCGTCCAGATGCTCCGCCCCAATCCCGGCCCCGATGATCGCGACGGTGATCACAGCTGGCCCTCCGCTATCATCTGCGCTTTGATCGCAAGTTCCATCGACTTGAATGTGTGGGCCTGCGGCATGGCGGTCTCAGTTCGATTGGCGATGTCATTCGTCAATCGCGCGAAGTAGGGCAGGCCGGCGTCGCTGCAATCGATCTTCTCGCAACGTGTGCCGTTGACGAGATAAAGGTGGTCGATGCCTTCAGCCCCCGCCACATCGACGTATTTGCGCAACTCGATATAGCCTTCGGTCCCTAGGATGGTCAGGCGTCCATCACCCCAGTTCGGTAGCGCGTCCGGCGTGTACCAATCGACGCGGATGAAGCCATGAGCGCCGTTTCCCTCTAGGACAATCTCACCGTAGTCCTGCAGACCTGGGCTATCCGGATTGGCGTAATTGGCGACATGGGCGCGCTTGATCTCCGCATCCGTGTTGCCCGTTAGGAACAGGAACTGATCAATCTGGTGGGAACCAATATCGCAGAGAATCCCGCCATACTGCTCGCGATCAAAGAACCAATCAGGCCGGGTAGGGGCGTTCAGGCGATGTGGGCCGAGACCGGTGGTTTGCACGACACGCCCAATCGCACCGTCCGCGACCAATTCAGCCGCACGGGTCATGCTGGCGACCTCAAAACGTTCAGAGAAATCAACCGTCCAGATGCGGCCTGTCTCGGCCTGTGCGGCTTTGATCGCGTCGAGCTGCGCCAAAGTCGTGCAGCCGGGTTTGTCGGTCATCACATCCTTGCCCGCACGCATCGCTGCGATCGCGGGACCGGCGCGGTCCGTAGGGATGCAGGAGATGAGGATCAGATCAATCTCATCGTCCTCCAGCAAAGTCGTGACATTCGCCACCCGAGGCACGTCAGGGAAGCGTTTTTCAAAACCCTCGAGAGGCGGAGGGTTCCCTTCCGTCCACCAGGCTTTGAACACAGCGCCGACGTCCATCATGTTCTGGGCCATGCCAAAGATGTGGCGATGGTCGATCCCGATGGCAGCAAAGGTGAGGGGCTTTGTCATCAGGCCGCCCTCGGCAGGGTCACAGCGTGCCCCGCGTTTGATGATTCAATAATCGCATCAATCAGTTGATGCACGATCAAGGCGCTGTGCCCGTCGGCAGCAGGCTTACGGCCCGTTTGTAACGCCTCTGCAAAATCTGTGATGACAGCCTGGTGCCAGGCATGCGTGAAGGCCATCGGGTCAGCGCCGCCACCGGTGCCGCCGGCTTCTCCGATGGTCTCGGTGCGACCATCGCGCCACGTCATGTTGAGTTGGCCTGAGACCAGCACGACGCTCGCCTTTGACCCATGCAGGGTAATGGATTCCGCACCACCCGGATGGCTTGCGGTGCTCGCGACCAGAGACCCGATCATCCCGCTTTCAAACTCCAACCCGGCGGTAACAAAGTCTTCCGCTTCCATCTTGTGCAGCGCTGAGGTGCGCGCCATTGCCTGCACGCGAGTGACCGGCCCCAGCAACGAAAGCGCCAAATCAAGTGTATGGATCGCCTGCGAAATCAGAACACCGCCACCGTCGCGGGCGTATGTGCCCCGACCGGGCTCATCGTAGTAGGATTGCTCGCGCCACCAGGGAACAACGATCTCGGCCACCGCAAGATCGCCTAAAGCTCCTTCAGCAAGCATCTTGGCCAGCCGCTGGCTGCTTTCACGCATGCGATGCTGAAAGACGACGCCATGGGCGACATTTGCCGCGTCGCAAGTCTCGATGATCTGTCGGGCGGCCGCAAAATCGCGCTCTAGGGGCTTTTCCATCAAGATTGCCTTACCGGCTTGCGCGAGAGGCGCAACCAGATCTGCGCGTGCGTTGGGTGGTGTGCAGATGATTGTGAAATCCACCTCAGCGTCCGACGCGACAGACGCCACATCCGAATAGACATGCGGGGCGGCCCCAAGAATTGGTGCCACTTTTTCCGCGTAAGCGGCTGCCTTGGCCGGATCGCGCGCGCAGATGCCCGCCAGCGACACCGCTGGCGCGGCGTCCGCCAAGGCGCGCACATGGGTCTCTGCGACCATGCCCAAACCAAATAAGGCTGCTTTCATCTCACTCCCTCAGCGCGAAATACGCGCTTCGGCAAACGCTAGCGCAGCAGGAAGGGGATTGTAAAGGGCCGGTATACCGGTGTACCGTTCGAGCGTGAAATGAAAGTCCTGACCGCCATCACGCCCTCTGACGGCGCAGGGGTGCTTGCCCCTGTTGATCCGGCATTACCTGCCGGACCTCAAGTCTTTGAACAACTTAAAGCCGCGATTCTTGATATGACGTTCCCGCCGGGCCATCCATTGTCGGAGCCGGAAATCGGTGCGACGTTGGGCGTCAGCCGAACACCGGTGCGGGAGGCCTTTGCACGTTTGCGGGCCATTGAGCTGGTCATGACTTTGCCAAGCCGGGGCAGCTATGTGACGCAACTGGATGCCGCTAAGATCAAGGAGGCGCAGTTTCTCCGCGAAGCGATTGAAGTTGCCCTTGTGCGGCAACTGGCGCTCAACGGGCTACCAGAGGAAAATGCGGCCCAGCTTCGCGCGAATCTCGAAAACCAAGCTGCTGCCGTAAGGTCCCGTGACTTTGCCAGGTTTCACCAGTGCGATGACGCCTTTCATCTGGCGCTGGCCGACGCGACAGGACATCGCCGCACGGCGATTGTTCTATCGCAAGAGAAGGCGCAATTGGACCGACTGCGTATGCTCTCCCTTCAGGATGAGACACATCTGGAGAAGCTCTTTCAGGACCACCTAGCGATCTTTGAAGCCATCCAACAGTGCGACCCTGACCATGCTGCGACCCTCACACGCGCACATGTTCAAGCGATTCTCGATGTGCTCGACTCGCTCGCGCAAACCCACGAAAACTATTTCAGCGCCACGATGTAACTTAGAAGTTTTTCATAACGTTTGTTACGCAACATCGGAAAAAACCACTGTTTTTAATGTGAAGCAGGTTCTTTTGTCATGCCGAGATGTTGACGGATAGCAAAACTCATCGCTAGGCTCATTCTCGGAGGACATGCGCTTGGCGGAAGGGCCCGCGCAGACACAGGGAGAAGACTACCACATTCTGGTCAGCCGCTGATGGAAATCTCAGCGGCCACCTTCGCCGCTTGGTAAGCGGCCGCCGCGCTATCCAACGATGGGAGGATCAATGGATCAGGTTCAGGCAGCGACAGACGAGGTTTCGATCCCAGCCTTATTGGATCGAAATGCCGTGCGGTTTGGCGCGCGGCCCGCGTATCGCGAAAAGGAGTTCGGCATTTGGCAAAGCTGGACATGGGAAGAGACACGGCAAGAGGTTAACGACCTGGCGCTTGGCTTGTTGAAGCTGGGTGTTGCCGAAGGTGATTTCATTGCAATCCTTGGCCGCAACCGCCCCTACTTTTACTGGGCGATGGTTGCCGTTCAATCGGTGGGCGGGGTCCCAGTGCCTGTCTATCAAGACAGTGCCGCGGATGAGCTAGCCTACGTCTTGGACCATTGTGGTGCGCGCTTTGCATTTGCTGAAGATCAAGAACAAGTCGACAAGATTGTCGATGTCAAAGACAGGCTCACCAATCTAGAAGAGGTTATCTTCCTCGACCCACGTGGCTTGCGGAAATATGATCGCACGCATCTGCATGACTATGCGCAGGTCAAAACAGACGGGGCTGCAGCGGCGCAAGAGTTCGGCGCCGCGCTCAAATCCCGCAAAGACAAGCTGGATTATCGATCCACCTGTGTGATGCTGTATACGTCTGGAACGACGGGAAAGCCGAAAGGCGTTGTTCTGTCGAACAAGAACATCATTGAAAGCGCCAAGAACTCTTCCGCGTTCGACAAGCTGCGTCTTGAGGACGATATTCTTGCATATCTACCAATGGCTTGGGTGGGGGATTACATCTTCTCCATTGGGCAGGCTTATTGGTGCGGTTTCTGTGTGAACTGTCCCGAAAGCGCTGATACGCTTGCTGTCGACTTGCGCGAAATTGGGCCAACCTACTTTTTCGCGCCGCCGCGCGTGTTCGAACAACAGCTCACCGATGTGATGATCCGGATTGAGGATGCGGGACGCGTAAAGCGTTGGCTATTCAATCACTTTATGGACTTCGCCAAAAACGTGGGCCCGGCCATTCTCGACGGTCAAGACGTCAGCCTTGGCAAGAAGGTGAAATACAGGCTGGGTGAGGCGCTGATTTATGGGCCTTTGAAAAACACGCTTGGGTACAATCGTATTCGCGTCGGCTACACGGCTGGTGAGGCGATCGGCCCGGAAATCTTTAGCTTTTACAGATCAATAGGGATCAATCTGAAACAGCTTTACGGCCAAACAGAGGCGACGGTTTTCATCACCGCCCAACCCGATGGACAGGTGCGCGCAGACACCGTCGGAGTGCCATCCCCAGGCGTCGAGCTCAAGCTGGCGGACAACGGAGAGGTGTTCTTCCGTAGCCCCGGTGTTTTTGAGGAATATTACAAGAACCCAAGCAGCACGGCGGACACGAAGGATGCTGAAGGCTGGGTCGCGACGGGCGACGCAGGTTTCATTGAGCAAGACAGTGGTCATCTGCGGATTATCGACCGGGCCAAGGACGTGGGAAAGCTAGCTGACGGCCGCATGTTCGCGCCGAAGTACGTTGAAAACAAACTGAAATTCTTTCCCAATATCCTTGAGGTCGTGGCCTTCGGGGATGAGCGGGACCGGTGTGTCGCCTTCATCAACATCGACCTCGGTGCGGTGGCGAGCTGGGCTGAGCGCAATAACATCGCGTACGCCTCTTACCAAGAGCTCGCAGGGCATCCGCAGGTCTTGGAAACGATCAAAGGCCATGTAGAGGAGGTGAACGCCTCTGTCGCGGAGGATGACATCCTTTCAGGCTGTCAGATCAGCCGGTTCCTGGTGCTGCACAAAGAGCTGGACGCCGACGACGGCGAATTGACCCGGACGCGGAAGGTGCGGCGGCGGATCATTGAGGACAAGTACGATGACCTCGTCGATGCGCTCTATTCCGACGCCACGGAGATCTCGACCGAGACGGAAGTTACCTATGAGGACGGGCGCAAGGGGTCGATTAAAGCTACCTTGCAACTCATTGATGCGGCAACGATTTCTAGCATGAACGTCAAGGTGGCGGCGGAATGAGCGAGCCAGAGATCCCACCAGGGCACACCAAGCCGCCAATGAAGACGACGGGTCCGTTCTTGCAAGAGCGCGAGCGCAAGGTTCTGCATAGCTTTGATCCGCGTGGACTTCCCCGCAAAGCAAAAGGTGTACTGCTTCTGGCGGCTGGGCTGAGCTGTGTGGCTGCCTTCTTTGCTGACGATGGTGGATCTTTGATGATGATCGCTGTCATTTGTGCCGGTGCCTATGGCGAGGCGGTGCGCGAGGTGCGGGATGCGCGCGATGATGACAGGGACGTAGGACTGCTTCCCGACATTTACGAACGAGCGCTTGCGAATGCCTATTGGGTCGGTTTTGCGATGCTTCTTGGTGTGATGATCGGGAACCTGATCCGCCGCGTGACAGTTTTTGAAGGGATGATGCCCGGATGAAAGATATGCCAACAGAAACAATCACTTCCGACGGTCGTAAGATCGGCGGCTTGCTGATGGAGATGAAGAATATCACGCTGCGGTTTGGCGGGGTGAAGGCGATCACCGATATCAGCTTTGACATCCGCGAGGGTGAAATTCGCGCGATCATTGGGCCCAATGGCGCGGGGAAGTCCTCGATGCTGAACGTCATTTCCGGCTTCTATGTCCCGCAGCAAGGCGAGGTCTGGTTTCGTGGCGCAAAGCGGCCCCAGATGCGGCCTTACGAGGTTGCGCGCCAGGGCGTCGCCCGGACGTTTCAGAACATCGCGCTGTTTGAAGGCATGTCGGTGCTCGACAACGTGATGACGGGCCGGTTGAACTTCGTCAAATCTGGCATTTTCAAGCAAGCGATCTGGGCCGGGGCGGCGGCGCGGGAAGAGGCGGAGAACCGTGAAGTCGTTGAGAAGATTATTGATTTCCTGGAAATTCAGGCGATCCGTAAGACCCCTGTATCCCGTTTGCCCTATGGTCTGAAGAAGCGTGTCGAACTGGCGCGGGCCTTGGCGGCGGAACCGAAATTGCTGCTGCTTGATGAGCCGATGGCGGGGATGAACGTCGAGGAGAAAGAGGACATGTGCCGCTTTGTCCTTGATGTGAATGACGAATTTGGCACCACAATCTGCCTGATTGAACACGACATGGGGGTGGTCATGGACCTCTCTGACCGCGTCGTGGTGATGGATTACGGCAAGAAAATCGGCGACGGCACGCCGGATGAGGTGCGAAACAACGAGGCGGTGATCAACGCCTATCTGGGGGTGCCAAATGAGTGATTTGACCTGTGCACCACACGTGCACACCCTGTGCACAGCGCGTACACTGATCGGAGGCACCGATGCCTGACCAGCTTGTCTTCGCGATGGAAGTGTTTCTGAACGGTCTGATGGCCGGGGTGCTTTATGCGCTCGTCGCCCTGGGCTTTGTTTTGATCTTCAAAGCCTCTGGCATCTTTAACTTCGCGCAGGGGGTCATGGCGCTGTTTGCGGCAATGACCTTTGTTGGGATCCAGAAGGGACAGGTGCCCTTTGCCCATCTGATCAACGTGATCTTTGGCACGAAGATCCACCACTTTGGGTGGGAGCTGCATTCAATTATCGCCATCGTCTTGACCGTCGGCGTAATGATCATCCTCGCTTGGGCCGCCCAGCGGTTTATTTTCCGCCATTTGGTGGGGCAGGAGCCGATCATTCTGTTCATGGCGACCATTGGTTTGGCTTACCTGCTCGAAGGTGTTGCGGATTTGATGTGGGGGTCGGAGATCAAGAAGCTGGATGTCTGCATCACCGAGGGTGTCTGTCTGCCGCAAGGCATCAACATCGCCATAGATGAGGTGACGTTTGGATGGTTCGGCTACGGCTTCTTTATCGACAACCTTGATATCTCGGCAACCATCGTCGCCATCATCCTCGTCGTATGCCTGATCCTGTTCAGCCAGTACACGAAGCACGGCAGGGCAATGCGGGCGGTGGCAGATGACCACCAGGCGGCGTTGAGCGTTGGTGTGTCGCTGAACTTCATTTGGATCTTGGTCTGGTCCGTGGCCGGGTTTGTTGCCTTGGTGGCGGGGATCATGTGGGGCGCGAAGTCAGGCGTGCAGTTTTCGCTGTCGTTGATCGCCTTGAAGGCGCTCCCTGTCCTTATGCTGGGTGGGTTCACGTCGATCCCCGGTGCGATAATTGGCGGTTTGATCGTGGGCGTGGGGGAGAAGCTGTTTGAGTTCGCCATCGGCCCGATGATTGGCGGCGCGACGGAGAATTGGTTTGCTTACGTGCTGGCGCTGATTGTGTTGGTGTTCCGCCCGCAGGGGCTCTTTGGGGAGAAGATCATTGAGCGGGTTTGAGGGGCGCGTGGGTTTCACCCACCCGACGCACGGCTGCGCCGTCGTTTTGAATCGTAGGGTGGGTGCAACCCACGCAGTGGGAGGGGGAGCCTGATGTTTTACCGTGAAGCGGGCGACTTTAAGACGTCTTATGCCGCAGACACCCAGACCTTCCCGATCAAGTTTGATCGCTACACCTATTACTTGGCCTTGGCTGTGGCGTTCTTGGTGCTGCCGTTCCTGGTGAGCGACTATCTGGTCAATGCGATCTTTGTGCCGTTCCTGATTTATGCCATCGCCGCCATCGGGTTGAATATCTTGACGGGCTATTGTGGGCAGGTGTCGTTGGGCACCGGTGGTTTCATGGCTGTCGGGGCCTATGCTTGCTACAAGTTGATGACGTCATTCCCGGATGTTTCCATCGTCATTCACATCATTCTTGCGGGTGGGGTTACGGCCGCGGTTGGTGCGGCCTTTGGTTTGCCGAGCTTGCGGATCAAGGGGTTCTATCTTGCTGTGGCAACGCTGGCGGCGCAGTTTTTCCTTGTCTGGCTCTTCAACAAGGTCGCTTGGTTTTACAATTATTCCGCCTCCGGGCAGATTAACGCGCCTGAGCGGACGGTGTTTTCTGTTCCCGTCACCGGCGCGAATGTGGAGCCTTGGGCGCAGTATTTGATTTGCCTTGTCTTCACCTTTCTTTGTGCCGTTTTGGCGCGGAACCTGACGCGCGGCACGCTGGGGCGGACCTGGATGGCGATCCGTGACATGGATATCGCGGCTGAGATTATCGGGGTGAACCCGTTGAAGGCAAAGCTGACCGCGTTTGCGGTTTCGTCGTTCTTTATTGGGATCGCGGGAGCGCTGTTCTTCGCGGTTTATCTGGGGGCCGTTGAGGTTGGTGAGGCCTTTGGCATCCAGAAAAGCTTCATCGTTTTGTTCATGATCATCATTGGGGGCCTCGGATCGATCTGGGGGTCTTTCGCTGGGGCCGCTTTGCTGGTTGTCTTGCCGGTGCTGCTGAAGCTGATCGGCGTGGACCTTTTGGGGTGGCCGCCGGACATCGTGCAGCATTTCCAATTGGTGATCGTCGGGGCTTTGATCCTCGTATTTTTGGTGCTGGAGCCGCATGGCCTGGCCCAACTTTGGCGCGTTGCAAAAGAAAAACTGCGTCTTTGGCCGTTCCCGCATTAGGGCGGCCCACTTGTCGACCGAATATCATCGGAAAAATTCTAGGGAGGATACAAACGATGAAGATGAAGACACTACTGGCGATGACCGTCACAAGCGTGATGGCCGCAGCCCCGGTCATGGCCGATCTGGTCTTTCCGTCGCTGAGCTATCGAACAGGTCCATATGCCGCAAACGGGATTCCGTTTGCGGATGGCTATGCCGATTACTTCACCCTGCTGAACGAGCGTGATGGCGGCATCGGCGGCGTGGCCACGCGACTGCTGGAATGCGAGACCGGCTACAACACTGAGAAGGGTGTGGAGTGCTATGAGGCGACCAAGGGTGAAGGGTCATTGGTGTATCAGCCGCTCTCGACCGGGATCACTTATCAGTTGATCCCCAAAGCCACGGCGGATGACATTCCGATCCACTCCATGGGCTACGGCCGAACATCTGCCAAAAACGGCGAAGTGTTCAGCCACGTGTTCAACTATCCTGCGAATTACTGGGACGGTGCCTCGATTGCTGTGAACCACATTCTGGACGAAGAGGGTGGTGATCTGTCTGGTAAGACAATTGCGCTTGTCTATCACAACTCCGCCTATGGGAAGGAGCCGATCCGGACGTTAGAGGAACTGTCGGCAAAGCATGGCTTTGACTTCACACCGATTGCTGTCGACCATCCTGGTCAGGAGCAGAAATCCCAGTGGCTGCAAATCCGTCGGGAGCGTCCTGATTATGTGCTGATGTGGGGCTGGGGTGTGATGAACCAGGTCGCCATTCAGGAAGCCGCGAACGTCCGCTTCCCGCTTGATAAGTTCATCGGCGTTTGGTGGTCTGGGTCCGAGGTGGACGTCCTGCCTGCTGGCGATGCCGCGAACGGGTACAAGAGCCTTGCGCTGCATGGCACCGGGTCTGACTTCCCGATCTATGCGGACTTGCAGCAGTACGTCGTCGACACTGGCAAAGCCGCTGGTGCGGGCGATCAGCTGGGCACGGTGCTGTATAACCGGGGTCTTTATGCCGCGATGTTGGCGGCTGAGGCTGCTGAGAAGGCTCAGGAAATCCACGGTACTGCTGACATCACGCCAAGCATGATGCGCGATGGTATGGAAGCGCTGGAGATCACCAATGCGATCCTGGAAGAGAATGGTCTGCCTGGCTTTGGGCCAGAATTCTCTGTCTCTTGCCAGAACCACGGTGGTGACGGTCTGGGCATGGTCCAGCAGTGGGATGCCTCCGCACAACAGTGGAACATGATCACTGATCTGATCGAGTCCGACAAAGATGTCATCGATGCATTGGTGACTGAGGACTCTTCCGCTTTTGCTGCGGAAAACAACATCGAAGCGGGCTGCAGCTAAGCCCCTTCAGGCTGCCCGCGATGCGCGGGCAGCCACCCCATGCAATTCGGAGACACTCATGCTCGACGCTGCCCCGGCCAAAGAAACGCTTCTCGAGGTCAACAACATCGAGGTGATCTACAACCACGTGATCCTGGTGCTGAAGGGTGTGAGCCTGACCGTGCCCAAGGGGCAGATCGTCGCGTTGCTGGGCGGCAATGGCGCGGGCAAGACGACGACGTTGAAGGCAATTTCGAACCTGCTGGCCTCAGAGCGTGGCGAGGTGACCAAAGGCGCGATTATCTACCGCAATGAGCGTGTGCAGGACCTCGATCCCGCCACACTGGTGACCAAGGGTGTGGTGCAGGTGATGGAAGGGCGGCATTGCTTTGAGCACCTGACCGTAGAAGAAAACCTTCTGACGGGGGCCTATACCCGCAAGGCCACTGGCGGTGAAATCGCGGCTGACTTGGAAAAGGTCTATAGCTACTTTCCCCGGTTGAAGGAGCGGCGGAAAAGCCAAGCGGGCTATACCTCTGGCGGTGAACAGCAGATGGTCGCGATTGGGCGTGCGCTGATGTCAAAGCCTGAGACGATTTTGCTGGATGAGCCTTCAATGGGGCTGGCCCCACAGCTGGTTGAAGAGATCTTTCAGATCGTAAAAAACTTGAATGAGAAGGAAGGCGCGACCTTCCTGCTTGCCGAACAGAACACAAATGTTGCGCTGCGCTTTGCCCACTACGGCTACATCATGGAAAGCGGGCGGATCGTGATGGACGGCCCCGCTGCAGACCTGCGCGAGAACCCGGATGTGAAGGAGTTCTATCTGGGTATGTCGGAAGATGGGCGGAAGTCGTTCCGCGACGTGCGGTCGTATCGGCGGCGGAAGCGGTGGTTGAGTTAGCGGTTTCCTTCTGAATGTTGCACAGCGTCGCTGCCAGTCCGCCGACCCGCGACCGTTGTCGAATGAGAAGTCGATTCAGGTCATAGCCTTCGCGTTTACTTTGGGGCGCAGGTTCGCCGTGTAGGACATGCGGTCCTCATAACGCCGGGCCAAGCGATGGACACGCTAGCTTGATGCGCGGATTGTGCTCAATTCGGAAACAAACCCCATCCCTTTCAGCGATTGTCACTCAAAATCAGCGAAATTTCTCACGATTTGTCACCCATTGGGGTGATGCGGCGGCCTGACACCCGCACTTAAGCTCCTCTTAGTTTCAGCAATGAGCCGTGTGCGTTTTGGCGCGAAGATGTTCCGTTCAACCTTTGCTGGACGACCACTCTTTTTTATTTCGATCACCACATTCATGGATTTTTTACTATGACATTCTCTTTTCATGACGATCAATTCGACCCTAAAAAGAACGCGACCGCGCTGAACAATACGATGTTTCGCCTGGGCATGCCGCACGTAGATGCCAAGGGGTTTTCAAACGCTTGGTTGATGAACGAGGCGGCACAAATGCATTTAGAAGCTGTGGCGGAAGAATTGGGACAGCCGCCAGCCCGTTGGGTCGACAGCGCTGGACGTCGGTTCTTTGCCTCCGTCGCTGTGGCAACGCTTTCCGGATCCTCGGTCGCTTTTCGCGAGGATACAGCCTGTTGTTTGCGCATGGTTGTGCGCCCAAGCGCAAGAACCCGTTGGTTGAGCCAAATTGACCTAGAATCCCCATCGGGCAAACGGATCTGCGTTGAAATTGTAACGACGTTTGTCACGCTTGATGGCCGCTTTCGCGTAAAACTGGCTAAGGCGGGGTCCAATGGTCAGGCGGATGCCGGAGTCACCGACCCTGACGACCGCCGGTCCCAGACGTTGCTTGATTTGGGGAAGGTCGAGCTCAAGCGTGCGGCAACATGCGAGGGCCTAGCGCAAATCAGCTTTCCGATCTCAAAAACCGAGCATCTGAATGACCTTGGCTTGGTCGATTTTGCGCATTTCCAGACCTTCTTTGCGGAGGCTGAGGCCACTGTTTGTGCTGCGCCCGCGCAAGGACTGTGCCTTGTCACGCGGCGGGTCCACTACTTTGACCATCTCGTTGCGGATGACGGGTTAGACATCGTCACAACGCTGACGACCAATGTGCACAATCTGCCATCATGGATGATTGCGTTTTCGGTTGCGCGGCGACAGAGCGACGGGAAGGTCGTTGCGGCGTGTGAAAGCAGTTACCGCGTCTAACCGCTGGTAGGACAGGGTCGTCGACGTGGTTCACGAATTGTGGGCCACGTCGATATTCTTGCCGTCCGTTGGGGCGCCTTACCCAATGATCTGAACGTTTCTTGGAAGCTCGGACAAAATTTCCGGGCCGTCTGCGCGCAAGATCACGATGTCTTCTAACCGAATACCGAAACGGCCTGGCAGGTAAATGCCAGGCTCGATTGAGAAGACCATGCCCTCGTCCAGGATCGACTGGGATGAGGCAGAAATATAAGGTGGCTCGTGTACTTCGACCCCCATGCCGTGGCCGGTGCGGTGCATAAAATACTCACCGTACCCCGCGTCGGTGATGACCGCGCGCGCAGCATCATCAATGACATGGGCGCGGACGCCGGGGCGCGCGGCATCCATGGCAGCTTGGACGGCGGCTTCGACGATGGCGTGGATCTCAATGTACCCGTCGGGCGGGGCGCCCAAAACGGCCATGCGGGTGATGTCTGAGCTAAAACCATCACGACCTGCACCAATATCCATGACAACCGCCTGACCCGTCGCCAGCACAGTTTCTCCGGTCTGGTGGTGCGGCATGGCGCCGTTGCCACCGGCCCCGATGATTGTGAAGAGCGGTTTGGCACCATGCGCGGCAAAGGTGTCGCGGGCGATCTGGGCAACCTCGGTTTCGGTCATGCCTGGGTGCATGCCAGCCCAGGCTGCCTGCATCGCTGTGTCGGCGATCCGCGCGTTGGCCTTGAGGGCGGCGTATTCTTCCGGGCTTTTGCGTGCGCGTAGCGCGCTGACAGTGCTTTCGCAGAACTGTCGTTTGGCGTTCATCAGACGGTCTTGTACGAGGGCTGCGTGATCGGCGCGCATCGTCTCATCCAACACAATGGAGCGGGCTGCGCTGGCCCCCAATGCTTCCAGCATCTGTTCAAGCGCGGCTGTTGGGCCTTCTGCATCGGACCACGCGAAAAAGGGGAGGTCGGTCTGACGGCGCGCGCTTTCTGTTTCCAGGGAGGGCATGAGCAGTCCCGCCTGCGTGGCCGTCAAACAGAAGATTAAAGGTCGTTCATCGGCATGGGGGTGCATGCCGGTCAGCCATTCCAAATGCGCCCCCGGGCCGAGTGCGACCAGATCAACGCCTTCCTCGCTCATTTTAGCGCGCAGGGCAGAGATTTTGTCCATCGGTCGGCCTCCGGTTTTAACGAAGCCTTTGTCGTGGTTCTAGCGCAGCTGTTCAAGAGCGCGCGTTAGGTTGGCGCGATCAGGGGTGTCGCTGCAAACCTTGCACACTTCCGAAAAGGCGACGGCCATTGTGGCTGGCTCAATAGACCGTGTTAGTCATTGTTCCAAACAGGGTTGGTCCAAGCGCGTTTGCCTGCGCCATCGATGACGGTCAGGCGCATCCAAGCGCTTTGCCCAACACGTCCGTAGGGAACCTCAACCGTGCCCATACCGGTGCCATGGATCGCAGACGTTGCAGACCCACGCCCCTGCACGATGACGTTTGCGGCGGGGGAGCATCGCACTTGCACGCTCTCATCGCCCCATTGCACGTCATGGATCAAGGGCCCGGTGGAGGCGTACATGTGCCCCGCTTTGAGTGCTGCCAGCAGGGCCTCTGGCGTGTTTTCCGCGGCCTTGACCATCGTCCAGCCGCCAAAGTGGTCAGGCTCTGTGAAGTGTGCGTCATCCGTGGCGCAAAGGGTGAGCTTGCGCCCCTCTTCCAACAGGCGATCGAGATGCCAGAAGCCTTCGGCCCTGTCGGCGCCGACCTGACAGCCGTGGTTATAGATCTCGACCGCATGGGCCGCGTCGATGCTGCGTGCGTCGTCCAATGTCAGCCCGCCCCATTCGGGGTGGGCAACGGCGACGAAGGCCCCGGCGTCGCGGCAACGTCGCGCCAGTTCGGGACCCGTTTCCATGCCCTCAACCGGTTTAAAGTGAGGCGATTTTGAGGGGGCAAAATCTGCAGGCAAGCCGACGGCCAGAATGTGCCACAGCTCCCCATTTTCCATCGCGCCGGAGTGGACTTCGGCGCCCAGGATTGTGGTGAAGGTGTCAGTACGGAACGGGACCGTATCGACGATGGGATAGTCGTATTCGCCGATAAAATGATCAGTCAGGGCGATGAAATCATAGCCTTCTTCGCGATAACGGCGGCAGACCTCTTCCGGGGCCAAAGCGCCATCGGAGCGGTTGGAGTGGGTGTGCAGATTGCCGCGCCAAAAGCGGCCGGGGGCGGTGAAGGCAGGATCTTGCATGGGGAGCCTCAGTTCAAAGGTTTGGTCATATGGATGCGGGGGATATCGTCCTTGCCCGACGCCGGCGGGCGCAGGTCCGTGACCCGGTAGCCGAGCGAAGAATAGAAGGCGACAAGGTTGGTATGCACCTGGGCGGTATAGAGCGTGATCTGCGCAAAGCTTGCCCTGATCGCCAGTTCCTCCAGCGCCTCCATCGCGCGACGTCCTGTTCCGCGTCCTTGGTGCGCGGGGTCGATGGCGATTTGGTCGATCTTGAGTGCATCGCCGTCTCGGTCGATGACGGCGCAGCCCTTGGTCCCGTCGATCCAGAGCACGCGACCTTGGGCAATTGCCTCGGGCAACCACGGGTACGGCCCCGGCCAATCCCGGCCAAGCGCCTGCACGTACTTCACGAAAGCTGTTTCGATGAGCCGCTCGAGCGCAGCTTCATCTTCGGACTTGGCCTGCGTCAGCATTTGCGGAAGATCATCACCAGGCCACGGTCTTGCGCGTGTGGGTGATCCGGATTGTCGTAGATCGGGATGTCGGCGAAGCGCAGCGGGGCGATTTGGTGTGTCGCTTGCAGGCGGGCGAGGGCGGAACCGAACCCCATGCCATCCAGCACCGCCGGGATCGTGCCACAGACGAACAGACCCCCCGGCTTCGTCACACGCAGCAGTTCTGGCAGGCAAGCCGGGCCAACATGGCCATGCGTGAAGGTCCCGCAAGAGATGACACCCCCGTAGCAATCGTCGGCCAGGTCCAATGGCTTCAAAAGATCGCCTTCGATTAAATTGCGATACAGGCCTTTGCTGCGTGCAACCTCCAACATCTCCGGCGTGATGTCGAAGGCGTCTGTCAAAGCTCCATCCAAATGCTCTGCCACTTGCCCGGTCCCTGCGCCGATGTCGAGGATCGGGGTGTCATCGCCGCCTTCGGCCAGGTAAAGTTCCGCGATCAGGCGAGGTGCAATAAACCCCCAACCGTCCGCAAAGCTGCTGTCATAGGTCTCTGCCCATTTGCCATAGAGCGTCTTGGCGCTGTCCGGCCCGTCGATTTCGTAGGC
>JBCBHE010000014.1:0-82573 GCA_038526085.1 Pseudomonadota bacterium | reverse complement strand
CGTGCGCGTTCCTCGTGGCAAGCGCCCAATCAACGACATCCTGGCTGTTCTGACCGTGGGTGGTCAGGTGATCGACACGCACGAAATCGACGTCGCACGCTAATCCCCACCGGGCGCCCCCTTTGACGGGGGCGGCCATCCCGCGGTGGGCCTTTTTGAGAGGGCCCGCCGCCACAACTGCCAAATACGCGTTTGCCCCGCTGGGGTTTTTGCGTTGCACGGGATGCCGGCCACCATTTACGGACCGCCCCCCACGGCCACGGTCGGCCTGGCATCTCATCGCACACCAGGTGTGTGTGGAGGTCATCCCCCAAGGGGGGTGGCCTCATTCTTTTGGGGTTGTCAAAATGTTACAAAGGAATTTTCGCTTTTTCAAAGCGTTAGCACTCAATCGACGATATGCGCCGCCAAATGTTCACAAATTTGAGTTTGCGACGGCAGAGTGAGTTTTTGAAACATTTTCACTTCCAAGATACAACTTCAGCGTGCGTTTACCTATAGTCATGTTCATGACGGACAGCGCGTCTGTGCATATTCGCGCAAATCCATGGAAATGGTCATGTGAAATGAAAATCAAGAGCCAAAAATTGTCAAAACCGCACTTTTTTTCGTGAACGCGTCAGGCCTTTAAAACCCAAAAAATGCCTCCCACATCATGGTCATCGAACGGCGCATAACGCCACTCGTTCTCTCCCTTGCCCGGATGCGGGCACACACACACAGGCCGTTAGGCCAACACACAAAGGATAAAACCATGATCAAGACAGTCGCAATCGCCACTGCTGCAACCCTCGCTCTGACATCTGTTGCTTCTGCAGACGGCGCGTTTTCTTTTAACGAAACCGACATCTCTGGTGACACTGTTGAGCTCGGCAACGTCCGCGCTTCCGCACCAGGTGTCGTATCGATCTACGACTACAACACAGGTGTTCGCGGCGCGCTGCTCGGCACGGAAGAGATCGCCTTTGGCGCGAACTACGACGTGCGCGTGAATGTTGGCGTGACACCAATTGATGACGTGATCGCGGTACTGACAGTGGACGGTCAGGAAGTCGACACGCTTGAGTTGGACACCGTGCGCTAATCCCCCCGCCGAGGTGACCAACCAAAGGCCGCTCCGTTTCGGGGCGGCCTTCTTTGTTTAGCTGCGCAAGAAACCGACGATATCGTAGGTCTGCGCCAGGATTGGATCAGCGACCGCGCGGGCTTTGTCCGCCCCTTTCGCCAAAATCGCGTCGATCTCTGCTGGATCATCCATCAATCGTGCCATTTCTGTGCTGATCGGCGCCAATTTGGCAACCGCCAAGTCCGCCAGGGCCGGTTTGAACTTACCCCAACCCGCACCGGCATACTCTGCGATTACGGCGTCCGGCGTCTGATCGTTCAACGCAGCATAGATATCGACAAGATTCCGGGCCTCTGGTCGGTCTCTCAACCCATCCAAGGTTTCGGGCAGAGGCTCCGGATCCGTCTTCGCCTTCTTGAACTTCTTGGCGATCTTGTCCGCATCATCGGTCATGTTGATGCGTTCCATGTCGCTTTCCCCCGACTTTGACATCTTTTTGGTGCCGTCGCGCAGGTTCATGATGCGCATCGCAGGCCCTTCGATGACCGGTTCGGTGAGCGGGAAGAAATCTGTCTTGAAGTCATGATTGAACTTCGCCGCGATATCCCGCGTCAGTTCTACATGCTGCTTTTGATCATCGCCCACGGGCACATGGGTTGCGTGATAAAGCAGAATGTCCGCGGCCATCAGCGACGGATAAGCGTAAAGGCCCAACGAGACATTCTCGGCATTGCTGCCAGCCTTATCCTTGAACTGCGTCATGCGGTTCATCCACCCGACACGGGCGACACAGTTGAATATCCAGCCAAGTTCGGCATGCGCCGAAACGGCAGATTGGTTGAAAAGGATCGAACTCTCCGGGTCGAGGCCAGATGCCAAATAGCCGGCTGCCACCTCCCGCGTCATGTTCTTCATTTCCGCTGGGTCTTGCCAGACTGTGATCGCATGCAGATCAACGACACAATAGACAGTCTCCATTGTGCCTTGCATGCCCACAAACCGTTTGATGGCACCCAGATAGTTGCCCAGCGTCAGCCCACCGGAGGGTTTAATCCCCGAAAAGACACGCGGTGTGAATGTGGTCTCAGTCATTGAATTGGTCCTATGGTTTACCCTTCTGGCCAAAGCCTGGAAGGTTGCGTACCCATGCCAGAGAGATTTTGGAACATCAACAGCCAGGGGGGCCGATGATCGACCCGGACAGAGACGGCGGATTTGAACCGCCCGTAAACCCCATCCCACCTCTGATTATCCTGCTGACGCTGGTGATTGTTTTGGTCGAAGGGGCGTTTTCTTTGGCCGAAGCCGGGGTCGTCGGCGGGCGCACTGGTATCGGCTGGCGTATTGCGGCGCTGAACGACTATGGCCTCAACCCACAGGTTTGGCAGGTCATGCTGACGCGCGGCGTTGGGGATGTCGACTTGTTGGTGCGGTTTGCGGCCTATCCATTTGTGCACGCATCTTTCACACAAGCGCTTTTCGGGGCGGCACTGCTGCTCGCCTTGGGCAAGTTTGTGGGCGAGGCCTTCGGCGGCGTCGCGACGTTGGTCTTCTTCTTTGGTGGGACAATTTTCGGGGCAGTCGTCTTTTGCCTTCTCGCACCGCCTACCAGCCCGCTTTTTGGGGCCTTTACCCCCATCTACGCGCTGATCGGCGCCTATACCTATCAAATTTGGCTTCGCCTGGGGCATATGGGCGAAAACCAAATGCGGGCCTTTACGCTGATTGGGTTCCTTCTGGGGATCCAACTGGTCTTTGGGGTCCTGTTTGGCGGCGGCCACATGTGGATTGCCGAACTGGCCGCCTTCGTCTTTGGCTTTGCTGCAGCGACCGTGCTGGTGCCAGGCGGCTGGGCCGCGCTGCTTGAACGTCTGCGCGAACGCTAAAGTCCGTGATCTGTCAAAGCCTTCGAACCCAACGTTCGCGGGCAATCCACCCCTAGCCAGCCCAATCACAGCCCGCTAAAACGGCTTGAACCTCAGGGGAGTCTGTTCACAATGGCCAGCCAGTTGACGCCACAGCCAGGTATTTTGGAGATCGCACTTTATGAGGGTGGGGCCTCAAAAGTTGACGGCCATACCAATGTCCTCAAGCTGTCCTCTAACGAGAACCCGTTGGGGCCCTCAGATTCCGCGAAGGAAGCAATCCGCCGCGCCGCCCATGATCTTAACCGCTATCCGTCCACGGACCATGCCGGTTTGCGTGACGCCATCGGTGAGGTCTGGGGCCTCGACCCTGCGCGTGTGTTTTGCGGCGTTGGGTCGGGTGAAGTGTTGAAGCTTCTGGCCGATGCCTACGCCGGGCCGGGTGATGAGATCCTTTTCACCGAACACGGCTTTTCGATGTATCCGATCTATGCCCATGCTTGCGGCGCGACCCCGGTGCAAGTGACAGAAACAGACCGCGTCACAGACGTCGACAAGCTGCTCGCTGGCTGCACGGACAAGACCAAGATCGTCTACATCGCAAACCCAAATAACCCGACGAGCACAATGATCGGGGACGGAGAGCTGGCGCGCTTGGCTGATGGCATCCCAAAGGATGCGCTCCTGGTTCTTGACGGGGCTTATGCGGAGTTTGTCGAAGACTATGACGGCGGTTTGGCCCTGGTTGAGGCGCGCGACAACGTCGTCATGACCCGAACGTTTTCTAAGATCTACGGCCTCGGCGGCCTGCGCGTTGGCTGGGGCTACGGCCCAAAAGCAATTATCGACGTGCTGAACCGCATTCGCGGCCCCTTCAATCTGTCGACCCTTGCGCTTGCCGCCGCCGAAGCGACGGTGCGCGACTCCGCCTATCTGGAGAAATGCCGGACCGAGAACGCCAAATGGCGCGACTGGTTGGCGCACGCCTTGGCTGAGGTCGGTGTCTCTTGCGATACGTCTTCTGCCAACTTCGTCCTCGCCCGGTTCGGGTCCGCGGATGAAGCCAACGCCTGTGACGAGCATCTCAAAAGTGAAGGTATCATCGTCCGCAAGGTCGGCGGCTATAACTTGCCGCACTGTCTGCGCATCACGGTCGGCGATGAGTCCGCGTGCCGCCGCGTGGTCCACGCCATTGGCCAGTTCAAAGGTCAATCGAAAGAGGCCGCCGGATGACAGTGATCTACAAGCGCGTCGCGCTGATCGGCCTTGGCTTGATTGCAGGCTCGATGGCTCACGGCATGCGCCGTGGCGGATTGACGGAAGAAATTGTTGGCACCGCCCGCTCCGCCGAGACCCGCAAAATCGCGGCTGAGATTGGCCTTTGCGACCGCATCACGGATACAGCTGCCGAAGCTGTCGTCGATGCCGACCTCGTCGTCCTTTGCGTACCCATTGGCGCGATGGGCACGGTGATGGCAGACATCGCACCGTACCTGAAACCGGGCACCGTGGTGACGGATGTCGGATCCGTCAAACGGGCGGTGTTTGACGCGGTCACACCGCATCTGCCCGAAGGTGTCACTTTTATCGGCGGCCACCCCATGGCAGGGACAGAGCATTCCGGCCCCCGGTCCGGCTTTGCGGAGCTGTTCGATGACCGTTGGTGTCTGATCGTACCGTCAGACGACGCCGCGCCAGAGACAATCCAGACTCTGACCGCGTACTGGGAGGGCCTCGGCTCCAAATGCGCGCAAATGGAAATGGACCACCACGATCTGGTCTGCGCCGTCGTGTCCCATGCACCGCACCTCATCGCTTACACGATGGTCGGCGTGGCTGATGATCTCAGCCGCGTTACGGACAGCGAAGTGGTGAACTTCTCCGCCGCTGGTTTTCGCGACTTCACGCGTATCGCGGCCTCCGACCCGACCATGTGGCGCGACGTGTTTCTGTCGAACAAAGATGCCACGCTCGAAATTCTGGGGCGGTTCACCGAAGAGCTTTTTGCTCTGCAACGGGCCATCCGGCAGGGGGACGGCGATCATTTGCACGATTACTTCACCCGCACCCGCAAGATCCGGCGTGGGATCATCGAAGCAGGCCAGGATACCGCTGCGCCGAACTTCGGGCGTGAACCGGGGGCAAAGTCGTGATCCGCGCTATCGCCCTGGCACTTGTCATTGCCATAGCCACGCCCGTGGTCGCCCTGGACAACAGCATCCGGCCCGTTGCGCGCGGGGATTTTGTCGACGATCCACTCACCCGGCCCATGGCCCGGCGCGCCGCTGTGCCGGTCACACCCAGCGCGCCCGTTGTGGACACGGGTCGCGTGGTCACACCCGACCTACGGCCAAATTTACGACCCTATGACCGGCCAGAGCTCGCGCGGGGGGCCGCAACCCTACCGCAATTGCGCGCCGAACAGAATCTCTTCGCTTTCAGCCCGACAGCACCTGCGTTTTCGCGACACCCCAACGCCCGGAGCGCGGCCTTCATCCAAGCCATGGCCGACCGCCAAGCGGCGATCACGCGCGGCCAAGTTTGCAGGGACCCAGCGATTCAGGGTGATGCGATTGGCCGTGTGGAAGGGCGCGGCCAATGCGGGATTGAAAATGCTGTCCGCGTGAAATCCGTCCTTGGTGTGCAACTGCAGCCCGCTGCGCGCATGGACTGCACGACGGCCAATGCGCTAAAACGCTGGGTCGACGAAGGCCTTAATCCAGCCACCAACAACCAGGCGGACTCACTGCGCGTCGTTTCAGACTACAGCTGTCGCTTCCGCAACTCGGCGGCCTCCGGTAAACTATCGGAACATTCCTTTGGTCGCGCGATCGACATCGCTGCGATCCGCCTGAAAGACGGGCGGATCATGGAATTGCTTAGTGGCTGGAATTCTCAGCGCGACGGGCCAGCCTGGCGGCAGATGTGGCGGGCGGCCTGCGGCCCCTTCGGGACAGTCCTCGGCCCCGAGTCCAACCGGTTCCACCGCGATCACTTCCATTTCGACACGGCACGCTACCGCTCCGGTTCTTACTGCCGCTAGGCCACCCAGACACACCACCATCTGCGTGACCAATCCAAAGCATGATGCGCGCCCGTCAGGGCGCACATTTGGATCAAACCACCCCCGGGTCAGGCGACTTCAAACAAGGCCTCGGCGATCTGCACCGCGTTCTGCGCAGCGCCTTTTAGCAACTGATCCCCGACAATAAACATGGTCGTCGTCCGCCCTGATGGATCGCCCAGATCATTCCGAATCCGGCCAACCAAAACATCCGGATCGCCAGAGGCCTCCGACGGCATCGGGAAGTGGTTCGCGGCGGCATCATCGACCAGCCGCACACCTGGCGCATCTGCGTAGGCCGCACGAATGCTCTCAACACAGACATGATCCTCCCACCGGATCTGCAGGCTGATTCCGTGGGCGCGTAAAATTGGGACGCGAATGCAGGTTACACTGACGGGAAGTTTCGGTAGGCCGAGGATCTTGCGGGTCTCAGCAATCACCTTCAATTCCTCGCCGTTGTACCCGGTGTCAGGGTCAATATCGGCGTTATGCGAAAAGATGTTAAAGGCATAAGAATGCGGCAGCACGGAAGGCTCAAAGTGTTCGCCGTCCAAATGCGCCCGTGTGCTCTCCCGCAATTCTTCCATCATCTCAATCCCGCCGCCGGAAGCCGCCTGATACGTGCTCATCGCGAGCCGGGTGATCGACCACCGCTGGTGGAGCGGGGCCAGGGCCACTGTCAAAATCGCAGCGATACAATTCGGGTTCGCGATAATCCGAGCATCGCGCAGGGCGTGGGCATTCGCTTCCGGCACCACCAGCGGAATGTCATCATCCATCCGGAACGCAGATGAGTTATCAATCACCTGCGCCCCCGCATCTGCAGCAATCGGGCCAAACTTGCGAGAGACTGTGGCACCGGCTGAGAAGAACGCGACATCGACACCGGCAAAACTCGCCTCGGTGAGCGCTTCTACAACAATCGGTTTGCCACGAAACGGCATCTGCCGCCCAGCAGAGCGGGCAGAGGCCAGAAGGCGCAGCTGCCCAACAGGAAAATTGCGGTTCTCAAGACATCGGATCAACTCGATCCCAACCGCACCCGTTGCGCCGACGATGGCGACGACGGGAGGTGGAAGGACAGGGGCATTCATAGGGCTTCCTTTCAATTGGTGCCGGAAGCAGGGCTCTGAAACACAAAACCCCGCCAGACCGGCGGGGTTTTTGTTGCGACGTGTGCGTGATGTTACCGCATGCCCAACAAACCCCCGCCTGTGGCGGTGGTCTTGGTGGTCATGGTTTTGGTCTTCATCAACATGGGCGGCTTCCTACCAAGACCTGGCGATTCACACAAGTGCATCTGGCCAGCACCGGAGGGCGCGCTAACATCCTTGGAAACGAAAGGGTGTCCTATGGAAAGTTTTGCTGCCGACCTCGCCGAAATGCGCCGCACGCCACTGACCGAGACACATGTTGCGGCTTTGCGCGAGGTGAGTGAGGAAGTCTCGCTCGACAAACATCACGTTATGATCAAGCCGGGCGAGCCCTATGATACCTTCACCTACGTCCTGGAAGGAGGGATCGAAGTCTTCGATCTTAAGTCTGGGCAGACCTACCTCGATGCGTTCCTCGGCCCTGGCCAGTTTATGGGAGAGATTGCCTTTCTGAACGGAAGCGCGGCCGCATTGGCGTTGCGCACCCGCGAGCCTTCCAAAGTCCTTCAGGCCCCGCGCGGGGCTGTCTTGGCGCTTATGGCGAAAATCCCAGAGATGAGCGACATCATCCTGTCCGTGCTCGCCAGCCGCAGGCGACGACAAGTGGAAGCAGGCGACGGGAACTTGACGTTGATTGGCGTGGAGGAAGATCGCGCAATTCGCAGCGTCGGGAGCTTTCTGAGCCGCAACAAGATCCCATTTGCAGAAGTCGCGCTCGACAGTCCCGAAGCCAAAGACCTTTGCGGCGGTGCAACGCGGCCCGGCGTCTGCTTTGGGACGGAAGGTTTGCTGGACGATCCGACACCCGAAGCGGTTGCACGGCTTCTCAACCTTGACCAAGCCAGCCGCGATGGGGCCAGCGTGGACGTCCTGATTGTCGGCGGTGGTCCGGGCGGCGTCGCGGCGGCGGTCTACGCGGGGGCAGAGGGGCTCTCGTCAATGCTTGTTGAGGAACTCGCCGTCGGCGGCCAGGCAGGCACCTCGTCCCGGATTGAAAACTACCTCGGCTTTCCGACGGGCATCTCCGGGGCCGATTTGGTCTGGCGCGGTGAAATTCAGGCGATGAAATTCGGGACCCAATTCGTCCGTCCGCGCCGGGTTGTGGGCGTAGACGCAAAAGACGGGCGCTTCGCCGCGATGCTGAGCGACGGTAATTGCGTGAATGCAGGCGCCATCGTGGTCGCAACCGGCGTGCAATACCGCCGTCTGCCATGGGACAGGCTTGCTGACTTTGAAGGCGCCGGCGTGTTTTATGCCGCGACAGAGAATGAGGCCCGCTATTGCAAGGGCGAACCGGTGATCGTTGTGGGCGGCGGCAACTCAGCCGGGCAGGCCGCCATGTTCCTCAGCCGCACCGCCTCTCACGTCCATCTGATGATCCGGGGGGAAACGTTGGCCGCGTCGATGTCGGACTATCTGTCAAGCCGCTTGGAAGCCGATCCCGCAATTACGATCCACTACCGCACCCAAATCGAAGGGCTTGATGGCGATACGGCACTGACAACCGCTCGGGTGAATGTCGACGGGGCCGGTGAAAACATGCATGCGCGAGGCGTGTTTGTGATGGTCGGCGCCGCACCCAACACCAGTTGGCTGTCAGACCTCGTCACACTTGATCCCAAAGGGTTCATTCCAACAGGCGACATCGTTGGTGGGCGCTCTCAGTACGAAACATCGCACCCAGGGATCTTTGCCGTGGGTGATGTGCGGTCGGGTTCCGTGAAACGCGTCGCGTCGGCGGTCGGCGAAGGCTCCGTCGTGATTTCCAAGGTCTGGGAACACGTCCATGATGTGGCAGATGGTTAACCCGGTCGCTCTGAGGCGCGACCAGCTGCTCAGGCCGTCAAAGCGGCAACAGCAACCCGACGCGTGGGTCGGAAATTTGGGATGATCGCAGAAGGGTGATTGGCCCGCCGCTTCCAGCCTCCTATCCTGCGGGTATGTTAATGCGGCTCCTGACCCTCTTCGCCACGTTTTTCGGCTTGCTTGCCCTGGCGGCTTGCGTCCAGATCCTGCGCAATTCAGGGTCTGCACCTTTGGATCCCGCCCCGGACAAGGCGCTGCGGGTGGCGACCTACAATGTCCATTACATCAATACCTTTCGGGAGGCAGGCCCCTGGTCCGTCGACGATTGGGAGCGCCGGAAGGAGCCGCTAGATCAGGCGTTCAAGGCGTTGAACGCTGACGTCATCGGGTTTCAAGAAATGGAAAGCTTCGGTCGACGGTCTGAAAACAACCCGAACCTCACGCTCGACTGGCTGTTGTCGCGAAACCCAAAGTATGGCGCAGCGGCCGTTGGCGACCCGGCTGTCTTCCCGTCGACCCAACCCATTCTCTACCGCAAGGACCGTCTGACGGTGCAGGACCAAGGCTGGTTCTTTTTCTCTGAAACACCAGACGTGATCTATTCGCGCACCTTCAATGGATCCTACCCGGCCTTTGCTGCGTGGGCGCGCTTTGCAGACCAGCAAACGGGCGCGGTGTTTCGTGTCATGAACATTCACACGGATTTCAGCAGTCGTACGAACCGTTTGCAGTCGATGGAACTTGTCGCCGCGCGGATCGCACCGTGGATTGATGCGGGCGAAACCGTCCTGGTCATCGGCGATTTCAACGCTCGCTTGGGTGCGCAAACGCTGCAGATTGTCGAAGAAACAGGCGTGACCTTCACACCGGTGCGGGGGGCCACCTATCACCTGAACCGGGGGATCAACTTGTTTGGGGCGATTGACCACATTGGATACGTCGGTGCCGCCCTCCCGCTCGCCGATCCAATGGTGCTGCGCGAAAAGTTTGATGGAGAATGGCCCACGGACCACTACCCAGTGATCGTTGATTTCGCGCTCGACGACTAAACGACGTCGCTGCGCGGTGAGCCGACGTGCGTCAGCCGCCCGGTCGGGGGCAGCATCGTCCCGCGCACCAGCCGCGTCAGGATGGCCGGGATCGGCCAAATTTGGGAGACCGGAAACAGAACGCGGTCGCGCAAGGCGGGCAACCACTGGCTGTCTGATTGATACTGCGGTGTGAACGCGGCGCTCATCGTCTGATAGGTCCAGACATGGCCGCGCCGGGTCTTTGCATAAAGCCGGGGTGCTTTTGCCACCCCAACCACCGAGATGGCGCGTGCAAGGGCCAAAGCATCCAGCAACGCCATGTTCGCCCCCTGGCCTAGTTGCGGGCTCGCCCGGTGGGCCGCGTCGCCGATGTGGACAAGCCGGTCACTGAACGGGCGGCGCAATGTGCCGTGGGTGTACCGGGCCATGGTCATTTGACCGGCGTCGGTGATCTGGTCGACGAAATGGGCAAAGGCGGGCCAAAGGGCGGTCGCCTCGGCCTTCCAAGCGTCGAGCCCCGCGTCCAGCCATGCCGGATGACCATCGCTTGGCATCGACCAAAAAATCGCGGCCTTTGGGGTCTCGTCACCCGGCAGGGTGCCAATCGGCAGAACCCCCACCATCCGGTCCGCCTTGCGGTACTTTTGGCGCAATTCGTCTGCGGGCAGATCGGTCTCTGGCCAATCCACCGTGCCCCAAACCGCGCCATAGGGCAGGGGGCGGTCGACAATCGGCGAAAGTGGCGATCTGGCCCCGGCCCCGTCGACGACAAGGTCAAACGGGCCAAAGACTTGCCGGTTATCCATCGTCAGGACGCCTGCATTGGCGGAGGTGATCTTGGCCCCACTTTCAAACGCAATGGTCCGGCCCTTCGCTGCTTGAAACAGGGCATCAAACAAGCTCGCCCGATGGATAGCGAGCCCGGTTTGCACCCGGTGTGTCGGGTCATAGTGTACATCCAGCACCCGCCGTTCCGAAGGCACGACATGCCCCAGCATCCGATGGATGCCATTTCCCTTTGCGCGGGCCGCATCGCCTGCTCCGACGCAATCGAGCACGGCTGCCCCGATGGGTTGTATAATCAGGCCGGAGCCGACGGGTTGAGGGGTTTCAAACTGATCAAAGACCGTCACGGCGTGCCCCTGATCGGCCAGCATCGATGCGAGCGCGAGCCCCCCAATCCCGGCGCCGACGATGGCAATATGTGCAGGTGCAGTCATCTCTGGGAGACCTAAGTCAGCACCACGCGAAACGCCAGCAACGAGGGGCGATTTCTTTCAAAGAAAGCGGTCTGAATTCTCTGAAAGAATTCATCTACGGCCCGACATACTCCTGCCGAATTCACCCCTTATCAAACCCGCATGGATCAACCGGTCACACCTTTGCCCCTTATCCAGGTTTGGGGCTTTTGGGCGCTCGTCATGGGCGCGCTCGGGGTCATCGCTGTCTTCATCCAGATCGCAGGCCCCAGCCTTGATCCGACACCGTCTGTCGGGACCCAAATTGGTGAGGTCGCGGGTGAGATCAGGCGCGCCGCCTGGCGCTCTTTCTTCGGCATGGCCCAACCAGAGCCTGAGGTCGTGCAAGTCACCTGGAAAGACTGGCTTCCAGTTGTCGGTCCCGTGCTTGGCGCCATTGCCGTTGTGCTTGCGGTCATCTCAGGCATTCGCGGCGAAGACCGGCGCTTTGTCGGCTACGGTTTGGGCCTTGGGGCTACGGCCATTCTGTTCCAGTTTATCTGGATGGTGGCGCTCTTGATCGTCGGCGTGATGCTCCTGATCGCGATCCTGCATAACATTGGCGATATCTTCAGCTTCTGAACCGGCTCCAGGGGG
This sequence comes from Pseudomonadota bacterium, assembly GCA_038526085.1. Taxonomy (GTDB): domain Bacteria; phylum Pseudomonadota; class Alphaproteobacteria; order Rhodobacterales; family Rhodobacteraceae; genus Yoonia. The sequence goes on along the minus strand of JBCBHE010000014.1, from coordinate 70,749 downwards.
ATTTACCCCAGCCCAGACGCGGCCTATAAGCCCCGGCATGGACCATCTGACCACATACCAGATACGAATTAGCCACCCGGCTGCCTGATGCCAGGCCAGCCGGGCAAGAGGTGTCCGCGACCGCGCACCGCCCTTTTTCCCTGTTTTCGACCGATAAAGGACGCCTGAAATGTGCGCCGAAACACCTGACTATAAAAACACCCTGAACCTGCCGGAGACGGAGTTCCCGATGCGGGCGGGCCTGCCGAAGCGAGAGCCCGCATGGCTCGACCGGTGGAACGACCTTCAAGTCTACGAAAAGCTGCGCGAGAAAGAGGGCCGCGCGCCCTTCACACTGCATGATGGCCCGCCTTATGCGAACGGCCATCTGCACATCGGTCACGCGCTGAATAAGACCATCAAAGATATCATCGTTCGCTCCCACCAAATGCTGGGCCATGACAGCCGCTATATCCCCGGCTGGGATTGCCACGGTCTGCCCATCGAATGGAAGATCGAAGAACAGTATCGCAAGAAGGGCAAGAACAAGGACGAGGTCCCGATCAACGAATTCCGGGGCGAATGTCGTGCCTTTGCCGAACACTGGGTCGGCGTCCAACGGGAGGAGTTCAAACGTCTGGGCATCACCGGCACCTGGGACAAGCCGTACCTGACGATGGATTTCCACGCCGAACGCGTGATCGCCGAAGAGTTCATGAAGTTCCTCATGAACGGGACGTTGTATCAAGGCTCCAAGCCCGTGATGTGGTCGCCAATGGAAAAGACGGCACTGGCCGAGGCGGAGGTGGAGTACCACGATAAAGACAGCTTCACGATCTGGGTGAAGTTTGAGGTCGCCCACGTGACTGCCAGTACCGGCTATTGGGGCGATGAGATGCCTGACTCCGCCAAGAAAGAACTGGCTGAGAGACTGCAATCAAGGGAGGATTTAACTGGGGCTTACGTTGTGATCTGGACGACGACTCCTTGGACTATTCCTTCAAACAAAGCTGTCGCTTTTGGATTGAACATTTCGTACGGCCTCTACGAGGTGAGCGGGACGCCGGACGAGTGTTGGGCGAAAGTTGGCGAAAAGTACCTCCTCGCCGACGCACTCGCGGCGGATGTGATGAAGCGCGCGCGTTTGGAAGAGGGTCAATATACCCGTCTCCGCGACGTGACCGCTCACGAGCTCGCGAGCATCTCACTCAAACACCCATTCTACGGTGCCGAAGATGGCGAAGGCGAATGGGACGACATCCGCGACTTCCGCGCGGGCGACTTCGTCACCGACACCGAAGGCACCGGCTTCGTGCACTGCGCCCCGTCCCACGGGATGGAGGAGTATGAGCTCTACCGCGACCTCGGCATGCTTGACCAAGTCATCACCTACAATGTGATGGACGACGGCTCTTTCCGTCAAAACCTGCCGTTCTTTGGCGGCAAATACATCCTGTCGCGCAAAGGCGGCGAGGGTGATGCGAACAAAGCCGTGATCGACAAACTGGTAGAGGTCGGGGGGCTGCTCGCGCGTGGCAAGATCACCCACTCTTACCCGCACTCATGGCGGTCCAAGGCGCCGGTGATCTATCGCAACACGCCCCAATGGTTCGCAGCCATCGACAAAACAGTCGGCGATGGCATGGATCAACACGGCACAACAATCCGCCAACGTGCCCTGACCGAAATCGATAACGTCAATTGGCACCCGCAATCGGGCCGCAACCGCCTGCATTCCATGATGGAAGCAAGGCCCGACTGGGTGCTGTCGCGCCAACGGGCTTGGGGCGTGCCGCTCACCTGCTTCACCAAGAAGGGTGCACTGCCAACGGACGACGACTTCCTTCTGCGCGATCCGGCTGTGAACGCGCGGATCACCGAGGCGTTTGAGGTCGAAGGGGCGGACAGCTGGTACGAGGACGGCGCGAAGGCGCGGTTCCTGGGCAATGACTACAACCACGACGACTACGATCAAGTGATGGACATCTTGGACGTCTGGTTCGACTCCGGCTCGACCCACGCCTTCACCCTGCGGGACCGGGACGACGGGACCGAAGACGGGATCGCGGATGTCTATATGGAAGGGACCGATCAGCACCGCGGCTGGTTCCATTCCTCCCTATTGCAATCGGTGGGAACCACCGGGCGCGCGCCCTATCGGAACGTGGTCACGCATGGGTTCACGCTGGATGAGAAGGGCATGAAGATGTCCAAATCCATCGGCAACACCATCGGACCAGATGAGATCGTCAAACAATACGGGGCCGACATCCTGCGGCTTTGGGTGGCGCAGACGGATTACACGGCAGACCAACGGATCGGGCCGGAGATCCTCAAAGGGGTCGCCGACAGCTATCGCCGCCTGCGGAACACCTTCCGCTATCTGCTTGGCAGCCGGGTGGAAGGCACGCCCGCGATGGACCCAGCGGAGATGCCAGAACTGGAACGCTGGGTGCTGCACCGTCTGGCGCAATTGGATGCGGAGGTGAAGGAGGGCTACGCGAAGTTTAACTTCCAGGGCGTCTTCCAGGCGGTCTTCAACTTCGCGACGGTGGATCTGTCGGCCTTCTACTTCGACATTCGCAAAGACGCGCTCTATTGTGACGGGACGACAAACCGACGGCAAGCGGCGCGGCATGTGCTGGATCTGATCTTGGAACGGCTCAACACTTGGCTGGCACCGATCCTCGTTTTCACGATGGAAGAGGTCTGGTTGGAACGCGCTGGCGGCGAAGGGTCGATCCACCTGCAGGATATCCCGGACACACCGGCGTCCTGGATCGACGATGCCCTTGCGGCCAAATGGGACGTGGTGCGCAAGGCGCGCCGGGTCGTAACCGGCGCACTCGAAGTCGAACGTCGGGAAAAGACCATTGGGTCGAGCCTTGAAGCGGCACCGAAGGTCTACGTCGATGCAGCGACAGCGGAGATCCTGAACTCGGTGGCCTTTGAAGACGTCTGCATCACCTCGCAAATCGCGGTGATCGCAGGGGAGGCGCCAGACGGGGCCTTTGCTCTCGACGACACGCCGGGTGTCGGTGTCGTCTTCGCGAAGGCCGAAGGGCACAAATGCCAACGGTCTTGGAAGATCCTACCGGACGTCGGCACGCATAAGCATCCGGGCGTCTGCAAGCGCGATGATGCGGCGCTGACAGAACTCGAAGACGCGGGGCTGCTATAAGCGGCCCCCAGCTTCGGGCGGGGATGGAGAGCCCCGTTGGGCCGCTGTCGGTGGTCGTGGAAAATGACGCGGTGGTGGCACTCGATTGGGTGCGACCGCTGCGCGCCGACCAACACCCGGTGCTGGAAGCCGCTTTGGCCCAGTTAACAGAATATTTTGCCAGGCAGCGGCAGCTGTTTGACCTGCCCTTGGCCCCGAAAGTGTCGGACTTCCAGAAACGGTTCGGAGCGGCCATGTGCGCGATCCCCTATGGGGAAACGCGGACCTATGGTGACATGGCCAAGGAAATGGGCCGACCCGCGCAAGCGATTGGGCAGGCTTGTTGGGCCAATCCGATTGCGATCATCATCCCTTGCCATCGCGTGATGGGGGCGAGTGGCCTGACCGGGTATTCCGGGGCTGGCGGGGTCGAGACGAAGGTGAAATTGCTGCAGCTAGAGGGGGCAGGGGGCTTTCTGCTCTAGCCGTCTTTGCCATACATAATTTGCTGCGCCGCCCCTGCACCAAGCAAATAGATCGACGTGACCATCAACCCGTAGTGCGCCCATGACGCTGGATCAAAATCCACCCAAGCCGCCCAGCCCGCAAAGAAGGTCCAGGCCATTGCCATCGGCAACGTGATGTTGCGCCAGCGGGCGGTCCGGACAGGGTGGACGAATTTGACCGGGATAAACATCGCAACCGCCAGAACCCCAACGAGCGCCAGGCTGACCCAGAAATTGGGTTGGATCGCAAAGAGAACCAGCACCACCATATTCCAGCACCCCGGAAAGCCGGAAAAGGAATAGTCCCGCGTTTTCATGCGCGTATCAGCGAAGTACAGGCCGGAGGCGAAGGTGATGATAATAATCGCGAACCAGCCCGTCCACCCCGGTAAAAGGCCTGATTTGAAAAGCGCATAGGCGGGCACAAAGACGTAAGTCAGGTAATCGATGATCAGATCAAGCAAGACACCGTCAAACACGGGCGCGTTGGTTTTCACGTCATAGCGGCGGGCGAGGGGGCCGTCGATCCCGTCCACAAAAAACGCAACGACCAGCCAGAGGAACATCAAAGACCATTTTTCATCAACGGCGGCGAGCATCGCAAGCATGGCAAAGACAGCGCCGGTGCCGGTCAGTAGATGAACCCCGAGGGCCTTGTGTTGCAGTGTCATCCCGGCGTCATGCCGGAAAATCGCTGGCGGGGCAACTGATTGGCTTGGCTTGATCCACTGGAACGCCCTGCGGGCGTGCGCCATATTGGGTTCGGTCACGCGGGCGGCCCGTGAGGGGCGCCTGTTGGAGCGGGGCCAGCCCCGCACCCCGAGATATTTTTGTCCAAAAGAAGGAATGGTTTGCGCGTTCAGGCTTTTGGGTGCGCCCGGTTGTAGACCTCCATCAGCCGGGCGGTGTCGACGGCTGTGTAGGCCTGCGTTGTGGAAAGGCTGGCGTGGCCCAGCAGTTCTTGGATCGCCCGTAGGTCGCCGCCGGCGGTCAGAAGGTGTGTTGCAAAACTGTGCCGCATCGCATGTGGGGTTGCCGAGGCGGGCAGGCCCAATTGCAGGCGGGCCTTTTCCATCACCTTTTGCACCGCGCGCGGGTTCAGTGGGCCACCCCGGACCCCGCGGAAGAGAGGGGCCGCCGGGTCCAACGGGTGGGGGCAAAGGCGCAAATAGGTGGCGACGGCGTCGCGCGCGGCGGCGATCACAGGCACCATGCGGTCTTTACCGCCTTTGCCTTTGATCCGGATCGTGTCTGGCAGGGGGACGGCCGCGCCTGTCAGGCTGAGCGCCTCAGAAATCCGCAACCCGCAGCCGTAAAGCAGCGTCACAACAGCGGCATCCCGCGCGGCGACCCAGCCGTCTTTGGCTTGTAGTTCGACCGTGTCGATCATCGCCGCGGCGGCGTCCTCCGCCAGCGGGCGGGGGAGTTTCTTTGTGAACTTCGGACTGCGGGTCAGCAGCACGGCCGTTGGTTCGAACCCTTCCCGCTCTGCCAGCCATTTGTAGAAGCTTTTGACCGCAGACAGTTCCCGCGCCAGCGACCGTGCGCCCACCCCGCGCGCCCGTTCACTGGCCATCCAGGCCCGCATATCGCTGACGGTGATCTTGGACAGGGGCGCGAGGCCCTGAGGCTCACCCTTGTGCTGCGTGAGAAAGGCCAGAAAGCCCAGCACATCTGTCTGATAGGCCTTCAGTGTATTTTCAGAGGCATCGTTCAGCGCCTTGCAATGCTCTAGCCAGTCCCCAAGTGCGGCCGAGCAAGCCGGAGAGATCAGGCCAACCACCGGCGCATCGCCCGTTCAAACACACCGCCGAAGAATTGCAGCAGGTCTGTGCCTTGCTGCGGTGTGAACTGGTGCGGGTCCTCGGATCCCATGATCAACAAGCCGGCCTCTCGACCTGGGCCAAAATCCAACTTCAAACAAGCTTCTGACCGGATGAAGGCGGCCATATCGCCATAAACACTATCTTCATCGACCGACACCTGGCGCAACGTCACGGGACGAACAGACATGCTTCGGCCTTGGGTGATGTAATCGTCAATAGTGCCGATGGGCATGACCTGGACAACTTGTCCGACCTTTTCGATCGCGGCGGTGTCATCGAAATTCTCTGACTCAAGGACCAGACGCATGACGTCGACCCGCAAAATCTCTGACACATCGCCGGTAAGATCTTTCAGAAAGACCTCAAACTCCGTCGCATCCATCATTCGCAGGATCGCGCGGTGGATCTGGTTTGTCCCAGCGAGGTTCTCGTAGGCGGCGGCAATAACAGACCGATGGGTATCCTCTAGGCGGTCCAAACGCGCCTCAAGCCGTTCCATCGCAATGCCGCGCAGATCCACGATGTTGGACCCCATCGTGACTTCATTTGCGGCAACCAGCGCGCGCATGATGTCTTTGTCATCCAGAACCGCTTCTGGATCAGAGATAATATGCGCCCGGACAGTCTCGTCCATCTGGGGTTTGGTGGTCATCGGTCCCGCCTAGTCTTTTGTTTTGCCGCCAAGGTACCAAACTCGCCGGGTACGAAAACAGAATTTTGCAATCACCAGAGACTTTTATGGCCAATGTGTGATTGGTGTTGTTTCAAGATCAAAGGATGTCATTCACCTTTTTGGTTGATTGATTGGAAAGAGGTTGTTATTCACCCACATGGTTGAACGAATCGATGCCGATCCGTTGGGCGATATTTTCAAGGCCGCCGCAGACCCCACACGCCGCGCCATTCTGACGTTGCTGGCGCAGGAGGGGCCGCTTCGGGTCACGGATATCCACCAGCGGTTTGAGATGAGCCTGAATTCGGTCTCCAAGCACATCAAAGTGTTGGAGAAAGCAGGGCTTGTCGTCCGTCGCACCGAATGGCGCGAACACCTCATCGAAGTGCAGATGGCCCCGCTATCGCAAATCGATGATTGGTTCGCGGGATTGCGGTCGATCTGGGCTTTGCGGCTTGAGGCGCTCGACACATTGATGACCCAAGGAGACACGGACGATGACTGACCTCACCTTAACCGTCGAACGCACGATCAACGCCGCCCAAGAAGACCTGTTTAACGCTTGGTTGAACCCAGAGATGCTGCGCAAGTTCATGACACCGGGGCTGGGGATGACTGTGCCCAAAGCGGCGACGGACCCCAAGGCGGGTGGGCGCTTTGACATTGTCATGCAGGCTGAGGGCCGTGAGATCCCTCATTCTGGAACCTACAAAGAAATCTCACCGCATGAGCGGATCGTCTTCACCTGGGAAAGCCCCTATTCGGTCGACGGCAGCACGGTGACACTCACCTTTGCGCCCACCGACGGCGGGACCTTGGTCACGCTCACCCATGTCCGCTTTGCCGATGAAACGGCGCGCGACAATCACCAAGGCGGTTGGACGGGTATCATGACAGCGCTAGACACTGCGATGGCGGCTTAGGGGGCGATCATGGATATTGCAGTAATGAACTGGCCCGCGGTTGCGCTGGGCACGGTCTTGGCATTTGGGTTAGGGATGATCTGGTTCAGCCCGATGCTGTTTGGCAAGGCCTGGTCCACCGGCAGCCACAATATCTCCCCACCAAATAGTCCGCCGATGATGGCGATGGTCACGCAACTCATCGGGACGGCGCTTTTGGCCATTGTGGTTGGCATGACCGAGACCAATGAAGCAATCGGCACGGCCATTATGGCGATCTCGGCTGTCGCCCTCACGGTCGCAGGCATGGATTTGTTTAGTCAGAAATCCGGCAAGGCGACCCTGATTGATGCTGGGTACATCGTTGCCGGAGGCGCCCTGATGATCGTGGCGCAAGGGATCCTCTAGGCACAAAAAAGCCCCCGTCTGGTGCGGGGGCTTTTGCCTGGTGTTGTGCCGTTCAAAGGATGTTGATCCCGGCTTTTTCCGCATCCGCCATAAACGCAGCGAGGCCCTTGTCCGTGAGCACGTGGTTCGCCATAGCCTTGATCACGCCAGGAGGTGCCGTTGCGACATCCGCACCGATCTTCGCGCATTCGGACATGTGGTTGGCGGAACGGATGGAGGCCGCGAGGATCTGCGTCTCAAATCCAAAGTTGTCGTAGATTGTCCGGATATCCTCGATCAGTTCCAATCCGTCGAGGTTCAGGTCATCAAGGCGACCGATAAAGGGGCTGATGAAAGTCGCACCGGCCTTGGCCGCCAGCAACGCCTGGTTCGCGGAAAAGCAGAGCGTCACATTCACCATGGTGCCCTCTTCGCTCAGCGCCTTACAGGTCTGCAATCCCGCCCATGTCAGCGGCACTTTGACGGCGATATTATCTGCGATCTTGGCGAGCTTACGCCCCTCGGCCAGCATAGTGTCAGCATCCAACGCGACCACCTCAGCGGACACCGGACCATCCACGATATCGCAGATCTCCTTCGTCACTTCCAAAATGTCCCGACCAGACTTCGCGATCAACGACGGGTTGGTGGTGACACCATCCACCATGCCCAAAGCATGGAGCTCTTTGATGGCATCAATCTCAGCTGTATCGACGAAAAACTTCATGGGTCCCTCCGGAGAATGGGTTGGCGTTTGTTGGGGATGCGTTTACCTCAGAAGACCAGGGGCGGGAAGCCCAAAGTGTTATCGGTAACAGGAGGCGCAGGTGGATCTTCATCTTTGGTACGCATTTGTCGTGGCGACGGTCGTTTTGCTGATGATCCCGGGGCCAACGATCATCCTTGTGCTCACCTATGCGCTGACTCAAGGTCGCAAGGTTGCGGTTGCCTCGGCCGCGGGCGTGGCGCTGGGTGATCTGATCGCAATGACGGCCTCCTTAGTAGGGCTGGGAGCGGTGGTCTTGGCCTCGGCAACGCTCTTTACGGCCATCAAATGGGTGGGCGCCGTCTATCTCGTTTGGATGGGGTACGGGATGATCCGGTCTGCCAGCACGATTGATCTCGCCACCGCCGAAGCGCCAGCGTTGCCGGCGGGCCAGATCTTTCGGGACGCGGCCGTGGTCACGGCATTGAACCCCAAAAGCATCGTCTTTTTCATCGCCTTCGTCCCGCAGTTTATCGCGACAGATGCGCCCTTGCTTCCACAGTTCAGTATCTTGATCGCCACCTTCGTCGGTCTCGCCTTTCTGAACGCACTGTTTTACGCGCTCTTGGCCGACCGGCTGCGTGGCACGATCCGCAAGCCTGTGGTTCTGGCCTGGATGACCCGCGCAGGTGGTAGCGTTCTGATTGCTATGGGGCTCGCCACCGCAACCCTGCGCCGCGCAACCTAGATGAGCGATTTCTTCCATGAAGGTGATCTGGTGGCGGTGCTAACTGCCCAACCGCTCGATCGCTTCCTGGATTACAAAGCGCCCGAAGGCGGCTGCCACTTGGGGGCCTTTGTGGAGGTTCCCTTGGGCCCGCGCAAAGTGCTTGGCGTCGTTTGGGGGCCGGGCAAGGGCGATTACGACCGGAGCAAGATCCGTTCGGTCATACGCACCCTCGACGTGGCACCCATGCGCGAAGAAATGCGGACCTTCCTGACCCGTGCCGCCGATTACACGCTGACACCGCTCCACGCGATGCTGCGTCTCGGCACGCGGGCACCGGGCCTGGGCGATGCGCCGTCCATGCGCAAGGTCTACCGCCTTGGCGACCAGGAGCCGGACCGGGTCACCGCAGCGCGCACCAAAGTGCTGGAGGTGCTACGGGACTACGGCGGCCTCTCTTTCACGCTCAAGGAAGTCGCCGAAATGGCTGGTGTTGGCACCTCTGTCGTCAAGGGCCTCGCCAAACAAGGGGCGGTGCTGGAAGTCGATGCGCCGCGCGACACGCCCTATCCGATGCTGGACCCTGACTATGGCGGTAAGGAACTGTCACCTGACCAGGCCGAAGGGGCCGAGGCCCTGCGCACCGCCTTGCGCAGCGACACCTATGGCACGACCCTCCTGAAAGGGGTCACCGGCTCTGGCAAAACGGAAGTCTATCTCGAAGCCGTTGCCGAAGCCTTGCGCATGGGACGCCAGGCTCTTGTCCTGCTACCTGAAATCGCGCTGTCGGGGGAGTTCATTAACCGGGTTGAGGCGCGGTTTGGGTTCAAACCGGCCGAATGGCACTCCGGCGTGACGATGACCGAACGCCGCCGCTGTTGGCGCATGGTCGGGCAGGGGGACGCGCAGCTCATCGTGGGGGCCCGCTCAGCGCTGTTCTTGCCGTTCCAAAACCTTGGGCTGATCGTGGTCGATGAAGAACACGACACCTCGTATAAGCAAGAAGATGGGGTGCTGTACAACGCCCGCGACATGGCAGTTCTCAGGGCGGCGATCAACGGGGCGCAAGTTGTGCTGGCCTCTGCCACACCATCGCTGGAAAGCTGGGCGAATGTGGAGGCAGGCAAGTATAAGCGCCTTGAACTCACCTCGCGGTTCGGGGCTGCCGTTTTGCCGAAAATGGCGGCGATTGATATGCGCGTTGAAGAGGTCCCAGGCGGCAAGTGGGTCTCACCTAGCCTCCGCCAAGCCATCGTGCAGCGCTTGGACAAAGGGGAACAATCGCTCGTCTTCCTCAACCGCCGCGGTTACGCGCCGATCACGCTCTGCCGGGCCTGCGGGCACCAGATTGGCTGCGATCACTGCGACGCGCGTATGGTCGAACACCGGTTCCTGAAACGGCTGATGTGCCACCAGTGCGGCGAAACCAAACCGATGCCCACCCAATGCCCGTCTTGCGGGGCGGAAGATAAGCTCAGCGCCGTTGGCCCCGGCGTCGAACGCATGGGTGAAGAGATCGCAGGCCTGTTTCCCGACGCCCGCATCGCGGTGCTGTCGTCGGACCTCTACGGCTCCGCCCGTGCCATGAAAGCGCATATCGAAGAGATCGCAGAAGGCGGCACCGACATCATCATCGGGACGCAATTGGTCGCCAAAGGCCACAATTTTCCACTTTTGACGTTGGTCGGGGTGATCGACGCGGACCTCGGCTTGCAAGGCTCGGATCTCAGGGCGGCAGAGCGGACGTTCCAGCTGATGCGCCAGGTCGCGGGCCGGGCCGGGCGGGCAGAGACACCGGGCGAGGCGCTCTTGCAAACCTATCAACCCGAACATGGGGTGATCCGGGCGATCTTGGCGGGGGATGAAGAAGCGTTCTGGGCGGCCGAGGCGGCGGAGCGGAAGGCAGCTGGCGTGCCCCCTTACGGGCGCATGGCAGGGATCATCTTATCGGGGCCGTCGGCGGATGAAGTCTTCGACCTCGGCAACGCCATGGCGCGGCAAGACATGGCGTTGCGGCAGATCGGAGCGCAGGTCTTCGGGCCCGCCCCCGCGCCAATCGCTCGGGTGCGCGGACGGCACCGGGTGCGGCTGTTGGTGAAGGCTGACAAGGGGGCGCCTTTGCAAGGCGCGCTAGCGAAATGGGCGGGGCAATTTCGGTTGAAAGGTGAGCTGCGAATGGCCATCGATATCGATCCGCAGAGCTTTTATTGAGTGTTGGGATTGCGGGACTTTGCCGACCTTCGAGGTTTTTGACCCAATGGCTGCTGCTCCGACGCTGCCCATACAGCGGATCGCGGCCGGTGCGGAGAGCTGGCGTTCGCTTTAGATGTAAATAATGGCGCTCAGGTTTCAAAAGCGGCCCATCGACTCTATTCGCACCGTTCGATTGAGTTGGTCCCATTGACGTAAAAACCTGTCATCTGTTCCGACTGCATCGTTCAAATGAATTCCGTGCAAGAACCGAGACTGACTTAGCGGCTGAACTTCGGATTCAAACACTGTTTGTGAGGGACCAATGTTCTACGCTTTTCTCGTGCGGGGCCGGTTAAAGAGTTACTGAATTTATTTGTTTAAAAATTTTCGTAACATGATATTGCTTGAACAGTGCCTTATGAGATTCATCAATGAACGCCTATATTCTTGACGCCGTGAGAACGCCCATTGGTCGCTATGGCGGAGCACTTTCTACTGTGCGAACGGATGACCTTGCCGCCTTGCCGATTGCTGAATTGGTGCGACGGAATCCGGATGTTGTTTTTGGCGCTGTTGATGACGTGATCCTTGGGGATGCCAATCAAGCCGGGGAAGACAATCGTAACGTTGCGCGGATGGCGGCTTTGCTGGCTGGATTACCGGAAGCTGTCCCGGGCACGACGATTAACCGCCTTTGCGCATCTGGTATGGATGCGGTCGGGATGGCCGCCCGCGGGATCAAGGCGGGCGATTACGAGTTGGTCATTGCCGGTGGTGTCGAAAGTATGAGCCGTGCGCCATTTGTTATGCCCAAAGCCCATTCTGCATTTTCGCGGGCCAATGCAGTTTACGACACGACGATTGGCTGGCGGTTCGTGAACCCCAAAATGAAAGCCGCTTATGGGACAGATTCGATGCCGGAAACGGCGGACAATGTCGCCGGGGATTATGGCGTGTCCCGCGTAGACCAAGATGCTTTTGCAGCGCTCTCGCAAACCAAATACGCGGCTGCAGCGAAGGCTGGCGTTTTTGCGGATGAGCTGATGCGCGTGGAGATTCCACAGCGCAAAGGAGATCCTCTAGTCTTTGACACCGACGAGCACCCCCGCGCGGGCGTTGATGCTGCCAAGCTAGGCGCGCTCAAGGGCGTGAACGGGCCGGATAAGACTGTGACGGCCGGGAATGCCTCTGGCGTGAATGATGGCGCTGCGGCTTTGTTGTTGGGGAATGAGGCTGCGACCAAAAAGACCGCACCGCTGGCCCGCGTCGTGGGGATGGCTGCCGCTGGTGTTGCCCCCCGTGTGATGGGGATCGGGCCCGTGCCTGCAGTGAAGAAGGTTTTGGCCCGCACGGGGCTGACACTGGATCAAATGGATGTGATTGAGTTGAACGAAGCCTTTGCCAGTCAGGGCCTCGCCGTATTGCGCGAGCTGGGTCTTCCTGATGACGCGCCGCATGTGAACCCCAATGGTGGTGCGATTGCCCTTGGGCACCCTTTGGGCATGTCGGGCGCAAGGCTGGTCATGACGGCGGCCTATCAGTTGAAGCGCACTGGCGGGCGCTATGCGCTGTGCACGATGTGCGTTGGCGTCGGCCAAGGCACCGCACTTATTTTGGAACGAACGTAGGAGCAGCACGATGTATGCACAGATGGTGACGTCCGAAGCAACCAAGGAAGATCCCGACCAGCTAGCGGCCTTTCAGGCGCGGATCGACGCGGGCGAAAAGATCGAGCCGAAGGACTGGATGCCGGAAGGCTATCGCAAGACCCTGATCCGACAGGTTGGCCAACACGCCCATTCTGAAATTGTCGGCCAGCTGCCGGAAGGCAACTGGATAACCCGTGCCCCAACCCTTGAACGCAAGGCCAATCTGTTGGCCAAGGTGCAGGATGAAGCGGGCCACGGTCTTTACCTTTACTGCGCGGCCGAGACCCTTGGTGTGTCGCGCGATGAAATGACCGAAATGCTGCTGGACGGGCGCATGAAGTATTCTTCGATCTTCAATTACCCAACCTTGACTTGGGCCGATATGGGCGCCGTAGGCTGGTTGGTTGATGGTGCTGCGATCATGAACCAAGTGCCGTTGCAGCGCACATCTTATGGCCCCTATGCCCGTGCGATGGTGCGTGTTTGCAAAGAAGAGAGCTTTCACCAGCGCCAAGGCTTTCACATCATGATGGCGATGGTGAAGGGCACCGCTGATCAAAAGCGCATGGCGCAGGATGCTTTGAACCGGTTTTGGTATCCCGCATTGATGATGTTCGGCCCATCGGACAAAGACAGCGTGCATTCATCGCAGTCTATGGCCTGGAAGATCAAGATGAACACCAATGACGAGCTGCGACAAAAGTTCGTCGATGAAACGGTGCCGCAGGCGGAATTCCTTGGGTTGACGATCCCGGATGAGGATCTGACCTGGAACGAGGAAACGAGCCAATACGACTTTACCGAACCTGATTGGGGTGAGTTCTTTGATGTAATCTCGGGTAATGGGCCGTGCAATGTCGATCGGTTGGCGGCGCGGCAAAAGGCGTGGGATCACGGGGCGTGGGTGCGTGATGCGATGACCGCCCATGCCGAAAAGAAAGCCGCGCGCAAAATGGCAGCGGAATAAGCGGATGAGCAAGGAATGGCCCCTTTGGGAAGTGTTTATCCGTGGTGCGCACGGGATGAGCCATCGCCATGTCGGCTCGCTTCATGCTGCCGATGCCGAACATGCGCTTAAGAATGCGCGCGATGTTTACACGCGGCGCAATGAAGGCGTGAGCATTTGGGTGGTTGAGGCGGAAAAGATCACCGCGTCTAGCCCGTCAGATAAGGGCCCAATGTATGATCCGGCGAGGGACAAGGTCTATCGTCACCCGACCTTTTACGACATTCCCGACGAGGTGGGGAAAATGTGATGAACCATCTGTTCGAATTCTTATTGCGGCAAGGGGATAACGCTTTGGTACTTGGGCACCGGACGTCGGAGTGGTGTGGCGTTGCCCCAGCCTTGGAAGAAGATATCGCACTTGCCAACACCGCCCTTGATCTGATCGGGCAGACCCAACTTTGGCTGGGCTATGCGGCAGAAGTTGAAGGGCAAGGTCGCAGTGCCAATGATCTGGCCTATCTGCGCGACGTCTATGATTTTCGCAATGTCCTGATGCTGGAAGTCCCGAACGCGGATTTCGGGCGCACCTTGATGCGACAGTTCCTGTTTGATGCGTTTCAAGTGCCATGGCTGACAGCGCTTTGCGGCTCGTCGGATACGCATGTCGCCGATATCGCCACGAAATCCGTGAAGGAGGCGACCTACCACCTTGATCGTTCGGCGGATACCGTAATTGCGTTGGGGGACGGCACAGAGGAAAGCAACGCGCGGATGCAAGCAGCGCTCGACCACCTTTGGCCCTACGCGGGTGAATTGTTTGGTGAGGATGAAACAGACCAAGCCATGCAAAAGAAGGGCATCGCGCCTTTACCAGCCTCTATGCGCAATGACTGGGATAGAACGGTACATGGGACCTTGTCAGAGGCCGCTTTGCGCGCACCCGACAGCGCCTTTGCCCATTCCGGCGGACGCAGCGGCTTTCGGCACACTGAACATCTGGGGCATATGCTGGCGACTATGCAGACCTTGCAACGGTCCTACCCCGGCGCTGCCTGGTGACGGCCTCGCCCCACATTTCCGAAGCCCAAGTTTGGAACTGGCTAGAAGATGTCCCTGATCCAGAAATTCCGGTGATCTCGGTCGTGGATTTGGGCGTGGTGCGGGCAGTGTCTGTTTCCGGTGACGCCGTCGAAGTGACCATTACACCGACCTATTCAGGTTGCCCGGCCATGGCCGTGATTGCGATGGATATCGAGACAGCCTTGGCCAAACATGGGGTGCCTTCGGTTCAGCTGAAAACCCAAATCGCCCCAGCTTGGACAACGGATTGGCTGTCGGACAAGGGTCGCGCCCGACTGGAAAGTTACGGCATTGCGCCGCCTCAAGCTGCGGGCGGACCAGCGCGTTGCCCGCAGTGTAAATCGACGGCGGTTGAGCGGGTCAGCCAGTTTGGCTCGACCCCGTGTAAAGCCCAGTGGCGCTGCACCGATTGCCTTGAACCCTTCGATTATTTCAAATGTATCTAAGGCGTGTGTAATGCCCCAATTCCAACCGCTGACCGTAACCCAAATCGAAAAGACCATCCGCGATGCGGTGGTAGTAACATTGGAACCCAGAAGCGACGCTGGATTTGATTTTGTTCAAGGCCAGTACCTGACGTTTCGGCGTGATTTTGGCGAACAAGAGCTGCGGCGGTCTTATTCAATCTGTGCCGGTCAGCAAGACGGTGTGCTGCAAGTGGGGATCAAACGGGTCGCGGGGGGCGCTTTTTCAACTTGGGCCAATACCGAATTGGCCGTTGGCGATGTGGTGGAGGCGATGCCACCCATGGGCAACTTCTTTGCGAAGGCGAAAGGCGATGCGCCCCAATATCTGTGTTTTGCAGGCGGCTCGGGCATCACGCCGGTTTTGTCGATCCTGCGCACGGGTCTTGAGGCTGAACTGACTGCCCGTTTCACGCTGGTCTATGCCAACCGGAACCCGAACACGATCATGTTCCGCGAAGAGCTGGAAGACCTTAAGAACCAGCACCTTGGGCGGCTGAACGTGATCCATGTGTTGGAAGATGAAAGCCAGGAAATTGATTTGTTTCGTGGTCGTGTTGACGGCGAAAAATGTGCAGCCTTGTTCCGTACGTGGATCGATATCGCTTCGGTTGATATGGCGTTCATTTGCGGGCCTGAACCGATGATGCTTGCCATCTCTGACGCGCTGGCGGCACATGGGCTTTCTCAGGATCAGATCCGATTTGAATTGTTTGCCTCTGGACAACCTGGGCGCTTGCCTGAACGGATCGCTGACGCGGCCGAGATGGAAGATGGCGTCGATGGTCGGGTCACACTTGGTGGTGAAGCGCGGTCATTGATCATCCCGCCGCAGACGAGCCTTTTGGATGCAGCACTTGCCGGGAACGTTGATGCCCCCTTTGCCTGCAAGGCGGGCGTTTGTTCGACCTGCAAGGCCAAGGTATTAAAAGGTGAGGTCGAGATGGTCACGAACCACGCGCTGGAAGACTACGAGGTTGATGCAGGCTTTGTGCTGACCTGCCAATGCTATCCGGTCTCGGGTCAAAAAGTGGTCTGGGATTACGATCAGTCTGGGCACTAAAAAGGCCCGACGTCAGACGCCGGGCCCCACTCACTACGGGAGGAACTCGTTATCCCTGACGGGCTGCCTTCACCATATCGGCGCCCTTTTCGGCGACCATATATGTTGGCGCATTTGTGTTGCCCGTCGGCACAACCGGCATGATTGAGGCGTCGATCACCCGCAATCCGTCGATGCCGTGAACTTTCAATTCGTGATCGACGACCGCCATTTCGTCTCGGCCCATTTTACAGGTGCCGACCTGATGGTGATAGGATTGAAGCGAATTGCGCGCGTAGTCCGCCAAGTCTTCATCGCTTTGCACGTCTGGTCCGGGATAAATCTCCCGCGTTGTAATTTCGGCCAACGCAGGCTGGGCTGCGATTTCACGCATCATCTTGATGTTCGTGACGAGCGTTTGGACGTCATAGTCCGTTTCAAGCAAGTTTGGATCTAGCATCAGCGGATCATCCGCGCTTGGCCCCGTTATCCGCAACTCACCCCGGCTGGTCGGGCTGACGCCGCCCGCACACAGCGTATAGGCCGATGGCGTCACCGGTTCCTGCGTGTCGGCGGTATAAAGCGGGACATGGAAGAACAGCGGCTGCATATCGGGCGCTGGAAGGCGCGGGTCGGACCGCATGAACGCCTGCGCATGTAGCGGGATGACGGCCATGTTGGTGGGGGGTGGTACGTCGCCCTCGAAGATCACTGGCGCAAGTGAATGATCGTGCAGGTTCTTACCCACGCCCGGCAGGTCATGAACAACTTCGATCCCGTGTTCTTCCAGTTGCGCCCGCTCACCAATGCCCGAAAGCATCAGCATTTTCGGGCTGTCGATTGTCCCACCTGACAGGATGACCTCACGCGTGGCAGTCACCGTGCGTTCTTCGCCAGCCTGCATATAGGTCACACCCGTTGCTGTGGTGCCGTCCATATTGACCTTTTGGACCTTGGAATTGGTCAGAAGGCTAAGGTTCGAACGGTCAAGCGCAGGACGCAAGAAAGCAACAGCGCTTGAATGGCGCAAGCCGTCCTTGGTGTTCATTTGCGCATAGTTGACGCCTTCGGAATCTGCGCCGTTGTAGTCTTCGTTAAACGGATAACCGGCTTCGAGACAGGCCTCGACGATCTTTTGCGTTGTTGGGTGCTTTTCATAGTCGGTTGTCACACGCAGTGGTCCACCAATGCCGTGGTATTCGTTTTCGCCGCCTTCGAAATCCTCGGATTTCTTGAAGTACGGAAGGATGTTTTCATAGTCCCACCCCGGATTGCCCATATAGGCCCAGTTGTCGTAATCCGATGCGTGGCCGCGCACATATAACATGCCGTTGATCGAGCCGGATCCGCCGACAACGCGCCCGCGCGGCCAATGGATTTGCCGCCCGTTGCAGTGTTCTTGCGGCGCTGTGAAATAGGCATAGTCGTATTCAGTGTTCCAGTTTTCCAACAAAAGAAGCGGGGTTTCGATGTTGACGACCCCTTCCTCTGGGCCGCCAGCCTCGATCAGCAGGACGGAGACGTCCGCGTCTTCGGTCAGCCGTGCGGCCAAAACGCAGCCTGCAGAACCCGCGCCGCAGATGATATAGTCAAAGCTGCCAGTCTGTGCTTCGGCCGTATTAACGGATGCGCCGTAAATGCCCGGTGCCACCATTAAGACGCCGGTGGCAACAGAGGTGCGACCCAAGAAGTCGCGGCGATTCATTTTTGATTTTGTCATTTGTTTTTCCTCCCAGAAAATTTGGCGGGGCCATTGCCCCGCCGCGTGCCAAGTCGCCTAGCTAAAGATCACCTGAATATCGGTGTATTCCTGCAGGCCCTCTTCCCCGAACTCGACGCCGATGCCTGACGATTTTACGCCGCCAAAGGGTGCGTTCGGTTGGATGGCACCGTGCTTGTTGATCCAAACGGACCCACATTCCATGCGGCTGGCGACTTGCTTTGCTTTGTCGATATCCTTGGACCAGACAGACCCGCCAAGCCCATTTTCAGAGTCATTGGCCCGCGCAATCACCTCGTCCAGGTCGCTGTACTTGATCACTGGCAAGGCAGGGCCGAATTGCTCTTCGTCAACCAAAGGGTCGCCGTTATCAAGATCGGCAATAATCGTCGCCGGGAAGAACAGACCCTCGCCCGGGTCGCCCCCCAACAAGACACGCCCGTTCTTTTTGCCTGCATCAACCAAGCGTTTGACCTTATCGAACTGCATTTGATTTTGAACAGGACCAAGGATGCTGTCCTCGGACATTCCGTCGCCCATCGGGATGTTTTTGGCGAAAGCGACAAGTGCTGTGCACACGTCGTCATAGACATCTTCATGCACATAAAGCCGCTTCATCGCCGCACAGGTTTGTCCGTTGTTGATGAACCCACCCCAGAACAGACCTTCGGCGATTTGCGCCGGGTCAACATCTGGCAGGACGATGCCCGCATCGTTCCCACCCATTTCAAGCGTGAGACGTTTCATGGTTTCAGCGGCTGAGCGCATCACCTTCTCGCCTGTCGCGCAGGATCCAGTGAAGACGATCTTGCGAATGTCAGGATGCGCAGACATGGCCGCCCCGATCGAGCCGCCACCGTCGCTGCCGGTCACACAATTGACGACACCTTTGGGCAGCACCTCATTCATGATCTCAACCAGCCGGATCGTCGCCAAAGGTGTGTAGGGCGATGGTTTGATCACGACGGTATTGCCCGTGCGCAGGGCCGGCATGATGTGCCAGATCGCAATCATCACCGGGAAATTCCACGGTGTGATGGACCCCACGACGCCGATGGGTTTGCGGTGCAGCTCTACCCGGCCTTCGTTGTTGTCTTGCAGGACCTTCATGGGCAGCGACAGCGCACTAGTGTATCCAGCCCAGGCACCCGCGCCACCAATTTCCCACCGTGACCCAAGGCCATTCAATGGCTTGCCCTGTTCTTTGGTGACAAGGGTTGCCAGCTCATCCGCATGTTCTGTGATCTTGGCAGTGACTGCCTCGCAAGCCGCTTGCAGTTCCGCGTCGCTTTGTTTTGACCAGGTCTGAAAGGCCGCGTCGGCGGCCGCGACCGCTTTGTCCAAATCTTGCATATTTGCTTCGGGCGCGAGACCGACCAGCTCTCCGGTCGAAGGGTTTTTCACCTCGAACGTCTTCTCCGGTGTCACTGAAGCGCCATCGATGATCATTGAAAATGTATCTGCCACGGGCTTTTTCCTCCTCCAAAAAACCATGTCTGCTCTCCCTTCAGAGTTTGCATGGTTTTTAGGCTAGGTGACCCGTACCAAAGGCGTCTTTGCGATCTGCGCCAGAAGCTATTGCAATGTGCGCCACGCGGTTGGGGCGCAACCAAACCGTGTTTTGAAAAGGCGATAAAACGTCGAAAGGTCCGAAAACCCGCAATCAAAGACGATCCTGGCGATGGACGAAGGGTTCGTAGCACCGTGTAAGTCTAGCGCTTCGCAAAACGCATCCACCCGCATGTCCTGAAGGTGGCGATGCGGGGTGCTGTCCATCGTCGCAAAGGCGCGTTGCAAACTGCGCAGCGAAACCCCCGTGAGATCTGCGATTTGCGCGGGGCATAATCGGGGGTTTGAAAAATGCTGCGACATGATGCTGAGCGCGCGATGAACGATCTGGCGATGCGGATCTAGCGTGCCCGCATCGCCATTTGACCGACTGTAGAGATACGCCCCAAAGACGCTATAAAAAGCTTCCGCAACATGCACGTTATGGGGCGTTTGATTGCCAACAATTTCGGTCACGATCGATCGCATCGCTTGCCCCAATGGATCAGTACGGCAAATTTTCATGCCCCCTGAAATGCGGTTGCCAAATCGCTGTAACGTTTCCACGCGAGGAAGGTGCAGCGACAGTTGGTGCGACGTGCGGCCGCCATAGTGAAACGATGACGGCTGCGTTGAATCCACCACAAACATGTCACCAGTTAACAGCTCGGCGTCGCTATCATTCTGACGCATCCGCGCCGTGCCTTTTGCTTGTATCACAAGAAAGAAGTGGTTCCCCGGATCCGCCTTGATATTGGACCTTTGGCGATGAATAGCTTGCGCGTTTTGGCCCACATAGGCCAAATCGAGGCCCGCTTTGGATATCGACGCAGCACGCCCCGTCAGCGTATCCCGCCCGTTATCTACATCAAAAGAGCCGCAAATATTGCGCAGATCCGTGCGAAAGTGGTCGAGATGGCAGGTCTTCAGTGGTTCGATCAGGCTTTCCATGCTTCCCTCTTTATTCAGTTCTACCCAAACCCCAGGACGCCCAAGGGCAACATGAGCGCAAAAGCCGGCAGTGCGATTAAGATGATGAGCCGGATGATATCGGCGATCCAGAACGGGGTGACCCCTTTGAAGATTGTCGCGGCAGACACATCCGTAACGACCGATCGCAGGACGAACACGTTTAGCCCAATTGGTGGCGTGATCAGCGAAATCTCGGTCACCACTACGACAATGATGCCAAACCAGATCAGTGCCATTTCGCCGGTTACGTCCCCTTCAAAAAAACCCAGGGACGCGATCAGCGGCGCAAAAACCGGCACCGTCAGGGTGATCATCGACAGGCTTTCGAACACCGCCCCAAGCACCAGATAGATGAGAACGATCAACCCAAGAACCGCAAAGGGTTCTAAGCCTGCACCTTGCAAGAATCCCAGCAGATCATCGGTAAGTCCCGCACGGGTGATCAGGCGATTGAAGATATCCGCCCCGATCAAAAGCACGAACAGACCAACCGACGTGCGCACCGTCTGCGACAGTGCATCGATCAGTCCGGCCCAAGAAAACCGACCGATCAGGATTGCAATCAAAATCGCCCCAAATGCGCCGACGCCTGCTGCCTCATCGGCTGTAAAAATCTGCCCGTAGATGCCCCCGATAATGATCACGAAAAGCGCAAGGATGGGGATGACACGCAAAATGCAGGACCGGGCCTCTGCCCAATCCATTGCGTTTCCGGCCGGTCCGGCCTCTGGCTTGCGCCACACCACGAAACCAACAGCGCCCAGATATAAGACAATGCCCAGTAGCCCCGGCAAAATGCCCGCAAGGAAAAGTTTGCCGATCGATTGGCCGGTCAGGAACCCATAGATGATCAAGATGATGCTGGGCGGGATCAAGATGCCCAACGTTCCGCCTGCTGCGACCGAAGCGGTGGACAGGCTATCGTGGTAACCAAACTTCCGCATAGATGGCAATGCGACTTTTGACATCGTCGCCGCCGTTGCCAGTGACGATCCCGACACGGCTGAAAAACCGCCACAGGCCAGAATGGTCGACATCGCCAACCCGCCGGGCAAGCGCCCGACCGCCGCATAGGCCGCGCGGTAAAGGTCATGGGCCATGCCACTTTGGGCGATGATCATGCCCATCAGAATAAAGAGCGGGATAACCGACAAAGCGTCGTTTTGCGCGACATCCAAAATGGAATCCGCTGCAGGCCCAAGCCCCGCAGACCAGCGCCCACCGCGCAAGTAAACAAAGCCAATCGCACCAACCGTTCCCATGGCAATGCCGATGGGGACCCGCACAAGGACGAGTGCAATCACAATAGCAAAGGCGATGAGGGCAATGGTCATCTGTCGCGATCGGTCTTCGTTTGGAACATAAGAAACCCGCTGCGCAAAGCGACGAGTACGCCGGTCGCGAAAACCATAAGGGCGACAAAGCCAAGCAAAGGGTATTTCGGCAGGAACAGCAGTTCGGTCACTGATCCGCGGTTGAGGGCCTTTTCGGTACGCTCGAACAACCACACACCCATCGTGATGCACACACCGCCGGTCAGTAGTTCGATCACGCGATTGCGCCAAAACGCAGCCCGGCTGGAAAACAGCAGATCAAGCAGATCAACATCGATTTGTTGCCCCCGCAACGTCACGACGGGCAAAGCAAAGAAGATCGAACAGGCCAGCAAGATTTGCGCCAAATCCTGACGTCCGAAGATCGGCGCGTTGAAGCCGTATCGTGCGACAACTTCCGCAACGGTCAGGCACATGAGCACCATCAAGCAAGTCCCGCTTAACACGAGACAGATACGGGCAAGCCAATGGCCCGCCCGTTCAATACCCTGCATCATTTAGTTGCCGCTGCTGTATTCGGCCATCGTATCCCGAATGATCGTCAAGGCAGCATCCGCATCAACGCCAGCGGCTGACACTTCTTCGATCACGGATTGCTGAATTTGCGGAACAAGCCCGGTGAACGCAGCGGCGGCTTCCCCTTCAAGGTCGATAACCTGCCCCGTTTCCATCTGCGCACTGATACCGCGCTGATTGCCTTCGTCCCATGCGCGGCCTGCAAAGGCCGAGAAATCTTCACCCAGGACGGCTTGGATTGCTGCGGCATCTTCTGCGCCGATATCTTCAAGGAAGTCCTCACTCATGACGATCGAGAAGGACCCGCGATAGAAGCCACCCGGCACCCGGTAAGTGTAAGGCAGAACTTCAGTCAGACGCAGAATGGCAATCGTGTCGCCCGGAAAGAACGTCCCGTCAGCCACACCATTGGACACTGTTTCGTAGACTTTAGGGGCCGAGACCTGAACGCCAGCCATATCCAGGCCCGCCAGAACATCCCCCATCACACCGCCGCCTGACCGGATTTTAAGGCCTGCAGCCTCATCCAAAGATGAGATTTCTGTCGACAGATGCAGCATGCCGGGCGCGTGGACCATCATAGCCACAGGCACAACGCCGTCATGCTCGTTTGCCGCCCCGAGTACTTCTTGATGCGCGCGCCAGTGTGCAGCCGATGCCGCAGCGGAATCGCCTTCAAGCCCCGGAATTTCGATCAGCTTGGTGGTTACAAAGCGACCTGGGTTATACCCATGGAAAATCCAGGCCGCATCCGCGCCACCGTCTTCGATCAGGTCTGCCTGGGATGGAGGGGATGCAAGTTGATATTCGATCTTTCCCGTAACGCGGCCCTCGGTCGCCGCTTCGATCCGGCTTATGAATTCAGGCCAGACGGTATCGTTCATGATGTGCGTAGGTGGCAGCCAGGACGACACAACCATTTCTTTTTCGGCCAACGCGGCCGTGGCGCCGACGAGCGCTGCTGCGAAAGCTGCCACTATCGTAGATCTCAATTTCATTGTCTTCCTCCCGTTTTACAGGGCCGACTCGCCCTCCACTACGTCGAATTCTATATAAACCGACCGGTCAGTCAATTCTGATGCGCGCAGGTTGCCCCTGGTTGTGGCGGTCATGCGATTTACGGTTTTCTAAGTCCGTTGAGTGTCAGATCAGCGACAGTGGCGGCGTAGGCGATGCGCTTGTCTTTGTCGGCGGCGGGGTTCCACATGTAGAACCAGTTCAGCATCCCAAAGACTGACATGGTAATATCGCGGCGCTTGGCAGCATCAGCCCCGAGCATTTCAGGCGCACAGCTTTGCAGCGTTTCGGACACCAAACCGACCAGATCCCGTTGATATCCTTTTAGAATATCTTGTTTGTCAGATGCCAAAAGCGGCAGACCCTCGCTTTGGATCTTATGCTCATTGTCCATGCCTTCGTAGGCCAGCAAGAACTCTCTGGTCAAAATATGCAGTTGTTCAGCTGGGTTTTGCCCATCAAGATTTGTCCCGCACAGCCAATCCCTGAGTTGCGACAGATAGGTGTCAAGGATGTCAAAGATCAGATCATCTTTGCTGTCGTAGTAATGATAAATATTCGCCTTTGATATCCCGCAGGCTCGGGCAACCTCGCTCATTGAAGCCCGTGCAATGCCTTCCCGTGCGAACACTTCCGCGGCCACCGAAAGGATATGCTGACGCTTGCTTTCGTGATCTTTGGCCTTGGACCTTACCATGCGTCTTACTCCTTCGGGCGGTTGTCGATTACGCGGCGGGCTTTGCCCTGACTGCGTTCAACCGTTCCCGGCGCGCCGACGTTAACCTGTGTCGACACACCCACTACATCCTTGATCTTCTTCGTCAATAGATTGGTCGCAGCATAGCGGGCCGCTTCACTTTCTGACCCCGGTGCAGCTTCGACATGGACAGCCATCGCGTCCATGCGACTATCGCGGGACAAGGCGATCTGGAAATAGGGGGCAAGTTCTGGGATCGATAAGACCTGTTCTTCGATCTGTGTGGGGAAGACATTCACCCCGCGCAGAATGATCATGTCATCAGAGCGCCCGGTGATCTTTTCCATCCGGCGCATCGACCGCGCCGTCCCCGGTAACAGCCGGGTCAGATCGCGCGTACGATACCGGATCATCGGCAAGCCTTCTTTGGTGATGGTGGTGAACACCAACTCTCCCATTTCGCCGTCAGGCAGAACATCCCCCGTTTCGGGATCTATGATTTCGGGGTAGAAATGATCTTCCCAAATGTGCAGGCCGTCTTTCGTTTCAACGCATTCATTGGCTACACCCGGCCCCAAAACCTCAGACAGCCCGTAAATATCGACTGCATGCATATCAAAGGCGTCTTCCACCTCGGTCCGCATGGCGTTGGTCCAAGGCTCTGCGCCGAAAATGCCAACTTCCAGCGATGTGCCGCGCGGATCGATGCCTGCCTTTTGATACTGTTCCAATATGTTGAGCATATAAGAAGGGGTCACCATGATCGTCTTAGGTTTGAAGTCTTCGATCAGCGTGACTTGCCGCTCTGTCATGCCGCCGGAGACTGGCACAACCGTGCACCCAAGCTTTTCGGCCCCGTAATGCGCGCCGAGCCCACCGGTAAACAGCCCATACCCATAAGCAATATGCGCCACATCGCCGGGCCGCGTCCCACTCGCCCGCATCGACCGCGCCACCATAGTCGCCCACATATCAATGTCGTTTTGCGTGTAGCCCACGACGGTTGGTTTGCCCGTCGTCCCAGACGACGCATGAAGCCGCACGATCTGTTTGCGCGGTACGGCAAAAAGCCCGAAGGGGTAATTCGCGCGTAGGTCATCCTTGTAGGTGAACGGGAACTTCGCCAGATCAGCCAAAGTCTGCAGATCATCCGGGTGCACACCCGCCGCATCAAACCGATCACGATACATCGGCACGTTGTCGTAGGCATGCCGCACAGACCATTTCATCCGCTCAAGTTGAAGCGCGCGGATCTCGTCCAGAGACGCAATTTCAATTGGATCAAGACTGTCGCGGTGAGGTGTCAGGTCTTTCATGTTCTATTCCTCAAACAAGGTGCCCCGCACACTGCGCGATCCCCCTCTAAATTCGGCAATCAAAGCGCCGTCTTCTGTCTTTACGCTGACATCATAGATGCCACTTCGTCCGCTTAAGGACACTTCGCGGGCAGTTGCGATCAGTGTATCGCCTAGCTTGGCCGGCGCGATGTAGGTGATCGCATTGTGCTGCGCGACGGTGGCTTGATTGCGGCTGTTGCAGGCAAAGGCAAAGGCGCTATCGGCCAGCGAAAAGATGATCCCACCATGGCAATTCCCAAGGCCATTGGTGTGATGGGCGGCCACGGTGAGCGAGAGGGTGGCTGTGCCTTCGTTCACCTGATCAAGCGACATGCCCAGCCATGAACTGGCCTGATCGTTCGACCACATGGCCGCTGCGGATTTCTCGGCACGGGTTTTTGGTGTCATCGTCATTTGCCTTTGAACACGGGTTTGCGCTTGTGCAGGAAAGCGGAAACCCCTTCAGCGTAGTCCGCAGATGCACCACAAATCTTTTGATAAGTTGCTTCTAATTCAAGCTGCGCATCAAGCGTATTGGTGCCAGCGGCGTGAATGGCTTTCTTGACGTGCGCAAAGCCGGTCGTCGGGCCATTGGCCAGTTTTTCAGCCAGCGCACGGGCTTCGGTCATCAAGTCAGGGGCGGGACAGGCCTTCCAGATCATACCCCAATCTGCCGCTTGCGCCGCGCTGACGGGTTCGCCTGTCATCGCCAGCGCCTTTGCGCGGGCTGGCCCTAAAAGGCGGGTCAGGTTCCATGTCCCGCCTGCATCTGGGA
Source organism: Pseudomonadota bacterium (assembly GCA_038526085.1). Taxonomy (GTDB): domain Bacteria; phylum Pseudomonadota; class Alphaproteobacteria; order Rhodobacterales; family Rhodobacteraceae; genus Yoonia. The sequence goes on along the minus strand of JBCBHE010000014.1, from coordinate 44,590 downwards.
CAAGCCCGACATGGGCAAAAGACTGAATGAACTTGGCCTCGTCAGACGCTAGAACGATATCGCAAGCCATTGCCAGGTTGGCCCCTGCGCCTGCGGCAACCCCGTTCACGGCGCAGATCACCGGCAATTCGGCATCGCGGATCAGTCGAACCAAAGGGTTATAGAAAGTCTTTAAAGTGTGGCTTAGGTCGGGCAGGCCATCCATATTAGCCGGATCGCGATCACCCAGATCTTGCCCGGCACAGAAACCGCGCCCGGCGCCGGTCAAAAGGATTGCACGTTTTTGCGCCCCAATGGCGGTTTCCAAAGTCTCGCGCAGGGCCAAATGCATCTCGTCGTTAAAGCTGTTAAGCTTGTCGGGACGATTGAGCGTCACCTCGATCCATTGGCCGTGATCCTTTGCCAAAATCGTGTCTGACACCGATTGCTCCCTTGCATTTGTCCGCCCGTCGATTTACCCAAAGATACATAAACCGACCGGTTGGTCAATAATGTTTGTAAGGTCTTGCGACGCGATGTTCACGCCTGTCACAGTTGAAATTAAGGGGTCAATCGCTTGGGTGACGATCGAGAATCCCCCTGTGAACGCGACGTCGACTGCGGTGCGTGCGGGATTGTTGCAGGCCGTTGAGGCGGTCAAGGGCTGTGATCTGGCGGTCCTGCAATGCGTCGGTAAAACGTTTGTGGCGGGCGGCGACATGTCCGAATTCGACGCCCCGCCGCAGCCCCCCGATCTACCAGATGTCGTTGACGCCATCGAAGCAAGCCCTGTTCCTTTCTTGGCCATCTTGCACGGCACCGTTCTGGGTGGCGGCTTTGAAATCGCGATGGCCTGCGCTTATCGGGTCGCCAAACCAGGCACCCGTTTTGGCCTGCCCGAAGTGAACATGGGCCTCATCCCAGGCGCAGGCGGCACGCAACGCGCCCCTCGGCTTTTGGGCTGGCAAACAGCGGTCGAGATGGCCTGTTTAGGGCAGCTGAAGACCGCAGATGAACTTCTAGAGTTTGGCGCGATCGACGCGATATCCGACGACCCTAAGAGGGATGTCGAAAACTACATTGGCCGCGCGTTCACGCCCGTATCAACGCGCGCGGCGCCAGCTATCACAGACCTAGAAACGACCACCGAAAAGGTGCGGCGCTTCGCCAAGGGTCGCGCAGCACCTCTCCATAACCTCAATGCACTGCAATGGGTGGTGGACCCCTATGAGGTCTCTCAACCCAAAGAACGCGCGCTGCATCTTGAGCTGCGCCAGTCGGACGAAAGCCGGGCTCTTCGGCACATCTTTTTTGCCGAACGTGCTGCAAGTCGGCCCGCGATCTTACGTGACTCCGCCCCGAAGAAAATCACAGACGTTTCCATTGTCGGCGGCGGGTTGATGGGCTGCGGCATTGCAGCGGCTTGCCTGAATGCTGGTCATCGCGTGCACATCATCGACCGCAATGCGGCAGCGGCCGAAACAGCAACAACGACCGTTCGATCTCTGATGCAAGGCGCGCTGGATCGCGGCAAAATCAGCGCGGCAGAGTTCAAAGGTCGTCTGAATGCTTTCAAAGCGTCATACGATTATCACGACGCCGCCAAAGCTGATCTGGCCATTGAGGCGGTTTTCGAGGACCTCGAAACCAAACGATCCGTTTTCGCGGAATTGTCGCGTGTCGTACGGTCGGACGCACTGCTTGCCACGAATACATCCTACCTCAACCCGAATGACATCTTCGCAATCACGCCGCAGCCAGACAGGTGCCTTGGGCTACATTTCTTCTCGCCCGCACATATCATGAAACTGGTTGAGGTCATTCGGACCGACGACACCAGCGATACCGCATTGGCTCAGGGTTTTGCTTTCGCAAAGGGCTTGCGAAAGATGCCTGTTTTGGCCGGCGTTTGCGATGGGTTTATCGGCAACCGTATTCTTGCGGCCTACCGCCGGGCTGCAGAATACTTGCTCGCGGATGGCGCCTTCCCCCACCAGGTTGATGAGGCCATGCGGGCCTTCGGCATGGCGATGGGGCCGTTTGAGGCGCAGGACCAAGCAGGCCTGCAAATTGCGGAGGCCAGTCGCAGACGTCAGGACGCGACGCGGGCTGTGCAGGAACGCTATGTGCCGATTTCGGACCGGTTATGTGCCGAGGGCCGTTTTGGTCTGCGGAGTGGTCTGGGTTGGTACCGCTACACCTCTGGCCCCAAATCCCCGGTGCGCGACCCGTGGGTCGAGACGCTGATTGCGGATTACAGCGCCAAGGCCGGCATTGTCCGATCAACCTTCACGCCAGAAGATATTCAAATCCAACTTCTGACCGCGATGGCCAATGAGGGTGCACAGATTGTCGAAGAAGGCATTGCCGAGAGCGATGCCACTGTGGATGTGGTGAAAACCGCGGGCTACGGCTTTCCGCGTTGGCGGGGGGGGCCAATGCACTGGGCCGAAACAGTGGGCGCGCCTGCGCTGCGACGCACGCTTGACGCGATGGAAGCAGCAAGCCCGGGCACCTGGCGCCGCGCACGCCGATATTCAAGCCAAACAAAATCAAAGGCTATGTCATGACAGTCCAAGATGTAAAAAGTTTCGCAGCCGGGCACTGGATATCAGCCGATAGCAGCGCGCGTGCCATTCATTCGGCCGTAACCGGTGAGTTGATTGCGAGAGCCGGAAATTCCGCACTCGACACCGAAGAGATGCTCGGGCACGCCCGAAACGTTGGCGGGCCTGCGCTGCGGGCCATGACCTTTCACCAGCGTGCGAAAATGCTGAAAGCACTTGCCCTGCATTTAGGGAAACACAAGCAGCAGCTTTACGAGATCTCCTTCGCCACAGGGGCCACCCAGAAAGATCACCTGATCGACATCGACGGGGGCATCGGCACGATGCTGGTCTTTGCCTCTAAAGGGCGCCGTGAAATGCCGGATGACACCGTTTTCCTGGACGGTGCGGTCGAACAGCTTTCCCGCCAAGGCACTTTCCTGGGCCAGCACATTTGCACGCCTTTGCAGGGTGTCGCCGTTCACATCAATGCATTCAATTTCCCGGTCTGGGGCATGCTGGAGAAGCTGGCCCCGACACTGCTTGCCGGGGTGCCTGCAATTGTCAAACCAGCGACGGCCAGCTGTTATGTCACCGAACTGGCCGTCCAGATCATGATCGATAGCGGCATACTGCCAAAGGGTGCACTGCAAATGGTCGCAGGTGGCTTGGGCGACATGCTGGCCCAGCTGACCAACCAAGACGTTGTCAGCTTTACAGGTTCTGCCGACACAGCGCTTAAGCTGCGGTCTCAACCCCATATCCTAGCAAACTCGATCCGCTTCATCGCGGAACAGGACAGCCTGAACGCGTCTATCCTCGGCCCGGATGCCACGCCTGACACACCTGAATTTGACTTGTTCATCAAAGAGGTCACGCGGGAAATGACCGCCAAAGCTGGCCAAAAATGCACTGCAATCCGCCGGATTTTTGCGCCAGATCACCACGTGCCAGCCGTCCTAGAAGCGCTTCAAACCAGCCTTTCAAAGATCACAATCGGTGATCCCAAAGTTGAAACCACACGCATGGGCGCGCTTATCTCTGCTGCGCAACGCGCCGATGTGTTGGAAAAGGCCGCAACCATTGGCAGAGAGTCCGAACGCGTCTTTGGCGACCCCGATAACTTCGCCGTTAATGGCGCAAGCTCCGAAGATGGCGCATTCCTACCACCCATGCTTTTTCACTGCGCTGCACCTGATACTGCAATCAACGTCCACGAAATCGAAGCCTTTGGTCCCGTTTCTACAGTCATGCCCTACGGTGACGTCGATCACGCAATTGCCCTTGTGAACAAAGGGCAGGGTAGTCTTGTCGCGTCCGTTATCACCCATGACCCACAAGTCGCGCGGCAAGTGGCCTTGGGCGCGGGCGCGTTTCACGGTCGGCTCTACTTCAACAACCGCGACAGCATGAAAGAAAGTACCGGCCATGGCTCACCCCTCCCGCACATGGTGCACGGGGGACCGGGCCGCGCGGGCGGTGGCGAAGAAATGGGCGGCATACGTGGTGTGATGCATTACATGCAACGCACCGCCATTCAGGGCAGCCCCGATATTCTGGCCGCGATTGGCAACAGATGGTTGCCAGGCGCAGAGGAAATCAACCACGCGGACCATCCCTTTACCCGCAGCTTTCATGACCTGTCGATCGGGGAAACCTTTAATACCCATGAGCGCGAGATCAGCCTTGATGATATCGCGCATTTTGCCGAATTTACTGGCGACACCTTCTACGCCCACATGGATGAAGAGGCAGCCAAACGTAACCCCTTCTTCCCGGGTCGTGTCGCGCACGGCTACCTACTACTTAGCTTTGCTGCCGGACTCTTTGTTGAGCCGAATGAAGGCCCGGTTCTCGCCAATACCGGCCTCGACAACCTGCGCTTTATGAAACCGGTCGAAGCAGGCGACAGCATAAAGGTGCGTCTGAGCGTCAAGCACAAGACTCCGCGCAACGACGATTACGGTGAGGTCCGTTGGCATGTGACGCTGACCAATCAGTCTGATGAGCTGGTCGCGGAATATGAGCTGCTGACGATGAACGCGTACTGAGCGGCGCAAAGTAGAGGCGGGCCGAAATACAATGTGCTAGGGTGATCGCACGCCCTCAGCTTACGGCCGAAACACGTGCAGTCTGTTCACCCTCTCGTCAGAAAACTCCTGGACCTTGAGACACTTAAGACGTGGTCTGTCATCGTGACACTGTTCGGCGATTTTGACGGCGACTACCTGGTTGGCAACCAGATCAAAGAAATCCTTGGCCATTTGAACATTAAGCCAGAGGCCATCCGCGTCGCCCTTCACCGACTAAAGGCGGATGGCTGGATTACCGCAGAAAAACAAGGCAGAGAAGCGATCTATCGCCTGTCGCCAAAGGGTCTGCACGAAACGCAGGTGGCTTCAAAGGATGTTTATCGCCAGGACGTAAAATATCCGGAAGGTTGGCAATTTCACCTGATCCGCGAAGGCACCCGGCGGTTCACATCCATCCAGATCAGCAAGGATCTTATCATTATCCCCGTGGAATTAGCCAAGGACCTTGAAGGCTCTTTTGTTCTGTCGCCGCAGCGACCGGGGATACCGCCGTGGATCGAAGAAAAGCTAGTGCCGCAACATCTTTTGCAGAATGCCACAGCGCTGGCCGATGTTCTGGAAGGCGTTCCTGCTGCCAGAGCAAATATGTCGGACCTTGACGCAAGGTGCTTGCGCCTATTGGTGCTTCATCAATGGCGCAGACTGGCACTGCGCCTTGGCAGTTGGGCACATATCGGTTTGTTACCCGATGGTGTCTTGGCCAAAAGTCATGCAAATGTAACGGCGTACCTCAGAGCGCGCTAAGGATTCATCTTACTGCTGCCACTTATTTTTGCGCGCGCAGAGTTGACCAAGTTCGACAGGCCGAAGTCCAGCACCGGAGGCCATTGACGAACGACGGCTTTGGCCCGTGTTTTCCGAAATAAATTTGCCTGTTTCTCAAGAGCAGACTTTGGCTGCGATGCAGGAAATTGGCAAAGTGGGCTCGTTTCGGTCGTTCGCCGTAACGCGGGAATTGCAAAAACTCGACCGTTAACAACACCTGCGATTCATAAGACTGGCGACCGACGCTATTCGAAGCGGTCGTCGAAAAAGCGGTCTTGCAGCGTGAGGTAGGCGGCAGGCAAGGCGCCCAGCGGATAGTGTTCTTCGATCTCCAGGGTCACTGCGCCACTGTCAATCTCGAGGCTGACCTCAATCCGAGGGTAATCTGGACGCTCCCGTACTTGGGTTGAGTATGCGGCAAGACGATCGCGAATCAACGTTTCGACCGCAGAGATTTCATCGGGCGTGGCATCACGCTCGATGTAGCGGTTTTGGCCCTCGTTCCTGCTTTCCTCAATCGTGAGCGCGAGGTCGTCGTCTATTTCTACGCTCTTGTTCAATGTGTTGCCCCCGGTCGAGTCTGGTTGCAAATAAAAGCTGATCTCGAATTCTGCATTTTGGGCGTTTCCGGCGCTCGCGAACAACGTCATTGCTGCGAACGCCCCTGCAGCAGCACTATGTGGCCAAATTGTTTTCATCCGATTTTTCCCAATTGATCCTCGCTCAGCGGCATGGTGCCGTCCGGATCTTAGTCTGACAAGGATTTTGGACGGGAGGCAGCCTTCGCTTACCCATCGGATCGGGCGTTCGCTGCGAGGGGCTCCAAGCAGTCGTTCAAAAGTTCTACTGAAACGCCCAGATCAAGCCGCAGAAGCCGGTCCACAGCTGGTCATACCCAAAGAGTCGGCAATCGTGCCAAGGGCGCACCCGCTTGTGCGGGCCCCTTATGTGGGGCCAGGATAAACGGCCACGCTGACAAATGGCCTTGCTGTAGCCCTGACCGGTGCTGGCCCGTCCGGACGAGGATCCAAACGAGGTGAGCCAATCTGGTTTCAACGACCTAGCAACAGTTAACAACCCTTACCGCGCGCACCGTTTACCACGTTTCGGCGTATCCCAGGTGCACGCCCGGTGTACGCGCTGTGCACGCCCGGTGCATCGCGATTTACGCACAAAACAAGGCGCTTAACCACGACTCCGCCGCCGCTGGCCAAGACCCCCTCCACCCGTTGCGTCCTCACCGCTTCCCTTTGCAGCGCGCCCGTCGTAAGCCATCGATATGGCAACCGCGGCTGGCACGCGGCATTACGGAGGGGACCGCCATGAACCGTATCTTTAAATGGATCGCCATCGTGTTGGTCTTTGCATTCTTCGGTGCGGGGCTGCTGAACTTCTTATATCTGCGGATGCCAGACGACTACGACAAACGCCTTGATGCGGTCGCCAGCCAAGCCGAACGGGGTGCGGCGCGCGGGCATTACCCTGGCGTGATGTGGGCCGTCGTCACCGAAGGAGAGGTCTTGGCGAGCGGGGCTGCTGGCTTTGCCGACCTCGACAGCCAAACGCCGATGACCCCAGACACGGTCATGCCCATTGGGTCGATCACCAAAGTGTTTGCAGGCCTTGCCGGGGCTTTTGCGGCTGAGGCGGGTGTGCTGGATCTCGACGCCCCCATCGCCGACATCCTCTCGATCCCTTTCGACCCGCCTGATGGTGCATCGCGCAGCTTTGCCCAGCTCGCGACCCATACAGCCGGGATTATCGATACTGATGCGGGGTACGAAGAGGTAGGTTACCACTACGGCGATACAACACATCCGGTGTCTCTCGATGCCTTTCTGACCCGCTATCTTGGCGTCGGTGAGGATCTCTATGCATCTGAAAACTTTGGGGATTGGGCGCCAGGCGATGTTTATCAATATAGCAATGTTGGTGCCGGCCTTGCGGGCCAGGTGATCGCGGATGCGACTGGTCAGGCCTATGATGCCTACACACGCGACAAGATTATCGCCCCATTGGGTCTTAGCGGTTTTTGGGGCCACGCTGGTCCTGCTGACGGCACGACCCCTGCCCGCGCGACGCTTTATTCCCGCGACGCCAGTGGCAGTTTCGACGCCATTTCCCCCTACGCTCTCGCGACATGGCCCGATGGGCAATTCAACGCCAGCGCCAATGATTTGGCCAAGCTGATGGCGATGTATTTGGGCGATGGCAGGTTGGACGGGACACAGGTGATTCCGGCTTCTGTGGTGACGTTGCAGAAAACGCCGCGGGTGCAGGGTATCCCTGGCAAAGACACCGAAGGGGATTTCATCGGACTGTTTTGGGAGCGCGAAACGCTTGAGGTTGGCCCCATTCCGCTGACATTTGAAGGGCATTCCGGTGGCGACCCTGGCGTCGTGACGTTCATGTACCAAGAGCCCGGCGGCCAGACCGGCTTTGTGATGATGTTCAATGGGGAACCAGACGGGACATTGGGGTTGCTCTCCATTGTCCGTCTTGCACTGCTTTTGGCTGGAATGCCAACGCCGGAGTGATCGCGCGGCGCTTGCCTTCCATCGTAGCGCGGCCTTTCTCAGCCCCGCAACAAACCAATAAGATCGACGTGCAAATTTGCACGGGACACGACCGCGCCGTGGCAAGGCACAAGGGTTGTCGGCTTGGATGTGGCGGCGGTTTCGCTTAGCCAGGCGACATAGGCTTGGCGGTCAGCGATCCCAAACTTCGGAAACGTACCGAGTAGCTCTGGCTGGCCATCGGTGAGGCCATTGTCAGATTTCGGTCCCCTAAATGCGTCAGTGACGATCCACAAGCAGCCGTAATTGCCGTCCACTTCGATCCAAACCTCTCCGGTTTTAAGGCCCTGGGTGTCGATGATCTGCGTCCTTTCTGGCAGGTCTGACGTCAGCGCAGACAGGTCTGCGAAGTCTAATCCCGTTTGTTTGATGAGCCTGGGTTGCGCGGCGGCGGGGCAGGATAGGGTGGCATATGGGAATGCGTCACGATGCGCGGCCAGGCCTTTGTTGTGATAGTGATTTGGGGCGAGCAAGTGGGTGACTGGCCCAATGTCAGCCAGGCTTTGCAGTGCGACATTTTCTAAGCCAGCAACGGGGCTGTAAAGGCACAGTCCGCCGGAACGAAGACGGATCGCTGTGCAGCGTAAGTCACCCTTTCGGGCCGAATAAAGTCCGTCGAAGCCGGGAAGAGGCGTGAAGGCGGCCAGTGATTTACTCATGGTGTAACTCTCATCTGTGAAAGAGGTCGCATAGCCATCAAAGCTTGCTCTTTAGGAGGGTCAGGAAGAGGTCGACAGCCTGTCTGAGATCAGCACCCTCGGACGTCACGCGGGAGGTTGACCACAGACCGTTGGTAAAGATCACGCACATCCGCGCAAGGACTTCTCTTTCGCGGGGTCGCTGGCGATTGCGCGTCACATTGCTAAGCACGTTCATAAAACCCGCGTGCAATCGGGCGTTATGTGCCGCGACCTGGACCTGCGTTTCGGTATCATGCGGGGCGACCTCAGTGGCGGAATTCGCGACGAAGCAACCTGGCCCTGGAAGGCCGACCTTTTCAGCGGCCGAGATTTGGGTATCGAAATATGTGGCAATGCTTCCAAGGTTGGCGTCGGGCGCTTCCATGACCGCAAAGGCAGGCGTGACAACAAGTTCTTGATACTTCGGGAAACAGGCCTGGAAGAGCCCATGTTTGTCACCGAATGTTGTGTAAATTCCGTGCCGGCTGACCCCGGTGGCGCGCACCAATACGTCCATCGATGTCGCGTTGTAGCCGAGCTCCCAGAACGTCATCAGAGCACGTTCGGCAAGCTGGTCGGGCGTAAATGATGTGGAACGGGGCATGATTTCTTCAAACCAGAACGATCGTTCTGAGTCAAGCCGCTGAACCACTCGTGTGATGTTGGTAAGCCCTAGGCCCTCGCCAATCGAAACGAACAGGCGTATGCCACGCCCATGCGCACCATCACACTGTCAGATGCTCAACAGTTGCCGATGTGGCAACGGCCTATCACGCTGCTGTTTTTGATGGTCGTTGCCATGCAGATTTCATTTGCGACCTGGTCGGCCCTTTTGAACAACTTCGTTGTAGATGCCGCTCAATTTGATGGGTCCGATATCGGTTGGCTGCATACAGTGCGTGAGATCCCGGGGTTCTTTGCTGTTGGTGTGATCGCTGTGATCATGTTGATGCGGGAACAAGTGCTCGGGATCGTGTCACTTGTGTTGCTTGGCGTGGCGACAGCGATCACGGCTTACTTTCCATCGATGGCAGGTGTCCTGACGCTGACGATGTTGTCGTCGATTGGTTATCACTATTTTGAAACGGTCAATCAGTCGCTGCAGCTACAGTGGATAGAGATCAAAAAGGCCCCGCAGCTGCTGGGGTGGCTTACAGCGGCCGGATCGGGCGCGACTTTGGTGGCCTACGGGCTTATTGTGTTGACCTGGAAGACCTATGAGCTGAGCTATGCCAGCGTCTATATGGCGGCGGGTGGCGTGACTTTGGCGATCACGGCCTTTGCCTACCTTGCTTACCCTCAGTTCGAGGCACCTCATCCGCAACACACAAAGCTGATCTTGCGTAAACGCTATTGGCTTTATTACGCGCTGCAGTTCATGGCGGGCGCGCGGCGGCAGATCTTTGTTGTTTTCGCGGGCTTTATGATGGTCGAACTCTTTGGGCTCGAGGTGCATGAGATCACCCAGCTCTATCTGATCAACTTGGTCATCAATATCATCTTCGCGCCGCTGATGGGCCGCCTGGTGGCGGTGTTTGGCGAGCGGAAGGCACTCCTGTTTGAATACCTTGGGTTGATCCTTGTGTTTCTCGCTTACGGCGGGGTCTATTACTTTGGCTGGGGCGTGATGTTTGCGGCTTTTCTGTACGTCGTGGATCATATCTTTTTTGCGCTGGCTTTGGCGTTGAAGACATACTTTCAAAAGATCGCGGATCCGCAAGACATCGCTCCAACGGCAGCGGTTGCCTTCACGATCAACCATATCGCGGCGGTCTTTTTGCCGGCCTTGCTTGGATACTTGTGGTTGACCTCACCTGCGGCGGTCTTCTTCGTTGCGGCCGCGATGGCCGCGACGTCTTTTGGACTCGCGCTCTTAATTCCCCGCCATCCAGTGCCGGGCTATGAGACGACGCTGCAATCACGGATGGTTGTGGCAGAGTAACGCACGTGGATTTGGGGCCAGGTGCGCCATATATATGGGGTAACCCACAGACGGAGGACCGCCCATGTTTTTCATGACCCGTGACAAATCCCAAATGATTGCCGCCGCTGATGCTTTACCAGGCCGCGCAACGGCAATCCCCACAGCATCAACCCATCACGTGTTTGGCACGCCCTTGACCGGCGGCGTCCCCGAAGGCCAAGCCGAGGCGATGTTCGGCATGGGATGTTTCTGGGGGGTCGAGCGGATGTTTTGGAAGCTCGATGGTGTGACGTCGACGATGGTGGGTTACGCCGGTGGGTTCACCCCCAATGCCACCTATGAAGAAGTCTGCAGTGGCAAGACCGGCCATAATGAGGTGGTGCGCGTGATCTATGATCCCGCAGTGATCAGCTATGATCAACTTTTGCAGGTGTTTTGGGAAGGACACGACCCGACCCAAGGCATGCAACAAGGCAATGACCGGGGAACGCAGTATCGGTCCGGCATCTACACCTATTCGGATGCGCAGGCGAAAGCGGCTGAGGCAAGCAAAACGGCTTTTGCGCCGCGGCTGTCGCAGGCGGGTTATGGGGTGATCACGACGGAGATTGTTGAAGCGCCAGATTTCTACTTCGCGGAAGATTACCATCAACAGTATTTGTCGAAGAACCCAGCCGGCTATTGCGGGATCGGGGGCACTGGTGTGTCATGCCCAATTGGGGTTGGCGCGTAGCCGGGCAATTTCTTTTTAAAAGAAATTATGAAAAATCCTTTTGAAGGATTTTGGTCGCGCGTTGACGCGCCCGCCGGGTCAGCATAACGCGGGCGCGACTCGTGAAAGGCTTGACCCATGACGACATATACCGCTCTGACGACACTTCCCGGTGAAGAGCTTGCGACGCGTCTCGGTGACGCGCTCGAAGCACTTGATCCGGCCCCGACCGGTGTCGGGGTGTTTGAGGTTGAAGACGGCTCCGGCCTTTGGGAGGTCGGGGCTTACTTTGATGAGGCGCCTGATATCGCTGGCTTGGAAGTGCTGACCGCGTTGTATGGTGTTAAGTCCTTTAGGGTTTCAGAACTGCCAGACACAGATTGGGTTGCGCATGTGCGCCGCGAATTGTCGCCAGTTGTTGCCGGCCGCTTCTTTGTTTACGGCAGTCATGACGCCGATAAGGTGCCGGATGATTGCACCCCATTGCTGATCGAAGCGGCAATGGCGTTTGGCACGGGGCACCACGGAACAACGTTGGGATGCCTGCGCGCCTTCGACCGCTTGGTCGAAGACGGTTTCATCGCAGGCCAGGTCGCTGATATCGGGTGTGGGACCGCGGTGCTGGCCATGGCGGCGGCGACGGTTGTGCCCCAGGTGGTGCTTGCCAGCGACATTGATCCGGTCGCGGTAGACGTCGCCGAAGCCAACGTTGTGGCCAACAACCTCGCGGGGCAAGTGCAGTGCGTTGAGGCCGCCGGATTCGACGCGCCGGCGCTTGCCGCGGCGGCCCCATTCGATTTGATCTTCGCAAACATCCTGAAAGGGCCCTTAATTGGCCTCGCTCCCGCCATGGCAGCCGCGTCTTCTGCGGGTGGATGCGTGATTCTATCCGGGATTCTCAACGACCAAGCGGCTGAAGTTATCGCGACTTATGAGGCAAACGGATACAATTTGATCCAACACGACAAGATTGTTGAATGGACGACGTTAACTTTGCGGAAATCTTGATCCAACTAGGGCGAAATGACGACTGGCCGCATTTTCGCCACATTTCAGCAGCAATTTTGCCGTGCCGAAGGTGATAAGTGTATAGTGATCGTTTGTGAGGAAGCCATGGCTTACTACGTAAATACAGAGTTTGAAAAGCGGATGCGTAAGGTTGTGAAGCGTCACAACCGTCTGGCCACATCTGGGGTTGTGCATAAGATGCTGCCCGATGGTCTCGTTGTTGCGAAGCCGCGCATCTATAACCCAAGCTTCCCATGGCTGGGCCTGTGCCTGCTGATCTCAGCGATCTTCCTCTTCAAAGGCTATACACACTTTGCGCTGGGCGCTGAGGATTACGCCGCTCGCACCGATGTTCTGCTTGGCGGGACAATCCTGGAGCAAGCAGGCGGCCTGCTGATGTATGCAGAGCCAGTGACGCTCTTCGTGTCCAACTTCTTCTCGGTCTTGATGGGTTAATACACCCCATCTTCTTGTCGGATTGAAAAAGGCCGGTCAGGATTATCCTGACCGGCCTTTTGTTTGCCTGACGTGTGGGGCGTGTCGCTTAGAACTTTGCGACGTCGCCAGGTGTCAGACCAATATCGTCCAGCTCACGTGCGGACAGTTGGGACAGTGCTTTGCGGGTCACACGGCGGTCGTTCCATTCAGCAATCGCGCCGATCACTTTGGCGAAGAATGTTGGTTGGGAAGCGCCGCGGGATGCGACGATGGGGCGGGTGGTGTCAATTGCGGCCATAGCCAATCTCCTTTGGGGTTTGCTGCACAGCAGCGCGTCTGTTTCTGATCCGCATGTAGGAGGGAAAATGCATGCTGAGTAGCCGCAAAAAGCGCATAGGTCATATGCGTTTTCAGAATGCCTGAAATTTGAGCGATAGATTAAATTTTGCGTTTATTTTCAGAGGGAAGACGTGTCGCTTTTTGATGTGAATGTGGCGAAAATGGGCCGCGTCGGATTGCATGTCGAAGAACCGTCTAAAATCAGCCTGTTCACAAGCCTCTTGGTCTATGTTCGCCTTTTGTGCTAGTGGTCACAAAACAACAAAGACAGGGCAGCACATGCGCGTTTTGGGGGTCGATCCAGGCTTACGCAACATGGGGTGGGGCGTGATTGAGGCTGAGGGCAGTCGCATCTCGCATATCGCCAATGGGGTCGCCCATTCGTCGGGCAATGATCTCGCTGCCCGGCTCTTGTCGCTCTATGAGCAAATGACCGATGTCTTTGCGACCTACCAGCCCGATACAGCTGCCGTTGAGCAGACCTTTGTGAACAAGGACGCCGTGGGAACACTGAAACTGGGCCAGGCCCGCGCCATTGCTTTGCTCGTTCCGGCCCAGATGGGCATTGAGATTGGGGAGTATGCGCCCAATGCCGTGAAGAAGGCGGTCGTCGGTGTCGGCCATGCCGCCAAGCAACAGATTGACCATATGGTCCGTTTGCAATTGCCGGGAGTGGAGATCGCAGGCGCAGACGCTGCAGATGCGCTGGCCATCGCCCTATGCCATGCCCATCACAGCCAAGCCGCCGGCCATCTACAGCGCGCCATCGCGAAGGCCAGCGCATGATTGGCAAGATCACTGGTACCATCGATTATCGCGGCACCGATCACGTGCTGATCGACGTGCGGGGCGTCGGATATGTTGTCTATGTGTCTGACCGTGTCATGGCCGGGCTGCCGGGAAATGGGGAGGTCATCGCACTCTTCACCGACTTGTTGGTGCGGGAAGATAACCTGCAGCTTTTTGGGTTCCTGTCTCTGGTTGAAAAGGAATGGCATCGCTTGTTGATGACGGTGCAGGGGATTGGGGCAAAGGCCTCTATGGCGATCCTCGGTACCTTGGGTGCTGATGGGGTCAGCCGCGCGGTTGCGCTGGGCGATTGGAACGCGATCTCGAAGGCCAAAGGCGTTGGGCCCAAGACGGCGCAGAAAGTGATCCTGGAACTGAAAGACAAAGCACCTGCAGTGATGTCGATAGGGGGCACCCTGGCCGCCGCGGTGGATGATGTGATCGACGTCAACGACGCGCCAGCGGCGAAGCCCGCGAAAGCGACGCCTGTGGCTAACCCGGCGCAGTCTGAGGCGCTCTCTGCGTTGACGAACCTTGGCTACGCACCTGGCGACGCGGCAGGCGCGGTGGCGGAGGCGATGGGCGCGGACCCAACCCTCGACACTTCTGGTCTGATCCGTGCTGCCTTGCAGCTTCTGGCGCCGAAAGGATAAGGGGCGGACGTGACCCAACCTGATCCCACCCTGCGCCCTGACGCCCAACCCGAAGACGCCGACCGCGCCTTGCGGCCTCAAACGCTCGACGCGTTTATCGGGCAAAAGGAGGCGCGGGCGAACCTGAAGGTCTTTATCGAAAGCGCTAAACGGCGGGGCGAGGCGATGGACCACGCCTTGTTTCACGGGCCACCTGGTTTGGGGAAGACGACGCTTGCGCAGATCATGGCGCGGGAGCTGGGTGTGAATTTCCGTATGACCTCTGGCCCTGTGTTGGCGAAAGCCGGTGACCTGGCAGCGATCCTCACGAATTTGGAAACGCGCGATGTGCTGTTCATCGACGAAATTCACCGGCTGAACCCGGCGGTCGAAGAGGTGCTGTATCCGGCGCTAGAAGACTTTGAACTCGACTTGGTGATCGGCGAAGGTCCAGCGGCGCGCACGGTGCGGATTGAATTGCAGCCTTTCACGCTTGTCGGGGCGACGACCCGTATGGGGTTATTGACGACGCCCCTCCGGGATCGTTTCGGCATTCCAACCAGGCTGGAGTTCTACACCGAAGATGAATTGAACGAGATCGTGACCCGGGGGGCTCGTCTGCTTGGCGCGCCCGCTGATCCGGGTGGCGCGCGGGAGATCGCGAAGCGGGCGCGCGGCACACCCCGGATTGCCGGAAGACTGTTGCGTCGGGTTGTCGATTTTGCCGTTGTGGAAGGCGACGGAACCGTGACGCAAGCTCTAGCAGACCGGGCGTTGACCCGGCTGGGCGTCGATCATCTGGGGTTGGACAATGCCGACCGCCGCTATCTGCGCTTGATTGCGGAAAGCTATGGCGGTGGCCCTGTGGGGGTCGAGACAATGTCGGCTGCCCTGTCGGAGAGCCGGGACAGTCTGGAAGATGTGATCGAACCTTACCTATTGCAAAAAGGCCTGATCCAACGCACCCCGCGGGGGCGGATGTTAGCGCAGGCGGCTTGGACGCATTTGGGGCTGGATGCGCCCAAAGGGCAGACGGATTTGTTTGGGTGAGGTCGCGCAAGGTTTTTGGGCCTCCGGCGGGAGTTGTTTTGGCCAGATGAAGACGGAAGACAGATCTATTGATCGGCTGAGTGAGATCAGCCAGCAGGTGTCTGACATCTATGCCGCGCGGTTCGGGATTGAACGGGATGCGGTCTGGCATCTGGCCAAGCTGACCGAAGAGTTAGGGGAGTTACAGGCGGCCTACCTCAAATGCGCGGGGCAGGGCCGGGATGACCGTGACGCGCCTGCCTTGCGCGCGGCGATGGAAGATGAGGTCGCGGATCTTTTTGCGCAAATTCTGTTGTTTGCGCGCTGGCAGGATGTCGATATTCCAGCGGCCGTCGCCCGTAAGTGGGGACAGTATCTGCCGGAGGAGACACCCTGATGGATCAAGACGCGGTCGCAGCGCTTTTTACGCGCGCGGACGGAACCTATCTGTGTGTCCGCTGGGGCCGGCCGATTGTGCCGGTGGTCTTTGGCGTCGATGACGCGACATTGGGCGTGTTCAAAGGCGCGATCGAAGCGGTTGTGACTTTGGCCAATCACCAGATGGCTGAGACGGATCCGGAACTCGGTGCGAACCTCATGGTGTTTTTCTGCCGCGACTGGGACGAGCTGCCGGAGGTGCCGCATCTTGACCAACTGGTACCGGACCTCTTGCCGTTGGTGGCGAAGCTGAAGGGCGCAGATGCGAACCAATACCGCATCTTCCGTTTCGACGAAGACGGAGCGATCCGTGCGGCCTTTGTGTTCTTGCGTATGGATGAACACTTGGAACAGGTCTCCGCCGATACGCTGGCCCTGTCGCAGGTCACACAGACGATCCTGCTGTGGTCCGATATGGCGTTTCGCGAGACATCGCCGCTCGCGGTGGTCAACGACAAAACGGTGCTGCGGCCCGAGATTTCCTCGGTCATCCGCGCCGCTTATGACCCGATCATGCCCGCCGTCGCCCAAGACCCATCACATGCCCTGCGCCTTTCTGCGCGGATCGGTGTGATGCAATGATCGAGGGGCTCGAAAGCTTCATCGTCGCGGCCAAATCGGCCACCTATGTGGGTGAGGGCGCAAAGGTGACGCCAAGCAGGCCAGGCGCGTTTGATCTGATCTTTGAGGACGGTGCATTCGCCTATCGTGACAGCTATTTCGGTGGCACGGACTTCGTTGGTCAGGAAGTTGTATGGCACCAAGGCATCCCCGTTTGGGCGATGAACTACTATGGTCGCATTCTGCGTAACGATCTGATTGATGGGGCAAAGGGCGCGGACGTCATCCGCGCGGCGCTGACGCAGATGTATGCGGAAAATCGGTTTCTGGGCGGGTTTGAGGCCCAGCACGATGGCTATCTCTACACAGATCGCAGCGACGGCACGGTCGAAGGATTCACTGGTGTTGAAACGATCTGGCGCGACGGCATTTTGGCCTACCAACTCGACTATCATGGGGGCATGATCGTGCCATGACCCATCAGCTTCCCGTCAAGGTTTACTACGAAGACACCGACATGGGCGGCGTCGTTTATTATGCCAACTACCTGAAGTTTATCGAACGGGCGCGGTCAGAAATTGTCGAAGAGCTGGGCATCGATCAGCTTGAGATGAAAGCAAACGGCTTGGTGTTCGTCGTCACCCGCGTCGTCGCCGACTACCTTGCCCCTGCGCGGATGGGTGACAAGCTTGTGGTCAAGACCACGCATCAGGCCACATCCCCCGTCCGCTGGACCTTCGACCAGCAGGTGTTTCGTGGGGAGCAATGTCTGTTTAAGGCAGAGGTCACCGCCGTCTGCATGACTACGGCGGGGAAACCTGCGCGCCTCCCGGCGGAGCTTCGCGCAAAGCTGTCATAATTGCTGTCAAACGTGATCTAGACCGTGATGGATTTCCCAACGCGCATCCGTTAACTTGCCCGCCAACAGAGCCCGCAAAGGGCCTAACAGAGCAGGCGGTCATGGAAGCAGCATCCGACTTTACAATGTGGGCCCTTTTTGCCCGCGCAACGATCATCGTGAAACTCGTGATGATTGCCCTGATCCTGGCATCCGTTTGGTGCTGGGCGGTGATCATCGACAAACTTATCCAATATCGCAAAGCGCGGCGCGAGGCCGACATCTTTGATAGGGCGTTCTGGTCGGGCGAACCACTGGACGGTCTGTTTGATGAGATCGGCGCGAGCCCCACGGGCCAAAGCCAAAAGATTTTCGCCGCCGGCATGTTGGAATGGCGCCGCTCCCACAAACAGGACGGTAACTTGATCGCGGGTGCCCAGGCTCGGATTGATAGGTCGATGGATGTTGCGATCGCCAAAGAAAGTGCCAAGCTGCAAAAGGGGCTGCCGGTTCTGGCGACGACGGGCTCGACCGCACCCTTTGTTGGGCTGTTTGGCACGGTTTGGGGCATCATGAACGCCTTTATTGAGATCGCAGAAGCGCAGAACACCAACCTCGCCGTTGTGGCGCCCGGCATTGCGGAGGCGCTATTGGCGACGGGCCTTGGCCTCCTTGCTGCGATCCCGGCGGTGATCTTTTACAACAAGCTTAGTGCCGATGCGGATCGGATCGCGTCGGGCTATGAGGCCTTCGCTGATGAATTCGCCACCATCCTCAGCCGCCAGTTGGACGCCTGATATGGGTGCCGGAGTGATGAAATCAGGCGACGATGGCGGGGGCACCCGCCGCCGTCGCCGCCGCGCAAGACGCACGCAACCGATGTCCGAGATTAATGTCACGCCATTTGTGGACGTGATGTTGGTGCTTTTGATCATCTTCATGGTGGCCGCCCCTTTGCTGACCGTTGGTATTCCCGTGGAACTGCCAGAAACGAGCGCGAACGCCTTGCCGACAGATGAAGAAGAACCGCTTACGGTGACGATTACGGCGGATGGGCGCACCTTGATCCAGAACACCGAAACACCCCGTGACGAACTTGTGGCGAAGCTGACCGCGATTGCAGCAGAACGGACTTCTGACCGCATCTTCCTGCGGGCGGACGGGGCGAATTCCTGGGATTCTGTCGCTTCCATCATGGGGGATCTGAACGCTGGCGGGTTTTCCAACATCGGTCTGGTGACGGACATCGCCCAAGAGGCGGAAGGGCAGTAGCCGGGATGGCGACGCCAGGCACCTATGTTTCAGGCGCAGCCCATGTCGGGCTGATCGGCTGGTTGATCCTTGGCTGGGGATTCCAGGCGGAGCCTTTGCCGTTTGAGATTGCAGAGGTGTCTGTTGTGACGGGCGAAGAATACGCCCGCCTGGTCGCCGCTACCACGCCGCAGCCTGAAACGGCCGAGCCCACCGCGCCGCCGGTTCCCGACGTTGAGACGCCGCCCGAGCCCGCTGTGCCGGAGGACGAAGCGACGCCGGTGTTAGAAGCCCCAGCGCCGGTGGCGGCCCCCAACGAGGACACAGCGCTACCGGAGGTTCAGCAATCGGCCCAACCGCCTGATACGTCGGACGCTTTGCCTGATTTGCCGCCCGTGCCAGAAACGCCGCCTCAGGGTGCACCCGATCTACCGCCGTCCGAGACCCCGCAAGAGCGGCAGGCGGATCGCGTGGCCCCAACCCCGGTGGCTCCGCCGCCCGATGATGTCGCGATCGCTGACATCGATACCCAAAGCGCTGATCCGGTGGCGTCAGACGAGGCGGTGGAGGTTGAAGAGCAGGTCGATGAGACCGCACAGGAGGAAACCGCGACAGCGATTGTGCCGGAAGATTTGGCTCCGTCCGGGGCTGTTGAAACCTCCGTGCGACCCTCGGCCCGCCCTAACCGGCCCGCGCCCGCACCAACAACGCCTTCTGAGACTGAAACGGCCAGCAGCGACAATGTTGTCGAAGAGGCCGTCGATGACGCCGTTGCCGCGGCGCTCGAAAGCGCCACTGCGGCACCTGATGTCCCGCAAGGCCCACCAATGACCGGCTCCGAACGCGAAGGATTCCGCGTCGCTGTCAACCGCTGTTGGAATGTGGACCCAGGTTCCGTCGCAGCACGGGTGACTGTGGAGGTCGGCTTTAGCCTTGATCAAACCGGTCGTGTGCAGGGCGACGTGCGCCAGATCTCCGCCACGGGCGGCGACCAAAACGCCGTAAATGTCGCCTTTCAGGCTGCCCGTCGGGCGATCCTGCGTTGTCAGAACCCGAATGGCTATCAATTACCGCCCGAAAAGTACGGGCGGTGGAAAGACGTCGTCATCACCTTTGATCCGTCAGGCATGCGCTTGCGGTGAGGTGGCAAAAACGCGCGCAGACGCAGCGGAACCACTTCCCTGCCCATGCGTCATAAGTGTTAACAGGTGCGAAAGTGCCGATGAAGGAACGGGACAGATGAAACGACTTTGGACCCTGATGATTGCTGCGGTGTTGACCGTTGGTGTGACTGCGCCGGTGCAGGCCCAAGATGGCCCTTTGCGGCTGACCATTACGGACGGGGTGATCGAACCCTTGCCATTTGCAGTGCCCCAATTTGAAGCCGAAACGCCCCAAGCGGCCCAGGTTGCTGCGGACATCACGCGACTGGTGGCGCAGGATCTGGCCGGGACCGGTCTTTTCCGCGAAATTTCGGCCGACGCTTTCATCTCTCAGGTCACGTCCTTCGCCCAACCCGTTGCCTATGCCGATTGGCGCGCAATCAACGCGCAGGCCCTAATCACAGGGGCCGTGGCGGTGAATGGTGACAACCTAACCGTCAAGTTCCGGCTCTATGATGTTTTCTCGGGCACTGAACTCGGTGGCGGTTTGCAGTTTGCCGGTACCGTGCCCGGTTGGCGACGCATGGCGCATAAGGTGGCCGACGCGGCCTATTCCCGGATCACGGGCGAGGGTGGCTATTTTGATAGCCGCGTTGTTTTCGTCTCTGAAAGCGGGCCAAAGGATAACCGGGCGAAGCGGCTGGCGATCATGGACTACGACGGGGCGAATGTGCAGTTCCTGACGGACAGCGCAGCCATCGTTCTGGCCCCACGGTTCAGCCCGACAGGTGACAGGGTGCTCTATACCTCGTACGAATCCGGCTTCCCCCGTATTAACGTGCTGGATGTCGCCAGCGTCGGGCGGCGGCAGTTGAGCACCGCACAGGGCGAAATGGCCTTCTCGCCAAGGTTTTCTCGCGATGGGCGCGAAGTGGTTTACAGCCTGGCCAACGGCGGCAATACCGACCTTTATCGCACCGACCTGACCACTGGCGCGCATACCCGGTTGACCACAACGCCGTCGATCGAAACGGCCCCGTCGTTTAGCCCGGACGGCAGCCAGATCGTGTTCGAAAGCGACCGCTCCGGCACACCGCAGATTTACATTATGAGCGCAAGCGGCGGCGATGCGCGGCGCGTGTCCTTCGGCGAAGGTCGCTATGGCACGCCCGTGTGGTCGCCGCGTGGTGACCTGATCGCTTTCACGAAGCAAAACGCAGGGCGGTTCCATATCGGTGTGATGCGGACAGATGGGTCAGAGGAACGGTTGCTCACGGCCTCGCCCCTCGACGAAGGCCCCACTTGGTCTCCGAACGGCCGGGTGATCATGTTCACCCGTGAAACGCTGGGCGCCACCGGCACGTCATCCCTCTACTCTGTCGACGTCTCTGGCCGGAACTTGCGCGCCGTGGCCGTGAACGGTGGGGCGTCTGACCCGACCTGGGGACCGTTGCAACCTTAAACAAAGCGTGATTCCCAAGCCTGCAAAGGCATGATAAGAGAGCCGCAACAAACCAAGAATAATGGATCGGGCACATGGTGGTATTTAAGAAAGTTGTAATTGTTGGGCTGATGCTGGCGACAGCGGCCTGCACAAACCCGGACCGCTTTGGCGGTGGAAACGGCGCGAACGGCGGTGCCGACGCAGGTGCGGGTGCAAATGCGGGTGTTGTCGCGCCAGCGCAGGATCCAAGCAGCCCTGTCTACTTCAGCCAAACCATTGGCGATCGTGTCCTCTTTTCCGTGGATCAATCGACGATCACTCCTGCTGGCCAACAAACATTGATAGGTCAGGCGCGGTGGCTCAACCAAAACACGGACTTCCAAGCCATCATCGAAGGCCACGCTGACGAACAGGGCACCCGCGAATACAATATCGCATTGGGCAATCGCCGGGCCAATGCAGTGCGCGAATTCCTTGTTAGTCAAGGCGTTGATAGCTCTCGGTTGCGCGTGATCTCGTACGGTAAGGAACGCCCGATTGAGGTTTGCGCCTCCGAAGCGTGTTATTCCCAAAACCGCCGCGCGGTCACCGTGATCGCGGCGGGTGGTGTAAGCTAAGCCGATGTTGCGGTACCTGACATTGGCCTTGGGCCTTATGGTCGCCCCCGTCCCGGCTTTTGCTCAAGAGGAGACCTTGGCGGATATCCGTCAGCAGTTATCGATCCTCTATGTCGATATCACGCGGCTAAAGCGCGAACTTTCGACGACGGGTACGGCGAATACTGGGGTCGCGGGAAACACACCGCTTGACCGGTTGAACACCATCGAAGCAGAGCTTCAGCGGTTGACCTCGAAAACCGAAGAGCTGGAGTTCCGGGTGAATCGGATCACGGTCGACGGCACCAACCGCATCGGCGATCTGGAATTCCGCCTTTGTGAGTTGGAAGCGGATTGTGACATTGGTCAGTTGGGCGACACGCCATCGCTGGGCGGCGTGGATAACGGGGCCGGGGTGCCATCTGCCGCGCCGACCCCATCAACCGGCGGGCCCGCATTGGCGGTTGGCGAACAGAACGATTTCTCGCGGGCGCAGGAGGCGCTCGCAGCCGGTGACTTTCGCAGCGCCGCTGACCTCCTTGAGACCTTCGCTGCGTCCTACCCGGGTTCTCCGCTAAGCGCGCAGGCCGAAGTCGCGCGGGGCAAAGCGCTTGATGGGTTGGGTGAACCAGCACAGGCCGCACGCGCATATCTCGAAGCGTTCTCGGGCAATCCGAATGGGGCGGAAGCGCCGGAGGCTTTGTTCTTGCTAGGCAAGGCGCTTGGCGCGGTGGGGCAAACGCAGGATGCATGCGTGACACTTGCAGAAGTGGGCGTCCGCTTTCCTGGCAATCCAAACGTCGCGCTCGCCCAGAGCACGATGGCAGCGCTGGGATGCGGCTAGACCCGGAATGGCTGCAAACACAGGGCGAAGACACGCGTCTCCTGTACTGGGTTGATACGGCCTTTCCATTTGACCCGCCTGACCGTATTGGCGTCGCGGTATCGGGTGGTGGGGACTCCCTTGCGCTGCTCCATCTTCTCAAACGATGGTCTGATCAAACAGGGCAGCCGATTACAGCTGTGACGGTTGATCACAACCTGCGGGAAGGATCACGGGCAGAGGCAGAACATGTCGCGGCCCTGTGCGCCGATTGGGGGATCGCCCATGACATTCTGACCTGGGATGGCTGGGATGGGCAAGGAAACCTCCAGTCCAAAGCCCGTGAAGCGCGCTATCGTCTGATGGGACAATGGGCGCTGGCCAATGGCGTCGATGCGATCGTGCTAGGGCATACCCAAACCGATGTCGCCGAAACCTTCCTGATGCGTTTGGCTCGGAAGGCCGGTATCGACGGATTGGCTGCCATGGACAAAAACTTTGAAAAAGAAGGTCTGCGGTGGTCGCGTCCTTTGATCCACGAAAACCGGGCGTATCTGCGCGATTATCTGCGGCATCACAAAATCACCTGGATGGATGACCCAAGCAATTCCGATCCGCGGTTTGCACGCGTGCAGGCGCGCGAGGTGCTGAAAGCGCTGGCGCCGCTGGGTATTGATGAAGAGGCGATTGGCCAAGCCGCGCATAATATCTGGATCGGCAAATCCGCGCTCGAGACCTACACCTCAGAACTCGCGCAGACACATGTTGCCGTGGATGCTGGCGTTCTCACCCTGCGCCGTCGCCCCCCGTTGCCGGTTGAGATAGAGCGGCGACTTTTGGTTGAGGCGCTCAAGTGGGTGGGTCGACTTGAATACCCGCCGCGCGCGGCGACACTTGGCGAGATTGAACTGGCCCTGATCACGGGCGAGAAGACAGCAGCCTGCGGATGCATCATCCTAAGCAAGAAACGGGATCTCGTGATGTTTCGAGAATTGCAGGCCGTGAAATCGCTCGTCGGGCCCACGACGGCCCTTTGGGATGGTCTCTGGTCACTTGATGGCCCACATGATCCCGCATTTCAGATCAGGGCTCTGGGCGAAGCTGTTCAGCAGTGCCCCGACTGGCGCGATGCTGGTTTGCCGCGCGACGCCCTGATGGCAACGCCAGCCATCTTCGAAAAAGACACCTTGATCGCGGCCCCCGTCGCTGGTCTCAAAAATGGATGGAGAGCACACATCGTCGCAGATTTTCATTCGACCCTTCACGGTCATTGAAGTTCGCGCGTGAACCTCTATTTTAGCAATGTCGCGTAGGCCCGACTCTCACGGGCCCTGTTCGCTTTTCTCAAAGGAGTGTCGCCTTGGGCAACGCACGTAATCTTGTATTCTGGGTCGTCCTGTTCTTGCTGGTGATGGCACTGTTCAGTCTGTTCTCTGGCGGTCAGAACGCGTCGATGTCGAACGCGAAAAGCTACTCTGAATTTGTGTCCTCGGTTGAGGCCGGAACGGTCTCCCAAGTGACTTTGGATGGTGAGCAAATCCGCTATCGCGGCACCAATGGGCAGGACTACGTGGCGATCATGCCGCAAGACGCTGCGGTCACGGACCTTTTGATTTCAAACGATATTCCGGTGTCCGCCCGCGCGCAGGAACAATCTGGACTACAAAGCTTCTTGATCGGCCTTCTGCCATTTGTGCTGCTGATCGGTGTCTGGATCTATTTTATGAACCGCATGCAAGGCGGGGGCAAAGGCGGCGCAATGGGCTTTGGCAAGTCCAAGGCGAAGCTGCTGACCGAAAAGCATGGGCGCGTCACCTTTGATGATGTTGCGGGTATCGACGAAGCGAAAGAGGAACTCGAAGAGATCGTAGAGTTCCTGCGCAATCCACAAAAATTCTCCCGACTCGGCGGTAAAATCCCGAAAGGTGCGTTGCTCGTAGGCCCTCCGGGTACCGGTAAGACGCTGCTTGCGCGGGCAATCGCCGGTGAAGCTGGCGTGCCATTCTTCACAATTTCGGGTTCTGACTTTGTGGAAATGTTTGTTGGTGTCGGTGCATCTCGTGTTCGCGACATGTTCGAGCAGGGTAAAAAGAACGCCCCATGCATTGTGTTCATCGACGAGATTGACGCTGTTGGCCGCTCCCGCGGGGCCGGTTACGGCGGCGGTAATGATGAGCGCGAGCAGACGTTGAACCAGTTGCTGGTTGAGATGGATGGTTTTGAAGCCAACGAAGGCATCATCATCGTCGCGGCCACCAACCGCCCCGATGTGCTGGACCCGGCGCTGCTGCGTCCGGGACGCTTTGACCGCCAAGTGCAGGTGCCGAACCCCGACATCAAAGGACGCGAGAAAATCCTGGGCGTGCATTCCCGCAAAATTCCGCTTGGCCCAGATGTGGACCTGCGCATTATCGCGCGCGGTACCCCCGGATTCTCCGGTGCCGACCTTGCAAACCTCGTGAACGAAAGCGCGCTGATGGCAGCGCGAGTTGGTCGCAGGTTTGTGACGATGATCGACTTCGAATCCGCCAAAGATAAGGTGATGATGGGGGCCGAGCGTCGGTCCATGGTCATGACTGAGGATGAGAAAAAGCTGACGGCTTATCACGAAGCGGGCCACGCGATTGTCGGCCTGAACGTGCCGCAGCATGATCCGATTCACAAGGCGACGATCATCCCACGCGGCCGCGCGTTAGGTCTGGTGTTGTCGCTGCCAGAGCGTGACCAGCTGTCTGTCAGCTACACCAAATACACCTCCAAAATCGCCATGGCGATGGGCGGGAAGGTCGCGGAAGAGCTGATCTTTGGTCCGGAGAATGTGACGTCTGGTGCGACTTCGGACATCCAACAGGTGTCAAAGATTGCGCGCGCGATGGTGACGCAGTTCGGCTTCTCGGACAAAATCGGGCACATTGATTACGCCAACGAACAGCAAAGCTATTTGGGGAGTTACGGCGGTGGCACGAACCACTCTGCCGAGACCCAGAAGTTGATCGACGAAGAGGTGCGCCGCTTTATCGATGAAGGCTATGAGACGGCGAAGCGGATCTTGACTGAAAAGGCAGATGACCTGGAGCGCTTGGCGCAGGGCTTGCTTGAGTACGAGACGCTGACGGGCAATGAGATCACCCGTGTGATAGCGGGCGAGCCGCTCAATCGGGATGAAGATGCCGATGACACACCGCCAAGCGGCGGAAGCTCTGTCACGGCGATCCCGAAGACGAAGCCGAAAAAGCCCAAGTCGAACGACGGCGGCATGGAACCGGAACCATCCATGTAACCTTCGAAGCCCCGCCACCGCGCGGGGCTTTGCTTTTGTGGCGGCGAAATCTTTCAAAGTTTTCGGACTGATTTCTTCAACAAAAGTCGTCACTGCTGCGGGCAAACGTTGGGCTTGCGACGCCGCGTAGAATGGGGATTGATGCGGGGAAAGGAGCCGTATCATGCCAGCACTCGCCCCCACGACCCACACGGGAAAAATCACCTACCTTGGCCGCGTGATCCATCGCGACACCAAGGAAATTGCAGGTGAACCGATGGCCGAGATGCCGTTGACCTACGCAGGCTTTGCAGACGAGCACCACGCCGGATTGACCCGTCCGTCGTGCAGCCGGGTCACATCACAGTATCCGAAGGGCACGGACATCCGAAATGTGCGTCAGCTCAGCATTTGCAGTGCCGAAGAAATGGCCGAGATCGCAGCAGCGCTGGATCTAGAGACGCTGGATCCCGCTTGGCTCGGTGCATCGATCGTTGTCAGCGGCTTGCCTGACTTTTCCCACCTGCCGCCGTCATCCCGCCTGCAGTCGCAGGATGGTGTGACGCTGACCATTGATATGCAGAATGGCCCCTGCCAGTTTCCCGCGATGACCATTGAAAAGGATAAGCCGGGGCACGGGAAAGGGTTTAAACCGGCTGCTGAAGGGAAGCGCGGGGTGACCGCCTGGGTGGAACGGGAAGGGACCCTGCGCGTCGGTGACACCTTGACGCTTCATGTCCCGAGCCAGCGTGCTTGGTTGGCACAGCCTGATCTTTTTCAGAACTAAGTTTTCTGATCCGAAACGGCCGCATTCTGAAATCGCCGATTTCAAGAGCGGAAGTGTCGCAATCTCGGTGCATTCCAGTGGATGCGACAGATAGAAGCGACGTGACCATCGGGCGTTTGCCCGCGCGCAGGGGAGTGAAGACATGGCCTATAGAACCGACATCGAGATCGCACGCGATGCCCAAAAGAAGCCGATTCAAGAGATTGGCGCGAAGCTTGGCATTGATGCCGACAGCTTGCTGCCCTACGGCCATGACAAGGCGAAAGTCAGCCAAGATTTTATCAATTCGGTCCAGGACCGCCCAAACGGTAAGCTCGTCCTCGTGACCGCGATCAACCCAACGCCAGCAGGTGAAGGGAAGACAACAACGACTGTTGGCCTGGGCGACGGGCTGAACCGGATTGGCAAGAAGGCGTGCGTGTGTATCCGCGAAGCATCCCTTGGGCCGAACTTCGGGATGAAAGGTGGTGCGGCCGGCGGCGGCATGGCCCAGGTCGTGCCGATGGAAGACATGAACCTGCATTTCACAGGTGACTTTCACGCGATTACCTCTGCGCACAATCTGCTGTCGGCGATGCTCGACAACCACGTCTACTGGGGCAATGCGCTCGAGATTGACATCCGCCGCGTCGCCTGGCGCCGGGTGCTCGACATGAACGACCGCGCGCTGCGGCAGATCAACGTGAACCTTGGCGGCGTCGCGAACGGATTCCCGCGGGAAGCGGGCTTTGACATTACGGTGGCGTCTGAGGTCATGGCGATCCTTTGCTTGGCCAAAGACCTGGAAGACCTGCAAAAACGCCTTGGCGACATGATCGTAGCCTATCGCCGCGACAAGAGCCCGGTGTTCTGCCGCGACATCAAGGCAGACGGGGCTATGACAGTGCTGCTGAAAGACGCGATGCAGCCGAACCTGGTGCAGACGTTGGAAAACAACCCGGCCTTTGTGCACGGTGGTCCGTTTGCGAATATCGCGCATGGCTGCAACTCGGTCACGGCCACGACAACCGCGCTGAAGATCGCGGATTACGTGGTGACAGAAGCGGGCTTTGGTGCTGACCTTGGCGCGGAGAAATTCCTGAACATCAAATGCCGCAAGGCGGGCCTGTCTCCTGACTGCGTCGTGCTCGTGGCCACGGTGCGGGCAATGAAGATGAACGGGGGGGTCGCAAAAGCGGACCTTGGCGCGGAAAACGTTGCTGCGGTGGAAGCCGGGTGTGCGAACCTCGGGCGGCACATTGGCAATCTCAAGAGCTTTGGGGTGCCGGTCGTGGTCGCAATCAACCACTTCGTCACGGACACTGACGCCGAGGTCCAGGCTGTCAAAGACTATGTCGCGAGCCAAGGGTCAGAAGCGGTGCTGTCGCAGCACTGGGAATTCGGGTCGAAAGGGTCTGAAGCCCTTGCCACGAAAGTGGCTGAGATTGCGGAGAGCGGCGTCAGCAATTTTGCTCCGATCTATCCCGATGACATGTCGCTGTTTGAAAAGATCGATACAATTGCCAAGCGGATCTACCACGCTGATGAGGTGATCGCGGATCAAAAGATCCGCACGCAGCTTAAAGACTGGGAAGAGCAAGGCTATGGCAATCTGCCGATTTGTATGGCGAAGACGCAGTATTCCTTCACCACAGATCCCACCCGCCGCGGCGCACCAACAGGCCATGCTGTCCCGATCCGGGAAGTGCGGTTGAGCGCGGGGGCCGGTTTTGTTGTGGTGATCTGCGGCGAGATCATGACGATGCCGGGCCTGCCCCGCGTGCCGTCGGCAGAGGCGATCCATTTGAACGATGCGGGCCAGATCGAAGGTCTGTTCTGAGGGGATGGGGCTGACGCGCGGCTGCGCCGACGCCCCACCCGCCATCCCGTTTTGCCTCCGTTGGGAGGTATTTTTGACCAGAAGAAGATGTGATGACAGCGACAGTGATTGATGGAAAGGCCTTTGCGGCCAAGGTGCGTGGCCAGGTCGCTGACCATGTGGCGCGGTTAAAGGAAGAAAACGGGATCACGCCGGGATTGGCGGTGGTTCTCGTCGGGGAAGACCCTGCAAGCCAAGTCTATGTGCGCTCAAAGGGCAAGATGACCGTTGAGGTCGGCATGAATTCATTCGAGCACAAGATGGACGCCGACGCCTCCGAAGACGCGTTGCTGAAGGTCATTGACGACTTGAACACCGATCCAACTGTGCATGGGATCCTGGTCCAGTTGCCGCTGCCAGATCATTTGGACAGTGATCTAGTGATTAACAGTATTGATCCGGCGAAGGATGTGGACGGCTTTCATATCTCGAATGTTGGTTTGCTTGGGACGGGTCAAAAAAGCATGGTGCCCTGCACGCCGTTGGGGTGTTTGATGATGCTCCGCGATCACCATGGGTCCTTATCCGGCATGAATGCCGTGGTGATTGGGCGATCGAACATTGTGGGGAAGCCCATGGCGCAGCTTTTGTTAAATGACAGCTGTACCGTGACCATAGCGCATTCCCGCACAAAGGATTTGCCGGGTGTCGTGAAGCAGGCCGATATCGTCGTGGCGGCCGTTGGTCGGCCTGAGATGGTGCCGGGCGATTGGATCAAACCGGGTGCGACGGTCATTGACGTGGGCATCAACCGCATTCCGGCGCCTGAAAAAGGTGAGGGGAAAACGCGGCTGGTGGGCGACGCCCACTACGACAGCTGCGCTGCTGTCGCCGGCGCGATCACCCCTGTTCCGGGTGGCGTTGGCCCGATGACTATCGCCTGTTTGTTGGCCAACACAGTCACGGCCTGCTGCCGCGCCAACGGCCTGGTAGAGCCTGAGGGACTTTCCGCTTAAGCGGCACTGGGATTGCTTTGCGCCCAGTCATAACGGCAATTGCGTGATCCGCGAAAAGGTTGCGCAAGTCGGGATGTTGGGCGGAGAGGCCGCCAGTATAGGTGCCATAGGCTGGAAGGATCAGCCGCGTTTTGTCATAGACAAAACACGGGCGGGACCGGCCGGTAATGGCCAGTTTGGGGTGGTAGTGCCCTGAGACTTCTGGCGTGGCTGGTGTCGCGATGTGGCGGAAAGCGACGTTGCCAATCTCCACCTCAGCCCGGTGCGTGCCACCGACGTCAACCGGGCCCGGATCGTGGTTGCCTTCGATCCAGATCCACTGCCGCCCGGCTTGCAACCGCGTGAGGGTGGCGCGGTGACTGTCATCAAGCGCCGCGACGCCGTCAAGATCGTCAAAGCTATCGCCCAAGCAGATCACCGTTGCCGGGGAGTGTTTGCTGATGTCGGCATCAAGCCGCTCCAGGGTATCCGTGTTCTCGTAAGGCGGGATCAATGTCCCGCCGCGCCGCGCGATACGGTCTGATTTGCCGAAGTGGAGATCAGACACCACGAGGGTCATTTCAGCAGCGATCCAGAGTGCGCCGCTGGGGAACGCCTGAAGATGCAAACCAGCGAAGGTGAAAGGATGGGCCGTCATAGGCGCGGTGTGCCGATGTTTTGGGTGCGGTGCAAGGGGGCGCTGCCCCGCGGCTTCCAGCCTTCCGCGCAGTGTCTTGGATCAAAGAAACCTACTGAGGCAGCTGGCTCAAGCCCGCATTGTCCATCAAAAGGGAGGCCGTTTCTTCGAGGATCCGATCTTGCGCAGCTCCTGCCACTGGGATCCGCCCGCGTTCGAGGAGCATCGGCGCGGCGAGCGGCGAAATGCGCGTCAGCGGGACATGGTCAATTCGCCCTTGGGTGCGATTAAGCATTTCCGTGATGCGGCCAAAGTCCACCAGACCTTCCAAGGCCTCTTCCCGGGTGATCTGCAAGATTAAGTGATCAGGGTCATATTTGTAGAGCGTGTCATAGAGGATATCGCTCGAAAACGTGGCTTGCCGCCCCGATTTGCGCGCTTGCGGCAGGTTGCGTTCGATGAGGCCCGCGATCGTTGCCGCCGTGCGAAAGGTCTTTTTCATCACCGCGTTGCCCGACAGCCAATGTTCAAACCCGTCCTGGATCGTCTCAGGCCGCAAAAGCGGGGTCGGGTCGGTGACCGGGTCGAGGCCCCAATAGAGCGTGGCGTAATCCGTGGCGACAAAGCCCATCGGGTGCAGCCCCAGGTCCTCCATCCGCTGGGTCAACAAGAGGCCCAAGGTTTGCTGCGCGTTGCGTCCAGCAAATCCATAGACGCAGAGGTATTCGCGCGCTTCAAAGCTGAAGGTTTCCACAAGGATGCGGTCCCGCTCTGGCAGTTTAGAGATCTCGCGCTGCAATCCCAGCCACTCTGCCGTATGGCGCGGCAGCTCTGGCCAGCTGTCTTGCTGGAACATGCGCAATATACGCTGTTGCAGCTGCGTCGAGGTCGCGAACTTTGTGCCCATGAAGGTGGCAATCTTGGGAACCTTGTTGGCGTCGCGGGTGACCTGGACAGATAGCTCTCGCATACTGTCGTAGCGGACAATCTGGCCGCCGATCAGAAAGGTATCCCCCGGTGTTAGTGTGGCCGCAAAGGCTTCTTCAATGTCACCAAGCGGTTTGAAATTGCCCTTCATACGGACCTTGACCGTGTCCGTGTCTTGGATCGTGCCGATGTTCATGCGGATCACGCGGGCGGCGCGAGGGTCGCGCAACTGCCAGGCCCCGTCAGCGGTCTTCAAAAGGCGCTTCCACTTGTCGTAGGCGCGCAGGGCGTAGCCACCGGTGGCGCAGAAATCGAGGCAATCGTCAAAGGCCACACGGCTGAGCCCGGCAAAGGCGCCGACAGAAGTCACCTCAGCGTAGAGGTCATCTGCCTCAAACGGACCAGCGCAGGCACGGATCAAGATATGCTGGCAAAGCACATCGCGCGGGCCGGACCCCTTTGGGTCACCGTCCAGATCATGGGCTTTCACCGCCTCTAAGGCGGCCACACATTCGACGACTTCAAAGCGGTTTGCCGGGACCAGCAACGCTTTGGAGGGCGCGTTGTAACGGTGGTTCGCGCGCCCAATGCGTTGCACCAATCGCTTCACATTCTTTGGCGCACCAACTTGGATGATCAAATCCACATCACCCCAGTCGATGCCGAGGTCGAGTGTGCCGGTGCAGACAATCGCCTTAAGCGACCCGGCGACCATGGCGGCTTCCACCTTCTCGCGCTGGGCACGGTCCAGCGATCCGTGGTGAATACCAATCGGCAGCCCTTCATCATTGGCAAGCCACAGATTGTGAAAGAAAATTTCGGCCTGGGCACGGGTGTTGTGAAAGATCAGGGTGGTATTATGCTGGCGCACTTGGTCAAGCACAGCCGGGATGCTGTACTTGCCGCCGCCGCCGGACCAAGGTGGCTGCTCGTCGGTCACAAGCATCTGGATATCCGGTTCTGGGCCCGGGTCCGCCTGCAAGATGGGGCAAGGGGCGGGGTGGCAGGCGAGTTCGGCCGCGATAGCACCAGGGTTTTCCACCGTCGCGGACAAACCAACACGGCGCAAGCCTGGGGCCAAGGCCTCCAAACGCGACAAAGCGAGCATCAGTTGATCGCCGCGCTTGCTTTCTGACAGGGCATGGATCTCGTCCACAATCACCCGTCGCAAACCGGCAAACATACGCGGTGCGTCCTCATATGAGGTCAGCAAAGCGAGGCTTTCAGGTGTCGTCAGCAAGATATGCGGTGGGTCCGCCCGTTGGCGCTTCTTTTGCGTTGCAGAGGTATCGCCCGTGCGATCCTCGATCCGGATCGGTAGATCCATCTCTTCCACAGGCGTACGTAGGTTACGTTTGATGTCGGCTGCCAAGGCCTTAAGCGGCGACACATAGAGCGTGTGCAACCCGTCATGGGTGCCATCTGCCAGCTCAATTAACGTTGGAAGAAACCCGGCCAATGTCTTCCCGCCGCCTGTCGGCGCGATCAACAAAAGTGCGGACAAGTCCTTGCGATCCAACATGTCCTGCTGATGCGGGTGGATCGCCCAACCGCGCTGTGCAAACCATTCTTCAAAGGCCGGGGGTAAGGTCATGCCCCTGACATGACACCATCAGCGACAAAGACAAGACTTGCGATCTCAGCGACGCACATCTTCTTCTGGTCAAAAAATATCTTCCCGCCGCTGGCCTTTTGCAGTTGCAATGCGCGCAACATACGCGTGACCAATCAAACCACGATCGCTTAGTGGATAATCTCTTCTTCTTTAACGAACATGTTCTCCCAGGCGCGGTCGATCAGTTTGGGGGTCATCTGATTAGGAATGCCCTCAAATTCACAAATCGCGATCATCTGGTCGATAAGGAAGATCGGCTGATAGTTCGCGTAGGCGTTGCCGATCTCGGGATAGCGGTTGTTCAACAGGTGGATCAATGCATCTTCGTCCAAAGGCATTTTCCGTTTCCGGGCCACCATGGCAAAGATCTTTAGGAAGTCGGCCTGGTTCGGGCCATCAATCTTGATCTTGTAGAAGATCCGGCGCAAGGCCGCCTTATCGAAGATCTTGTTTGGGTGGAAGTTGGTGGAGAAGATCACGAGCGTGTCAAACGGCACCTCGAACTTCTCACCCGATTGCAGGGCCAAGATATCCTTGCTTTCTTCCAGTGGAACAATCCAGCGGTTGACCAGCGCCTGAGGCGGTTCAGCCTGGCGCCCCAAGTCGTCCACGATAAAGATGCCGCCGGTGGACTTCAGCTGCAACGGCGCCTGATATGTCCGCGCGGTCTTGTTGTAGACAAGGTCAAGCATCGAAAGCGACAATTCACCACCGGTGATCACCGTTGGGCGTTCGCATTTCACGTAGCGCGTATCGTAGCGGTTTGACGTCCGACGCAATGAATTTGGGTCATCGGTATTGTCTTCTGCAGCAGTGTGCACGATCGGGTCGTAGACAGTGATCACCTGGCCCGTGTATTCGATCGCCCGCGGCACATAGATCTTGTCACCCAAGGCGTCTCGCACACCGTTGGAGATGGATGATTTACCGTTACCCGGTGGGCCATACATGAGGATAGAACGACCCGCACTGACCGCAGGGCCCAAATGATCCAGCAAGCTGTCGGGCAGCACGAGGTGCCCCATGGCAGAGGTCAGACGGTCGCGCGTCACTGTGATGTTCCGGATCGACTGGCGCTTGACCTGCTCGCGATAGATTTCAAGCGGCACAGGCATGGCCCCAAAGTATTCAGATTGGGCCAGAGCGTCGAGCGCGCGTGCTTTGCCGGCGTCGGTCAGCTGATACCCCATTTCATTGCCACTATTGGCGTTCAGCGTGCCGGTCGCCTCCAGCAGTAGTTGGCCGCGGGCCATATCGACAAGTTCCTGCACGACAGGAACGGGAAGGCAGATCACCCGGCTGAGATCAGTCACCATGTCCAAATTCATGCGGAACATCGTTTTGATCAGGATGTCGCGCATCATCGCCAGCGGGAGAAGCATGCCCTGCACGCCCTTCGGGGCAGGGGGGGCCATAACGGTGCGGGTCTCAACGTTCATTGTGGTCTCTTGTCTGGCTGCTCAGGTTGATCCGAAATGCAGATCACAGCCTTCAATCAACCAAGGCATTGTGGCGAAAGAATGAACAAACAGCTTTGCTTTGGTGGCATTTCACGCCCCCATGAACGCGACCATCGCCAAATATATGACCAATGTCATGCCAAGTGGATAACCCATCGGGAAGCGCCGTCCGGACTCCCAACTTTCCCAATGCGGGACGGCTTTGCGGATGGGGCTGATGCGCGCCAAGCGATGCGTCACGAAAGCTGCCAATAAACAGGCAGAGAACAAAACGATCAAAAGCCGTGTATCAGCCGATCCGATGTAGGGACCCGCCGCGGCAATGAACTTGGAGTCTCCAGCGCCCATGGCGCCGCCTGCATTCAGCAAGATCCCAATGATCAGAAGGATAACCAAGTGGGTCCAATGCCAAAGGTACTGGTCAATCGGGAGCACGATGAGCCCGAGCACCGCATACGCGAGCACGAGTGCCCCATTCGCGAGGTTCGGAATTTTCATGCGCGACAGGTCGGTGAAGACGATGAACCCGCAAATCGGTGCGGCGGCCACAAGAAAAACTGCAGCCGCCGTTGAAGAAAGTTCCATGGATGCTTTGCCTGGTGCTTAGTTCGACACGTTGTCTTCAAGCGCGCGCAGGGCACGGGTGGCTTCCTCGAAATGCCGTGGGTGCGTATCAATCGCTTCCCGAAGCAGCCCTTTGCCGATCGTCACGTCGTTTTGCTTGATCGCGGCGAGCGCCATTGTGTGCAGGAGTTGAGCCCGCTCTTCCTGGTCCATTTGGACTACAGGCAGTTCGTACTTGCGCTGCGCGCCACGGGCCAGAACAAGGTTGTTCTTTGCTGTGAAGAGATCTTGTTCGTGGCGTAGGGCATCAACAAACAACCGCTCCGCACCGACGTAGTCGCCGCGCGTCAGCTTGGAATAGCCCCAGTTGTTGTAGATATTCGCGGGCTTCGTGGTTAGGCCAACTGCCGTTTCGTAGAATGCATCGGCTTTGTCCCACTGCTCCCGACCGTCTGCGATCATGGCTTCCAAGCGGTAACGCTTAAATGTCTCATGTGTTGGTGGGATCGTATCCAGCGTGGCCTTGGCTTTGTCCCACTGATTGTTGCGGATAAAGGCATCGGCCAATTCAACGCGATCATCGTTTGTCGCTTCGGGATGGTTGATCACACCTTGCCAGGCCGTCAGGCCCTCCTGCATTTTCTTTGCACGGATCAGTGACTTCGCCAGGCCGCGTTGCAGATCAATACGGTCTGGATCAGTCGTCAACGCACGGGTGAAGTACCCAATTGCCTCTTCAGGTTCACCGACGTCTAAAAAGACCTCGCTGAAGCTTGAATCCTCGACGCCGCTGATGTCCTGCAGGGCCCTGTCGACCTGCGCATCTTCGGAACATGCAGCCAAACCAAGGGTTGCTGCCGCGAATACGGAAAGAAGGAGTGATTGGCGCATTGTTTGCGTCCTTTTTACTGCCGTTGCCTCTACGGTGCAGTCAAAAGGACAAAGTCGCCTGTTCCCCGCCGCACCAATTGTACTTGTTGGTTGTTTTTTTCTGCACCATCGGTCGATGAATCCAACTTGGCAAGCGCCACGCGCAGGTTGTCCCGTATTTGGTCGGATTTTCCGCTGTCCGTGGCAAATGCGCGACGGAAAACCTCACTCGCTTCCGCATATCGGCCTTGTTCCATAAGGATCACACCAAGGTTATTCCAGGCAACGGGGTCATTTGGTGCTTCGTCCGTGGCCTGACGCAGCCACCGCTCCGCCTGGTTCAACCGACCAAGCCTGAGGTTAGCCGACCCAATAGCCGACAGTGTTTCTGGGTTCAAACCTTGCTGTGTCGCGGCACGGCTATAGGCGCGTAAGGCCAACTCATACTCTCCGGCGGCCATCAAACGGTGACCCACCACAAGACCATCTTCTTCGCTTTGGCCGGCAACGCCCGGCGCAAAAACATCAGTCTCAGAACGCTCAAAGCCGCCTGACGTACAGGCGGCTAGAAGCACGAGGGCCAATATGAATGGGGCCCGACTGTTGATCATATGGCCTGCCTGTTAGCCGCCTCCCATGTGCTGGGAGATCCCGTAAAGTGATGGTCCGACCAAGATGACGAGAAGGGGCGGCACAGTCAACATCATGGTCGCCAACGTCATTTTGGTCGGCAGTTTGTTCGCTTTTTCCTCGGCGCGCATCACGCGCTTGTCCCGCATCTCGGACGCATAGACCCGCAGCGCATCAGCGATGGATGTCCCGAAAGTCTGCGACTGGATCAAGACGGTCACAAAGCTGGTCACGTCTTGCACGCCGCAGCGCTCCGACATGTCTTTAAGAACCCGTTCTTTGTCGGACCCGGCCTTCATTTGCTGGCTGACGAGTTCGAACTCATATGACAGCTCCGGAAAGCCGGCTTTGAGCTCGCGAGAAACGCGGATGATGGATTGGTCCAAAGACTGACCGGCTTCGACACAGACAAGCATCATATCGAGACTGTCTGGGAAACCATTTTCAATGGCTTCTTGGCGTGTCGCTTGGCGGCGCGTGACCCAGTATTTCGGGAACATATACCCCGCACCACCCGGCATGATGATCCAAATCGCAAGGTCTTGGCCGGTCGTTTCAGGCGTGGAATTCAAGAAGGCATATAAACCGCCGAGGATCAGCCCAATGATGCCCATCGCAAACTGCGAAAAGTGGTACATACGCACGGAGTTCTTACCGGTGTAGCCCGCCTGCATCAGCTTCAGCTTGACGGCAGAGTATTCCTCAGCGTCCTGCGGCTCGAGGAAGTTGGAGTACTTTTCCAGCTTATCCTTGCCCGAGGCCTGGCGGAGCTTTTCCTTTTTGCCCGGCATTTCCTGGACGCTGCGCTCTGCGGCCTTGAGACGATCCAGTGGATCTTTCTCGCGCTTCAGCAAGATTGGCAGTGTCGCCACCACCATCACAAAGCCTAAAGCACCAAGCAACATCAGCGGGCCAAACGGCCCGAGCTGTTCTACAATCAAGGCTTCAATTTGCTCTAACATGATCCTGACCTCTTAAACCTTAATGTTCACAAGGGCTTTCATGACCAGCAAGTTTGCGATCAAGAAGGCTGCGACAACTAGACATGCTGGAATGAAGATCGAGGTTTCCATGACCTGGTCGAAGTAATCTGGGTCGAGAACGGTGATCCCGACGATAGCCAACAGCGGGAAGCCTGACAGAATATTGCCGGACATCTTCGCTTCTGAGGTGATCGCAGCCACACGCCGGAACAGGCGGAAGCGGGCCCGGATCACTTTTGCCAATCCAGCAAGGATCTCAGCCAAGTTACCACCAGATTGCTGTTGGATGGTCACGGCAACCGCCAGGAAGCGCAAATCCTGCATGTCGAGGCGTTCTGCCATCGCCTTAAGCGTTTCACCCATGTCACGACCGTAGGCCGCCTCATCCGCAATCATGCCCATTTCTGTCCCAAGCGGGTCCGCGACTTCTTTCGCAACGATTTGGATCGCTGAAGAAAACGGGTGACCCACACGTAAGGAGCGGACCATCAATTCGATCGCATCAGGAAGCTGTTCTTCGATCATCTTCATCCGCTTATTCGCGGTCCGGGACACCCAAGTGTAGACGCCACCGACGCCCATGACGATGGCCACAAACAGGCGTACGGCGGCACCAACTTCGGTGCCAACGGCAAGCCCGATGTAGGCCACGACGCTTGCGCCGACCATCACCAAGATGAGCTGTGTCGGTGAGAAGGCGATATTCGCACGCTGCGCTTTGGTTGCGAGGATGGAGTAGAGCGGGATGCTCTGCGACTTGATGTGCTGCGTCATTTCTTTGCGCAGCTGTTCCATCACTTCTTCGCGCTGGCCGCCTTTTTCCAGAAGCGCCAAGCGACGGTTCACCTTGCTATCAAGGCTAATCGATTTGCCGAAGATAAAGAGATAGGCACCCTGAACAAGCGCCAAAACCGCCACAAAGACGGCAATGTAAATCAAGGGCTGAATAGAGATCATACCCATAACAATTACTCCGCAACCATGGGTTCAAAGATTGCAGGCGGCAGATCGTACCCCCACAGTTTAAAGCGATCTGAGTAGGACGACCGCACACCAGTCGCCGTGAAGTGACCGATGATTTTATTGTCAGGTGTCAGGCCCACACGCTGATAGCGGAAGACCTCCTGCATTGAGATCACGTCACCTTCCATGCCGGTAATCTCTGTGATCGATGTCATGCGACGCGAACCATCCTGCAAACGCGAAGCCTGCACGATCAAGTTCACAGCCGAAGAGATCTGCGAGCGGACCGCTTTCAGCGGCATCTCGATCCCGGCCATCGCGATCATGTTTTCCAGACGGGCAATCCCATCGCGCGGGTTGTTGGCGTGAATTGTGGTCATGGACCCATCGTGGCCGGTGTTCATGGCCTGCAACATGTCAATCACTTCCTCGCCACGCGTCTCACCCACGATGATGCGGTCAGGACGCATCCGCAGGGCGTTTTTCAGACAGTCGCGCGGGGAAACCTCACCTTTGCCTTCAACGTTAGGTGGGCGGCTTTCCATCCGGCCCACGTGGATCTGCTGTAGCTGAAGTTCCGCTGTATCCTCGATCGTCAGGATGCGCTCGGCGTTATCAATGAAGGAAGACAAGGCGTTCAGCGTGGTCGTCTTACCTGAACCCGTACCGCCAGAAACGATCACATTCAGGCGGGTCGCCACGGCGGCCTGTAGATAAGCGGCCATTTCCTCTGTAAAGGCGCCAAACTTCACCAGGTCATCGATGCCCAGCTTGTCCTTCTTAAACTTACGAATGGAGACGAGCGATCCGTCCACCGCAACGGGCGGCACCATTGCGTTGAAACGCGAGCCGTCTTGCAAGCGAGCGTCAACGTAAGGGTTGCTTTCGTCAACACGACGGCCAACGGCGGACACGATTTTGTCGATGATCCGAAGCAGGTGCTTTTCATCTTTAAAGGTCACGTCAGACAGCATCAGCTTACCGGCACGTTCGACAAAGACCTGTTGTGGGCCGTTCACCAGAATATCGTTGACGGAGTCGTCTTGCAGCAAAGTTTCAAGCGGGCCCAGACCCGTCACTTCGAAAAACAAATCCTGAGATAGCGTTGTCCGTTCTTCACGGTTCAGAACAACGCCCATGTCCTGCAGGGCTTCTGAGGCAATCGCGTTGATCTCAGTGCGCAGCTCTGCCTCGGTCGCTGTCTCAAGCGCGGACAGGTTCAGGTTGTCGAGAAGCGTCTTGTGCAGCTCGAGCTTAATTTCTTGTAGGCGTTCTTTGCGCCGCTTTTCTTTGTCGACAGCTGCGACATCGGCAGGGCGTTTCGGCGCTGGTTTGCGCATTGAGGCCTTCGTCGGCTCTGCGTCAGGCACGGCCTTGAGCGCGGGCGCCGCTTCAGTTTCAATCGCTTTACTGGAAGGCTTTTTGTACTTCGAAAACATGGGGTTCCCCCTTAAGCATGTGCCTCAGCAACATCAGATACGTTTACGTCATGGACAGACTTCGCGAGCTTCGCGATCTCTTTCCGCAATGGGTTCTTTGAAATACCAACACCCATCGGGACACCTTGGTCCGCATTCTGGGCCACTGGCTTGCCGCCCTCGGGCATCAGAACTTCAATGCTGATACCCAGGCTTTCAGCCAAACGTTTGACGCGGGCTTTCCCGTTGAGATCGGTAAAGCCAGGTGCGCGATTGAGAATGAACCGGATCTTTTCAAACGGCAGATCTTCGGCTTGCATCGCACGCTTGATGCGCAGCGTGTTTTGGGCAGAGCGCATATCAAGCTCGATCATCGCAAAGTAAACATGCGCTGCTTCCAAAACGGTCTGCGACCATTCCACCATCGTGGAAGGCATGTCGATCAGAACGTAATCAAAATGGCTCTGTGCCATTGAAATGATGCGAGAGATGTCGTCGGGCGCGATCAGATCCAGCGGGATCATGTCAAACGGTGCGGTCAGGACATGCAGTTTGTCTTCGTAGGTGGACAACGCCTGCATGAAGCTCTCGCTGTCCATCGACTCGGTGTCGGTCAGCAACTCCACCACTGTTTCGCGCCTGGCAAGATCCAGGTAGGTGGAGGTGGTGCCAAACTGAAAGTCAAAGTCGAGGACGCAGACTTTGATGTCGGTGTCTTTCTCAACCGTGGCGAGTTCCCATGCCAAATTCACCGCCATTGTGGTGGTGCCGATGCCACCCGCCATCCCGTGGATCGGGATGATCACGCCGTTACGGTCGCCACCTTGAACTTTTGGACGGGCAGGTTCGTCAGGATCTTGCACAGGGGCTGCGACTTCGACCGGGTTCATCACACGTTCGATCGCGCGCTCAAGCTCGCCTTCGGGAAGCGGGTAGGGGACAAATTCGCCGCCGCTTTCGCGCAGCAAGTTGTGGAGGATTGTTGCACTCACGTCTTCGGTGACCAGGATCACTTGGATGCCTTGGGCCTTTGCCTGAGCGATGATCGCGCTGATGGCCGGCAAGCGATGCTCGTCTTCGGTGTTCATCGCGATGGTCAAAAAGCGGAGTGTCTTTGCCTCTGGCTGGGCCAAGAATGGCAACACATCTTCGAATGACAAATCGCCCCACTGTTCACCCAGCGCGGCTTCCATATCTTCGATCAACAGATCAAAATTTTGAACATCGCGGCTCACCGTACAGGCGATGATCGGTTGCGGCTCTTCATGCAACGCGGCGTTGGCGCTCATTGACGTATCCTCTATCTCGCGGTCCCACCTGCCGGTCTTCCAGAGGGCGCAACGTGCGCATTAGAATGACCAGCCCACACACTCGTGCCAGGAATTTCCTGTGGAATATGTGACCGTCAATCTTGGCCAGAATGGGGCCAAAAAACCACGTTTGTGCGAATTCTGGCAACGATAACAGAGGATTTTAAACGTTGTTGACGCCGCCCTTTTCAGGACGGCGTCAACATTTCGAGGCAAATTTTGAGGCGTAGACGGTGCGCGTTTACTCGCCCGACGTGGTCACAGTGGTGTCTGTGATCGTGGTCTGAGGGACGGCACTTGTAACGTATTCACGGAAGATAATTTCCGCATACTTCCCGTTCAGGACGTCGTCACGGCGGTTCTGAACGAAGCCAGAGACCTCAGTCACGGTGCGGCGGTTGCGCCGTTCCATATCCTGCGTGGCGACAACCGGCTGTGTTTCACCAAGAGAAACAACAGCTTCCAGGCGAGAGCGGCTCACGCCTTGCGACACTAAGAAGTTCACAACTGCACGGGCGCGGCGCATGCCGAGGCGGCGGTTGTAGGCATTGGAGCCGACCAAGTCAGTGTGACCGAAGACCTTAAAGCGGATTTCAGGGAACTGTTTGATCCAGCTGGCCTGTGTGGCCAGTGTTGATCGTGCCTCAGCGTCAAGTACGGCAGAGTTAAAGGCAAAGTTCACTGTGGTATCCACCTCCGCCGCGAAGCGACGCTGCAGGTTGACGGCCAGATTGTTGGCACCTGTTTGTGTCAGGTGGTTGTTCATTGTTGCGGCACCAAAGTTACCACCATCAATGATCGAACCTGTTTCTTTGTTGAAGCTATTATCAACGTCGGTACAGGCAGCCACCGTGGCCAGTGCGAGTGCGCTTACTACATAGAGTTTCATCGGTTCAGTCCTTCTCAATCGTCCAGCACGTAGCCGTATGAGCCGCTGAAATCTTGGCGGGCCACTTCACCAGCGCCACCGAATTGTGGGGCGTTTTCGGCTGCGACACGACCAAAGAGGAACAGTTCCTGCTCGGTTGGGGGGCGAACGCGGTCCGTTGGCAGAGCCAGCGCTTCACCGCGAGTTGGGGTCACCAGGTGTGGTGTGACGATGATCACAAGCTCTGTCTGGCTGCGTGCATACTCAGCACTGCGGAACAGGGAACCCAGGACAGGGACGTCGCCCAGCCATGGCACCTGACCGGACAGATCGGTGAAGTCATCCTGCAAAAGTCCTGCAATTGCAAAGCTTTCGCCGTCACGCATCTCAACTGTGGACGATGTTTCGCGCCGTGTGAAAGCGTCGACCGCAAAGCCACTGAACTGGATACCCTCGGTTGGGTCGATGGCAGAAACTGCGGCCACCATTTCCAGGTTGATGATGTCTTTGTCGACAACACGTGGGGTAAAGTTCAGCTCAACGCCGAAAGGTTTGTATTCGATGGTCACGCCACCACCGTCGGATTCACCAGGAACTGGATAT
Organism: Pseudomonadota bacterium; assembly: GCA_038526085.1. Classification (GTDB taxonomy): domain Bacteria; phylum Pseudomonadota; class Alphaproteobacteria; order Rhodobacterales; family Rhodobacteraceae; genus Yoonia. The sequence continues at coordinate 2,339 of JBCBHE010000014.1, read as the reverse complement.
TCACCGCCGGCCAGGAACTTCGCCTCTTGGCCGCTCAGCGCGGTCAGGTTCGGCTCAGCCAATGTGCGCACAACGCCGCGGCTTTCCAGGGCTTCCAACAACACGCCAACTTCCAGCGCGCCAGAGTTGAAGCCAAACAGGAATGCGCCGTTGTTTTCGTTGATTGTTGGGATGTTCCCGCCGTTGAACGTGCTGTTCACGGCACCTGCGCTGTTCAGCGTGTTTGTACCTGCAGAAACACCAAGGTCGCCGCTGAGCCCTGTGCCCTGAATGGCAAGCGATGAGGCCAGACGTTTGGTGACAGAGCGGTTCATCTCAGCGAACCGGACTTTCAGCATCACTTGCTGTGTGCCGCCGACGACCATCAGGTTCGATACGCGCTCAGGCGCGTAGCGGTTGGCCAATTCCAGCGCCCGGTCAAGGCGTGCAGTGGAAGAAACGGTACCAGACAGCACGATCCCGTCGTTGGCGGTGCGCACTTCGATGTGCTCGCCGGGAAGGATTTGCTGCAGACGCTCTTTAAATTCCGCGATGTCTGGGGTGACGTGGATTTCCACGTTTGTGATCAGGCGACCGTCTGCCCCCAAAAGGGTCATCGTGGTGCGGCCTGGCTCTTTACCCAGAACGTAGATGGTGCGGTCTGACAGCGACGAAATGTCGGCGATGCCAGGGTTCGCGATGGAAATCTCAGTGAACGGACCGTCGCTTTCGACGACAACCGCCCGATTCATCGGCACGTTCAGTGCAGATGATGTCGCGCCACGCAGGACGCGAAGGGTTTCTGCAGCACTTGTGGTTGGAACTGTCGCAAGCGACAGCGCCAAGCCCGCAAGCGCGGCCTTGAAGATATTTCTGTATGTCATAGTGACCTGCCTCTCCGATCACGCCTCGATGATGGGTCTTTACGCCCGACGTGACGTGACGATGCATTGTTGCCATATTTTTTTCAATATTCAGCGTGTTGGAGGGGAAGGTTGATGTGGATAACTCGCAACAGCTATCCCAAATGCCGTTATTCCAAACGCGATGAAGCGTTTGGAATAAAGCAGACACACCACATATTGACTGTCGGCAACAGGTCTACCCGAGCGGTAAAGCGTTGCCACAATCTCCGATCAGTCGGTGCAGGGGATTTCTTCTACGATTCTTTCGGTTCCGCTCCGGCGAGTGATCGTGCAGACTTTTTCCTCAACCACCACGACGGGCTCAGGCGCTTCGACGATCACTTCTTCCGGCACACCGAGAAGGGTGCGTTGGTCGATTGAGATGCCGCCGAGGACCGTCGCATCGCCAGCACCAACCAGCGACAAAGACAGATCTCCGGTGGCTTGCGCCTGGGCAAGTGCGGCGACGTCTTCAGGCGATACCTGAACCGTCACGGTCCGCGCGATCACTGCGCTGTTACGGTTACTGTCTGCCGTTTGGTCAACAGCGATCAATTCCACGCTGCCTTTGATCAGCTGCGTCACGTTTTGGCTATCGCCACCCGCGGTGCTGAGATTACCCGTCCAGTATACATCTACACGGTCGCCAGGGCGCAAGAAGCCGGACACACCAGATTGCACGTCAACTGTGATGGTGAAGGCCCGCATGCCGGGCGACAGGAGTGAGGTAATGCCAGCGATGTCGCCAGGTTCCGTCACTTTGGCAGAAAGGACTGGTTCAAGGGCTTCCATTGGACGGGTGACAACGCGCAACTCCTCATCACCCTCTGGGAACAAGGCCTCTTCGGTCATGAAAGTGCCTTCGGGCAGATGAGGTTCTGCATAAGCAATGAGTTCGACATCGTCGCGGGTCAGCGTTTCGCCGTACTCCATAGCCCGATTGACAGCATAGACTTCGACGGTCGGCACAGCCGCCGCCGCTCTTTGCCGTTCAGCCACAAGGGCGGTCTGGGTTTGCTCCATGTAACCCTGGACCATGTAAACAGCAAAACCGGCAAGGCCGATCCCGACCAACAAAACCAACGCAAAGACAGCACGCATAGTGAACCTCTGTTACATTTCGCTACGGCAGTTGGCCGTGGCGTCACGGCCTTCGTCATGTAGCGAACTGGGGTCATAGTCTCTGCGCCACGTCGCACAGGCCCCGGTTAGAAACTGATGTGTCGCGGACCCGCTCGGTTGTACGGTCCTCGATCACTTCGACTTCGTGACAACAGATTGTGGTGCAAACGTGGCGGAGAATGCAAAATTCTGGGGTAATTCGTGTTTTGAAGCGAAAATCAAAACAAAAAATTGAGGCAATAAATCAAACAAAAAACTCTTGATGTTTCCTTAGGTGATTGCGTGTCACGCAAGCACTCATTCAACATCAAGAGTTCATTCGTGTCGCGCTGT
>JBCBHE010000013.1:0-95183 GCA_038526085.1 Pseudomonadota bacterium | reverse complement strand
GATGATCGCCGTCGATGATGCAGATGGGGTTGGCGCCCCGGCGCCGCTCGATTGGTCAGACGAACTTGCACCGACAGCCATGGTTTCGACGGCAACAAGGGGTGCTTTGAAGCGGTGCAGCTCTGCCGCAAGACGGACAGGCGCAGCGTTTACGGCAGTCTGGAACCGTGTGGACCAATCAACATCGACGTCCGGCGCTTCAGCTGGTGCGGTGAGCGTCAAGTGATCCGGCAAGGCCATGAGCAATTTACCTTGGCGTCCATCAACCTGCAGGTCGATCATCATCCGCACAATCCGGTAGGGTCTTTCAGGCAATATGAGACCGGCCGCACGCGTATTCGTAACGCGGCCCAATGGCGAAAGACCTTGGCCCCACCCGTCCAATGGTGTCCGAGCGGCTGTTTCGGATAAATGCGCCAAAATCGACCCCAGCAGCGGCTCGGCCATCGTCGCATCGGTGCCGGTTGGTGGTCTATCGTCGGGCGGTCCGGGCAGAACGGTCCCAACCGTCTGCATTTCGATCAATGCGCTACGGAGTTGAGTGTCCAAAGCCGCAAGCCCCATCAAAACTTGATCCTTGACCATGCCGACCAGCAGCATATCGGCTGTAATGGTTTCCAACATCGCATCGAGATCGCGCACTTCTTCTTCGAGCCCAGTAACTGTCAGCGGCATCGCGTGGGTTTTATCCGCAGCCCGGGTCACCGCCAGCCGCATCGCCCGGGATGAGGTGATCGGTACGTCTTCGGGTGCAGGCGGCGGCGGCGACACCATCCTGCGCAAGACGTCATGTGACACTTGGCGGCTCATAGGTTCCAAATCGACATGTTGACCGTGCACCCATTCACAGTTGATCCCATGTCGGGGTCAGCCTCAGGCTCCGGCATGTTCTACGCCTTAGAGATTACTGCGATGCTAACAGTGCCGGGCTTTGCGCCATGGTTTCAGAGGCTGGCATGGTCACCCGAAACGCGGCGCCTTGCTGCCCCGTCAAATAGGTAATTTCGCCATCTAGCCGTGCCATGATTTGCCGACAAATCGCGAGCCCCAGCCCAGCGCCGCCAGCTTTCCCCTCATCTGCGATTCTTGCAAATTTTTCGAAGATCATAGTGCGCGCCTCCGGCGCGATCCCTTCTCCATTATCCGCGAAATCAACACTGTACCGTCCATCGTGATACTGCACTGCAATGCGCAATTCAGGAGAGTCGGCCTGACAGTATTTTTCGGCGTTTGCGATCACATTCACAAAAACCTGCACCAGTCGATCAAGATCAGTGTGCAAGGTAACGTCTTCGCTCGCATGATCGCGGACAATCTGCAGTTTGCTGTTGAGCACGCCCGATGCCCCAATCGCACGGTCTAACAGATCGGTGAGTTGGCCGACCTGTTTGTGCAAAGTCACCTGCCCGTTTTCCAAAACTGATAGATCGAGCAGATCATCCAGTAACCGCGTCAACCGCAGCGCCTCGTCATGAATGATGCCTGCAAAGTGGCGGTGCTCATCCCCTGACATGTCCGTATCCCGCAAAATCTCAGAAAACGATCGGATGGATGTCATTGGCGTTCGCAATTCGTGACTGATTTGGCTCAGGAACGCATCTTTCTGAATGGACAACGCGGTGAGTTTTTCATTCGCCGCGCGCAGTGCTTTTGCGGTGCGGTCTTGCTCCGCCGATTTCGCCTCCAACTGGTTGGAATACTCTAGGATCTGCGCCGCTTCATCAGCCACCGCGATCAAGTCTTCGACCGAAATCGCCGCTCCTTCTGTCAATTGCCCAATCATCGCATGAGCCGTTGCAGCCCCCACGGACCCCGCAAGCTCACGCTCCAATCGCGCAATGAAATCCGGCGTGACATCCGGCAAATAGCCCGACTTTCCTTGGGCCGTCGCCTGACGCTGGAATAGGGTCTGCGCCTCCCGGCCACCCAAGATGCGCTGCGCCATGATCAGTAGATCTTCGGCGTTCGCCCCGCTTCCAGACCAAGCACGAGCACTTTCCGAAAGGGCGAAAACATTCACAAACTGTGCCCCCTGAAAGCGCTCCAACGGACGGGGGAAGCTAAAGACGGACCCCACAAAAAAGAACATTGTGTTTAAGGCCAGCGACCACAGCAACCCGTGCACCAGCGGGTCAAGACCTGTCATGCCAAACAACGCCTGCGGACGCAGCCATTGCAGTCCATACGGCCCTTGTTCCAATACCGTTTGCGACAAGACCGCGTTGGGCCCAAGGCTTGGCAAGAAGAGGGTCCAAAGCCAAAGGGCAAAGCCGACAAACAACCCCAGGCGCGCTCCAACGCGCGTTGCGCCGCGCCAGAAAATTCCACCGAGCAGCACCGGCAAGATCTGCACTGCCCCGCTAAAGGAGACCAAACCAATAGCTGCAAGCGCGGCCCCACCGCCTGAAAAGCGGAAATAAACGTAGCCAAGCGCCAATATGCCCGCGATGGAGATCCGCCGCGCACGCACGATGACCCGGCGCACGTCGCCCGACATGGAAGCGCCAGGCCTGCTCGCGTTCAGCCAAATCGGTGCAACGATATGGTTCGAAACCATCGTCGCAACAGCAATCGTTGAGACAATCACCATAGATGTGGCGCTGGAAAACCCACCGAGGAATGCAAAGACCGCCAGGGCGTTCTGGTCTTCCGCAAGGGGCAGCGTCAAAACGAAGAGGTCGGGGTTCGCCCCGTCAGGCATACGCTCTAACCCGACGACGGCAATGGGAAGGACGAATAACGACACCGCCACCAAATAGAGCGGGAATGCCCAACTCGCAGTTTGCAAATTCCTCTCGTCAGCGTTTTCCACGACAAGCACTTGAAACATGCGCGGCAGGCAAAGGAATGCTGCGGCCGACAGGAAGATCAAAGCAGCCCAGCGCCCACCTCCCGTCTCGAAATGCGAAATCGGAGAGGCATCAATCTTCGCCAGTACAGCTTCCGGACTGCCCGCGAGTCCCCAAACGACGAAGACACCAACAGCCACAAGCGCAAACAGTTTTACCACGGCTTCAACAGCAACAGCGATGACAATCCCGCTGTGTCGCTCGTTCGCGTCCAGCGAACGCGTGCCGAAAATCACAGTGAAAATCGCAAGCCCGACGGCAACCCAGGCTGCTGCAGTCCGCAATTCAGACTGCCCCCAGGTTGCCCCACCCTCGCTTGCGAAGACAGCAAATGATTGCGTGACTGACTGCAGTTGCAGGGCAATGTAAGGCGTGGCGGCCACCACCGCCAAAATCGTCACAATGATCCCCAGCGATGTCGACTTCCCAAAACGGCTGGAGATCAAATCAGCGATCGATGTAATGCGTTGCGTTCGCCCGATCCGCACCAGACGGCGCAGTATCCACCACCACCCGACCATCACCAAAGTCGGTCCAAGATAGATTGTGATAAACTCAATCCCCGACCGGGCGGCGTAGCCAACCGCCCCATAGAACGTCCAGGCGGTACAATAGATCGACAGTGAGAGGGTATAGACGAAGGGCCCTCTCAGCCAACGCGCGCCGCTCGCATGGGCCCGTCGTTCTGCCCAAAATGCCACCAAAAACAAGAAGGCGACATAGCTCAAAGATACGAGGATCAGCAGGTTAAAGGACATTGCACCCCTCTAACTTGCTGGCCTTAGTCACCGTCTTGACCCAGCGAGGCCTTGTCTATCTCGTTTGGCCCCAATGTGATCCGAGATGAGATGACAGCGGCAAAAATGATCAGGACGACCCAGATCCCAAAGATAAGGAGGCCCGTCGTACTCGTTGCCGGTGCCACATACATCACGGGCATCACCCAAAGTACCGCGCCAACCAATGGCAGCATGCGCGCGGCATCGCGGATGCGGCGCTGACGGTAAGACTTCCGTGCGAGATATACGGGGGCCGGTGGGAGTTTCGCCGCCATCCGCGCTACTCCTCTCCCATCAAAAGACGCACGTGATTGCGAACCTCTTGATTCGAAAATGGTTTTGTCATGAAATGGTTTGCGCCAAGACGTTCTGCGAGGTCCCTATCCTTTGACTGACCGCGGGCCGTTAGCATCATGACGGGCAAATGCGCAATCGACTTGTCGGCGCGAATGTCGCGCAAAATATCGAAACCACTTCGCCCCGGTAACATGACATCCAAGATCACCATATCCGGTGGCGCGGACTGCAATTTGTCCAGCGCCGTATTGCCATCTTCGTGAGTATGCACCGTCCATCCATCGCGCGATAGAATAAAACTGATCGCCTCAATGATGTTTGGCTCGTCTTCTATCAGAAGGACGCGTCGACCCATATCTTCCCAAATCTTCCCCCACCGTCGTGAGCTGAACGGCAGTTACCCCGCGTGAATATGGCCGGGTTTTCAGACTGGATCAAGCCTGAGCACATCCAAGGCCCAATGAAGGGCAGCCGACAAGCCCCGACAAAATTTACGAAAAATGGTTAGCGACGGAAGGTTCGCGCCGTGCAGCGCAGTCAGGTCTTGGACAGATGCGGCAATTGGTTCCGACAGGGACATGCGGTGCCTTGTCCGGAGCAGGATCAGCGATCGCAAGCATCGTGCTTTCTACCACGGGTACGGCATCAAAGGACTGTGCTGGCGCGGCTGTTGCATAGGCGTAGCACATGAACCGACGTGCGCTTGCGCCGGGCAGACTCACCTCCTGCTGCAGTGGTCGGGCGATGTGATGCAGGGCCGTAAACACGGGCCAAAGTGGGCAACGCGCCCCGTGGCGGCTCAAACGCATGCCAAGCACCGACTTCAAAGAGCGGAACGCGCCAGACGCATCGCAGACGACCAAACCACGAGCGGGCAATTGGGGGTGATCTGGGAGATAGGCAATTCGCCGTAGGATCGTCGGCAACGGCGCATCAAACAGTTTCGTGAGCACGCCAGGATCAGCCTCGCATGCCAACGCCGCCTCCATAAACACATTAAACGGTATGATTTTCGCGTCCGCTGCATGTTGCGCCAGGCGGTCCCACAAAATGGCGCGAACATCGGCTTGCAACCCGGGGTCCGCCAAGCGCGCAATGACGCTGTCGATGGAAACCGTTGGTTCTTGGTCGATCTGGGCAAAAAATTCAGGCGTTACCGAAAGAAGGTCCTCTACTTGCTCAAACGGCGAAGACGCCAATTGAGCGCGATCACGTTCGGCAGGACGATCCAAGTAGGACACGAGCGCTTTCGACTGTTCGGTCAAACGCTGGCTATCTGCATGCAAGTTTGTTTGGAAGCGGCGCTGCCAGTCTTGGTCAATCTGCTCATCGCCAACCAAGATACCGGCTGTTGCCCTGATCGAGGTGACCGATGTGATCACGTTGTGAAGCGCCTCAGCCAGTGCCGGGTCATGCCCCATGCGGTCCGAAACCACCTGCACTTCTCTCTCTAAAGTTGCAATGCGGTCATCCTGCACCGCGATAAGACGTGCCCACCCGGGAAACCGGGCGGCAATATCTTGGGCACGATCCACTTCGACGTCTTCACCACAGCGCGCTGCAGCAGACCGCATGCCGTCCAGCACACCTGCGTCGGCGCCGGACGACAACATCTCGGGTGTCACGTTAAGAATTTCAGCCAAGGCGGTGAGAAGTTTCCCGCCGATTCTACGTTTGTTATGCTCGATAAGGTTCAGGTAACTCGCGGAAATTCCGACAGCAGCGGCCAAATCGGCCTGACGCATCCCCTGATCAATACGGCGATCGCGGATACGCGCCCCGACAAAAGATCGATCGTCCATACCATTTCCTTCAACCTATTCAGGCGCTTTCTGCAGCGCACAGACAAGACATTTACAACTTTTGTAAAGCACTTGTCTACATATTTACAGAATTCATTGCCTTCCAGAAATGGGCTGTTGGCAGGTTCGACTCTTCAACGCCAAGATGCATCAGCACAAGAGTGCGTGCCGTGGGGGCACGGAGAGTCCTCGCGGTAATCCAACATAGGGAGGACATTTATGTCTAAATCCACAATCTCACGCCGGGGTGTGTTGAAGACTGGTGCCGTTGCTGGCGCAGGCTTTGCGCTTCCGACGTATCTGCGCGCAGATGGCCACGAAGGCTACACAAACGCGCCGGGCGATAGCTCATCTGTCACCATTGGTTTCAACGTTCCGCAGACCGGCCCTTACGCTGAAGAAGGCCTGGACGAACTGCGCGCGCAGGAGCTTGCTGTTGAGCACCTGAACGGTGAAGGCGACGGCGGCATGCTGAACACCTTCTCTGAGAAGAACCTGGACGGTACCGGGATCCTCGGGAAGAAAGTTGAATTCGTCACTGGCGATACGCAGACAAAATCTGACGTGGCGCGCTCTTCTGCGCAGTCCATGATCCAGAAAGACGGCTGTATCATGATCACGGGTGGTTCGTCCTCCGGTGTGGCGGTTGCTGTACAAGGTTTGTGTCAGGAAGCTGGCGTGATCTTCATGGCAGGTCTGACGCACTCCAACGACACAACCGGTAAGGATCGGAAGGCCAACGGCTTCCGTCACTTCTTCAACGGTTTCATGTCTGGTGCGGCTCTTGGTCCAGTGCTGGAAGCTGAATACGGGAATGAGCGCTCCGCTTACCACCTGACAGCTGACTACAACTGGGGTTGGACAACACAGGAATCCATCCAGGCCACCACAGAAGGCCTTGGCTGGCAGACCACAGAAGCGGTTCTGACACCTGTTGGTGCCGGTGACTTCTCATCCTACATCGCACCAGTTCTGAATTCCGGCGCTGATACACTGATCCTGAACCACTACGGCGGGGACATGGTGAACTCCCTGACACAGGCAGTTCAGTTTGGTCTGAAGGACAAGCAAGTGAACGGCAACGACTTCAAAATCGTTGTTCCGCTGTACTCCGAACTGATGGCTGCCGGTGCTGGCGCCAACATTCAGGGTGTGATCGGCTCCATGAACTGGAACTGGCAGCTGGAAGACGAAGGTACAAAAGCCTTTGTAAAGTCCTTCGGCGAAAAGTACGGTTTCCCACCATCCGGTGCGGCCCACACATGCTACGTGCAGACACTTCTGTACGCAGACGCTGTGACCCGCGCAGGCACCTTCAACCCATGCGGCGTTGTCGAAGCTCTCGAAGACTTCGAATTCGACGGCATGGGCAACGGCCCAACCACATACCGTGGCGCCGACCACCAGTGCTTCAAAGACGTGCTGGTTGTGAAGGGCACTGAGAACCCAACAAACCAGTACGACACGCTGGAAATCGTCGACAACACACCACGGTCGCAGGTGGAATACTCACCTGATCACCCAATGTTTGGCGGCGCAGAAGCAACCCTGGGCACGTGTAACCCAGGCGCTTAAGCCAAAGACCACATCATCGGGATCGGCAAGACTTGCCGGTCCCACATGCCCCGGAGGGTGAGGGGGCGGACGGCGCCGGTGACGGCGCCGAAGAATACCATATTAGCTTGGAGAGGGGCCGGGCAATGGATGCCATCATTCTTCAGATTCTCAACGGTTTAGACAAAGGGTCAGCCTATGCGCTGATTGCCCTGGGTCTTACACTGATCTTCGGTACGCTGGGCGTCGTGAACTTCGCGCATGGCGCGCTTTTCATGATCGGAGCGTTCTGTGCTGTCACGTTGCAGCGGATACTATCCATCAGCTTTGAGCTGGTGGACGAAACCCAAACGGACTTCCTGGGCAATCCCCTCAAGGTCGAAACGCCCTACGTCAACGCGTGGTTCGGACCCGAGATTGGATCAGCAATCATCGATTGGTCGGTGCCGCTCGCGATCCTACTGGCGATCCCCGTCATGGTGGCTGTTGGCTTCGCAATGGAGCGCGGCCTCATCAAGCATTTCTACAAGCGCCCACACGCCGACCAGATCCTGGTGACGTTTGGTCTGGCCATCGTGATTGGCGAGATTATCAAAGCCAACTTTGGTGCCAACCCAATTTCCACCCCCGCTCCGGCGGTCTTCCAGGGTGCGATGGACTTTGGCGTCTTGCTCGGATTTGAGCCCAATAAGATTATCTATCCTTACTGGCGCCTAATCTACTTCATCTTCTCAATCGTGGTGATCGCCGCTGTCTTCGCCTTCTTACAATTCACGACCTTCGGGATGGTTGTCCGGGCAGGCATGGCTGACCGTGAGACTGTCGGCCTGTTGGGCATCGACATCGACCGCCGCTTCACGCTGATGTTTGGCCTCGCGGCCGCAGTCGCTGGCTTGGCGGGCGTGATGTACACGCCAATTCTGTCTCCGCACTACAACATCGGAATGGACTTCCTTGTTCTGTCCTTCGTGGTCGTCGTGGTTGGCGGTATGGGGTCCCTCCCCGGCGCTGTGCTTGCGGGCTTTGTGCTTGGCATCTTGCAAAGCTTTGCTTCAATGAATGAAGTGAAAGCGGTACTGCCGGGCATCGACCAAATCATCATCTATCTTGTCGCGATTATCATCTTGCTGACCCGGCCACGTGGCCTGATGGGCCGCAAGGGCGTGATGGAGGAATAATTATGCTTGGATTGAACGCAAAAGATACCACGCTCTTTCTGATCGTGATCTTCATGGTGCTGGCTGCACCGATCCTTCTGAACCCTTTCCCAACGGAAAGCGCCTTGGCGCAGTTTAACGCCGGATACCCTGCCCTCATGCAGCGCTTCGTGATCTTCGGGATCCTGGTGGTTGGGTTCAACATCCTGTTCGGCCTTACGGGCTACCTCAGCTTCGGGCATGCCGCCTTCCTGGGCGTGGGCTCATTCGCGGCGGTCTGGATGTTCAAGCTGCTGTCCTACAACGTGATCCCAGCGATCTTGCTGTCGATCATCGTCGCGGGTGTTTTTGCCGCTGCCATTGGTTACATCGCGCTGCGCCGATCTGGGATTTACTTCTCGATCCTGACACTGGCCTTCGCGCAGATGATGTACGCGATTGCCTACTCCGATTTGGTGGGCAAGTTCTTGGGCACGATCATCACCAATGGTGAGACGGGCTTGCAGGTCTACCTCGACGACCCGCAGATCCTCCTAAGCGAAGGTGATCCGACCCTACCCCACCTCTTCGGATGGGAAATGAACGCGCAAACCGTCTGGTCTGTGGGCGGCTGGGACTTCGTGTTCCAGAACGGCTACTACCTGTGCGCAATCTTCATGATCATCGCTTTCTACATCTCCATCCGCATCTTCCGGTCACCGTTCGGTCTGGTGCTGCGGTCGATCAAGTCGAACCAACAGCGCCTGAACTATACTGGTGTCTCGACACGGCCTTACATGCTGACAGCCTTTATCATTTCCGGGATGTATGCGGGTCTTGCCGGTGGTCTGTGGTCCGCGATGGACCCGCTGACCGGTGCAGAGCGGATGTTCTGGACCGCCTCGGGTGAGATTGTGATCATGGCGATCCTCGGCGGCGTTGGCACATTGATCGGTCCAATCCTTGGCGCTGGCGCGATCAAGTACATGGAAAACATCGTCTCCAAAATCAACGACAACATCCTGCACCAGTGGTTCGCTTTCATGCCTGAAGGGCTGGAAAACCTCATGGTCACCCTCATCCATCCGTTTATCGGGAAAGGCTGGCACCTGACCTTAGGTGTCGTGTTCATGGCCGTGGTGATCTTCTTGCCAGGTGGTTTGGTCGAACTGGGGGACCGGATTGCGAACCTCTTCCGCCGCAAGAAAACAACTGATGCACCGTCTGGTGCGACAAAACCGGCTGAGTAAGGAGCGTGACCATGGGAATCCTTGAAGTCAAAGGCATCAACAAGCGCTTCGGCGGCTTGCAGGCGCTCGGGGACGTGAACCTTAGCGTGGCCGAAAACACCGTGCACGCGATCATCGGGCCCAACGGAGCCGGCAAATCCACCTTGCTCAATGTGCTGGTGGGCAAGCTGATCCCCGATAGCGGGTCAGTGATGTTCGACGGGCAATCCGTGTTGGGCCGGCAGCCTTACGAGATCAACCAAATGGGCATCAGCCGGGTCTTTCAAACACCAGAGATCTTTGCGGATCTGACCGTGTTTGAAAACGTGATATCCCCTGCTTTGCCAAACGCGACGGCGCGTTCCGGATGAACGCCTGGTTGCCGACCCGCAAAGAAGGGGAGATCGCGGACCAAGCGGAGACCATCTTGGCTGATGTAAACATGCTCGAGAAGCGCAATATGACGGCGGCGAGCTTGTCGCGCGGGGATAAAAGGCGCTTGGAAATGGCGATGTGTCTCGTGCAAGAGCCACGCTTGCTGCTGCTCGATGAACCAACGGCGGGTATGGCGCGGGCCGATACGAACAACACCATCGATCTTCTCAAAGAGATCAATGAGAAGCGCGACATTACCATGGCGATTATTGAGCACGACATGCATGTGGTGTTCTCCCTCGCGGAGCGGATCACTGTACTCGCGCAAGGCACACCGCTGGTGGAAGAAACGCCAGAGAACATCAAAGGTCATCCGAAGGTGCGCGAAGCCTACCTTGGTGAGGCCCAAGTCTAGGGTGCAATTTTTGATCCAAAAATTGACCCCAAATTCTCGGAGAGAATTTGTCCGCAAACTCTGTGACAGAGCTTGTGGACCGGAGGAAACAAAATGAATGCACCCTTTAACAAAAACCAAAACAATGCAGCGACCCACCCCGCTTTCTTAAGCGTGTGGGAGGTCGAGGCCTACTACGGCGAAAGCTACATCGTCCAAAACGTCAGCTTTAACATCCATGAAGGTGAAATTCTGGCGCTGCTCGGCAGGAACGGGGCTGGGAAAACATCAACGCTTCGGACGATTGCCCGTCTCGATGATCCTGCTTTGAAGCATGGAGAAATCTGGCTTGATCACCAGCCGCTGCATGAGATGAGGAGTCACCAGGCCGCTGCTGCAGGTATTGCGCTCGTACCAGAGGACCGCCGGATCATTGCGGGTCTTACAGTGGAAGAGAACCTACAGCTTGCCCAAATCGCCCCACCAAAAGGCTGGTCGCTTGAACGCATCTACGAGCTTTTCCCGCGCCTTGGCGAGCGCCGCAAGCAAGAAGGCGTGACGCTATCAGGTGGTGAACAGCAAATGCTGTCCATCGCTCGCGCCCTCGCGCGCGACATCAAAGTGCTGCTTCTTGACGAGCCCTACGAAGGTTTGGCACCCGTGATCGTGCAAGAGATCGCCAAGACACTCAACATCATCCGCGACCAAGGCATCACAACGGTGATCGTTGAACAAAACGCGGTTGCCGCGCTAAAGCTGGCTGACCGTGCTGTGATCCTTGACACCGGCACTGTTGTCTACGACGGCTCCGCCCAAGAGGTGCTCGATGATGAACAGCTGCGCGCGCAATACCTCGCCATCTAAAGAAATTCGCCCCGGCACAGAAAAACCTGCGCTGGGTTAACCCAGCGGTAAGGTTGATGCGGAAAAATATCCGTATCATTCGATGCAACTTTGGGCCAAACAATGGATATCCGCAGCACCGCCGGACCTTCCGCTTTTCCGCATCAGCGTCGCGCATCGGTGCAAAAGCCGGCACCCGCTTCTACCTCCGTGGATCAAGCGACCCTCCGGCTCGGCACCCAGACCGCGGGCCTCAATCAGCGTCTGGTTGGCGTAGTGAACGCATCACGCATTGCCGCCCTCTCCGGCCCCCAATACACGCCCCTCGGTGACCGTACGACGCGCCCGCCTGATGACCTGGCAGATGTCTATCGGCGGACCCAATTGGTCATCACACCTACGCCTGCATCGCGCCTCGCGTCCGAACCGACGTAACGTCATTCCTCGTCTTTCCACCCTGCGGCCCTTCCCCTATAAGCGTTGCAATTGGCTGATGCCGGGGGCATATGGCCATGTACAACGGGTTATGGGCCGAGGACACAATGAGCAAAAAGACCTCCCACGATAGCGACGTAAGCTTTATTCAAGCGCTTGCGGAACTGCTGCGCGAAAACGACCTTTCTGAACTCCGGGTCAAACGCGACTATGGGGAGAATGACAGTCTTGATGTCCGGGTCGGCCGGTATGCCCAAGCGGCCCCGATGGCCCCGGTTGCTGTAGCAGCCCCAGCCCCTGCACCTGCTCCACTCGCCGCGGCGCCCGCGGCCCCAGCTGCACCGGCCGCAACTGATGATCCTGCCAGCCACCCCGGCGCGGTAACGTCCCCGATGGTTGGTACTGTTTATATGGCGCCAGAACCTGGCGCCGCCGCTTTCTCTACTGTCGGTAAATCAGTCTCCGAGGGTGAGACACTCCTGATCATCGAAGCCATGAAAACCATGAACCACATCCCGGCGCCACGGTCCGGGACGATCAAAAGGATCCTCGTGGAAGATGGCGGCCCCGTTGAATTTGGCGCGCCGTTGATGATCATCGAATAGGGGCGCGCCATGTTCGATAAAATCCTGATTGCTAACCGGGGTGAGATCGCCCTCCGGGTTGTCCGTGCCTGCCGCGAAATGGGCGTCAAATCCGTCGCGGTGCATTCGACCGCCGACTCAGATGCAATGCACGTCCGTATGGCAGATGAAGCCATCTGCATCGGCCCCCCCTCCTCCGCCCAGTCTTACTTGAGCTTCCCCGCGATCATCTCCGCATGCGAAATCACGGGCGCGCAGGCGATCCATCCAGGTTACGGCTTCTTGTCCGAAAACGCGCAGTTCGTGCAGGCGGTCGAAGACCACGATCTCACCTTCATCGGCCCGACAGCTGAACACATCCGTGTTATGGGCGATAAGATCACCGCTAAGGACACGATGAAAGAGCTTGGCGTGCCCTGCGTGCCGGGCTCCGATGGCGGCGTGGGATCGCTGGAAGACGCCAAGCGCATTGGCGCGGAGATTGGTTATCCGGTCATCATCAAAGCCACCGCTGGCGGTGGTGGGCGCGGCATGAAAGTCGCCAAAACTGCTGATGATATGGAACAGGCCTTTCATTCGGCACGTGCGGAAGGCAAAGCCGCTTTCGGGAATGATGAGGTCTACATCGAAAAGTACCTCACCACGCCGCGCCACATCGAAATTCAGGTCTTTGGTGACGGCAAGGGCAACGCAGTCCATCTGGGTGAGCGCGACTGCTCCCTACAGCGCCGCCACCAAAAGGTCTTTGAGGAGGCGCCGGGGCCCTGCATCACACCCGAATTGCGGGCCAAGATCGGCAAAGTCTGTGCGGATGCTGTCGCCAAAATCAACTACATCGGCGCAGGGACAATCGAGTTTTTATTTGAGAATGATGAGTTCTACTTCATCGAAATGAACACCCGTCTGCAGGTGGAACACCCTGTCACCGAAGGCATCTTTGGTGTCGATCTCGTGCGCGAACAGCTACGCGTCGCGGCTGGAATGCCAATGTCCTTCACCCAGGATGACCTAACAATCAACGGCCACGCGATTGAGGTCCGCATCAACGCGGAAAAACTCCCAGACTTCGCGCCTTGCCCAGGCACCATCACGCAGTATCACGCGCCAGGCGGCCTTGGTGTCCGCATGGACAGCGCGCTTTATGACGGCTACCGCATCCCGCCATACTACGACAGCCTGATCGGCAAGCTGATCGTGCACGGCCGCGACAGGCCGGAGGCGCTCGCACGTCTTGCTCGCGCCTTGGGAGAGCTGATCGTCGACGGCGTCGATACCACCGTACCGCTCTTTCACGCGCTCTTGGCAGAGCCTGACGTTCTAACCGGGGATTACACGATCCACTGGCTGGAACACTGGCTCGACCAGAACCTGGCCTAGTCCCGGTGTCATGCCGGATGAGACGCTAACCCCAGAATTGGTCTTGCAAGCCTACAAGGCTGGCGTCTTTCCGATGTCTGAAACGCGCGAGAGCGAGGAAATCTTTTGGGTCGATCCACTACAACGCGGGATCTTGCCACTGGACGGCTTCCACATTTCCCGCTCCCTCGCGCGCCGACTGCGCCGTGCCGAATACGACGTGACCTTTAACCGAGATTTTGCAGCAGTCGTGCAAGGCTGTGCTGACCGGGACGAAACCTGGATCAATGAGACGATCTTTGACCTCTACGCAGCGCTACATGCCAAGGGTGATGCGCACTCTTGTGAGGTTTGGGACGGGGGCACCCTGGTTGGCGGGGTCTACGGTGTCGCCATTGCCGGGGCCTTTTTTGGGGAAAGCATGTTTAGCACTGCGACGGATGCCTCAAAGGTGGCGCTTGCTTATCTGACCCATCACCTCGTTGATTGCGGCTATGTGCTCTTCGATACTCAATTCATCACGGATCATCTAGCGACCCTTGGCGCTATTGAGATCGACCGACGAGACTACCACGCCATACTGCGGGAGGCCCTTGGTATTTCGGCCACATTCGACGCGACGCGGCCGCTTCCGACGCCTCAGGACCTAATACAGCGCAGCACCCAGACGTCGTAGCGCGGGTGCTCCATCGCGTTCAACGCCGGGGCGGATGCGATAAGCCAGCCCTCAAAAGCAGGCGTTTCATTGTCGCGATACATCACCAAAAGCTCTGCAAAGGCATCGCCGTTGGGGTTGTCGCGCGGAAAGCGGCATTCTTTCAGGTTGACACTTAGATAGCCCAATGTCGCCGTCTCACCGGCGCGCAACGACACATCCGTCACGATACCATTCAGCTTGTCTAACACACGTAAATCTGCGCCAAGCGCCGTTGTCGCACTTTGCGCCGTCGCCAACCCCGGCATCATCGCCAAACAGAGTGTCGCAAGGATCTTTCTCATTCGTTGTCCCCTTCTCCGGTGACGAACTTCAAAAGAAGCGAAATCAGGCTGATCGCCCCTTGGGTATCTTCAATCTCATCCCCTGGAGCGAAGTTATCAAGAGACCCACCCGGCACGATCTCAACAAAGTTATCGCCAAGGATTCCTTCGGACGCGATCGCAACGGCGCTGTCATTCGGGATAACAATGCCATCAGCAAAACGTAGTGTCACATCCGCACGAAAGGTATCTGGGTTAAGCGCCATGTCCGTGATCTGGCCAATCTTTACACCAGCCAAACGCACGTCGGTACCTGTGGTGATGCCTTCAGCGGATCGAAAACTTGCTGTGAGATCATAGCCTTGCGCACCGGTGCGCAGTCCGGTGGCCTGCACAGCATAAACGCCAAAACCAATCGCGGCCGCCAATACCACCGCGCCCACGAGCACCTCTGTGCGGTTCTCCTGCACTTACTCGGGGCTCCACGCCTCATAATCTGCGCGCGGCTTTGGATCAGCCGAGCGCAAAGACCCTGTTGGCGCATAGGCCATCGCCGTGCCCGTCAGGTTTTCCTGGTGCGGCTTTTCCCAAGTTTTGTGATCGAGCGGTTTATCGGTCGGTGGTTCATCCCAGGTGCGATGGAGCCATCCATGCCAATCGGGATCGACGCGCGTGGCTTCGATCTCGCCATTGTAGATCACCCAGCGCTTCGTATCGTCTGCGTTGCGGTAAAAGATGTTGCCTTGGCTGTCTTCGCCAACTTTCTCACCCTTGCGCCAGGTGAAAAACTGCATGGAGTAGGTCTGCCCGTCCCACCAAGTGAACGCCCGTTTGATCGCAGTGCCGAGGCCCATGATATCTCTCCGTTTGCTTCGCTGCGTGATGCCGCAAAACTGGGTAAAGGTCCAGCCATCTGCACCTCCCGCGACCAGTCTCCGTCAGGAAAAGTCCCTATGCCTCAGGCGCAAGGGCCGTGACCTCAATCTCAATCTTGTACTTTGGGTCGATAAGGCCTGCCACAACCATTGTCGCAGCAGGCGGGTTTTCACCAAACGCAGCGCGCAGCGCGGGCCAACATGGCTCAAAATCGTCTGCATTCGGCAGATAATACCGCACCCGCACCACATCTGCGAAGCTGGCGCCCGCCTCTTCCAGAGTTTTCGAGATTAGATCAAGCGCACCTTGGCATTGCCCAACGACATCATCGGGGATGACCCGCCCAGGGCACACGCAGCCAGAGATATGGATAAATCCACCGGCTATCACCGCGCGGGAGTAACCGACCTTGTCTTCGTAAACCCCGCCCGAACTCATCCGCTTCATCCGTTAGCTGGCCGTCGCGGGCGCTTTCTTGGATTTCTTATCGTCATGGATCATCAGCGGGGCCGTATCCGATGTCACGGCCTCCTCATTCACCACAACTTCCGTAACGGTATCCATGCCAGGCAAGTCGAACATGGTGTCGAGCAGGATATCTTCCATGATCGACCGCAGACCGCGGGCACCTGTTTTGCGCTCAATAGCGCGCTTGGCGATGGCAACCAGGGCATCGTCGGTGAAGTTCAGCTTGGTGTCTTCCAGCTCGAACAAGCGCTGATACTGCTTCACAATCGCATTCTTCGGCTTGGTCAAAATGCTGACAAGGGCGCCTTCATCCAAATTGTTCAGCGTCGCGATCACAGGCAAGCGGCCCACAAATTCGGGGATCAAACCGAACTTCAACAGATCTTCGGGCTCCAGCTCGGTGAAGAGTTCCCCAACATCCTTATTAGTGTCATCCCGCACATCAGCACCAAACCCAATTGCAGAGCCCTTGCCGCGTTGGCTAATGATTTTGTCCAAACCGGCAAACGCGCCGCCGCAGATAAAGAGGATGTTGGTCGTGTCAACTTGCAGGAATTCTTGCTGAGGATGCTTCCGGCCACCCTGTGGTGGGACGGAGGCCACCGTCCCCTCCATGATCTTCAAGAGCGCCTGCTGCACCCCCTCGCCCGATACATCGCGGGTAATCGATGGGTTGTCAGACTTGCGCGTAATCTTATCGACCTCGTCAATGTAAACGATGCCGCGCTGCGCGCGCTCAACATTGTACTCAGACGCCTGCAACAGCTTGAGAATGATGTTCTCGACATCCTCGCCGACATATCCAGCTTCTGTCAGGGTTGTCGCGTCCGCCATGGTAAACGGCACATCAAGAATGCGCGCCAGCGTCTGGGCAAGGTACGTCTTACCGCAACCGGTCGGCCCAATCAGCATGATGTTGGATTTACCAAGCTCGATATCGGCTTTGTCCGCGTGGTTCAGACGCTTGTAGTGGTTGTGTACCGCAACGGACAGGACACGCTTTGCATGGCTTTGCCCGATCACATAGTCATCAAGAACAGCACAAATCTCGGTTGGCGTCGGCACGCCTTCGCCGGCTTTCAGACCTGCTGACTTCGTCTCCTCACGGATAATATCCATGCAGAGCTCAACACATTCATCGCAAATAAAGACGGTCGGGCCCGCAATGAGCTTGCGCACCTCGTGCTGGCTTTTGCCACAGAAGCTACAGTAGAGGGTGTTTTTACTGTCGTTATTCGACGAATTCGCCATGGTAGTCCCCTAGGCCTGGACGGCCGCACACGTGTCACAAACTGCTCAATCACAACCAACCTAGGCCACGGCGCGCCGAGCCACAATGTCAAAATGCTGCAAGCGGGACGGTGTCAACTAGGTGTTAACAATCCACCCCGCCAGCGCACGATTGGGTGACTTAATCGTCTGTATCTTCATCTTTTGGACGGTTTGTTACGATTTCGTCAATTAAACCCCAGTCTTTTGCCTCTTCTGGCGACATAAAATTGTCACGTTCAAGGGCGGCTTCGACCTTCTTAAGGGTCTGCCCCGTATGGGTCACATAGATCTGATTCAGGCGATCTTTAAGCTTCTGCGTCTCTTGCGCATGGATCATGATATCCGTCGCCTGGCCTTGGTAACCACCAGACGGCTGGTGCACCATCACGCGACTATTTGGCAGAGAGAACCGCATGCCAGCTTCACCCGCAGTCAGCAGCAAGGAGCCCATAGAGGCCGCCTGACCAATCACTAGGGTACTTACCTTTGGTTTGATGTATTGCATTGTGTCGTAGATCGACAGACCGGATGTCACCACACCGCCAGGGCTGTTGATGTACATGCTGATCTCTTTTTTCGGGTTCTCCGCTTCCAGGTGCAACAGCTGGGCCACGACAAGCTGGCTCATTCCATCATGCACAGGGCCATTAAGAAAAATGATCCGCTCTTTCAGCAGTCTGGAGAAGATATCGTAGGCGCGCTCGCCTCGGGCTGTCTGTTCGACCACCATGGGCACGAGGTTCATGTAGGTTTCGACGGGATCTTGCATCTGTTGTGCCTCAGTCAGGGATGGTCTGGCCATCGTTACTCTATTTGTCCTGCCAGAGTCTTAGTGGGGCCTGACAGGGGCTTCAAGGGTGGCTCAAAGACCTTGACGAATCCGTAAGCACTCACTTACGGTAAGTCATGACTTACGAAATAACAATAGCCGCTCTTGCGGACCCGACCCGCCGTCTGGTGCTTGAGGCGCTGAAGGCCGGGCCAAAGCCTGTCGGAACCCTGGCCGATGGGCTCCCCGTCAGCCGGCCAGCTGTTAGTCAGCACCTGAAAGTGCTCTCTGATGCTGGGTTGCTGACGGTCGAAACCCAGGGCACCCGCCGTCTTTATGCAATTGACCCCCATGGCGCCGATGCATTGCGTGCCTATCTAGACAGCATGTGGGACGATGCCCTCGCCGCCTACACACGCAAAGCCCGCGAAAAGGCCAAAAGAAAGGACACCCAATGAAGACCATCCAAAAGACGACCCAAGTGCCCCTTTCGCCGCAAGAGGCTTTCGATCTGTTTATCGCGGGCCTTGATGAGTGGTGGCCCAAAGACAGCCATGCGCCGCTGGGGCCAGATGCCAAACTGGTTGTTGAGGCCCGCAAGAATGGGGCGATCACAGAGGTCGGACCGGATGGCACCGAAAATCTCTGGGGTCGGATCATCGCCTTTGACGCCGGCCACTACCTTGCCTTCACCTGGTTTCCGGAAGACGACGAAGACGCGGCCACCGTCATTGCTGTGACCTTCATCAAGACGGCTGAAGGTACGCGTCTCGAACTCACGCACGGTGACTTTGAGATCCTTGGCGATACCGCCGACGCCGTGAGCCAATCCTACCTCATTGGCTGGGATCTGGTTCTGGGAACATACTGCTTCGTCGCGAACAAACAGTTGGCGACCGCCTAACCCCTTGATGCGGAACCAAAGCGGTATAGGTCACGCCGCATGTTTGAGCCCACCTATACCGCTGCCCTGACCCGACTGAACGCGTTCTTACCCAGGGCGGGGTACGAGTATGCATCGCAACGCAATTACGACCGCCCTGGACACCCCAATGTTTCGGGACTGTCTCCATATCTTCGTCACCGCATCATCACGGAAGATGAGGTGCTCGCAGCAACGCTTGGAAGGCACTCCGTCAAAGCGGCAGAGAAGTTCATTCAGGAAGTTTATTGGCGTACCTATTGGAAGGGCTGGTTGGAAATACGGCCATCGCTTTGGGACCGATATCAGATGGACGTGAACGCCGCCTTGAACCGGGTCCAAACCGAAAGCGGACTAAGAGCAGACTGGGAGGCCGCATGCCGGGGGGACACTGGCATCGATTGCTTCGACCACTGGGCGCGAGAATTGGTCGAAACGGGGTACCTGCACAATCATGCACGCATGTGGTTCGCGTCTATCTGGATCTTCACCTTACGCCTGCCCTGGGTTTTGGGTGCCGACTTCTTTCTGCGCCATCTGCTCGACGGGGATCCAGCCAGCAACACGCTTTCCTGGCGCTGGGTCGGTGGGATTCAGACCATGGGAAAGACCTACTTGGCCCGTCCAGACAACATCGCGAAGTACACCGAGGGCCGCTTCCAACCAAATGGGCTCGCCCCGGCAGCCGCCGCCCTCGAAAGTCCGCCACACCCCCAAGCAGGCCTAAGCCCCAAAGGCGATCGCCTGCCATCAGGTGGGGACGTCGGACTATTGCTAACTGAGGACGACCTGTCTCCCGGGTGGTTGCTCAGCCAAGTCAAGCCAACAGCAACCGCGCTGTTTCAAGCGACCGCCGGGCGCAGCCCTTTGCATGTTTCGACAGCAGTAAAAGCTTTTTCCGAAGAGGCATTTCAGAACAGTGCAGCGCGCTACCGGGATCAATGTGGAACCGTTAGTCGCGTGACAGATCTCGCGGCGTGGGCGCGAGACCAAAAAGTCACCAGCATCGTTACGAGTTTCGTTCAAGTTGGCCCGACACGTGATGCGCTAGACCACCAGCGCGTCGCGCTTGACGCTCTCGGCGTGAAGATTCACCATATTTTGCGCCCATTTGATGCTGCCGCCTGGCCATTTGCGACCAAAGGGTTCTTTCCGTTTAAAGAGCGAATACCCGGGTTCCTCACCACATATTCGTAAACCATTCGGCACAATCCTGCCGCAATTCATGCTGCACACGCAAAAAGTGCGCAAATAGCTAGTTTATGGGGAAATTCCAGCGGCTTTCGTCATCCTTTTGTCCGCGAATTGACGTATACATAGGCGGCTCTCGCCACAGAAAAGTCATACTTGACCCAAGTTTTGCCGCGACCCCAGCGCAGTCTCGCCACCGCTCTCAGATAGATATGGGACCGTTAACAAAGCATCGCGGGGAGTGATCCCGTAGCGCTTTGCGGCCCTAGGCCTTGTTTTGTTGGTGAGTGCAACCGAGGTGAGAGAGAAAAACGATGCAGGTTCGTTCAAAAGAACCATTGTCATGCGTTTCGGCTTCTGCGCTGAAAAGTGATGGCAAAAAAGAGGCTTGTCTCAGTCGCGGCCCATCATGCGATGGCGCGACCTGTCAGGCGTTTTGCGCAATCCAGGATTGTACCCCTGATGCGCCCGCCCAAACGTTTGTTGTTGTGTGACACCCTGTATCTGACGAGTATGTAATGCCTAATGTAACCATTCCTACCACGAGCCAGACCGAGAGTATCGACGGCGATAACGGTATCACAACAAATGTGACGTTCTCCGCCAACGATCTGACCGGCGCCTTCTGGGGCCGGACTGGTGTCGGTCTTGCCGGCTCCAACTACGACCCTTCTGGCGAAGCGGCGCTTGATGTTGCCTTCAGCAACGCCGTCGAGGACGTGCAATTCACATTGTTTGATGTGGATCAGGCCACGGGAGCGTGGGACGACCAAATTCGCGTAGAGGCCTATGACCTCGACGGCAATCCGATCCCGATTACCTTCACGACCACGGGCACCGGCCATGTGGTTGAAGAAGACGGCACAAACGGTGTTCTGCAGATCGAAGCATCGAACAATACCGGCGACAACCAATCCTCCATTGTGGTGAGCATTGCTGGCCCGGTTGGGTCGTTCCGCGTCTTCTATGAAGATGGCACCACCGACACCAATAACTCAGGTGTCATCAACATCGAATCCCTGTCCTTCACGGATGCGGTGATCGCACCCGGCGACCCGGGTGACGGAACCGTCGAAGGAACCTCTGGCAACGATGTTATCGACAGCAGCTACACCGGCGACCCAGAAGGTGATCTTGTCGACAACAACGATGCACTCTTGCCCGGCGATACCGGCGACGACGATCTGATCTACGGTTTCGATGGCAACGACTCCATCACTGCAGGTGCCGGCGCCGATGAAATCTATGGCGGAACGGGCACTGATACGATTGACGGCGGCGCTGACGCTGACCTGATTTTCGGCGGATCTGAGAATGACTCCATCCTGGCTGGCTCCGGGAATGACGAAGTTTATGGTGGCAGCGGGGCCGACTCCATCGACGGTGGCGCCAACGATGACCTCTTGGTGGGCGACCAAACGCCCGACGCCGGCGGTGACACAATTGTCGGTGGGACCGGCAACGACACGATCTACGGCGACTCGATCGCAGCGACGCCAGGCGCCAGCACTTTTTCCTGGGCGAGCCTGAATATTGCGGACAACGCAGACGTGTCCGGTGGCATTTCCGGCACCTCAGCCGACGGCAACGTCACCGTTTCACTATCGGTGGCCGAAGAGACGAACTTCACGAGCGCCACCATGGACGTGAGCGATCCGCTCTACGACTACAACGGCGTTAGCGATCAATCTTCGATTGAGCTTCTGGGCGGCTCTGCAGGGACATCCGCAGATGCTGCGACCGCAACGCTTGATTTCTCGGCGAGTAGTCCCGGAATTGGTGACGAAGTTGAAAACGTCACCTTCGGGATCTTCGACCTCGATGAACTCGACGGACAATTCTTGGATCAGGTCATCATCCGCGCTTACGACGCGGACGGCAATCTCGTTCCTGTCACCCTCACAGCCGGCGATGCCACTACCATCACAACGAGTGTCGATGGATCGGGCGTTGGAACCGCGACATCGATCGTCAATTCCGGTGGCGGCGGGTCGACAAGCTCGCAAAGTGGCTTCGTACAAGTCGACGTCGCAGGTCCAGTTGCGCGGATTGAAATTGACTACAACAACGTCGATCCGGTCGCGGGTAACCATGCGATCCGCATCGGCGACCTCTCTTTCACCAGTACCGCGGGTGAAGTCGCGGGTGGCGATGATAGCCTCGAAGGTGGCCTGGGCGATGATACGATCTTCGGCCAGACCGGCGACGATACGATTGGGCTCAGCGACAACTTCGGTGATGACGTCATCGAAGGCGGCGAAGACACGGACCTTTTGGATGTCGACGTCATCGACGGCGCCCCCCTCACCCAGAATGTCACGGTTGACTATAGCGCGGCCGAAACAGGCACGATCACGAACGGTGTCGACACTGCGAGCTATGCTGAAATCGAGGAGATTATCACTGGCTCCGGCGACGACACGGTCCTCGGTGACGTGGGCAACGACACGGTCAGCACGGGTGCTGGTGTTGATACGCTCAGCGGCGGCGCGGGCAATGATGTCTTCGATGCAGGCGCGGACAACGACACCATCGACGGTGGGATCGGTGATGACAGCATTATTGCGGGCACCGGTGACGATACCATCTCGCTTTCCGCTAGCTTCGGCAACGACACGATTGCTGGCGGTGAAGATGCCGGGAATGGCGACGTCGACGTTCTGGATTCTTCGGCCGTCACCACGAACACAACGGTCGACTTCTCAGGCGCTGAGGCTGGCACCGTCAGCGCAGGTGGCGATACCGCGACCTTCTCCGAAATCGAACAGATTGTTACAGGTGCAGGCGACGATACGGTTCTTGGCGACAGCGGGAACGACAACGTTTCAACCGGCGCTGGGGCCGATACGATCTCCGGCGGCGGGGGCGATGACACCTTCGATGCTGGCTCAGGCGACGACACCATCGACGGTGGCACCGGCGATGACAGTATCAATGCCGGGATCGGCAGCGACACCATCGAACTGTCGGACAACTTCGGAAATGACACCGTTGTTGCGGGCGAAGATGTTGGCGACACAGAGACCGACATCCTTGATGCATCCGGCGTCACCACGGACGTCACGTTGGACATCTCCACACCGGAAACCGGCACACTATCGTCGGGCGGAGACACCGCTTCTTTCAGCGAAGTCGAAGAGTTCGTTCTCGGCTCCGGCGATGACAGTGTCACCGGTTCTTCTGGCGATGACATCATCGACCTCGGCCAGGGCGCTGATACGATTGAAGCCGGTGCAGGCAACGACACCATCAACCTGGGCGAAGACAGCCCCGGCAATCCAGACCAAGATCCCGATGTTGTGGTTCTTGACGATGGGTTCGGCAATGATGTCATCACAAACTTTGACGCCCCAACAGACAATGGCGACGGCACCTTTACAGGCATCGACAAACTAGATGTCAGCGACCTGACCGACTTGGTTGGCGATCGGGTCAATACCAATGACGTCACCGTGGATAACGACGGCTCCGGCAATGCCCTGCTGACTTTCCCAAATGGCGAAACCATTGTTTTGGATGGAATTTCGCCAACCGATGCAGACAACCCATTTTATCTGAGTGCGATCGGCATTCCGATGCCCGATGGCATTGTTTCGGGCACCGAAGGCAGTGATACGATCAATGCTGGTTACACAGGTGACCCGGATGGTGATCTAGTCGACGCCGGTGATGAACTCGTCGCGGGCGAAGGCACAGACGACGACATTATTGTCGCGATGGGCGGCGATGACAGCATCGCTGCGGGCGCTGGCAATGATGAGATCTTCGGTGGTGACGGCGCAGATAGCATCGACGCCGGCGCAGGCAACGATACCGTCTATGGCGACACGCCTGATGGCGCTTGGCACTATGAGCTCTACGGAATCCCAGCAAGCACTGACGCGGGCAATCTGGAAGAAGCTGGATTCATCAATAGCGAACCTGACTTTAACGGTGTCCCAGAAGCCTATGGCTATACCGATAGCCTTGATCCGAACCTGATCGATACGGGCGATGAGTTTGCGCTGAAGTACACAGCGACCGTCCAGGTGGATACGGCTGGCAATTACACCTTCGCTACGACGTCAAACGACGGGTCAAAGCTTTTCATCAACGGCGTCGAAATCGTCAACAACGATGGAGAGCATGCGCCAACGACTGTCACGGGCACGCCTGTCGCTTTGCCAGCTGGCGAGCATCTGATCGAGATTATCTACTTCGAGAACGTCGGCACCTCCGCACTGTCTGCCACGATCTCTGGACCAGACACAGGCAACACGCCGACAGCCCTCGCGACCTACGATGGTCTGCGCGCAGCAACAGGCGATGACACGATCGCGGCAAGCGCGGGTGACGACACTGTTTTTGGTGGCGGTGGTGACGACGCCGTCCTCGTCGGCGAAACAGACGACACCGATACGATCACCGGCGGCGAAGACATCGGCGGAACGGATATCGATACGGTCAGCTTTGACCCTGTCAGCACGTCCGATGGCGTTGACGTTTCCTTTACCGGCGATGAGGCCGCTGACTACCAAGTTGGTACATCTGGCTCCGACGGTAGCTTTTCGGAAATCGAACGTGTCGTCGGCACCGACAACGCCGACACGATCGACTTGTCAGGTGACAGCGCAGGCATAACCGTCGAAGGCGGCGCTGGCGATGACACCGTCACAAGCGGCCAAGGCGATGACACCGTGCTCGGCGGCACAGGCGACGATACTGTCAACATCGACCAGACCGATGGCACCGATGCCATAACCGGCGGCGAAGATGGCAGTGGCACGGACATCGACACGGTCAACTTCGGCGACGTCAGCAACACAGACGCGGTCAACGTCACCTTCACAGGCGACGAAGAAGCCAACTATCAGGTTGGCACGACTGGGTCTGACGGGACATTCGCAGAGATTGAGCGGGTCGTCGGCACTGCCAACGACGATACTTTTGACCTATCAGGCGATAGCGACGGTATCACTGTTGTCGCGGGCACCGGCGACGATACGATCACAAGCGGCCAAGGCGATGACACAGTTGAAGGTGGCACAGGCGACGACATATTCACCGTCGACCAAAACGATGGCACAGACACCTTCACAGGTGGCGAAGATGGCGACGGGTCCGACATCGACACTGTCAGCTTCGATGATATGACCAACACCGACGGGGTCTCTGTTTCCTTCTCGGGGGATGAAGAAGGCTCCTACCAAGTTGGCGCTGCGGGATCAGACGGCACCTTTGCTGAGGTTGAGCGGATCGTCGGTACCGACAACGCGGATACGATTAACCTCACCGGGGATACGGCTGGAATCACAGTCGAATCCGGCGCAGGCGACGATGTTGTCACAAGCGGCGCCGGCGATGACTCTATCAACACGGGCACTGGCCAAGACGACATCGTGATCAACGATGACTTCGGCAACGACGCAGTTGATGGCGGCACCGGTGCTGATGGTACCGGCGACGTGCTCGACGGCTCTGCGCTCACGCAAAATGTGGTTATTGACTTCTCCGCCGCCGAAACAGGCACCGTCAGCAACGGCGTGGATACGCTGAGCTTCGCTGAAATCGAAGAAATCGTCACAGGTTCTGGCGACGATACGGTGCTTGGCGACGCTGGCAACGACGTCGTCTCGACTGGCGCAGGTGTTGATACGATCAGCGGCGGTGCGGGTGACGATACATTCGACGCAGGCGCTGGCGCAGACACCATTGCCGGTGGCATTGGCGACGACAGCATCACAGCTAGCACCGGCGACGACACAATTGTCATCGAAGATACCTTCGGCGACGACACCATCGACGGTGGCAGCGATGTGGGGAACGGCGATACAGACGTGCTCGACGGGTCTGCCCTGACCGAAGACGTTGTCGTCGATCTGACCGGGCCAGAAACGGGAACGATCTCTAACGGTACTGACACGGCCTCCTTCGCTGAGATCGAAGAAATCGTCACCGGTTCCGGCGACGACACCGTCACAGGCGGCGCCGGGTCCGATACCGTTTCGACAGGCGCAGGTGAAGACGAAGTTACCTTTAGCGGCGGCGACGACATCGACACGGGCACCGATGACGACGTGCTTATCCTGACAGGTGATGAGACCGGCGATATCACTATTGACGGCGGAGATGAGGTCCGGGACGGCGGTGGAAATCTTGTCGGGACCGGCGACACACTGGAACTTGGCACCTTCGCCGATTTAAGCACGCTGAACACCACAACAGCGCCAGACGGCAGCTTGTCAGGTACGGTCACGCTCGACAATGGCTCGACACTGACATTCACTGACATCGAGCGGATCATCTGCTTCACTCCAGGTACTACAATCGCCACTCCACTTGGTGCGCGGCCGATTGAATCCCTGCAAGTTGGCGACCTAGTGGTCACCCGCGATCACGGGCTGCAGCCAATTCGCTGGATCGAGTCTCGCACCGTGGAGGCAACAGGCACATTCGCGCCCGTCCGCATTCGGCCAGGCGCTGTCACTGGCCTTGAAAGAGACTTGCTGGTGTCACCCCAACACCGGATGCTCTTTACCGGGTACCGAGCAGAACTGCTCTTTGGTGAACGCGAAGTCCTCATGCCTGCGATCCATCTGGTGGACGGCACCCGCGTCACGCGCGAAAGCGGTGGCGAGGTGACTTACATCCACATGATGTTTGATCAGCACGAAGTCATCTTCGCGGACGGTGCGGCGTCAGAAAGCTTCCATCCTGGCGATCAGGCCCTTGCCGGTATCACCGACCATGCCCGCGAAGAACTATTCGCGCTGTTCCCAGAATTGCGCAGCAACCCAATGGGTTACGGCACCACAGCGCGCCGCTGCCTGAAGAAACATGAAACGCAGATGCTGCAAGTGGTCTAAGACCGCTTGCGGCTATGACAACCACTTGGCGTAGTCGCTGACCAACAGATGGGTCGGCGGCTCGTCCTCCTCGATCTCTGCGAAACGGCCAATCGGTTCGCGAAAGATATTGTCGGTCTCATCATCATTGACAGTGCTGACCTCACCGATCAGCACATCGCCACCTTCCCCCCAAAACGCGTGCCAATCGCCCGGCATGAGGGTAACACTCTCGCCTGGTGCAAGCCTAAGCTTCTCGCCCGGTGCGAAGTCGCGACGGATGCCATCACAGTAAACAGTGCCACCTGCCGTCTCATCGAATGTACCAGCGGCGTCGGATCCGTAAAGTTCAACGATCAAAGTCGCGCCACCACGGTTGATGATATCCTCGGACTTCAAAATGTGGGTATGCATCGGCGACAGCTGATCTTCGCGCGAGATCAGCAGTTTTTCGGCATAACACATGCCTCCCCCGCGCTTCAGGTCTTCCTGCCGTCCGTTCCGCAATGTGAAAAGGAACAACCCCATCTCATCAAACCGGCCATCGCCGTAGTCGGTGATGTCCCAGCCGCATCGGGCCGAAATCACGGCATCGGCTTGCGGCGCGTTGGCCTTAAACTCGTCAGGTGACCAATAGGCGAAGGGCGGCAAGATAAAGCCATGTCCACGGATCATCTCGTCAGCATTCGCCATGATCTGATTGATACGAGAACGTTTCATTACTCTTCCTATAACGTTTTAGGTTTCAATTTGCTGCAGTCATGCACGCAAGTCGGACAAACAACAAGGAAAAGATGGCAGGGAAAACAACGGTCGGGGGTGCATCGACGCCAGAACAATACCGTTGTCAGCCTACCTTTTACGCGGCGTCGATACGGGGAGAATAGACCACATCACCTGGGAAGGTTTTAGAGGGAAAAGTGCGACAAATACCCCTCAACCCGAGGTTAAGCCGATTTCTTCATCTCACCATTGTACTGCGCGGCCCATACGCGGCACGCATTTCCGAATGCTTGAAACAGCGGACGCGATACAGGATCTCCACTTGCGTTCCACTCCGGATGCCATTGAACTGAAAGGCAAAAACCCGGTGCATCCTTCACGTAAATCGCCTCTGGCGTGCCATCAGGGGCAACGCCATCAATGATGATCCGCGGGCCGGGCTCCTTGATGCCCTGACCGTGCAAAGAATTGGTCATCACTTTGTTTTGACCCATCAGTTTTGTGAAAGGCCCACTCTCGGAAAAGGTGATTTCATGGCGCATCGCGAACTTTTCTTCGAGCGTCCCATCAGGCGGCATCCGATGATTGTCGCGGCCCGGCAGATCGCGAATCTCGGGATAAAGCGACCCGCCAAAGGCTACGTTTACTTCCTGAAAGCCGCGACAAATGCCAAGAATAGGCTGTCCTGCCTCCACACACGCGCGGATCAGCGGCAGGACAAGCCGGTCACGGTCGCGATCAAATGCGCCGTGCGCTTCCGTCGCTTCTTCTCCGTACTCTTCTGGGTGCACGTTCGGGCGGCCGCCCGTAAAGATAAACCCGTCACAACTGGCCCGAAGTTCATCAATATCAAAAAGATCGTCGATCGCCGGGACAATCAAAGGGACGCCATCTGCGGCCTCGCGAACAGCTTGCAAATTGATTTTGCCGGCTCCTTGCACCCAATAATCATTATTGATCAGGTGACTATTGGCCAAAACGCCAATGACGGGACGCATCATGCCCACATACCTCAACTCTAAAACGATGGCTCTTTCATAACCACTTGGCTCCCGTGGGGGAACCCGCAGATTCACACAGTCTTATCGCAAAAGTTGAACAAATTGTGGCTTTACCCGTCTCCCGCAAGCCCCGCGTCTTCGATCCCGGCTAAACCCGCGATGAGATCGTTGTCGCTGGTATCGCCAGTGACACCAACAGCCCCAATCACAGACCCGCGCTTGTCACGGACTAAAATGCCTCCTGGCACAGGGACGACCTTGCCGTCAAACAAGCCATTCATCGCCGTCATGAAATAGGCCTGCTGCTCAGCCCGGGCCATCTGCGCGGTCCCGTTCATCCCCAGCATTACCGCCCCGTAGGCTTTGCCTCTCGCAATATCGAACCGGCCTGGAGAGGCACCATCCTCACGTTCAAAGTACTTCACATGACCACCGGCGTCCAAAACGACAACAGACAGCGGTTTCAAGCCCATGTCGTTCCCTTTTGCGATCGCTTTGCGAACAATAGTGCGTGCTTTGGTCAATGAGATATCAGCCACGGTCTTTTCCTTTTGCTGAGAGGCGCAGGCCTAAGCCTGTGCTTTGAATTCTTGCCGACGGCGGTGCAGCACTGGCTCCGTATAGCCTGACGGCTGAACCCGCCCCTGGAAAACCAAATCGCAGGCGGCTTGGAACGCAACCCCATCAAAATTTGGGGCCATCGGCTGATAGCTCGGATTACCCGCACTCTGTCGGTCCACCACGGCCGCCATCTTTTGCATCGCTTCCATCACCTGAGATTGGCTGACAACATCATGATGCAGCCAGTTCGCCAAAGCTTGGGATGAAATCCGGCACGTTGCCCGATCTTCCATCAGTCCCACATCATTGATGTCCGGCACCTTGGAGCAGCCAACGCCGGCATCAACCCAACGCACCACGTACCCGAGAATCCCTTGCGCGTTGTTTTCAATTTCGCGCGTAAGGTCTTCGTCAGACCAATTGGTGCCCTTTGCCACCGGGATTGTCAGAAGGTCATCCAAGCTGCCGCGCGCGCCACCCGCTTTGATTTCGGCCTGACGGGCCAACACGTCAATCTTGTGGTAGTGCGTCGCGTGCAATGTCGCCGCGGTTGGCGACGGCACCCAAGCACAATTGGCACCTGACATTGGGTGGCCGACTTTGGCCTCCAGCATTTCTGCCATACGATCCGGCATTGCCCACATGCCCTTCCCGATCTGGGCCTTCCCCTGAAGGCCACAGGCCAAGCCAATATCGACGTTGCGGTCTTCGTAAGAACTGATCCATGCGGACGACTTCATCTCGCCTTTTGGAACCATTGGCCCCGCTTCCATGGAGGTGTGAATTTCATCCCCCGTCCGGTCAAGGAAGCCCGTGTTGATAAAGGCCACGCGCGACTTTGCGGCGCGAATACACTCTTTCAGGTTTGCTGAGGTCCGCCGCTCCTCATCCATGATGCCAAGCTTCACAGTGTTCTGCGGCAAACCCAGTGCTTTTTCGACGTCGCTGAAGATTTCATCGGCAAAGGCCACTTCCGCGGGCCCATGCATTTTCGGCTTCACAACGTAAACGGACCCGGTCACCGAATTTCCGCTCTCGCGCTTAAGGTCATGGATCGCGATCAACGTCGTGATCATCGCGTCCATCAACCCTTCGCCAACCTCATTGCCGTCCTCGTCGAGAACTGCCGGGTTGGTCATCAGGTGGCCGACATTGCGGACCAACATCAACGACCGCCCCTTGTGTGTAACCTGAGTACCATCGGTGCCGGTAAACCGGACATCGTCATTCAGAACACGGGTAAAGGTCTTACCCCCTTTGGTGACCGCTTCTTGCAGATCGCCCCTCATCAGACCGAGCCAGTTTGTATAGGCCAGCACCTTGTCGTCGCCATCCACGGCCGCGACAGAGTCTTCGCAGTCCATGATCGTTGAGAGTGCGGATTCAAGAATAATGTCGGAGATCCCAGCGACATCGGTTGACCCAATCGCGGAAGTCTCATCGATTACGATGTCGATCAACAGGCCGTTGGCCTTCAGGAAAACCTCGGCCAAGCCATTCGGCCCGTCGTTGTGCCCGACAAACTGGCGAGGGTCCTTTAAGTCGGGCGTCAGAACACCGTCTGCAACCGCCAACTTTTCAACATCAGCCCAAGACCCGCTTGCTAAAGGCACAACATGATCAAGATGGGCGCGGCCCCAGGCGATCACTTGCGTGCCGCGCTCAGCATCGTAATCGCCAACAGCGGGCAGGCTGCCCAACGCGTCGGTTCCGTAAAGCGCGTCATAAAGGCTACCCCACCGCGCATTTGCTGCATTCAGCGCGAAACGTGCGTTCATAATCGGAACGACCAACTGCGGGCCGGGCACCAGAGCAATCTCTGGATCGACATTCGCCGTCTCAATGGCAAAATCCGGTCCTTCGGGCACCAGATACCCGATCTCGTTCAAGAAGGCCTTATACGCCGCCATGTCGTGGTCTTGCCCCCGATTAGCGACATGCCACGCATCAATCTTGTCCTGAATCGCAGCTCGCTCGGCCAAAAGGTCACGGTTTTTGGGGCCCATCGTGTGCACGAGGCTCGAAAATCCAGACCAAAACGCGTCCGCTGACACGGTCGTGCCTGGCAGCGCCTGGTCTTCAATGAAAGCAACCAAAGCGGGGTCAATGCGAAGTCCACTGCGGGTGATGAAATCTGGCATCCTGCGGCGATCCTTTTGCGGTCCAAATGTTCTTTACATCTTCACTCGGTAGTGGAAAAGTTTCCTATAGGCAACACGGTGGTTAACTTTTCTTACCAATTTGCCGTTTTTCACGCCGACACCTATCAGAACAGTAGCGCACCTCATTCCAAACCGCCGCCCATTTCTTGCGCCAGGTAAAGGGCTTACCGCATGTTACGCAGGTCTTTTCGGGCAGGTCTCCCTTCTTGCGCATTTTCATCTTGGTCTCCCTTTGACGCAAAAAATGGACTTAAGAAGCGGATCGGCAAGGTCCCGCTTCTTGTGGTTCCACCAGCTACGTTGCGCAGATATAGTAGAACCACCCCCGCTGAGTCGGAGGTGTCTGCACGAAGGTCCCCGCATGAAAGACGCCGCCCCGCAAACGATTTACCTGGCAGACTATGCGCCGTTTGGCTTCGTCATTGACCACGTTGCACTGACGTTTGACCTACATCCGACCGCGACGCGGGTCAAAAGCCGCATCGCCTTCCGGCCCAACTCAGACGCGACCGACGCGTGCTTTTTCTTGCATGGGCAAGACCTGAAACTCCTCTCAGCTCAAATCGACGGGGCAAGTGTGACCCCCACCCTGACCTCCGACGGTCTGGTGTGTGACGTCCCCAAGGGCCCCTTTATTTGGGAGGCCGAAGTCGAAATCTCACCCGAAACCAATACAGCTCTTGAGGGCCTTTACATGTCCAACGGCATGTATTGCACCCAGTGCGAGGCAGAAGGGTTTCGAAAGATCACCTACTACCCCGACCGCCCTGACGTGATGGCGACATTTGAGGTGCGCATCAACGGGGACGATCCGGTGCTCCTGTCGAACGGAAACCCGCAGGACAGTGGCGATGGTTGGGCGGACTGGCATGATCCATGGCCCAAACCTGCCTACCTCTTTGCGCTTGTCGCAGGGAACCTTGTCGCTCATCCCGGCCAATTCAAAACAATGTCCGGCAAAGACGTCGACCTCAACATCTACGTCCGCCCCGGCCCAGATGAAGACAAGTGCGCCTTCGGTATGGACGCCCTGAAACGATCCATGCGCTGGGACGAAGAGGTCTATGGCCGCGAATACGACTTGGACATTTTCAACATCGTTGCCGTCGATGACTTCAATATGGGGGCGATGGAGAACAAAGGGTTGAACATTTTTAACTCCAGCTGTGTTTTGGCCTCGCCTGAGACCTCGACCGATAGGGACTTCGAAAACATCGAAGCGATCATCGCCCATGAGTACTTTCACAACTGGACAGGTAACCGGATCACCTGCCGCGATTGGTTCCAGCTTTGCCTGAAAGAAGGGCTAACTGTCTTCCGCGATCAGCAGTTCACGTCAGATGTCCGCTCCGCGCCGGTCAAAAGGATCGACGACGCGATCCTGTTGCGCGCCCACCAGTTCCGCGAGGATTCGGGCCCACTGGCACACCCGCCCCGCCCGTCGAGTTTTGTGGAGATCAACAACTTCTACACCGTTACGGTCTACGAAAAGGGCGCAGAAATTGTTGGGATGCTGCGCACCCTCGCAGGCGACGCAGGGTACAAAACGGCGCTGGATCTGTACTTCGATCAGCACGATGGATCCGCGGCCACCATCGAAGATTTTCGCGCCTGTTTCGAACAGGCGATGGGTACGGACCTCAGCCAATTTGCCCGCTGGTGGACAGACCCCGGCACGCCGCATGTGACGGTTACCGAAGCCTGGAACAAAGGCACGTTGACGGTCACTTTGGCGCAAAACACCAGCGCGTTGGATAAAGACTGGCCTGCGCGCGTCATCCCGCTGCGCACCGCTTTGATGAGCCCCGATGGCGGGGAAGTTGTTGCTGAACAGTTGGTCCAGCTAACCGAAGCCGAAACCAAGCTCACATTCGCCGACCTCCCGATGCGACCGTTACTGTCGATCAACCGAAATTTCTCGGCACCCATCATCCTACATCAAGACCGCTCAGACTCAGACCTTGCGGCGCTTCTGGCCCATGACACCGACCCCTTCAATCGCTGGAATGCAGGCGAACAACTGGTGAAAGGCGTGTTGCGGCGCATGATCCTTGACGGAAATGCACCTGATACCGGTTACCTTGATGGCCTGTTGGCAAGCCTACGGGACGACACGCTCGACCCCGCTTTCCGAGAGCTGCTGATGTCCACGCCAACAGAGGTGGAAACCGCAATTGCGCTGCACGCGGACGGTCACGCGCCCGACCCCGATGCAATCTATTTGGCTCACGAAACGCTTGCGCAGGCCAAGGCCGAATTTTTGCAAGACCAATTGCCCGTAACTTACGCTGCAATGCAGGTCGAAGGGCCTTATAGGCCCGATGCGGCCCCGTCGGGCAAGCGGACTCTCGCCAACCGTGTTCTGGGTCTCATCACGCGACTCGATGGGGGTAAACAGGCGCGGGCGCAGTTTGCAGAGGCCAACAATATGACGCTGCAGATTGCGGCGCTTGCCGCCCTTTTGGCCAACAAACATGGGCAAGCAGAGCTGAAAGCCTTCGAGGCGCAATGGTCCGAAGATCGGCTTGTGATGGACAAGTGGTTCGGCATGCAAGTCGGCACGGCACCGCCGGAACAGGCAGTCGCGACGGCGGCTGCGTTGACCAAACACCCAGCCTTCACGCACACTAATCCTAACCGGTTCCGCGCGGTGTTCGGCACATTTGCGCGTCATCACGCGGGTTTCCACCGGGCGGACCACAGCGGGTACACGCTATTGACCGATTGGTTGATCACGCTGGATGCGCTGAATCCGCAAACAACGGCGCGTATGGTCACCGCGTTTGAAAGTCTGGACCGCTACGACGCTGACCGACAAATCGGAATGCGTGCAGCCCTTGAAAGGGTGGCCGCAACGCCCGATTTGTCACGAGATACTGAAGAGATGGTTTCCCGGATTCTCGGGGGATCATGACCGTCACAGAACCGTTACGCTTGGGGGGCAATAGGGGTTCATGAAAGACCGCATTGATGATTTGATATTTGAGCGTGCGCCTTGGTTGGATGGGCGTACGGCCACGACCCGCACCGCCCGACGCATCCTCAATCAAATGCTGGGCTATGACCGCACCGTCAGCTTGGCTGAAGCGCTCCGCGACGATAGCGCTGCAGTGATAATGCGGCGCATGGGGGAAATGCTGGCCAAGCAAGTGCATGTCACAGGGCTCGGGCACCTGCCGGCGACCGGACCGGCGCTTGTTGTTGCCAACCATCCAACAGGTATTGCGGATGGTATTATTCTCTATCACATGATCGCAAAGCGTCGCCCAGACGTATATGCGATGGCCAATAAAGACATCCTACGGCTATTGCCTCAGATGGAAGATATGATCTGCCCAGTTGAATGGCGGCTCGAAAAGCGCACCCATGCAAGCGCGCGAGAGACGATGCACTACGTGCGCAAAGCCAAGGACGATGGGCGCATCGGTCTGATCTTCCCATCCGGCCGTTTGGCCAAGCGGCGCGGCTTAAACTTGAAAGAGCGGCCTTGGATGTCCTCCGCCGCAATGCTGGCGCGAAAATTTGACCTACCCGTCGTGCCGGTCAACATCCAAGCGCGCAACTCACTGCTGTTTTACCTATTTGACCTGATCCACCCAACCTTGCGGGACATTACGTTGTTCCATGAGACCTTAAACAAGGATCAACAGCCATTCCGGATCACGGTCGGCGCGCCAATACCGGGTGGCGACTTGCCACGCAACGCGGATGAGGGGATCGCGCACCTGAAACAGCAGACGTTGGATTTAGGGCGCCGCAACGCACCGACGCAATTGCGTTTCCCACTGGCCGACAACCTGGTGACCTGGTCTTAATCCAGCGCCGTCTTGGCGTGTTCAACGCCAAGCGCGGTCAGCCGTGTCACTGTTGGGCGCGCAACGGGACGCACCTGCGTCCGCGGTTGGCAATAGGCTTGCTGCGCAGTCCAATTGGCCATGTCAGGGATTTTGCGGCGATTTGACATTGGGCCCCAGTCCGCCGCGACCCCGCGCCAGCGTCCGTCATAGACCGCAATCGCGTTATCGCGGAGCACAGTCACATTCATGATCCGAGCAGCACAACTCAAGTTCTCTACCGGGTCCTTCAGCGCCTCCCCCGTTCGCGCACGGCAGCCATAGCGGCGGGCGGTATCGGGGTAGATTTGCAAAAGACCGTACCACAGGTCTCCCCCCCCAACAGCGCGGGGATTGTAGGTGCTTTCATGCTTAGCGAGTGCTGACATCATGCCGACCCAAAAAGCACGACGATCCTCAAACGTGTTCTCACGGTATGCTGGACACCAACGGTCAATGTCACGCGGCACAATTGATTCGAGCCCCTGACCGTAGCTGCTGACGGACACCATCGCTGCGCGCGTCCACACTTCGGACCCCGCTTTGTGGTCCCAGCGGGTGTTTGGCAAATCGCCGGTCCGGGCGGCTGGACGCACTTCCGGTTCGCGGGTCTCAATGATGACGGGATACCGGATCATGTGGGCAGGTCGCGGCGCCACACGAAATGCGGCCAGCCGCGCGCGCTCCGCGGCGACGGCTTGGGCAATGGCATCAGCGCGGGAAAACGGACGGATCCCAGGATCCGCAAAAGCAGCTGTCCCCACACAGAATGCCAGAAGTCCCCCCAATATGGTCTTCCCAGCAAACATCTTGGGCAGTCTGCCCTGCAAGGTTGAAAAAATGCAAGTCCCGCGTGCGGCGGTGGTGTGATCCAGCGGAGCGCGCGGCGCGCGCGCATCATGTTGTGCCGGGTCACGCAGATCGTGTGGATAAAGCGCAGGCAGCCGCTCCAGGTGCAGCTTTTGGGAGCAAACAAGCCCAGCGTTGGTGCTCTTGTTCCCCTGGTGTCCCTGCAATAGAACCCGGAACGAAGATACGAAGGAGCTGTTGATGCTGGATTTGACCTACGACATGCCGAAACCGAAGGTGATTGCGGGTGCCAAACACGATTGGGAACTGGTGATTGGTCTAGAGGTGCACGCGCAGGTCGCAACCAACGCAAAGCTTTTTTCGGGTGCTTCGACCTTGTTTGGAGCGGAGCCAAACAGCAACGTCGCTTTCGTGGATGCAGGCATGCCGGGGATGCTACCGGTCATCAATGAAGAATGTGTCGCGCAAGCGGTGCGCACGGGGCTCGGCCTGAAGGCGGATATCAACCTCGCCAGCGCCTTTGACCGGAAGAACTATTTCTACCCCGACCTGCCGCAGGGCTATCAGATTTCGCAGCTCTACCATCCGATTGTGGGTGAAGGCGAAGTGCTGGTGGAAATGGGCGACGGCACCGCCCGTGTTGTCCGGATTGAGCGGATCCACCTCGAACAGGATGCCGGTAAATCCGTGCATGACATGGACCCGCATATGTCTTTTGTGGACCTGAACCGGACCGGCGTGGCGCTGATGGAGATCGTCAGCCGCCCAGACATTCGCGGCCCGGAAGAAGCAGCCGCCTACGTGGGCAAGCTGCGTCAGATCATGCGCTATTTGGGCACCTGCGATGGCAACATGCAAAACGGGAACCTGCGGGCGGATGTGAACGTGTCGATCTGTCGCCCCGGGGATTATGAAAAGTACCAAGAGACCCAGGACTTCAGCCACCTCGGCACCCGCTGCGAGATCAAGAACATGAACTCCATGCGCTTCATCCAAGCCGCGATTGAGGTGGAAGCCCGGCGTCAGATCGCCCTCGTCGAAGATGGCAAATCGGTGGATCAGGAAACCCGCCTCTATGATCCCGACAAGAACGAAACCCGCTCCATGCGGTCCAAGGAAGAAGCGCACGACTACCGTTACTTCCCCGACCCCGATCTGCTCCCGCTTGAGATCGAACAGGGCTGGGTCGATGAGATCGCCAGCGGCCTGCCCGAACTGCCCGACGCGAAGAAAGCGCGCTTTATCGCGGACTTCAGCCTGTCGGACTATGACGCCAGTGTTTTGACGGCGGATGTGGAGAATGCGGCCTATTTTGAAAAGGTTGCAGAGGGCCGCGACGGCAAGATGTCCGCCAACTGGGTGATCAACGAACTCTTCGGGCGCCTGAAAAAGGACGACGACAAAGATATCACCGACAGCCCCGTCTCCGCCAACCAGTTGGGCGGCATCATCGACCTGATCAAGTCCGGCGACATCTCGGGCAAGATCGCCAAGGACCTGTTTGAGATCGTCTATACAGAAGGCGGCGACCCTGCCGCGATCGTGGAAGACCGGGGCATGAAACAGGTCACGGACACGGGGGCCATCGAGGCCGCCGTGGACGAGATCATCGCGGCCAACCCCGCCCAGGTCGAAAAAGCCAAACAGAACCCGAAACTGGCGGGCTGGTTCGTGGGTCAGGTGATGAAAGCAACGGGCGGGAAAGCCAACCCGGCAGCGGTGAACCAGTTGGTGAGCGCGAAGTTGGGGTTGTAGGTCGGGGTTCACCCCGACTCCCTTCAAACTTGCAAAAACGTCAATAATGCATACCTTCTCTTGGCAAGGGGGTGCATATGACGGTCATTGACAGAACAACCCATGGGGCAAACGCGCTGGTCTGCATCGCGGGCTGCTTGACGGCGGCGGACACCGCGACAACCGGCGGCACTGGCATGGCTGCGGTGCTTTCGCTGCGGGAAATCTTCCGGCGTGGCACCAAGCCACCACAGGCGATTTACACCCGCACCAAGGTCGCGCTCGACCAAGAACTTGACGCGGCGCACCTGACCCCCGCAGACCGCGACAAAATCCACTATGCGATTGAGGAAGGCTGCCCATCGCGTGAGATGGTGATCGCCCTAGGTCGAAACCCGCAAGCCATTGCGACCGACATGGCAGCGGCGCTGGACAAAACTGATGCCGACGCGGTGCTACGCGACACCTTCATCTCAATCGTCGCAACAGTCCTCCAAAAGACGTTGGATGACCCAGACAGCGCGACAGAACTGGCGTCAGCCTTTCAGAAAGCGCTGCTCGAAAAAACCGATCAAATCGACGGTACAACGCGCCGCACGGAAGAAAAAGTTGACGTGCTCTCCGATCAGCTCGCCGCCTTCCTAGCCGCGCAAGGTTTCATGGAAGACGGCACAAAGGTGGCGAACGTCGCAGATCTCATCACCCTTGCCGCCAAGTTCGAAGAAACGACCATCACTGATCCCGCCACACTGGTCCAATTCCTCACCCAAAAGGCAGAGGAATACCGCTCCTACAAAACCCTCATCGACAACATCGACGACCGGATTGCGGCTGTCGCGAATCTCAAGGCCGCCGCACAGGACGCCGCCGACAAGCTGAACTTTGATGAGGTCGAAGAGCTGCTGTCGCGGGTCGATGAGGTGGAGACCGAGATCGCCGTAGGCACGAAAGAGGCCCGCGCGTCCAACGCCCTGCTGCGCAACCGGGCGGAAGAGGCGTATCGCATCTTCACCAGCGCGGCAGAGGCGCTTGCGGGGGTCGACCCGATTGCGGCCGCAAAGCGCAGGAACACCTATCGCCGACAGCTTTATGAGCACGGTCTGCGCTATGGCGGGGTCGGGTTTGACCTGTCGGCACAGATGATCCGCCCGGCAATTGCCACCCTCGCAGACACCGACAATCAAACAGATTGGGCAGCCTACACCCAGAACCTCGCCCTCGCCTTGCAAAACCAAGGCATCCGCGCCGCCGGGGCGGCAGGCACCGCCTTGATGGCAGAGGCCGTCGCCGCCTATCGCGACGCTCTCACCGTCCGCACCCGCGACGCGCATCCAGTGGACTGGGCGATGAGCACCCAGAACCTCGCCATCACCCTCGAAATCCAAGGCACCCGCACCGCCGGGGAGGCAGGCACCGCCTTGCTGGCACAGGCCGTCACCGCCTATCGCAACGCACTAACCGTCCGCACCTGCGATGCCGAACCGGTGCGATGGGCCCAGACCACGCAGAACCTCGCCGGCGCCCTGCAAGAGCAAGGTATTCGCACCGCCGGGGAGGCAGGCATCGCCTTGCTAGCAGAGGCCGTCACCGCCTATCGCGACGCCCTCACCGTCCGCACCCGCGACGCGCACCCGGTGGACTGGGCCATGACCACCCAGAACCTCGCCCTCGCCTTGCAAAACCAAGGCACCCGCACCGCCGGGGAGGCAGGCACCGCCTTGCTGGCAGAGGCCGTCGCCGCCTATCGTGACGCCCTCACCGTCCGCACCCGCGATGCAGAACCGGTGCAATGGGCCATGACCACCCAGAATCTCGCCATCGCCCTGAAAGAGCAAGGCAGCCGCACCGCCGGGGAGGCAGGCACCGACCTGCTGGCAGAGGCCGTCACCGCCTATCGCGACGTCCTTACCGTTACCACCCGCGACGCGCATCCGGCAGACTGGGCCTTGACCCAAGAAAACCTTGCCTTCGCTGAACGCGCCCGCGCCCAGCATCCCGCCACCACCGATCCCGATCCGCATTGGGAAGCCGCCCTGCGCCATGTCGATGCCGCCCTTGAGGTCTTTGATCCCGAGCATATGTCCTACGACTACGAAAACGCCACCACCCTCCGCGACAAAATCCTCGCCCGCCAGTGAGGAACCGTCCGGCGCGTGCTTGTCACGCACCGGTCTCGCGCAAACGCATGGGTTTCACCCACCCTACTTCACGCCGCGCGTCCCCCCTGCTATAGCACCCGTCGAACCACAAAAGGGGCCGCTGATGCCGTTTGAATATTCTGTCGTGCCCGCCCCCAAGAAGGGGCAGAAGGCGAAAGGGGTCCGGTCGGCCGAGGATCGTTTTGCCAATGCGCTGGAAACGATCATGAACGCCAAAGGCGCTGAAGGCTGGGACTACGTCCGGACCGACACCCTGCCCGCCGAAGAACGCCAAGGGCTCACCGGGACCAAAACGGTCTACCAAAACATGATGGTCTTTCGCCGGCCGCTGCGTGTTGCCGACGCCCCCGTTGTCGAGGCGCCCGCCGCGCTGATCGAAGGGCCGAAAGAGGAGCCCATCGCCGAAGCACCAGAGATCCCCGAGGACGCGCCGGTTGAGCCGACCTTTTCCAGCCGTCAGCCAGCGGCCGACACAGACCCGCTCAGCGAAGAACCGCGCCTGCGGGCGGAGTAACCCTACTTGAAGGTAATCGCCAAGGCGTGAATGCGTCCGATGATGTCGGGACCCAGTGCCGCATGTACCGCCCGATGCCGTGCAAGTCGCGGTTGATCAATCAATTGCGGGAGGTCTAAAACCAAACGCCAATGGCTTTCGCCGGTGCCATCATCACCTGCATGCCCTGCGTGCAAATGGCTCTCATTAATGACTTCAAAATCGGCAGGGTCCAAACCTTGTACAATGGCCGCCTTAATTTCGTCCGCAAGCCCCATTATTTTTCTCCAGCCCTCTTCAATCCTCTGGTGAGTGGTTTATTCTCATGGCCCTGAGTCGACAAGGAGACGCCTGACATGAAGAAAGACGACCCATTCGGTTTTGATATGTCCGTCTCCTCCGCGAAGAAGAAAAATCCTCGTGGCCGCAGGGGGATGTCTGGCGCATCAGAAACCTCGACCCGCATCTGCGATCATGAAGGCTGTCAGAACTCGGGCAAGTTCCGCGCGCCCAAGTCGCCAGATATTCTCGATGACTTTTTCTGGTTCTGTCAGGAACATGTCCGCGAATACAATCTCAAGTGGAATTTTTTCGATGGTACGTCGGAAGCTGAGTTGATGGCGCAGCAAGCCAAGGACAAAGTTTGGGAACGGCCAACAAAGCCGTTCAAACGGTCCGTCGAAGAAAAGGCATGGGCCCGGTTGGGCGTCGATGACCCACACCAGGTGCTTGGCGGCAACGCAACGCAAAACCCGGGCCGTAACCCCAATGCGGCCAGCACCCGGCGTTTACCAGCGACCGAGCGGCGTGCCATCGAGATTTTGGAAGCGAAAGACACGATGTCTAAGCCGGAGATCCGCAAGCAGTACAAGTCTCTGATCAAGGTTCTGCACCCCGACATGAACGGCGGTGATCGCAGCCAAGAAGAACAACTTGCTGAAGTGGTATGGGCCTGGGATCAGATCAAGGACAGCCGGAACTTCCGCGAGAAGGACTGATCAATACAGCGGCTCTGCATCCGTTTTGAAGATGCTGTCGCGTTCCTCACGCCACCGCGCGATGAGCTTGTGCACACAGATCACCATGCCCACCCACAGAACGGCAAGAACTGGCTGTTCGAACATCACGATGATCAGCTTGAGCGGCGCAAACATTGTGCCGTAATAGGGCAAGATCATCGTACCGCCAACAACCGCGCCAATGCCGCTGACCATCACGCCACCTAGGAACGCCCAAAGCCATCCGCGGGCCCCCGCATAGCCAAAGTACTTGTGATAGCTGGTCAGCAAGCCGCACGTGCCGCCCACGGCGCCCGCCAAAAGGGCCCAGAATGTGAAGAAGGTCATGTTCTGAATGACAGGTTGATCGGCTGCGAGGCTCTCGACCACATCAATGGCGAGGATCGCACTAAAGATCGCAACTGCAAGAACAGCAAAAAGAACATTTCGCTCA
The DNA here is from genome assembly GCA_038526085.1 of Pseudomonadota bacterium. Classification (GTDB taxonomy): domain Bacteria; phylum Pseudomonadota; class Alphaproteobacteria; order Rhodobacterales; family Rhodobacteraceae; genus Yoonia. Next base: position 53,322 of record JBCBHE010000013.1, on the reverse strand, counting down.
CCGCCAGACCTGCGGATTCGCGTTTGAAACCAGGACACTCATCTAACTCCACAACGTGATTCTGAAAAATACGAAAGAATGTGGCGCCAACGTGGCATTCGGCGAAAGAGTGACAAATTTTTGCTGATTTTCTTCGTGGCGGCTGATGGCATTGCGCGCATTCCCGCCTGCCCTCCCCCCTTGCAGCTCGGTCTGATATGTAGCAGACCGGTCCAGCAAAACGTTTATCGAGAGAAAGATTATTTCATGGCCGATGGAATGACCAACGCACCCGAAAAACCCACAGAAGACGTCTCTGTCCGGGAGGTGTTTGGCATCGAATCTGACATGAAAGTCAAAGGGTTCGCAGAAAAAAGTGACCGCGTGCCCGAGATTGATAGCACCTACAAGTTTGATCCGGATACGACACTCGCGATCCTGGCTGGTTTTGGTTACAACCGTCGTGTGATGATCCAGGGATATCACGGAACCGGCAAATCGACACATATTGAACAAGTCGCGGCGCGCCTGAACTGGCCGTCGGTCCGCGTCAACCTTGACAGCCATATTTCCCGGATCGATTTGATCGGTAAAGATGCCATCAAACTGCGTGACGGCGTGCAAGTCACTGAGTTCCATGAGGGTATTTTGCCCTGGGCGTTGCGCAATCCCGTCGCGATTGTGTTTGACGAATACGATGCGGGCCGCGCTGACGTGATGTTTGTGATCCAGCGGGTGCTTGAAACGGACGGCAAACTGACGCTGATGGATCAAAACACCATCATCACCCCACACCCTTCTTTTCGGTTGTTTTCAACAGCAAACACAGTCGGTTTGGGTGATACAACGGGCCTCTACCACGGGACCCAACAGATCAACCAAGCGCAGATGGACCGGTGGTCGCTTGTCGCAACGCTTAACTACCTCAGCCACGACGCTGAAGTCGCGATTGTTCTGTCGAAGTCGCCGCATTTCAACACAGAAAACGGGCGCAAAACGATCAGCCAAATGGTCACTGTGGCCGACCTAACGCGGACCGCCTTCATGAATGGTGATCTCTCGACAGTGATGTCGCCGCGGACCGTGCTTGCTTGGGCTGAAAACGCGCGCATCTTCCAAAATGTGGGCTATGCCTTCCGCCTCTCCTTCCTGAACAAATGTGATGAATTGGAGCGGCAAACAGTCGCAGAGTTTTATCAACGTTGTTTCGATGAAGAGCTCCCCGAGAGCGCGGCGAGCATGTCACTCGGCTAGGGATACCGTTGCCGCCCCGGCAACGAAGGGGCCGCAGAACAGCTATTTTCCCAAAGATTGCCACCAAAAAGGCAAACCTTGACGCCACTGAGGTCACTTTTGGCTGCTTGGGTCGTGCTTATCTCACGACAGGGCGCGCGTTAGACGTGCCAAAGGCACAACGAAGGTGACAGACATGAAAATGAAAATTGGAGCAGAACTGCCAGACGGCTACGCCCCATCCCATGACGATCTCGCTGCGGCCTCCGCAACATTGATCGCTCACACGCTGTTGCCGCTGTTTTCTGAGAGCATGAGCGAGGACATGGCAAAAGCCAACGTTCAGGGGATCGTTACGGAATTGGCGTATCTCTTTGACGAAGGTGAAATTCATATGGGGGGGAAAGTGTACCGCCCGCGTATGGCGTTCATCAACGATGTGGGTGAGGCCCTTCCGGGGGCTGCGGACCTCGACACAATGAATGAACTGGCGGACGACCCGTTTGATTTGGCCCCTGAGGCGCAGATCACATTCGAGGCGCCAGACTACGACGAATAAGGGCCAAAACGGCTCCACCACGGCAAGACAAGGCTCGACGCCCTCGATTCGGCGTCGAGCCCAAAGAGCTTTTATTTTCAGAGCCTTAACCTGTTGCAAAAGTGCAATTTCACGAAAAGTTTTCCAAATGATTAATTGATTGGCAGGTTTTTCGTGTCAATGTTTACTCTATGAGCAAACTGAAAACTCTTGCTACACTTCTGTTCATGGCCGCCTCTTCGGCGTCCGCTTTCACAGATACGGCCGACGATCAGCTTGTCTTCTTTGCCACCTGCGCCGGACGCTTGTCCGCAACGATGGAACATCAGTGGGTCTATGACACGGCATCAGCCGACATGACCCGCGCGCAACGGTCAGAGATGATTGATCTGGTGTCGGCTGTCATGCCCGCGAACGGTGGACGTGATGTGCTGCGCATCCGCATTGCTGCGAAACATGCACAAGCCGGGTTGTTGACCCGCGCTGCGCGCAGCTGGGACTCAGGCGAAGCGGCCTGGGCCGAAGCCCGGGCAGATGCACTGATATCGGAATGCACAAGCGTTCTGATCGGAGGCTGAACAGAATAGCCCGCGCCCCCCATGGTGCTGCCGTCTGATTTCAGATATTCTGAAAGCCAGACGACAGTGAAGTGCGCGCAATGAACAAACCCACCGACAACCCGGCAGATCCTTTCAAAAAAGCGCTCGCCGAGGCGACCAAAGTGTTGGCGGATGACCCCGATTTGGCGGTCAGCTATTCGGTGGATCCCTCCGGGCAAACATCAGAAACGATCCGCCTGCCCCAAGTCAGCCGCCGCATGACCCGCGAAGAGGTCTTGCTCGCGCGTGGCACTGCGGATTCCTATGCGTTGCGGCACAAGTATCACGACCCCAAAACCAACGCGCGCTATCTGCCCCAAGGCCAAATGGCGCGAGATCTTTATGACGCCATGGAAACCGCGCGGATTGAGGCCGTAGGCGCGAAGCACATGCCGGGCACCGCGGGCAACATCGATGTCAAAATTGGCAATGACGCGCTGCGGAAGGGCTATGATCAGGTCAAGTCAACGGAAGAAGCACCCCTTTCAACCGCTGCTGGCTACCTGATCCGCCACCTCGCAACAGGCCGTGACCTGCCACGCGGTGCTGATAACGTCATGGAAATGTGGCGGGGCTTTATCGAAGACCAATGCGGTGGGACGCTCGACCGGTTGACGGAGATCCTCGACGACCAACAGGCCTTTGCCAAGTTCGCGCGCGAGATGATCAAAGACCTCGGGTATGGCGATCAACTGGGCGACGATCCCGACAGCCTCGACGACGATCAAGAGGATGAAGCCGAAGAAGGCCAAGACGAGGATCAAGAAGAACCCGATAGCACCGGCGACGACGACGACGAGAACGAGGAGAACGAAGCGGCGCCAGAACAAAGCCAAGAAGAGCAACAAGATGCCTCCCAGGCCGAAGTCTCCATGGAAGATCAAGCCGATGCTGAGATGGGCGAAGAGACAGAGATGCCCGACGGCGAAGCGCCGCTAGAGCCACCTGCCCCACAGCCAATCTCGGATGCCGATCCGGACTATAAGGTGTTTTCGCCTGACGAAGATGAAGAGATCAAAGCCGAAGATCTGGCTGAGCCGGTGGAGCTAGAGCGCCTGCGCGCCTACCTCGACCAGCAGTTGGAACCGCTCAAAGGTGCGGTCTCCCGGCTTGCCAACAAACTACAGCGACGTCTGCAGGCGCAGCAAAATAGGTCATGGGAGTTCGATCTCGAAGAAGGGACACTGGACGCAGGCCGCCTCGCCCGGATCGTGGCCAACCCCACAACACCTTTGTCATTCAAACAGGAAAAAGACACGGAGTTCCGTGATACCTGCGTGACGCTCCTGCTCGACAACTCCGGCTCCATGCGGGGCCGCCCGATTTCCATCGCAGCCATTTGCGCCGATGTTCTGGCGCGGACCTTGGAACGCTGCCAGGTGAAGGTCGAAATCCTTGGTTTTACCACCAAAGCCTGGAAGGGCGGGCAAGCCCGCGAAAAATGGCTGAACGAAGGCCGCCCCGCCACCCCAGGCCGCCTAAACGACCTGCGCCACATCATCTACAAAGGCGCGGACGCCCCTTGGCGCCGCGCCCGCCCGAACCTTGGGCTGATGATGAAAGAGGGGCTGTTGAAGGAAAACATCGATGGTGAGGCGCTCGAATGGGCGCACCGCAGGATGCTCGCGCGCCATGAACAGCGCAAGATCCTGATGGTAATCTCGGACGGCGCGCCGGTCGATGACAGCACATTGTCGGTGAACCCGGCAAATTACCTCGAAAAACACCTGCGAGATGTGATTGCGATGGTGGAGAAACAGAAAGCGGTCGAGCTTATCGCGGTGGGAATCGGCCATGACGTGACGCGGTATTATGAGCGGGCGGTGACGATCACGGACGTTGAACAACTGGCGGGCGCGATGACAGAGCAGCTCGCGAGCTTGTTTGACGCCGACCCGCGCAAACGCGCCCGCGTGCTGGGGATGCGCAAGGCGGGATAAAATTATTGAAGGAAAAATTTTGCCTCCCTCGCAGAGGTCTGCTTTGCTTGGCTGAGCCTTGGGGGCTTTGCCCCCAAACCCCCAAGATATTTTTGTCCAAAAGAAGAGAGGGCCGCGCACGTGTTTCAGACCTTTGATGTGGCCTCAGACCGGAGTAAGGGGCCGGAGCGGCTGAACGTTTTGCGCAGCGCTTTGGGTGATTTGGGTGTGGACGGGTTTTTGGTGCCGCGCGCCGATGTACATCAAGGGGAGTATGTCGCGCCTTGCGATGCGCGGTTACACTGGTTGACGGGGTTTTCCGGGTCGGCTGGATTCTGCGCCATCTTGCCGGAAGTGGCCGGTGTTTTTGTCGATGGCCGCTACCGTGTGCAAGTACGTGCCGAGGTGGCAGATGTCTTTACGCCGATTGATTGGCCAGAAGTCAGCTTACCAGATTGGCTGAAACAGCAGGTGCCAAACGGCGGCAAGATCGGGTTTGATCCCTGGCTGCACACCGTGTCTGAGATTGAGAAACTGACGGAGGCTCTGCGCGATACGGCGATCACGCTTGTCCCCATTTCCAATCCTGTTGATCAGGTTTGGCCGGACCAACCCGCCCCGCCTGCAGCCCCATACCGCGTACAACCGATTGAATTTTCGGGTGAAAGTCATGCGGCAAAATGTGAACGGCTCGCTAAAGCGATGAAGGCTCATCACGCGGTGATCACCCTGCCCGACAGCATCGCTTGGCTCTTGAACATCCGCGGCAGTGACATCGCCCGCAACCCGGTGCCCCACGCGCTTGCCATCCTCGCGCGGGATGGGACAGTGCAACTTTTCGCGCGACCCGGGCAAGCTGATCCTGTGATTGAGCACCTTGGCGACCGGGTACAGATTGCGGACTGGGATGGGTTCGCTGATGCTGTTTCTGGCTTGGCAGGTATCGTCCAGATCGACCCCGCGTCCTGTCCAATTGCGGTGAAAGACCTGATCGCGCCTGAGCAGCTTCAACGCGCGAAAGACCCGTGTAGCCTCCCCAAAGCTTGTAAGAACGAAACCGAAATTGCAGGTGCCCGTGCCGCCCATCAACGTGACGCGGTTGCGATGGTGAACTTCCTGGCTTGGCTTGATGCAGAAGGTCCCAAAGGGATGTTGACCGAAGTTGATGTGGTCACGCAGCTCGAAAGCTTCCGCCGCAGTTCCAATGCCTTACGCGACATCTCTTTCGACACGATCGCTGGCGCTGGCCCGAATGGCGCGATTGTGCATTACCGGGTCGATGAGACTACCAATCGCGCTGTGCGCCCGGGCGAATTACTTCTTGTTGACTCAGGCGGCCAATACGACGACGGCACCACCGACATCACACGCACCATCAGCATCGGCACCCCAACCGCGGAACACCGCAGCTGTTACACCCAAGTCTTACGTGGCATGATTGCAGTCTCTACGGCGCGGTTCCCCAAGGGTGTGGGCGGCCAGCATCTCGATGCACTCGCCCGCACACCACTGTGGCAAGCTGGCCGCGACTATGACCATGGCACAGGTCACGGCGTAGGCAGTTACCTTTGCGTGCACGAAGGGCCGCAAGGCCTGTCCCGCCGGTCCAATGTCGCCCTGTCACCGGGCATGATCCTGTCGAACGAACCCGGCTATTACCGCGTTGGGGCCTTTGGCATTCGCATCGAAAACTTGATCGTGACGATCCCGGCGCCAGACCTGCCGACAGCCGATGCGCGCGAGATGTATGCTTTTGAAACGCTGACCTACGTCCCTTTCGACCGACGCCTGATTGATTCTGAACACTTAACCCGCGCAGAACGGGACTGGATCAATCACTATCATGCGGGTACGCTCTCGCGGCTGGCTGACCATGTTGAGGGTCAGACCAAGGACTGGCTCGTGGCCGCATGTGCCCCGCTCTAGCCGAAAAAACCGTTACATTTCTGTAACGTCGACTGCGTAGGGTCCGCCGGCCTGAGACGCATTTCTTTTGAAAGGACACCGCCATGGCCACAGATATTACGATCACCCCCGCATCTGGCACCTGGGTCGTTCGCGTGGCCGGCGCCGTTTTGGGCGAAAGCACAAAAGCTCTGTCGCTGCAGGAAAACGGCTATGACGAAGTCATTTATTTCCCGCGCGACGACATCGCGATGGCGTTTTTGGAACCCTCTGAAAAAACAACGGTGTGCCCGAAGAAAGGCACCGCGACGTATTTCTCAATTGAGGCCAAAAGCGGAACGCTGCAGGACGCGGTCTGGACATACGAAGACCCGCACGATGGCGTCAAAGAGATCGCAGGCCTGCTCGCCTTTGGTGGGGACAAGGTCACCGTCGAGCAGGTCTGATCCACATGAAAGCGTTAGGAATGCTCCTCGGCCGCCGTTGCAGCCAACGCCTTGTTCATGACTTTGAGCGCGTCAACCTGGAACAAGGCTCCCCACAACTCCGGCGGCGCATCTTCATCGCCTAATGTGACAACGGGGACGAAGGCATAATTGCCTTTCTCAAACAGCGGCATCGCTTGTTCGAGCGTCGCATTGCCATCGATATAAACCCCTTCACGGATGAGGTCCCAACAAGCGTCTGGGTTCGCCGCATTCGGTTTCTCCGTCCCGCGCATCACATTGGCAACGCGGAACGTCGCCAATAGGTAAGCCTGCGGCCCAGCCGCCAGATGCACGTTCCGCCGCTCTAACTGCGTCAGGAAAAAAGACCGATCGACCATGTTCGAGGACAAAGCCGTTGATGTCGAGACAGCCACCATCACAGCAAGTCCGGTCTGCCAGTCCCCGGTCAGCTCAAACACAATCAATGTCGTGGAAATGGGCGCGCCCAAAACGGCAGCAGACACGGCGCCCATGCCAGCCAAGGCATAAAGCGAACCTTCACCGGATACGTCAGGGAAGACGCTGGTTGCGATAATGCCAAAGGCCAGCCCGGTCAGCGCCCCAACCATCAAAGCCGGAGAAAACACACCGCCACCCATGCGGCCGCCCATAGTGATGGCCACGGCAATAACTTTGACAACGGCAATTGCGATGGCGAGCGTCAGTGTCAGATCGCCGGAAAGGGCTCGAACCGTCGTCTCATATCCCACCCCGATAATCTGGGGAAACTGAATCGCAATGATGCCCAGCAGAAAGCCCGACAGCGCGGGCCGGAGGTACCGGGGCATTCCCAGACGCGCTTGCACCGTATTGCCAACATCTTCGGCCAAAAAGATGGACCGCATCAGGATCACAGCAACCAAGCCGCAGACCAGGCCAAGGATCAAAAAAGCCGGCAATTCGATGTAAAAGTTCAGTGCGTTTTGAGCCGGTAGCACAAACTCCGTCACATCCCCAAAGGCCAACCGGTTGATGATAGTCCCAGCGACGGACGCAATCACAATCGGCGCAAAGGCGTGTACGGCAAAGTGGCGCAGAACCACCTCCAAGGCAAAAAGCGCCCCGGCAATCGGTGCGTTGAAGCTTGCAGAGACGGCAGCAGCAACGGCGCACCCCAAGAGGTCGCGCCCCGTGATGCCATCCGCCCGGATAAAGCGGGCCACGATCGTCGAAATCACCGCCGCGATATGAACAACCGGTCCCTCGCGCCCTGATGACCCACCAGATGACAGGGTGATTAAGCTCGCCAAGGCGGATGCGACGCCGGTCTTCGTCGACACCCGGCCTTCCTTCAGTGCTGCCCCTTCGATCACATCAGCCACCGATCGCGCCCGGGCATCCGGGGTGAACCGATGCAAGATGATCCCAACGATCAGGCCGCCCAACGTGGGGATCAAGACGAGGTGGTACCACACCAATGACCGGGCCAGGGTATGCAGCTTGGTCACATCGTCGGCCTGATAAAGCGTGGCTTGCAGCCAATCGATCGCCAAACGGAACCCAAGGGCGGCAAACCCGGCCCCGATCCCAACAAGGGCGGCGATAAACCAAAACTGAAGCTGGCTCGGCCCGTCGCGCTTGATCGTGTAGACCCCACGATACATCATGCTGCGCCCTCGACGGTACCATTGGGTGAGAAGGCTGGCGTCCTGATGGCGCATGTGGGGCTCTCAAATCAGCGGCTCAAGTCCGCTGTAACGGGAAGGCGTAACTGTCCCGAAGCTATGCGAAAAGTGAACCGAGGCGCAATGGCGGCAAGGTCGCATTTCCGGTATCCACAGTGAGCCGTTGTGAGAGAGAGACAGACTTTCTTGAAAGTTTGGTTCCAAATCTTCCAAGAAGATTAGCCATCAATTTCTCAGTGAGAAATCCTCTATCCTGCGACACCCGCTATCAGGGCCGCCGCCGCCGCGCGCGCAGCATCCGTGACGGTATCGCCAGATAGCATCCTTGCAATCTCATCGACCCGCGCGTCACCCTGAAGTGGTACGACGGAAGAAGTCGTTTCTGACTTGGTCTGCCGCTTCTCAACCCGCCAATGATGCGCCCCTAGGGCCGCGACCTGCGGCGAATGGGTCACCACCAGAACCTGACCGCCATCCGCCAGGCTCGCCAAACGCCGCCCAACAGCATCGGCCGTCGCTCCGCCAACGCCGCGATCAATCTCATCAAAGATCATCGTCAGCCCACCCGCTCCAGCTTGGGACAAACACACTTTCAACGCCAACAGAAACCGCGACAGCTCCCCGCCTGACGCGATCTTGTTCAATGGTCCCGCCGGCGCACCCGGATTCGTCGCCACGGTGAAGGCCACGACATCCACTCCTTCTGGCCCCGGCTCTGCCACCGCTGCCTCCGTCACAAAAACAGCGCGTTCCATCTTCAGCGGCGCCAGTTCCGCGGCCATCGCCTTATCCAAAGCCTTCGCCGCCTTCAGACGCTTCTGCGTCAGCCGCTCCGCCGCCGCCTGATACGCCGCCTCTGCCGTCTGAACGTCCCCTTCACAGGTCGCCAAATCACCAGCCCCCTGATCGACCACCGCCAATCGCGACCGTAAAGTCTCAGCCAGACCAGCCAAATCGTCCGCCAAAACCTGGTGCTTGCGGGCAAGGCCACGGATCGCAAAAAGCCGTTCCTCAGCATCCTCCAACTCACTGGGGTTAAACGACAAATCACTTAGGCAGCTTTCAATCCCTTGCTGGGCTTCGCCGAGGGCGGCCGCGGCGCGCTCCAAAGCCCCCAAAGGGTCATCCAACTTGCCTTCCGCCTGTTCGGCGGCGCCCACCAACCAACGCGACGCGTCAGAGACCATGCCTTCCGCGCCCGACAGTCCGACGGCCTCAGCGGCCTTCGCAATATCGGTTCGGATCTTCTCAGCCGCTTGCATCAAGCGGCGCTGGGTATCCAGCGTGGCTTCCTCCCCCGGCTGGGGGTCCAAGGCATCCAGTTCCGCTACCGCATGGCGCAGATACTCTTCATCCGCCCGCGCCGCGGCAATCCGCACGCGGGTCTCGTCCAACCGTTTCCGGGCATCTGCCAACGCACGCCAAGCCGTCCGCGTTTTCGCGACGTCTCCAGCCAAACCGGCATACTCATCCAGCAGCAACCGATGACCACGTGGATTCAAAAGCCCCCGATCATCGTGCTGACCATGTAGCTCGATCAAGGTCTCCGACAGCTGGCGCAGCACCTCACCGCTCACCCGCCGGTCATTGATCCAGGCGGTCTTGCGGCCGTCCGCCGTATTGACGCGGCGCAGGATCACCTCGCCATCCTCGGCGCTGATCCCGGCCTCCGAGAGCACAGCAAACCCCGGATGCCCGTCCGGAAGATTAAATTCCGCCGTGACTTCACCCTGATCCGCGCCCGCGCGCACCAGCTCCGCCCGGCCACGCCAGCCCAAAACAAAACCCAGTGAATCCAATAGGATCGATTTGCCCGCCCCGGTCTCTCCGGTCAGCACGTTCAATCCCGGCTGGAACGCCAGTTCCAACCGGTCGATGATCAACATGTCGCGAATATCAAGGCCGCGCAGCATCTGTCACAGCGCCCCCACGCCCGCCAGATCGGTCAGAGCCACTCACCCAACAGAACCTGACGATAAATCGATGACAGCCAATTGTCGCCCGTCGATGTAGGCTCCAGCCCTTGACCGGTCAGCAATGCATAGCTTTCAGCATACCATTCGGACGCCTGATAGTTGTGGCCTAAAATCGCGCCAGCCGTTTGTGCCTCCGCTGTCAGGCCAAGCGACAGGTAGGCCTCGACCAAGCGGTGCAACGCCTCTGCCGTATGTGTGGTCGTTTGAAAATCTTCCACAACAATCCGGAAGCGATTCACCGCAGCTGCATAGAAACCACGCTTCAGATAATAACGCCCAATCTCCATCTCTTTCGCCGCCAAATGGCTGAAAGCAAGGTCAAATTTCGGGATCGCAGCGGTCGCATATTCGGTGCCCGGATATTGCTCAATCACGGTGCGCAAAGACTGCAGCGCCTGGAAGGTCAGACCCTGGTCCCGACCGATCTCATCAATCTGGTCGTAATACGACAGCGCCAGCAGATAGTGGGCATAAGCCGCATCTTGCTCGACCGGATAAAAGTCGATGTAACGCTGCGCCGAAGCACGGCTGTTCGGATAGTCTTCGTCTTTGTGATACGAAAAGGCCTGCATGATCAACGCGCGCTGCGCAAAGTCCGAATAGGGGTAAAGCCGCTCAATCTCGCCAAAAGTAACCGCCGCATCTTCTGGCTGGCCTTGCTCAAGCTGCAACTCTCCCTTTTCAAAGATCTGCTGCGCAGACAGGTCCTCTAACGCTGGGGTCGTGTCGTTTTGAAAAAAGCTACATCCCGCTAAGAGCGAAAACGCAAGAACAACGGGCAGCGCCCGGATGCCAGATTTTGACGTTAAGTGTGTGCCTGACATGCCTGTCCTCGTCCACCGCAACATTACTTCAGCCATTTGGGCCTGTTTCGCAGTGGTTTAGCACAGAAAAGTGGGGGGCAAAACGCCTTTTGCTGGGCACGGTTCACTTCCGCGTAAGCAGTGTGGCAGGTCTTAGGCGACAGCTTCAAGATCAGCAGGAGAAACGCCAACGCCCGGCAGGCGTGCGGCGGTTGCTGGATCACAGGTCACCCAACGCCAATTGCCTTGGTCAGAGAACAGCTGATGCAACAGTCTATTGGTCAGATTGTGCCCCGCCTTATGGCCCTCATACCTGCCAAGCATAGGCGCGCCCGCCGTAAACAGATCACCCAAAGCGTCCAACATCTTATGGCGCACAGCCTCGTCCGCGTGGCGCAGGCCACCGGGGCTGAGCACTTTGTCTCCATCAACGACGACAGCGTTGTTCATCGTCCCGCCCAAGGCCAAACCTTTTGCGCGCATCGCCTCAACATCGGCGGCGCGGCAGAACGTCCTGCTATCACAAAGCTCTCGGACAAAAGCACCATTGGCCATGTTAAGCGCTTTACTCTGTTCGCCAATCGCGGCGTCAGCGAATGAAATGTCAAAAGCAATTTGCAATGTCGTCGCCGGTGTCAGCCGGGCATAGGCGTCGCCCTCTTCGGCGACAACATCCCGCAGCACTTCAATCGCGCGGAGCGGTGCGTTCTGCCGGGTCAGGCCTGCATTGACGAAACCACGCACAAATATCGCAGAGGACCCATCAAGGATCGGCACCTCAGGTCCATCCAGTTCAACAATCGCGTTATGGATCCCGCAGCCAAACATCGCGGCCATGATGTGTTCAATCGTCGACACCGTCACACCGGCCGCATTCTTCAGCCGTGTATTAAGCGGCGACACCTCAACATGGTCCCACCGCGCAGGAATATCTGCAATCTCGCGAGCCACGTCGGTGCGGCGAAACAGAATTCCGCAGCCGGCCTTTGCAGGCACCACGGACATAACCACCGGTAAGCCGCTATGCAGCCCGGTACCGCGAAATGTCACCGCTGATTTGAGTGTCGCTTGCACAGATGTGTCCTTGCGATGCAATGTGTTAACTTGGGGTAAATTAGGGATCAGAAGCCTCCGCCTCAATTCACCATTTGCAACTGTCTGAAACATGAACCTTCTGCACCGCAGAAATTCGATGAGGCCCCGAGTAAGCCACTGATCAACAAATGAAAAAGCCGCCCGAAGGCGGCTCATTCTTGTGATGCTGACGGAACGTCACAACCTGTAACGCATCAAATCTACACCAGTCTAGTTGGCCTGACGTCTCAGAAACGCCGGAATCTCGATGCGTTCTTGGTCCGCATTCTGTTCTGTTTCTTCGCGGATACTGGTGACTTCTGGCGTCCGACGTGGGGCCGGTTGCGCGTCAGATCCCGTCATCCGATTGATAAGGGAGTTGATCCCAAACCGCGATTTCTCCTCACCATGATCTGTGACAGGTGCACCTGGGACGCTGCGCTGCACGGGTGCTTCACCGGGCATCCGGTTCACAGCAGCCTGCAAACGCGCCATGGCTTCGGGAGTAGGTGTACCCGGCGCAGGACGCCCTTCCGGCGCGGCGGGTGCCTCCACAATAGCCTCTGGTTCCGGCGCGGGCTGATAAGCTGGCGGTGGCAAATCATCCGCGGCGGCGGTCTGCGGTTCTGCGAAGAGGTTCGGTTCAACCTCAGGCATTGCTTGCGCCGCGGGGGCTGCGGGTTGCTGGGCCGGTGTTGCGATTGGCGCAACTGCGGCCCGCGCAGCAATTGGGGCAACGGGTGCTGGTGCCGCAACAGGGGCAGCCGGCGCCGGCGTGGCAATTGGCGCAGCCGCCTGCGCGGCGTCGACCTCAACCCTCGGCTGTTGCGTCAACGGTTCAGCCATTGAGCGGCGCGGCAGCGGTGTTTCGGCGTTGCTGACAATCGCGTCGATTCCGGTGGCCACGACTGAGACCCGCATCCGGCCTTCCATGCCAGTGTCGAGCGTCGAACCGACGATGATATTCGCCTCTGGGTCCACTTTCTCGCGAATCTTGTTCGCAGCTTCGTCCAGCTCAAAGAGGGTCAGGTCATAACCGCCTGTGATGTTAATCAAGACACCCTTTGCGCCTTCCAAGCTGATCTCATCCAGCAGTGGATTCGCAATCGCCTTCTCTGCGGCTTCGACAGCACGGGCTTCACCGTCCGCTTCGCCGGTGCCCATCATGGCCTTGCCCATCTCGTCCATCACGGCGCGTACATCCGCAAAGTCGAGGTTGATCAGGCCTGGGCGCACCATCAGATCCGTGACACCCTTCACACCTTGATAAAGCACGTCGTCCGCAAGCGAAAAGGCTTCCGTGAATGTCGTATTTTCAGTGGCGAGACGGAACAGGTTTTGGTTCGGGATGATGATAAGCGTATCGACGACCTTTTGCAGGGCATCAATGCCGTCATCCGCCTGCTTCATCCGCTTACCGCCTTCAAACTGAAACGGCTTGGTGACGACACCAACGGTCAGAACACCCATTTCGCGGGCCGCCTGGGCAATAATCGGGGCGGCTCCTGTGCCAGTCCCGCCGCCCATACCGGCTGTAATGAAGCACATGTGTGCACCGGCAAGGTGATCAACAATCTGCTCAATAGACTCTTCCGCGGCTGCAGCCCCAACAGATGCGCGGGCCCCTGCCCCCAGACCTTCGGTAACCTTCACGCCCATCTGGATCTTCGCGTCAGATCGGGATTGCTGCAGTGCTTGCGCATCCGTGTTCGCAACAACGAACTCCACACCATCAAGCTGCTGCTCGATCATGTTGTTCACCGCGTTACCACCTGCGCCACCAACACCAAAAACAGTGATACGTGGCTTCAGTTCTTCATGTCCTGGAATCGATAGGTTCAATGTCATGGTTCCGTCCGCCTGTTCTTTTGGGGCCGTCCCACCGGCCTGTCCGTCTAATTGATCAGACATTAACGTCAGCCCCGCGGGAGGTCACGGGAAAAACGCGAAATTGCCACAAAATGTAGTTCGAAAAGCGGCTTTCTTGGCGTGATCTTGCCTGTCATTCGACATGTCGGGAGTTTTCATGCTCCACTGCATATATGTAGAAACACGTCAACAGGTCCGACCTCGGCAATCGGTTCGATCTTGATTCTGTGGACAACTGCTCGTCCAATGTGCCTTTCCGGCTTCTCAGCGCCGGTTAAGGGGTGAGTAGCATTCGCCAGTCGGGCTGACCAGCCCTACCAATTTTCCTTAAACCACTCCACCGCGCGGCGGAACGACTTTGATGGGTCGCGGTCGGCAGGGATTTCAAAGTCCCACCATTCGTCCTGTGGGTTTGCGGCAAACAGGGTCATCCCAACGGACGCAGAGAACGCGGGACCGGTGGCAGCCTGTGGCAGCCCTTGAACGCGCAATGGGCGCCCAAGCCGCACCTGTTGTCCGAGGATTTTTGACGCCAGACCATCCAAACCAGGGATCTGGCTCCCCCCGCCAGTCAGTACGATTTGCTGGGATGGCAAATTCTCAAAGCCCGCCGCGTCCAAGCGCACACGCACTTCTTCAAGAATCTCTTCGACCCGGGGCCGCATGATCCCGATCAACTCTGCCCGGCTTACAGTGCGCCGGTCGTGTTCCCAATCGCCGGTGTCCCCACCAATCTCAATCATCTCCCGGTCGTCCATGCCGGTCGCCACAACACCGCCGTAAAACGTCTTGATCCGCTCAGCAGTCGCCGTCGGCACTTGCAATCCCATTGAGATGTCGGAGGTGACATGATCACCGCCCATGCGAACTGCATCCGCATAGATCATGTGCTTGCGCATAAAGACGGAGATCCCCGCGGACCCACCACCAAGGTCAATACACGCTGCCCCCAATTCTTGCTCGTCTTCCACCAAAGAGGCCATCGCGGAGACATAAGCCGAAGACGCCAACCCAGCGACTTCAAGGTCGCAGCGACGGATACAGTAAAAGAGGTTCTGGATCGCCAAGGCGTCGACCGTCAGCATATGCATGTCGGTCGCCAGCGTGTTGCCCACCTGCCCACGCGGGTCGGCAAGGCCTGACCGATGATCCAAAGCAAAGTTCACCGGCTGCGCGTGTAAGACTTCCCGATCGTCGCCATAGTCTGGCACCTCGCAAGCGGCCATCACTCGAGCGACATCCATCTCGCTCACCGTTGTGCCTTCCAGATCCAACGACCCTTCCAACCCGTAAGAGCGTGGATGCGCGCCCGAAAAGCAAACCAACACATGATCGACCCGCACCTGTGCCATCTTCTGCGCGGCTTGTACGGCAGTGCGGATCGCCCGTTCCGTTTCTTGCATGGCACTGACTTCGCCGAAACGCACACCGCGTGACCGGGTGGTTGCAGCCCCAATGACCCGGAAGGACGACTGCCCGGCCATCGAGCCGATCCCTTCCGCTTCCACAGCCGTGGTGCCATCAAAGCGCAAGATTAAACAAGCGGTCTTGGATGTCCCGACGTCCAACACCGCGACAACACCACGTTGCATCGCCGCTTTGCGCATTTGGCGCAGTGCCCGCTGGCTTTCGTATAAGTCCCGCATCAATTGTCCCCTCTTGAATTCACCCGGCGCAGCGCGTTGGCGGCGTCAGGCGACATCCGCAACACCGGGCGGGCCGGGTTGCGCATATCCACCGCGGCAATGTCGCGGCTCAACATGTCTTTGGCGTCGTTAATGACGATGATCCGGTCGAGTGCTGCGACCGGGTTCTCTTCCGGCAACATCAGCCGGATGTTGCGATCCAGCACGACATCCCACCGCCGCTCGCCCATGCGCACCAACGCACGAACCTGGTCCTTGATCGGATGCGCTGTCCGAAAGAGCGTGAGCGCTTCATCAAGATGCGCATGGGCACCCTCTCCTGCGATCAACGGCAAATCCCGACGCGCGGCGCGACTTTCGATGATGCCAGACATCACCTTGTCCGCATCGATCAACCGCAACGTCCCTTGGTCGCGCCACACAGCGACCGGCACCCGTGGCACAATATCGACCTCGAGCGTTCCACCGTCACCGACGCGGACGCTCGCGTTCTTGACGGCATAAAGGTCCTCGACGGTCGCGCGCATCTCTTCGAGATCGAGATCGAAAGACGACACCGGAAAGGACAGTGGAAGCATCGTCTGCACATCAGCCTCTGTCTGCTCATCCGCCCCGATGATTGATAGACTGCTCACGATGAACTCTGGCCGATGCTGGATCGCCTCAGTCACCTCGGCCACCTTATTCGTGACCATCGCGCGGTTGTCCGGTTTGGCGATCCACGCACCGACAATCACCGCAATCAGCAACAGCGGCGTGCCAATCCGCAGCCCGGCCCGCACGCCCGGTGTCAGCATCCACCGCTGCCAGCGGTAATGCCACTTCGAAGGAGCCGGATCACGCGGCGCGCGCTTCAGTGTTTTTCGCGCGGCGCGCTCGTAAGAATGACGACGGCCAAAGACGGGGATCAACGATCGCATGACGCATCCTCCACCAACCAAAGGCACAAGGCCGGGAAATCCATTCCGACATGGGCGGCCTGCTCGGGTGCCAAAGACGTCGGCGTCATCCCAGGCTGGGTATTCGTCTCAAGCAGGTACAGCCCCGCCAAGCCCCTACTTTCATCCCAGCGAAAATCAGTCCGGCTCATCCCGCGGCAGCCCAGCGCCTGATGGGCGCGCAGGGAATAATCCATGCAAGCGTCAAAAATCTCAGTTGGGATTTCGGCAGGAACCACATGACGCGAGCCGCCGTCAGCGTACTTCGCGTGATAGTCGTACCAACTGTCCGTCACAATGTCGGTAACGGTCAAGGCACGGTCACCCAAGACCGTGCAGGTCAGTTCCCGCCCGGGGATATAGGCCTCAACCATGACCTCATCCGGCATATCGCTGGCCAACTGCGGCGGCCCATTCGGGGAGTCGCCGACAATATAAATGCCAACGGACGATCCCTCATTATAAGGCTTCACCACATAGGGTGGCGGCATCACATGATCGGCAGCGACCTCTTCCGCGTTCGCCAATTGCGACGGGGCACAAGGCAGACCTGCAGCGCGATAAACGTCCTTCGTCCGCAACTTGTTCATTGTCAAAGCAGAGGCCAGAACACCAGAATGCGTATACCGGATCTTCAGCCACTCCAACATGCCCTGGACGCAACCGTCCTCGCCCCAACGACCGTGCAAAGCATTGAACACAACATCGGGGGCAATCTCTTGCAACTGCACACCAAGCGCCGCGCTGGTCTGCTGACCTGCGTCGACCTCGATCACCTCACACCCTGCGTCCCGCAAAGCTGCTGCGCATTCCGCGCCTGACGATAACGAAACCTCGCGCTCAGCCGAGGGACCGCCCATCAGGACCACAACTTTCGGGTTTGCCCTGCTCGACATACCCACCGCCATTCTCGCGAGGCTTGTGCCTCGTCATTTTTGCCCACATTGGGGCGTTATTTGCGGGCCCCAAGGCCTGTCCGCTCACCGACCCGCTTAATTTCCCACTCTAGCGTGATGCCAGAGGTATCGTAAACCTTTTTCCGGACCGCCTCGCCCAAGTCCTCTAAATCCGCCGCCGTGGCGCCGCCTGCGTTGGTCAGGAAGTTCGCATGCATCTCATTCATCACGGCGCCGCCAATCGTCGCCCCCCGCATGCCCGCGTCTTCGATGACCTTCCAGGCCTTCAACTCATGGGTATCGTCCGCCTTGCCGGTCGAGGAAAACCCAGCCGGGTTGCGGAACGTTGATCCTGCCGTCCGGTCATTCGTCGGCTGGGTCTGATCACGCTTCGCCAACTGATCTTCCATCCGCTGGACCAGTTCCGCGGGATCACCCTGTGGCGGTGCCATCGTGGCCGCCACAATCACGGCACCCGCTGGCAATGCGGACTGCCGATACTGCAAATCCAAAGCATCCGCCGTCAATGTCGCCTGGGTCCCATCGCGATAGACCACGTCGACCGATACCAAAACGTCAGCCATATAAGCGCCATAGCAGCCGGCGTTCATCCGAACAGCACCACCGATCGACCCAGGGATCGTCCGCAGAAAGGTCAAATCCAAACCAGCCTCTGCCGCCTTCCGGGCAACATGAGCATCCAAAGCAGCCGCCCCTGCCACCACCTGATCACCCACCTCAATCCCGTTGAAGCCCCTCCCCAACCGGATGACGACGCCGCGAATGCCGCCATCGCGCACAATAAGGTTTGACCCTACCCCCATCGGGAACACCGGGACATCAGGGGGCAACCCGGCCAGAAACCCGGCCAAATCATCCGCATCCGCAGGCTGAAACAGCACATCCGCCGGGCCACCCACACGCAACCACGTCAACCCGTCGAGCGGCTTGTCCTGCGATAAGGTCCCCCGGACCTCTGGCAACTCAATCATTCAGTCCCCCATGCCGCCGCCGGTAAATCAACCACCCAAGCAACGCCCCCGCAGCGCAGCCGATCGTGCTGGGCAAAAACACCAACATTGCCGCCGACATCGCATTCATGGGATGCACACCCAGTAAACGGACAGAGGCAAAGAGCGCCAACACCAGCAACGCCCCCAGCACACTGATCAACGTGAGCGTATAGCCCACTTTTCCGCGCTGCATCCACATCGTCGCCAAACCAAAAGGGGCCATGGCTGACAGAAACATCAGCCCAAAGACCAATAGGTCAGCCAAGACCATGGCTTAGCTCCAGCCCAACTGCTGCTTGATCCATCGGGTCAGGTAGATCACCGGCCAACGCAGCACCGACATGCCACAAGCCAAAATCACCAATGCGATCCAAGGCCCGTTCTGGTAGGTGACCCAGCCCAGCAATGGAACACCGATGGCGATCAGGAAATACGCGCGCCGCCAGTGATTGTCATTCGACGGGATCATCGCCAGCACGTTGGCGACGACAAGCCACAAGGCCGCCGCCGCAATTGAGAGGGTCATTTTCCCGCCCTTTCTTTGAAGTCTTGAGGTAACTCTGGCGCCAGCCCGCGCGCCTTGGCGAGGAAATAGCGCAGTGGGTTGCGGAACATTGAGACAAAAGCGAAGACGCCGATCACCCCAACCCACCAGCCATAATCAACGGCGAGCCAGATGATCAGGACAGGGGCAGCGATCAGCAGCAACAAACCCGGAATGTACTGAAGTTTCATTGGCATCATCGCAACAACGGCGGAGGCCAGCACCGAGAGGCAGCCGAGGATGAGGGAGAGTTTCACGCCTTCATCTTCTCCGGCAGCGCGTTCGCCCAGGCCGAAATCGTCCCGGCCCCGAGGCAGACAACCATATCCCCCGCCCGCGCTTGTTCGCGCACCAGGCGCACCAGATCGTCCTCGCTCTCGACCGCCCTTGCATGACGATGCCCGTGGGCGATCAGCCCGTGCACCAGGTCATCGCGCCCCGCCCCCGGGATCGGCTCTTCCCCTGCGGCGAAGATATCGGAAATCCCGACGACATCGGCATCATTGAAACAGGCGCAAAACTCTTGAAAGTGATGCGA
The DNA here is from genome assembly GCA_038526085.1 of Pseudomonadota bacterium. Taxonomy (GTDB): domain Bacteria; phylum Pseudomonadota; class Alphaproteobacteria; order Rhodobacterales; family Rhodobacteraceae; genus Yoonia. The sequence continues at coordinate 33,739 of JBCBHE010000013.1, read as the reverse complement.
CAGGCGGGAATATCGGTGCGGCTGATGCACCGCGATCACCCGGCCTTCCGTGGCCTGACGCGCCGCTTTCAAAACGGCGGCGATTTCCACCGGGTGGTGGCCGTAGTCATCGATGATGGTCACCCCATCAATCTCTGCCACTTTGGTAAAGCGCCGATTAACCCCACCGAAGTTCTTTAGGGCCTTGCGGATCTCATCCTTCTTCAGGCCCAAATGCCGCGCCACCGCGACGGCGGCCAAGGCGTTGGACACATTGTGATCCCCCGGCATTGGCAATGCGCAACCTTCGATCACATCATCCTCGCCCTGCAAGGCGACGTCAAAGAAGGCCGTGCCGCCAGCATACGTCAGGTTCACCGCCCGCACGTCGGCCTGGGCATTGAACCCAAAGGTCGTCACCCGCCGGTCGCGGATCTTGCCCACCAGCGATTGCACCTCTGGATGATCGGTGCAGCAGACTGCGAGACCGTAGAACGGGATGTTGGAGGTGAAGTCGAGGAAGCCTTGGCGCAAGTTCTCAATCGTGCCCCAGTGTTCCATATGCTCAGGGTCGATGTTCGTGACGATCGCAATCGTTGCGGGCAAGCGGTTGAAGGTGCCGTCGCTCTCGTCAGCCTCGACGACCATCCACTCACCTTGGCCCATGCGGGCATTCGACCCATAAGCATGAATGATCCCGCCGTTGATCACGGTCGGATCAATGCCGCCTTCGTCGAGCAGCGCCGCGACCATTGTCGTGGTCGTCGTTTTGCCATGGGTGCCGGCGACAGCAACGTTGGACTTCAGGCGCATCAGTTCGGCGAGCATCTCTGCCCGGCGCACAACCGGCAGGCCCGCAGTCCGCGCCGCATCCAGTTCCGGGTTGCCCGGTTTGATGGCAGATGAGATCACGACGACCTCCGCCCCTTCCAAGTTCTCTGCCCGTTGCCCCTCAAATACCACCGCGCCAAGGCTTTTGAGCCGGTCCGTGATTTTGGACGCTTTCAGGTCCGACCCCTGGACCTGATAGCCATGCTCGATCAGCACCTCCGCGATACCCGACATGCCAATGCCGCCGATCCCCACAAAGTGGATCGGGCCAACGTCGAGCGGCAGTTTGGTTGCGGCATTCATTACGGGACTTCCATCCATCATTTGCTTAACTCCGGGGCGTTTGCCAGATTTTCGACCAAAGACACAAGGCGCGATGTCGCATCAGGGACACTTACCCCAACGGCAGCCCTGGCCATTTGGCTGGCGGTGTTTGGGTCGCGCAGGATCCGCTCGATTTCTGCGGACAGTGTCTCGGGCGTGAAGCTATCTTCCTGCAAAACCGTCGCGGCACCAGCCTCAAGCAGCTGCCGTGCATTGGCTGTCTGCTCATCCCGGATCGCGATTCTCAACGGCACCCAAATCGCCGGGCGCCCAATGATGCTGACATCCGCAACAGTCGATGCGCCGGAACGGCCAATAAACAGCTGCGCTTCAGCCAGCCGATCCGGCACATCGTGAATAAAAGGCATCACGTCGGCGGAAATGCCGGACTCGGCATAAAACGCAGACACCCGCGCCTGGTCCTCTTCGCGGGCTTGCTGCACCATGCGGATGTGCTGGCGCAAATCATCCGGCAGACGCGCGATTGCGGCGGGCACCACATCCGACAAGATCCGCGCGCCTTGCGACCCCCCCATGACAACAATCGACATCGGGTAATCGCCGGGCGGGATATAGGGGGCAGCTGCGCGCTCCAGCACGACGCTTCGCACCGGATTGCCCACGTGTTCGCCTGCAACACCGTCGGGCAGCTCGGTCGGCCACGTCCCACAGGCAATCTTATCGACCCGTGTGGCAAAAAGCTGGTTCACCCGCCCCAAGACGCCGTTCTGTTCGTGGATCATACGTGGGAGCTTCAACAGCCACGCCGCCGCCATTGCCGGGATTGCAGGATAGCCGCCAAAACCCACGACAATCGCGGGCTTTTCGCGCTTCATCCGGGATCGGGCCTGCAACACGCCAGCCAAAACCTGGAACGGCACCTTCAACTTCGCAGCAATCCCGCCGCGCGCGAAAGTGGCGGACGACACCTCGACAATCTCAACCGCCTCCGGAAACCCGCCTGCATATCGGGCACCGCGGGCATCCGTCGACAAACGCACGCGCCAGCCCTTTTCCAACAGCGCTTCAGCCAAAGCTTGGGCGGGGAACATATGTCCCCCTGTACCGCCTGCCGCGATGATAGCCAAAGGCCCGCTCACAACGCACGCCGCCCCAAGACGTCGGAAAGTTCCGTTTGCGGCCTGCTCCGCGTCAGGGCAAAAAGCATACCCAGCGCTATCCCGCCCGCAATCAAGGACGAGCCCCCGTAAGATACAAACGGCAGGGTCATCCCCTTTGCAGGCAAAATCCGCACGGCGACACCCATGTTGATAAAGGCCTGTATGCCAAAGGCGCAGGTCAGCCCGGTGCCTGCTAGGCGGATGAACGGGTCGCGCTCCTTCATCAGCCGGGTCAAAGAGCGGACGACGATCACCGCGTATAGGGCGATGATCAACAAGACGCAGACCAAACCGTATTCCTCAGCCGCGACGGCAATGATGAAATCTGTATGGGCGTCGGGCAGTGACCACTTCACCTGCCCCTCGCCCACACCGACACCAAAGAAACCACCCTCACGGATCGCGTTGGTGGCATAACCAAGTTGGGTATTCGGATCGATGTCTGGTGAAAGAAAGCCGTCAATCCGCCGCGCGAAGTGTTCAGAATTTGAATAGGCAAAAGTGCCAGCCACAATGGCCAAACAGGCGATGCTAAGCAGCAGGGTCATCGGCGCCCCGCCCACAAAATACATCACACCCCAGGCAAACAGGATCAAACTCGCCTGACCAAAATCAGGCTGCATCGCAAGGAACGTGCAAATGATCACCGTCAAAGCGAAGGAATAAAACCGTCCCGGCGGCCCGCCAATCTGCTGTCCGGCCGCCAACATCCAGGCGGCGGTGACAACGAAAACTGGCTTGAGGAACTCAGACGGCTGCAACGCCGCAAAGCCAAGCGAATACCAGCGCACTGCACCTTTGCCGAAGTCGGTGCCGAAGACCGGCAACAGGACCAGCGCCAGGAATGCGGCTCCAAACCCCATCACCGCAATGCGCCGCACCATCTGTGGCGTCATCATGGAAACAGCAAGCATCGCGGACATCGCCATGAAACCAAAAACGGCCTGACGGCTAACGTAGTGAAACGCGCCCAACCCGTTTTTCGCAGCCAAAGGTGGGGAAGAGGCAAGGCCAAGCATCAGCCCAATCCCGAACAGGATCAGGATGCAGCACATGCTCCATCGGTCAATTGTCCGCCACCATCGGGGAAGGATTGGATCTCCGGTTTGCACCGGGACCGTGCCATAGACCATTTCAGTCATGGATACCGCTCACTGCCTTTGTCCGCCCGTTTTCCGGGTCTGTGGATAACTGATAGCCCGAAAAAAGGAGTGATTCCACTGAATTTTCAACGGTTCAACGCAACGGCGAAGCGTTGCCTTATTCACTCAAACGCCACACAACTTACACTTGCACGATTCCGGCCTCAACTTTGACATGAAAGTTGTTATGTAAGCGCTTGATGACGAAAGAGATTGATATCGCCATTATCGGCGGCGGCATTGCTGGCTTGTCCGCAGCCATCGCTATTGAAAAAGCCGGGCTGACCGCTCAGGTCTTTGAGGCCGCGCCGGTTATCCAGCCCTTAGGCACCAGCTTATCGCTCTGGCCCAACGCCATGACCTGCCTTACGGACTGGGGCTGCGATGTGCCCATCCGTGAAAGCGGACACCGCATCGGCGGCCTCGCCTGGCGACGGCCCGATGGCCGGCCCTACTTCGCACGCGACCTTGATGATCTCTACGATGAAGCCGGCGACACTGGCTACTGCATCCGCCGTGCGGACCTGCATGATCACTTGCTCATGTCGCTCGATCCAAGCGTCATCAACCTCGGCCAACGGCTTGACCAGATCAAACCTGACGGGGACGGGGTGATCCTCTCGTTCGCGGCGGGCGAACCTGTGCGCGCGCGCCATGTTATCGGTGCCGACGGTGCATGGTCCGCCTTGCGCAACTCGGTGCTAGCAGACGGCGACCCAACCTATTCCGGCTATGGGGCCTGGCTCGGCCTCAGCTCTGCTCCGGCACCTTATGACCAAGGCGACGAAGGGTGCGAATACATCGGGCGCAAAGATCGACTGGGGATCTTTGAAACCGGGACCAACACCCGCTACTGGTTTACGGTGGCCAATGCGGCCAAGCCGACAGCGCACGCGCGCAGCGCCAATTTGCAAGAGCCTTTGACCCGCCTCCAAGACTGGCCCAAAGCCCTGACTGATGTTGTGAAAGGATCGCAAGACGGCACGGTCATCTATGTCTCGTTCTACGATCGACCCATTGCAAAAACCTGGGGCAAGGGCCCGATCACCCTAATCGGTGATGCGATGCACCCTTTTGTGCCAAACCTGGGCCAAGGCGCCTGCCAGGCAATCGAAGACGCTTGGGTACTTGGCCTTGGGCTGGAACAGGGTCATCAAGGCGATGCGCTGAATGCCTGGATGCACCGCAATCGCCACAGCAGGCTAAAATACATGCATAAAACAGCGCAGAAAGTCGGAACACTGGCGCAATCGGCCAATCCAATGATGCGCGCAAGCCTGAACCTTCTTGGTCTTCCACCGATGACCCGGACGACCACCAACGACCTGCGACGTCAGTTCACACGGGTCAAGCCGGCCTAACGCCTTCGCCTGGCGGTTGCTCTAGCTCGATCACGTTCCCCTCAGGATCACGCACATAGGTGACAAGGTATGGCGCTTTGGATTGGCCAAAGTCGACGATCTCACCTTGTAGGGTACCACCATGCATCCGCACGGCTGCTACAGCAGCCACAATGTCTGGCACCGCCATCGCAAGATGTGACCACCCCGGTTTGGTCACCTGGGGCGCCGGCTCCACCTCTGCATCCTGAAACTGCATGATCTCCAAAAATGGCGTGCGCGCGTCCGGTGCCATCAGCCAAATAGACTGGATCTGAGCATCCATGACCCCAATCCCGCGCCCGACGTCCGCACCAGCCAATCGCGTCAAGGGTCGTCGCTTTTGCAAACCAAAGGCGCCCTCATAAAAGTTGGCAAGCGCGACAACATCGCGCGCAACAAGCGAAAAGTGAAGGAGACGCACCATGCTTTGTCTAGATCATGCAACACCGCGCTGATCAATCGCGTTGGGGTCCAGACTTGACGCCGTGCCCGGCAAAGGCAATCTGCGCTGCATGATGATCCGCACCCTCCTCTGCGCTGCCCTGTTTGGCCTTTCCGCGCAAGCAGCGGCGTCGCAAACCGCCAGTTCCGGGTGCCAGACGACACCGCCGGACAATGGACCACACATTCTTCAAAATCAGGGCATCAACCGCAGCTATCGCCTCCACATCCCGCGATCCTACGACCCGGACACGCCCTCGCCGCTGCTACTGGCGTTTCACGGCTGGGGCGGGGATGCGGATGCGATCCCAGACTATTGGGTTGTCCGTCGACAGGCCGAACAAACTGGCATGATCGTGGTCGCCCCGGAAGGCCTTGGCGCCAACGAAGACCGCCCGAACGCCTGGACCTTTCCCGGCTCTGCCACTGGCATCGATGGGGTGGGAGAGGCCATCTGCAATCCAAATGTCATCATGGACGAAACCTATCCGTCCTGTGCAAGCACCGCGCAAAACATCTGTTCCTGGACCCATTGCCAGGCCGACGACAAGACCTTTGTCGCTGACCTGCTCACCACGCTTGAAAACAAACTGTGTATCGACACCAGCCGCATCTATGCGGCTGGGGCCTCAAACGGAGGCATGTTCGTCTGGGGGATGGGGCAAGACCCCATCCTCGCCCCGCGCCTGCGCGCCATCGCTAGCCTCATCGGCCTGCCCCATCGCGACTACCTTGCGGGGCCCGGCGATGCCGACCTGCCGGCCTTGGTCATCACCGGAACCGAAGATGCAAGCGTGCCACCAGGAGCATGGGAAGACCCTCGCTATACGACATCCTTCGATGACGCCGAATACCACTACACTGGGGCCACAGCCATCACGCGTGCTTGGTCCGAGGCGCATGGCTGCGACACCAGCACGCCAGCCCAGCCGGTCGATTTCGGCGGCCGCCGCCATGACTGTCGCAGCTATTGCAGCGTGGGCGATACACTGCCAGCAGTCCTCGATTGCAGGATGGAGACCGGCCACAACGGACACATGCGCCGCACTTGGCCATTGATCATGGATTTCTTCGCAGCACACTCCGCGCTTGACGCCAACGCCGACTAGCGCCACCTGAGCCCATGCACGTCCAAACTCTCATTCTCGGCGCCGGGGCCGCTGGCATGATGGCTGCGGCCCATGCTGGGCCTCATGTCCTGGTGATCGACCACGCCAAAGCGCCGGGTGAGAAGATCCGAATCTCCGGCGGCGGGCGCTGCAATTTCACCAACACCGGCGCCACACCCGCGCAGTTCCTCAGCCAAAACCCCCATTTCGCCAAATCCGCGCTCAGCCGCTACACCCAGTGGGATTTCATCTCGCTTGTCTCCGACTACAAGATCGCTTGGCACGAAAAGACCCTCGGCCAGCTCTTTTGCGACGACAGCGCCAAGGACATCATCCAGATGCTGCGGGCAGAAATGGACAAAGTGGGCGCGCAGCTCTGGCTGCGCACCAGCGTCGAGGCGGTGAGTCACGATGGAACCCACTTCCGCGTCGTCCTCTGGCGAGACGGCAAAGCCACGTCCGTCACCGCCACGAACCTCATCCTGGCGACGGGGGGCAAATCCATCCCCAAGATGGGTGCCACAGGCCTCGCCTACCAAATCGCGGAGCAGTTCGGCCTGCGCATCGTGCCAACACGAGCAGGCCTCGTCCCGCTCACCTTCTCGGACGACAAGTTCAAACCACTGGCCGGGGTCGCCACTCCGGCCAAAGTCAGTGCGGGTGACACCACATTCGCCGAAGCGCTGTTGTTCACCCACCGCGGCCTCTCAGGACCGGCGGTTCTTCAAGCCTCCAGCTATTGGACCGAAGGGGATCCGATCACCGTCAACTTGATCCCGGCCAATGGCCTCCTCACCCATCTCAAATCCGCCCGCACCAGCGACGGACGCAAAGCACTCACAAGCATCCTCAGCCAGCACCTCCCTGCGCGGCTCGTCGATTTCCTTAAAGACGACCTCAAGCTCACCGGCAACATCGCCGATCAAAGCGACGCACGCCTTTCCACCATTTGCGACACCCTGAGCCGCTGGCCACTCCTCCCCTCCGGCTCCGAAGGCTACCGCACCGCCGAAGTCACCCTCGGCGGGGTCGACACCGACGGATTGTCATCAAAAACCATGGAGGCCAAGACAGTCCCCGGCCTCTACGTGATTGGTGAGGCCGTCGACGTCACCGGTTGGCTAGGCGGGTACAATTTCCAATGGGCGTGGTCCTCTGGCTGGGCGGCAGGGCAAGCGATTCAACACAAATCGCAAGCTTAGGACGCGTGCTTTTCAGTCGTCTGACGCCAAAGCGGCTTTGACAAGCGCGACAAAGTCGTCACCACGCTGCTCAAAATTGTCATACTGATCAAAGGATGCGGCAGCCGGGGCGAGCAACACAACCTCGCCTGTCTCAGCGTCGGCCACTGCTGCTGCAACGGCCTCAGCCATCGTCGTACAAATGGCCGCATCCACACCGGTGATATCGCGGGCAAAAGCCTCCGCCTCCCGCCCAATCACATAGGCCTTGACCACATGATCCAAAGATCCGTGTAAAGCCTCCAGCCCACCTTCCTTTTGCAAGCCCCCACAGATCCAGCGCACCTTCGGGAAGGCCGCCAAGGCCTTCGCGGCACTATCGACATTCGTGGCTTTACTGTCGTTCACGAAGGTCACACCGTCTTTCTCGGCTACGACCTGCGACCGATGCGGCAGCCCCGGATAGCTGCGCATCGCAGCCTCAATTCCGCGCGGCCCTAGCCCCAGCGATCGGCAGACTGCATAGGCAGCACAAGCATTCTGATGATTGTGAGCCCCAGGCAGGCCCGCAATGTCCCGCAGATCAATTGACCCGATCTGGCGGCCCTTGCGGTACTCCGACAAGAACCCCTTCCGGGCGAAAACGGCCCAGCCCGCTTGATCCAGCTTGCGCCCCGCTGACACCCGGATCACCCGGTCGTCCGCCAGATCGCTCACCAATTGGTTCGCAAGATACTGCCCCTCATCCTCGTCCACGCCAATCACGGCGCGATCCGGGCCACCTTCTGCAAAGAGCCTGCGCTTGGCTGCAAAATACCCGCCCTCACCGCCGTGGCGATCCAAGTGGTCAGGGCTGAGGTTCGTCAACACCGCAATATCCGGCGTCATCGCGCGGGCGAGATCGGTCTGGTAGGACGACAGCTCCAACACCACAACATCGCCATCGTGCCCCGGCTCAATATCCAGCACCCCGCGTCCGATGTTCCCGGCCAGTTGGGCGGACTTCCCATTCTCCACGAGGATATGATGGATCAAGGCAGAGGTTGTAGATTTCCCGTTCGACCCTGTCACAGCCACCACACGGGGCATTGTCTCAAAGCTGTCCCAATCGTGTGTGGCGTAGGAGCGAAAGAAGAGGCCAATATCATTGTCCACCGGAACGCCCGCGTCCCAAGCCGCCGCAACCACCGGATGCGGTTTGGGGTACAAATGCGGAATGCCTGGAGAAACGATCAAGGCCGCGACATCGTCAAAGGCCCCCTGCTTGGTCAGATCGACCACATCGAACCCTTCGTCCTCCGCCGCCTCACGCCCCGCTTGACCGTCGTCCCACACAATCGGGGTCGCACCCCCCTCACGCAATGCCGCTGCGGCGGTCTTGCCAGAGCGCCCCAGCCCCAACACCGCGACCTTACGGCCCTGAAAGCCCTGTACTGGAATCATCCCCGCCCCCGTTTTGAGGCAAAGTGCCTGCGCAGACCAAACACCGCAAGCCCGTAGGTCGGGGTTCACCCCGACTCCCCACGTCACACTTTCAGTGCACGTCCGGTGTACGCGCGGTGCACACCCGGTGCACACCCCTCACCGCACCTTCAGCGTCGCCAATCCAATCATCGCGAGGATCAGGGAGATGATCCAAAACCGGATCACAATCGTGCTCTCGGCCCAGCCCTTTTTCTCATAGTGGTGATGGATCGGGGCCATCAGAAAGACGCGCTTGCCGGTCATTTTGAAGTAGGCAACCTGGATGATCACCGACAGGGCCTCGACCACAAACAGCCCCCCCACGATGGCCAAAACGATCTCATGTTTTGTGGCCACTGCAATAGCCCCGAGGGCACCACCGAGCGCCAAAGACCCCGTGTCACCCATGAACACAGCAGCAGGTGGGGCGTTGTACCACAGGAACCCCAATCCACCGCCAATCAAGCCGGCGGCAAAGATCAAGATCTCACCTGAATGCGGCACATAATGCAGTCCAAGGGATGCCGAGAAATCCACCCGGCCCACAAAATACGCAATGATTCCAAAGGTGCCTGCAGCGATCATCACTGGCATAATCGCCAGCCCATCGAGGCCATCCGTCAGGTTCACTGCATTGGCCGCCCCGACGATGACGATCATCGCGAAGGGAACAAATAGATAACCCATGTTGAACAACACATCCTTGAACACCGGAACGGCCAGCTGAAATGTCAGGTCTTCAGGATGCACAAAGCTCGCCCACAGTCCCGCAATCGCAGCAATCGCAAAGCCCAGTGCCAAACGGATCCGGCCTGAAACCCCGCTCGTATTCTGCTTTGACACTTTCGCATAATCATCGGCGAAACCGATCAGCGCATAAGCCAAGGTCACAAAAAGGATCATCCAGATGTAAGGGTTGTCCCAACGCGCCCAAAGCAGGCTGGAGGTGAGCAAAGCGCCCACAATCAGAAGCCCGCCCATGGTCGGCGTCCCTGCTTTAACAAAGTGGCTCTCTGGCCCGTCTTCGCGAATGGGTTGGCCCTTGCCCTGCTTGCGCCGCAGGACGTTGATGAGAGGTTTGCCGAACAGGAACCCAAAGGTCAGTGCCGTAAGAAATGCACCACCCGCACGAAACGTGATGTACCGGAAGAGATTGAAAAAATCGCCCCCATCAGACAGCGCGGTAAGCCAATATAACATGCGACCTGGTCCTATTTAGCCGGAAATTTAGTCGAGGCGTGTGCGCTGCGATGCCCCAGTTTTCGGATCGCGTCAACGACGCGCGAGACCTGGCTGCCTTTTGACCCCTTCACCAAAACCACATCTCCTGCGTCTACGAGGCGGTTGGCTTGGTCTGCAAGTTGGTCTGCATTGTCGACACAAAGCCCACGCCTTTCGTCCGGCAAAGCCTCCCAAAGGTGACGCATCAATACTCCAGAACAATGAACAACATCAGCGACTTGCAGGTGATCATTCAAGTGCATCGCGCGATGATCTTCGATCTCGGTCGGGCCAAGCTCCAACATGTCGCCCAGGATCGCTACGCGACGACCTTTGCGGATACGTCCGATATCATCGATGGGTGTCGTTGCGGCAAGCACCTCAAGCGCTGCCGCGAGCGACGTCGGATTGGCGTTGAATGCGTCGTCGATCAAATCGAACCGGCTGGTCTCGACCGCCTCGTCCAATTGGATGACTTCCCGTTGACCCCGCCCTGACGGAGGCGCCCATTGGGCCATGTCGCGTGCTGCCATCGCCGGATCTGCGCCAAGCGCCTCGACAGCAGCTAACACGCCAACAGCGTTCATGGCGAAATGTCTGCCCGGGGCCGAGAGCTTCAAAAGGTAGTTGTGTCCACCCCCTCTTGCCTGGATTATCGTCGCATCAGCTGCGATACGTACATCTTTGATTTGCCAATCGAAAGTAGGATCATGACCAAACCATTTGACGGTTTGATCATTGGCATAACCGGCCAGAATGTTTGCCGTCTCAATATCGCCATTCAGCACCGCGACACCACCAGGAAGCACACCCTCCAAGATACTGCCCTTTTCATGCGCGATCCCTTCGAGCGCCCCAAATGCCGCAAGATGCGCGGCGGCCACTGTCGTCACCATGCCCACATGTGGCTTTGCCATCTTCGCGAGCGGGGCAATCTCTCCGGGGTTACTCATTCCGATCTCAACGACAGCGTAATCGGTATTGGCGGGCATGCGTGCCAACGTCAGCGGCACCCCCCAATGGTTGTTGTAAGACGCCTCTGCAGCATGCGTTTTGCCTTGCAAGCCTAGGACCGTGCGCAACATTTCCTTGGTTGATGTTTTACCAACCGACCCGGTCACACCGATGACCTTTGCATTGGTCCGCGCCCGCGCAGCGGCACCAAGCGCCTCCAGAGCTTTCAAAACATCCGACACGATCAACAGCGGTGCATCTTCCGCTACACCCTCTGGTCGGTGCGTCACAAGCGCCGCCGCCGCGCCCTTTTCCATGGCCGTGCCAACAAAGTCGTGCCCGTCGCGGACGTCTCTCAGAGCAACAAAAAGATCACCCGACTGAAGCGAACGCGTGTCGATCGAAACGCCAGTCGCCGACCAACCCGTCGTCGCCGCGCCCCCGGTCGCCGCTGCGGCATCTGTGGCGGTCCAAAGGCTCATATTTTGCCTTCGAGCGCGGCCACCGCCACGCTGGCTTGTTCGACATCGTCGAAGGGCAATACTGTATCGCCAACGGTCTGGCCGCTCTCGTGGCCTTTACCTGCAATCAGCAAAGCATCCCCAGCGCCGAGAGCATCAACGCCGCGCAAGATCGCCTCTGCCCGATCGCCTACTTCTGTCACGGTTGGGGTGCCAATCCCGTTTAGCGCGCCCGCCATTACGGCAGCGCGAATGCTTGCGGGGTCCTCGGAGCGTGGATTGTCGTCCGTCACAATCACAACATCCGCATGCTCAGCAGCAGCAGCGCCCATCAGCGGGCGTTTGGTTGTGTCCCGATCACCACCGGCGCCCACAATCACCACAATCCGGCCCATCACATGGGGCCGCATGGCTTTTAGAGCTGTCGCGATGGCATCCGGCGTATGCGCGTAATCAACGAAGACCGTCGCGCCGTTTTCGCGCGTTGCCGCAAGTTCCATCCGACCACGGACCGTCGTCAGCGTCGGCATCGCCTCTATCACGTCAGAGGCGGCTGCTCCGGCCCCGATACAAAGCCCTGCGGCGAGCATGACATTTTCAGCCTGGAATCCACCGATCAGGTTGAGGCGGGCCTGATACTTCTTGCCCTGCCAGCGAAACAGCAAGTCCTGCCCAAGCGCATCAAAGCGCTGACCGACGATGTGCAAAGTCGCATCTTCATGTCGCCCAACGCCGATCACTTCTTGACCACGCGCGGTACAGAGTGTCGCCACTTCATCACCCCGTGGATCGTCAAGATTGACGACAGCCACGCCATCTTCGGCAAGAACGCGGGTGAAAAGACCCATTTTGGCATCGAAGTAGGCCTCAAAGGTCTTGTGATAATCAAGATGGTCTTGTGAGAAATTCGAAAAACCCGCAGCAGACAGCAACACACCGTCCAGGCGTCGCTGGTCCAGGCCATGACTGGACGCCTCCATAGCGCAATGCGTGACACCTTGCTGCGTCGCTTCGGCCAACACGCGATGCAGGGTCACTGGCTCAGGCGTGGTATGCGCCAGCGGGTAGTCCCACCCGCCCTCAACACCTGTGGTGCCAAGGTTGACCGCCTTCAGGCCAATCGATTCCCATATCTGCCGACAAAAGGTCGAGACAGATGTCTTGCCGTTTGTCCCGGTTACCGCGACCACGGTGGCTGGATGGGCCCCGAACCATAAAGACGCCGTTTGCGCCAAGGTTTGGCGCGGGTCTTGTGCAACGATGACCGCCACATCGGCAGCTGCCAATTCTGGTTTTGCGATCGCCGCGCCTTCAGCATCCGTCAGAACAGCCACAGCACCCCGCGCCAGGGCCTTTTCAATAAAGGTCGCACCATGCACCCTGGACCCGGGCAAAGCTGCAAACAAGGTCCCTGGACCAACAGCGCGGCTATCGACCACCAGGTCACAAATCTCGGCCTCTTGCCCGCCAATTGCTCGCAGACCGAGGTCCGCCAAAGATGATCGTTTTGGTGCCTGCTCGGCCATTGTGCCCCCGTTTTAGTTCGGGATTGGTCCCCTAATTGCTGGTGAGTGTTACACCAACTGGCCGCATAGTTTCAATCGCAGGTCGCAGGCCCAAGAGCGGGGCGACCCGTCGGATCATCTCCGCCGCGACGGGGACTGCCGTCCAACCAGCGGACCGTCGCGGTTTCTCGCCTGAGGTCTCGACCGGCTCATCTAAAGTTACCACGAGGACATAGCGCGGCTCATGCGCTGGGAAGACGCTGGCGAAAGTCGCAATAACCTTGTCCTCGTAATACCCGCGCCCGTTACCGCGCGGTTTATCAGCAGTGCCGGTTTTGCCAGCGACCGCATAACCCTCAACCGCGGCCAGGCTGGCGGTGCCACGTTCGACAACACCGTGGAGCATTGCGCGGGCCGATCGCGAGGTCGCTTCGCTGACGATCCTTTCTCCGGCAACTGGGTTTTCCTGACGCAGCAAGGTCGGCTCAACGCGCGTCCCACCATTCAAAAGACTGGCGTAACCGGAGGCCAAATGCAGTGGTGACGTCGACAAGCCATGGCCGTATGAGATTGTCATCGCAGAAATTTCCGACCAGTTCGAGGGCAGCAACGGTCGACCCGATGGCCCTTCAATCATTTCAACCGGCGTGGCTTCCAGAAAACCAAGGTCACCCATAAAGGACCGCTGGCGTGCCGCACCAATTTCCTGCGCGATACGAGCAGTGCCGACGTTTGACGACATCACGATCACATTGCTGGCTGACATTATCGGTGGATGCTTCGTGAAATCTCGGATCGTGTGCGGCCCCCATTCAAGTGGGCTTTCGGTGTTGATCAAAGTGTTTGGATCCAGGAGCCCCAACTCCATCGCTTGCGCAACGGCAAATATCTTGAAGGTCGATCCCAGCTCATAAACCCCTTGAACCGCTCGGTTGAAAAGCGGGCTGTCGGATTGGTCACCTTCCGTCAACACACGCGGGCGATTGTTTGGGTCAAAGTCGGGCAAGGATGCCATCGCAATGATTTCGCCGGTTTCGATATCCATCAAGACGGACGCAGCACCTTTGGCATTCATCAATGACATGCCGCCTGCCAAGACCTCTTCCGTTGTTGCCTGGACCGTCAGATCAATCGAAAGTTCGAGCGGCGCCCCCTCGCTCGCCGGATCGCGCAAAAACCCGTCGAAGTAGCGTTCAACGCCAGCGACACCGATCACCTCAGCGCTTGCCACGCCCTCTCGCCCGAACGACGCACCGCCGAGAACGTGTGCAAGAACGGGCCCGTTTGGATAAAGCCGCATTTCACGCGGACCGAACAGCAGACCGGGGGAGCCGATGTCGTGCACTTTTTGCATTTGCTCCGGGCTAATCTGCTTGCGGATCCAAACGAATTTCCGATCACCAGTGAAGTCTTTCAGCAGGCGGTCCTCATCAAGCTCCGGGAAGATCGCGACCAATTCCCGCGCGGCGCGCTGCGGTTCAATCATGTCCTGCGGGTGCGCATAAAGCGAATGAGTCTCTAGATTTGTTGCGAGAATGCGGCCATTTCTATCAACAATATCAGATCTTTGCCCGATGATCGGGTTGCCTTGGGTGATCGCGCGCGGCTCTTCCGGGACGGCTTGAGACAGCGTGCCCATGCGCAAGCCAATGGTCATGAATGCGAGAAAGAAGGCAGCCCCAAGGACCAACAAACGCCCTTCGGCCCGCATGCGGGCTTTGTCGGCCATCTCTTCATGTCGCTTGCGGATGTTTTCCCGTTCAATGGCTTTTGTGTCTTCCCCATGCGCGCGGGCCTTGAGGATCGTCGCGAGAGGGCGGAGCGGCGTGCGGATCATAACGGGTTCTCCTCCCCGCTTGCGGGCTGGTAGCTGCGCACATCGATCGGATTGGTGATCGGCAAGATATCAGGCAGCGGATAGATCACTTGGTTCACATCGCCGTAGGCTTCTGGCGTGAGCGGCAGCAAACCCAGGCGTTCATAATTGAGCTCCGCCAAATCTCGCAGCCGATCCGGGCGGTTAAGATAAGCCCATTCGGCCCGTAGCCGACTTAGCCGTTCGTGCGCTGCCCCAATTTCACGGTGCAACTGGCGCACCTCTGCAATCGCATCCCGCGTTCTATAATTTTCCTGATAGGACCAAAATCCGAGTCCCATCACGATCAATGCGCCGAAAAATAGCAATAGTCCCCGCATCTTACCGCCTGCCTTTTGTTTTCTTCTTTATGGGCATGCCCAAATCCGCTGGATCGATATCCGCCGCCGGAACATCTGTCCGCGTGGCCACGCGCAGTTTCGCGGAGCGTGATCTAGGGTTTTCTGCCAATTCTTGTTCGTCCGGCCCGATGGCTTTTCGCTTTGTCACTTTGAACGCTGCCGGTGTTTCCTCGGTCGCTGGCGCGTAGCGGTTTGCGTTCGCCTGTCCGCCGCCCCGCAGTTGGAGGAAACGTTTCACCATTCGATCTTCGACGGAGTGAAAGGTGACCACGGCCAATTGCCCACCGGGTTTCAGCGCGCGTTCAGCGGCCATCAGGCCCTCAGCCAGTTCACCATATTCGTTGTTCACTGCAATTCGCAGCGCCTGAAAGGTGCGGGTGGCTGGGTGCGATTGGCCCGGCTTAGCGCGCGGCAAGCAGCCTTCCACCACCTTCGCCAACTGCAGGGTGGTCGTCAGCGGGCGCGCAGCTACAATCGCTTTCGCAATCCGGCGCGACGCTCTCTCTTCCCCGTAAAGGTAAATGATATCAGCGAGTTCTTCTTCTTCTGCCTCATTGCATAAGTCAGCCGCCGACGGTCCCTCTTGCGACATCCGCATGTCCAATGGCCCGTCACGCATAAACGAAAATCCACGCTCCGCGAGGTCAAGCTGCATGGAGGAGACGCCAAGATCAAGCACAACGCCGTCAAGATCGCCCGCCACTTGATCCAACTTGGAAAAGACGCCCGCTTCCAAAACAATCCGGGCGCCATAGTCACCAATCCAATCCGCCGCCATTTCAAAGGCCAATGGGTCTCGATCGACGCCGATCACCTTATCGGCCCCCGCGTCCAACAGCGCCTTAGCGTAGCCACCTGCGCCGAAAGTTCCATCAAGCCAGGTCCCATCGACGGGGGCGACGGCGGCGATCAAGGGCCGGATCAGAACGGGGATGTGAGGGTTATTCGTGTCCGCGGCAGCTGACGTCATCTTCACCCGTCCAGCATGCTAAGTGGATCGTAGTCATTGCCCTGTTCGGCCAACCAATCTTGCAGATCATCGGCAACCTCTTCTGTGAAGGTCTCTGCCTTCCAGATCTCGAAGTGGTCGCCAAGACCGCTGAAATACAACTCCCCGTCGGAGATCCCGAGCTTTTGGCGTTGTTTGATGGGCATCACGGTGCGGCCATCCTTATCAACGTCCAGTTTGATGGACTGGCCGATAATCAGACGCGACAATTTCTTTTTGGCATCAGATCCGCGGGGCAAGGCGTTGATCTGGTTCACAACCTCGGTGAACTCATCAACGGTATAGCCGTGCAATTGGGTTTTTAGATGATCACCATACAGCAAATACATGCGGGGGGACTGGCCTGGGGACCACTGCGGGTCACCGGCTTCAAGGACACGACGAAAATCAGCCGGGATCGACATACGTCCCTTGCTGTCCACCTTTTGGGTGTGTTCGCCTGTGAAACTTAACGCCACGGTCTCGGTTGTTCCTTGTCCCTCAAATCCAAGCCCTTGATGCGAAAATGGCGAATTGAGCTGCTGCCACTGCTCAATTCGCCACCTTCAGCCCGTTCGGGCGTGGTCCAGCTGCGCGCGCCACCTGGGGGGATGTCTGCTCGCTCGCGCGCCGGATCTCTTCGTTCGGTAATGGCGAGGCCTGTATGAAACCTGACTTCTGCCGGTTGGGGTTCTTGGCGCCCCGTTCTTTTTATTGATGTGCTCGTCATCACCGTGAAACTGTTTTGACCCAAGTTCGGCTACCGATCAACACCTTTTTTGGGAAATCATGGAACTACATGATGTTTTCGGAGTTATTCAAAATCAATATATGGTATGTCACTTTTACTACCATGACACTTTGTAACTGTTTTTTATGACTAATTTCTACGGTGGAAACCAGCACACGCGCATATATTGTGGTTCACAAAATTCCCAAAAAAGTTCAATTTCTCAAGGTCCTTGTGCCAATTTCAGCACAAGAAAGCGAATTTTGTAGGGCTTTCGGCTTGCATCAGCGGCTTTTTGCACGCTCCCCCGGAAGATTCCAAGCTTTCCCAGAAGTACCAGAATTTCCCAGATACGTCTTTGGATTGGCTCTTCTGCGCGAAAAGCAAATCATTTGGAACGGACTTCGGTTGGAAAGATAGGGCGCTAAGCCATCCCGCCGTCGATGAAACGCCGCGCGAGGACACGATAGGCATCCGCCATTGCGCCCTGCCCTGCCGCGATCGGCGTCCCATTGTCGCCCGCCAAGCGCGTGTCGAGATCAATCGGCAAGGCACCAAGGAGCGGAACGCCAATCCGCTCAGCCTCTGCCGCGACGCCACCATGCCCGAAGATATGTGCTTCATACCCGCAGCTGGGGCAATGGAACGTTGACATGTTCTCAATCAGGCCCAGAACTGGCGTACTCAGCGATTTGAACATGTCGAGCGCCTTACGTGCGTCAATCAAAGCGACGTCTTGCGGTGTACTGACCACAACGGCCCCTATCAGGTGAGTGCGTTGACACAGCGTCAGCTGCACGTCCCCTGTGCCGGGCGGCAAATCGACGATGAGAACGTCAAGCTCGCCCCATTCGACCTGCCCCAGCATTTGCTGAAGCGCGCCCATTAACATCGGCCCCCGCCAAACAACCGCCTTGTCCGGGTCGACCATCAGGCCAATCGACATCATTGTGACGCCGTGGGCTTGCAGCGGAATGATTGTTTTTCCATCTGGCGACCCGGGTCGTTGGCTGACACCCATCATGCGTGGTTGGCTTGGGCCGTAAATATCTGCGTCGAGCAAGCCGACGCGTCGCCCTTCGCGTGCCAAAGCAACCGCGAGATTTGACGACACTGTCGACTTTCCTACACCCCCTTTGCCTGAGGCAATCGCGAGGATCCGATCGACGCCGGCTACTGGCGCAGGTCCGGATTGAGGCGTGGGATGACGACCAACTTTGAGGCTTGGCGGTGCCTCTGGTGGCGCCGGCTTAGCGGCAGGCCCGTGGGCGGTCAGCACCACTGAAACGTCAGTCACGCCATCAAGTTGAGAAACCACCGCTTGCGCAGCGGTGCGGACGCTGCCCATTTGCGCGGCCTCTTCTGGCGTTGGCGCTTCAATCACGAAACGAACAGTGCCACCATCAATTGCGACTGCGCGCACCAGATTCTTGCAGCACTGAACACGATCACACTTCCGGGTGGGGATTCGTTGATTCAGAAGGATATGGTCTTTGGTAGTGGGCATCGGTGTGTCCGTTCACAAACTGTCTGCGTTTTGACGTCTTCAACTGAAATTGCACAAATCGCAAGCAGCGCATTTTGTCGCTAGGGGGCTGTACCCTGTGTTCAAGCCCCACTTTGCGTGTATCCCATGCAAATGCTGCATAGCGGCATTTCAACCTTGTCGATTGTGCAATTGCAGAAAAAGCACAAGTATGAAGACGAGAAAGAGCAGTCCTCCCCCCTCCCGCTGCTCTAAAAACTGAAAGTGAAACTGTCATGGCATATGCATCTGACAATCGCGCAGTTGGTCTGAACCTGTCCGCACGCATCGACGCTGCGGTTGAAAGTTGGAAAACTGCGTCTGAGAAACGCAAAATCTTCAAGCGCACCGTGCGCGAGTTGAATGAACTGTCTAACGCGGAACTGGCTGATATTGGTCTGTCTCGCTCCATGATCCGCTCCGTCGCACGCGACGCTGCGAACATGGCCTAAGAAATTTTGGAACCATTTCTCCTCCCAGAAATAATGGTTCCGAATGATTGGTCCCTCTCCTCCCTTTTTGGGACCAGTCAAAAAAGCGCCGGCAGCATCTTCCTCCTCCCTTGATGCTGCCGGCACTTTCAAAGGTTTCGATCATCCACCTCCTCCCGGGTGATCGAGAAACGCGCTGAAAGTCCACCTCCTCCCGGACAATCGGCGCACTTGCTGACGCCGCACCTCCTCCCGCGGCATGAGGCGAAATAGAGCGGCAGCGCCCACCTCCTCCCGGGCGCTGCCGTTTTGTTGTTTTAGGGGGGCGGCGACCGGCTTAGGCGGATTGGCGAAAGTTCATCGTCTCGCCGATCGAACCCAGACCGTCGTCCGACGTTTCGAAAGCAGAGACCAGATCTCGGAGCTTCGCGGCTGAATCGGCCAGTTGCCCGGCACTTTGCGCGCTACGCTCAGCCAACGCCGCGTTTTGCTGTGTCGCAATGTCCATATGCGAAGTTGCCTGATTGACAGAGTTGACCCCATCGGATTGATCGCGCGTGGCTGTTGAAATTTCTTCGATCGTTTCGACGACAGTCGCGATCTGATCCACGATCCGGGTGAGTGCTTCACCCGATTGGTCAACCAATTGCGCCCCTTTCGCGACATTCATGTTACTACTGACGATGAGATCACTGATGTCTTTCGCCGCTTCCGCGGTCCGTTGGGCCAACGCCCGAATTTCGCTGGCCACGACAGCAAAGCCGCGCCCTGCATCCCCCGCGCGAGCGGCCTCAATCCCTGCATTGAGGGCCAATAAATTGGTTTGGAAGGAAATGGCGTCGATGACCTCGATAATTTTGCCGATCTCGCTCGATCCGTCCTTGATTTCTTGCATCGCGCTGATGGCATTCGACACAACCTGAGTACCTTGCTTGGCGTCACCGGATGCCGTCTTCGCAGTGGCAGTCGCCGACTGCGCGTTTTCGGCTGTGCCTGCAACAGCCGTCGACAATTGTTCTAATGAGGCTGCGGTCTCTTCCAATGTGGCGGCCTGTGCCTCTCCCCGGCCGGCAAGATCTTGGGCGTTGGCTGTGATGTCAGCGGCGTCTTTCGCCAGGGTCAGGGCGACCGCATTGATCGATTTAATCATCGTTTCGAGCGTCTGCATCGTCCCGTTGAACCGCTCAAAGACGTTCTTAAATTCACCCTCGGTCGTCCTTGGAAGGCGCACCGATACATCACCTTCCGACAAGGTCGCCAGCGCAGCCGTCAAATCCGCCACCGCCTGACGCTTTGCCGTGATGTCGGATGCAAACTTGACGACTTTGACAACGGCACCCGTTACGTCCTTCACCGGCGTATAAAACGCGGCCAGTTGGAGCCGTTCGCCTGTTGCGGTGATCCGCTCAATATCCCCGGAAAAAGAAATGCCCTGCGCCAGGTTATCCCAGAGGGCGGCATAGGCGGCGGAGCCGTGCAAGGCGGGGTCAACAAAGATGCGGTGGTGTTTCCCGACGATCTCAGCTTCTTGGTAGCCCATCGCAGCACAGAAATTCGTGTTGGCCTGTAGGATGTTTCCCTTCGTGTCGAACCAAATTACAGCTTGCACACTGTTCAAAGCGCCCGACAAAGCACGCAGATCCTTGATCTCGGTCGACGTCTCCGCCGGTTGTTTCTTCCAAAGCATACGCAAACCCCGCCTCGTGTCGGGATCTATGTCGCATGAAGGTATTGAGGTTCGTTTAAGGTCTCGTCAGCATGGCACGACGATTTGCATTTGCAGCGTGGGAAACGGGACAAACACATGACACTGGATCTCGTCTTTGCCCTGATGCTTTTTGCGTGCGTTAGCTCAATCACACCCGGCCCCAACAATTTGATGCTCATGGCCTCAGGCGCGAACTACGGAATTCGTCGAACGATACCGCATATGCTCGGCATCTCACTCGGGCATGCTTTTATGATCACGATGGTCGGTGTCTTTCTCTTGCGTCTTTTTGAGACATATCCTGTGATCAATGCAATTCTAAAGGTTCTGAGTGTGGCCTACATGCTATGGCTCGCTTGGAAAATCGCGATGGCCATGCCGCCAGAGGCCAAAGAGGTCACAGGCAAGCCTTTGACTTCTTTACAAGCTGCAGCATTTCAATGGGTCAATCCAAAGGCCTGGTACATGGCAATCACCGCGATCACGGTTTATGTCCCAGCGGAGACAGGCGTTTGGAGGGGCTCGGTGATGGTCGCCTGCGTGTTTGCCGCGACTAACCTGCCATCTGTCTCTGTCTGGGCCTGGATTGGTGTGCAAGTCCGTCGTGTCTTGGGGAATCCGCGCCGTTTACGCCAATTCAATTTCACGATGGCCGTATTGCTGGTCGCGTCGCTGTACCCCGTCCTATCTGACTAGTTGAGGCAGGCAAGATGACCGAAATCGAAAAGATGATATCCGGACTGCCTCATGATGGGGCCGACCCAGATTTGCTGGCCTACCAGGCTGATTGTCGCGCGCGAAAGACCGCCCTCGACGCAATTCCAGCGCATGACATGGACGCGCGTATGGCAGCCCTGGCCGATATGGTCGGGAGCATGAAGGGACCCGCGCTGATCGTGCCGCCTTTTTATGCCGACTACGGAAAACACATCCATTTGGGGTATTGGGCCTTCATCAATACCGGCGCGACCTTTTTGGATAGTGCAACCATCACCATAGGCGACTACGTCGCTGTTGGTCCTAACGTGCAGTTTATCACGGCAACCCACCCCAATCGGCCAGAGGACCGCTTTGTCCCGCGGGACGGACGGATACCGCCGTTTGAAATCGTGACGATCGCCAAGCCCATCGTTGTGAAAGACAACGCCTGGATCGGGGCCGGCGCCATCATCATGCCGGGCGTGACGGTTGGGGAAGGCGCTGTCATCGGGGCTGGGTCCGTCGTGACAAAGGATGTTCCAGACCGAATGATCGTCGTCGGCAACCCTGCGCGCGTGCTTAAATCAGTTGATGACTAAGCTCGTTTAGACCGCATGCCTTTCACCTGCGTGATATCGGGGGCCGTTGAAAGTGCACGATATGTCGCTGTCTCACAACCAACGAGCGCAATGCGACCGTCCTTGTTGTAGTGCACAGCCCAGCCGTGAGTTTTGACGAGAGGCGAGGTCCGTAGGCACGGCTGTCCTTTGCGAAAAAGCTCCTCGCGCAGCGCGTTCTGTTCGTCCGCCGGAACACCCCGCCGCATTGCGGTTACTGCCACAAGGACATCATCACCGGTAAGCGTATAGGACGCTTCGCTGAGCAGTTGGTATTGTAGACCTGCGACGCTTTCTGCCTTTACGGGCACCGTTCCGGCCTTCGCCGTCGTATCCTCAGATGGCGAAATCAACGTGTTGGTATAGTTTGTTGAATGTATGACTGGATTTTAGAACGGGACATCATCCGCGGCGGCCGCATTGACCACAAAGCGAGCCACCACATGCTTAGATCCCGCTTTGTCAAACTCAATCTCCAGTTTATCGCCTTCAATGCCCATGACTTCGCCGTACCCAAACTTCTGATGAAACACGCGGTCGCCGAGTGTAAACGCACTGACCGCGTCGAGGTCGATCGTCATATTCCGCGCCTCGGACGGTTGTGACATACCGCGCTGCTGGCCACGAGCTTGCAAGCGTTTCCACCCAGGAGAGTTGTAGACATCCGCCCGCGACGCCTTTTCATGCAGGTCCGACCCCATCGCTGCCTGCGCGGCAGGCGAGGCGGTAGCGGACATCCCCGCCGCCCCATATCCGCCACCATAGAGACCTGGCGGGGTCAGCACATCGACATGGGCCTCCGGCAGCTCGTCAATGAACCGCGATGGCAGCGCTGATTGCCATTGGCCATAAACCCGCCGGTTAGCGGCAAAACTGATTGTGCAAATCTGCTCCGCCCGGGTGATACCGACGTAGGCCAGTCTGCGTTCCTCTTCGAGGCCTTTGAGCCCGCTTTCGTCCATCGACCGCTGTGACGGAAACAGCCCATCTTCCCAGCCCGGTAGAAACACCGCCGGAAACTCCAGCCCCTTCGCCGCGTGCAGGGTCATGATCGAGACCTTTTCACCCTGCTCTTCCTGTTCATTATCCATGATCAGGCTCACGTGTTCGAGGAACCCTTGCAGGTTCTCAAAGCTTTCCAAGGCTTTGACGAGTTCCTTCAGGTTCTCCAACCGCCCGGGCGCTTCGGGTGTTTTGTCGTTCTGCCAGAACCCAGTGTAACCGGATTCATCCAGGATCATCTCGGCCAGTTCCATATGCGTGTCCGCCTCAGCCAGCACTTGGGCATGCCAGCGGTCAAGGCCATCGACAAGGATCCCCAGCTCCTTCAGGCCCTTCCCGCCCAGTCGCTTTTCCTGAACGCAAATCCGGGCGCCTTCGACGAGGTTCACGCCATTCTCGCGCGCCGTGCGCTGGATCGTCTGCACCGCCTTGTCACCCAGTCCGCGTTTGGGCGTGTTCACGATCCGCTCAAACGCCAGATCATCGTCCTGGGACACAGAAAGGCGGAAGTAGGCCATCGCATCGCGGATTTCCATCCGCTCATAAAAGCGCGGGCCACCAATGACACGATACGGCAGACCGATGGTCAGGAACCTGTCCTCAAAGGCGCGCATCTGATGGGAGGCGCGGACGAGGATCGCCATCTGATCCAGACTGATCCCAGTCATCCCACGCGTCCCGCGCTGCATCGCCTCGACTTCCTCGCCGATCCAACGGGCCTCTTCCTCGCCATCCCAATGGCCGATCAAACGGACCTTCTCGCCGTCCTCCTCTGCCGTCCAAAGCTCCTTGCCCAAGCGCCCTTTGTTGCCCGCGATCACGCCAGAGGCCGCGGCGAGGATATGGGGGGTGGACCGATAGTTCTGTTCCAGTCGGACAACAACCGCACCGGGAAAGTCCTTTTCAAACTTCAGGATGTTCCCCACTTCGGCCCCGCGCCAGCCGTAGATCGACTGGTCGTCGTCGCCAACGCAGCAAATGTTCTTGTGAGCCCCGGCCAGTAGGCGCAACCAGAGATACTGGGCCACGTTGGTATCTTGATATTCGTCCACTAAAATAAAGCGGAACCAACGTTGGTATTGCTCCAACACGTCTTGGTGGGTCTGGAAAATCACCACCATGTGGAGCAGGATATCGCCAAAATCGACGGCGTTCAGATCTTTCAGACGTTGCTGATATGCGGCATAGAGATCGACGCCCTTGTGATCAAAGGCGCCGCTGTCGGCGACCGGCACCTTGCCGGGCGTATAGGCCTTGTTCTTCCAGCCATCAATAATGTGAGACAGCATGCGCGGCGGCCAGCGCTTTTCGTCGATGCCTTCGGCAACAATGAGCTGTTTGAGCAGGCGGATTTGATCATCGGTGTCGAGGATCGTGAAGTTTGACTTTAGTCCGACCAGTTCAGCATGCCGGCGCAGGAGCTTCACGCAAACGGCATGGAATGTGCCGAGCCAGGGCATCCCCTCCACAGCCTCGCCCAACATGCCACCGATGCGCGATTTCATCTCGCGCGCGGCTTTATTGGTGAAGGTCACCGCGAGGATCTCATGCGGGCGGGCGGTGCCGGTGATCAGCAGATGGGCAATGCGGGCGGTCAGGGCCTTGGTCTTGCCCGTGCCCGCGCCCGCCAGCATCAGCACAGGGCCCTGCAAGGCCTCCACCGCCTCGCGCTGCGCAGGGTTCAACCCGTCAAGGTAAGGCGCGCCTTGGGCGGCCATCGCCCTTTGCGACAGGGGCACGGCGGCGGCTTCAAAGGCGTCATCTTCAGAAAAACTGCTCATACTGCAATGTAGCGCGAAAGCGCAGGGCCGAAAACCCTCATGTTCGCCGTTTGTTTCCCCTCGTTTTGGGAAGACCGGAGGAGGTCTTCATCTGGCCAAAACAACGCGCGCCGCAGGCATCCTGCAGCTTGCAAAACGCCGCGCGCTCTGTGTTTATCGCGCCATGAGCCACGCAAAGTTTCCCGCCATCAGCGATCTGAAAGCCCGCGCCCGCCGCCGCATTCCCCATTTTGTTTGGGAATACCTCGACAGCGGGACAGGGAAAGAGGCGACACTGGCGCGCAATCGCGCAAAGCTCGATGCGGTGATGTTTCAACCGTCTATTCTGCATGGGGAGTTCACGCCGGACCTCTCAACCTCCCTGCTCGGCCGCGACTATCCGCTGCCCATCGGCATCGCGCCCGTGGGCATGTCCGGGCTGATCTGGCCGGGGGCGGAGCAGATGTTGGCGCGCACCGCCGCCCGCGAAAGCATCCCCTACACAATCTCCACCGTCGCCACCCAAACGCCTGAGGATGTGGCGGATCACCATGGTGGCCAGGGCTGGTTCCAGATCTACCCGCCGCGCGACCCGGTGATCCGGGGGGATATGTTGAAACGCGCGAAGGACGCCGGGTTTACGACGCTTGTAATGACCGTCGATGTCCCCGTCGCCTCTCGGCGCGAGCGTCAAACGCGGGGTGGTTTGCAGCAGCCTCCGAAACTGACCGGGCGCTTGGCCATGCAAGCAGCGATGTGCCCGGTCTGGCTGAATGGCATCCGGCAGACGGGCATGCCCCGGATGAAGCTGATGGACAGCTACGCCGACCAAAAGACCGCCCTGCCGTCGAACCAACACGTCGGCTACCTGCTGCGCACCTCACCGGATTGGGAATATGTGGATCATCTGCGGGCCGAATGGGACGGGCTGCTGATCGTCAAAGGCGTGCTCGACGCCCGCGACGCGCCGCGGCTGGCGGAGAAAGGCGTGGATGCGATCTGGATCTCCAACCACGCCGGCCGCCAGTTCGATGCAGCGCCCGCGACCATTGAGGCCCTGCCTGACATCCGCGCGGCCACCAATCTGCCGATCCTGTTTGATAGCGGGGTCGAGAGCGGGTTGGATGTGATGCGGGCCTTGGCGCTGGGGGCGAATTTCGTGATGCTGGGCCGGGCGTTTCATTATGGGCTGGGGGCCATGGGCGAGCCTGGAACGGCGCATGTGCTGGATATCCTGCGGCAGGATATGATCGCGAATATGGGGCAGATTGGGGCGCGGACTTTAGGGGATTTGGCGGGGCGGTTGTATGAGGGGTGAGGGTGTTTTGCGGGACAAAGTGTGAATTCGCTGCGCTCGGACGATTGTCCGCTTCAAAGAAGGTAGATCGTAGGCTTCCCAAAGAGTAACTCCCATCGGGCTACTCTAGATCGCGCAGACTTCGGGGAGTTGGCCATATGTGTGGACATTCGTTCTGTCCTTCAAACCATACGGCTTCGACGCCACGATCTTCGATGAACGCTGCGGTGAACCACAGAATTACACCGCAAAGCCAGAGAGTAAGAAAACGATAAAGAAACGGTCGGTCTTCACGGGTTAATGGTACTCGATTGGGTTTGTTTTCAAGCCCTTCCGTCTTTTGTTTGAATTTGCGTTGAAACAAGACAAATCCGACCAAAACACAAGATACAAATCCAAAGACTGACAGGCCATATCCCAGACAACCTATTGAACCTGCTCCCATCACTGTTACGTGCTCCAGTCTTCTAGGTTGAGTTTTGTGGCTCATACCACAGCTATGACTGGCGCACGCCATGTGGAAGTTCAACTAGTGGCACAATGTTTCGACGATGACTATCGGACATTTGCCGCAATACAGAAATACGGCAGAGGGCTCCAAGCCGACATGCACAAGGTCCACCGCAAGGCCCGGAACAAGCCACAGGCGCCGGGCCATCGCCGGACAGGCCCGGAAGGCCGGCGATCACGCCACGGGCGCGCCAGCTTGTGAGCGGCCCCTATGTGTGGCCGGGATAAAGTGCCACGCTGATACCGTAGCCTCGCCGCCCCTCTGCCCGGCGCTGGCCCTTGTGGCACGACGTAGGGTGGGTGAAATCCACGCGCGCAGAACGTTTTGACGGGAAAAACGTGGGTTTCACCCACCCTACGCGCAAAAGCTTATCCCCGCTTCACCCCATTCGCCTTCGCCACATAATCCACTAGATGTGGCACATAGGCGTCCGGGGCATCCCCGCCGTCCGCATAGGCCGCCGCAAAACTGTTCTTGATCGCATTGCCCACCGGATTGGCCAGGTTCACACTATCGGCCATCGACTCCAGATACCGCGCATCCTTCAACGCATTGGTAATCGTGAACTTATGCGCCTCGCGGTTGCCCTCCACCGCATAGCCCATAAACGTCTGATAAAACCCGCAATCCATGCGGCTACCACGAATGACGCTGTCAAACTCTTGTGTCGAAATCCCCACCTTTTCCGACAACGCCAGCGCCTCAGAATAGAGTGCTGCGTAACCGAGGGAGAGCATGTTGTTGAGCAGCTTCATCTTGTGACCTACGCCGACCGGTCCGAGATGCACAATTGCACCAGCCCAAGTCGCCATGACCGGTTTGATCCGTGCAAATATGGCATCATCGGCGCCTACCATTGCGGCCAAGGCGCCTTCGGCGGCTTGCACTGGCGTTCCGCCCAGGGGGGCGTCGGCCATGTGACACCCTTTATCGGCCAACATCGCGGCGAGCTTGGCCGTCGAGGAGGGATCGGACGTTGAACAATCGATGACAACACTGCCCGTTTGCAAATGATCCAACATGGCGCCGATGATCTGCTCTACCTGGGGTGAGCCGGGGGCGCAGATATGGATGATCGTTGAGCCGGCTGCCAGTGATGCGAGGTCTGTTGCCTCTGTCGCGCCGTCAGCGACCAGCGCCTCGACCCCCGCGCGGTTGCGGTTGGCGACTACCCGAAGGGGGTAGCCTGCTTTGAGGATGTTGCTGGCCATTCCCTGGCCCATCAGCCCAACACCCACGAACCCGATAGTTTCTTTCGTCATGGCACACCTCCCCCTTTTGTTGCGGGATGACATTGGCGGTGCTGGCGGTTGGTGGCAACCGGATTTAGGAAGGAACAAGATCATAAAAGGAGGCGCCGATGACTACGCTGGCCACATATCCGAGCCTGAAAGACAAACCTGTTCTGGTGACCGGCGGGGCCAGCGGGATTGGGGCAGCTTGTGTCGCGGGTTTTGCCCGGAATGGTGCGAAAGTGGCGTTTCTAGATTTGGACGCGGAGGCGAGCACCACGACGGCGAAGGAGACTGGGGCCTCTTATAGAGTCTGCGACTTGCGCGATATCCCGGCGATGCAGGCGGCGATTGTAGAGTTAGCAGACGAGTGCGGTCCGTTTGAGGCCCTGATGAACAACGCTGCCCGCGACGATCGGCACAAGTGGGACGAGGTTACGCCCGCGTATTGGGACGACCGCCAGCATACGAACCTGCGCCACATGTTCTTTGCCATTCAAGCGGTGGCACCCGAGATGGCCACCGCAGGCGGCGGGTCGATCATCAACATGGGCTCCACCAGTTGGTGGGAGACCTGCGAGAATATGACGGCCTACGCCACTGCAAAAGCAGCCGTGCACGGGCTGACGCGCGCGATGGCGCGGGAGTTGGGCAAAAACCGCATTCGCGTGAACTGCGTCGTGCCAGGTTGGGTGATGACAGAGCGCCAGAAAAAGCTGTGGGCGACGCCAGAGGCGCTTGCGGCGCGGCGCGCCCAGCAATGCATCCCAGATCATATCGATCCCGTGCATATCGCAAACATGGTGCTCTTTTTGGCGTCAGATGATGCGGCGATGTGCACAGCCAGCAATTTTATGGTGGATGCCGGTTCGATCTAGGCGGTTCACGCAATTGGGAGGTTGGCGCGCGCAGGAATCGGCCTAAAATACCCTTATGCGCCAGATCATTTTTATCTTGTTCGCCCTTTGGCCCCTTACAATTGCTGCACAAGCGCAGCGAGAGGCCGGGTTAGAGTTGGTGCTCCTTGCAGACGCCTCTGGCTCCATTGACCAGGACGAATTGCTCTTTCAGCGCCAGGGATACGCTCAGGCGATGACGGATCCATTGGTGATTTCGGCAATCCGCAACTCGATCTATGGCAACGTGGCTATCACCTATGTGGAATGGGCAACAAACACTGCAGTCGTGGTCGACTGGATGATCATCGACAGCGAAGAGACGGCAGCTGCCTTTGCAGACGCGTTGATTGGCCCACCGCGCCGCGCGAGCGGACGTAATGCGATCGGGGGGGCTTTGCTCAAGGGCAAGGAGCTCATTCAGACGAACGATATCTTCGCGCCCCGTGCTGTGATCGACTTTTCGGGCGATAGCATCGGCAATTCTTCAGGTCCTGCCATCAATACGGCGCGGGATGAGGTCCTTGCGGCAGGAATCACAATCAATGCGCTCCCCATCCTGCGACCAGAGGATGGCCGACGCGCAGGATCAAACCTGGAAGAAGAATACTCCAATCGCATCATTGGCGGCCCGGGCGCCTTCATGGTGACGGCCGAAAGCCGAGAGACATTTGGCCAAGCTGTGCGCCGCAAGCTGATATTGGAGATCGCCGGGCTCACCCCCGACGCCGTAGTGGTCGCTGATCACCTCGCAAACGCCCAATAGCGACACCTCCTTACGTAGTTCCCCAACTTTACCCCAGCGACGTTTAGCGCTAACCACGCTGCAACTGCAGAAAGACGGGGACGCAAGATGGCTGACTTCAACAAGATTTTGATCGCCAACCGGGGCGAAATTGCCATTCGGATCATGCGGGCCTGCAATGAGATGGGCAAAAAGACCGTTGCGGTCTTTGCCGAGGAAGACAAGCTCGGCCTACACCGCTTTAAAGCCGACGAGGCTTACAGAATTGGTGAGGGGATGGGACCCGTCGCCGCATATCTTTCTATCGAAGAGATCATCCGCGTCGCGAAAATGTCCGGCGCAGACGCCATCCACCCTGGCTATGGCCTGCTTTCTGAAAACCCCGACTTCGTCGACGCCTGCGAAGCGAACGGTATCAAGTTCATCGGCCCCAAAGCCGCCACCATGCGCGCGCTCGGTGACAAGGCCTCGGCGCGCCGCGTTGCGATTGAGGCTGGCGTGCCGGTCATCCCAGCCACCGAAGTGCTGGGCGACGACATGAAGGCCATCAAGAAAGAGGCGGCAGAGGTCGGCTATCCCCTGATGCTCAAAGCCTCTTGGGGTGGTGGTGGTCGCGGGATGCGCCCCATCAACTCTGAGGACGAGTTGGAAGAAAAAGTACTGGAAGGCCGCCGCGAGGCAGAAGCCGCCTTCGGCAACGGCGAAGGTTATCTGGAAAAGATGATCATCCGCGCCCGCCACGTAGAGGTGCAGATCCTTGGCGACAGCCATGGCACAATCTATCACCTGTGGGAGCGCGACTGCTCCGTCCAGCGCCGTAACCAAAAGGTCGTCGAACGCGCCCCTGCCCCCTATTTGTCCGGCACTCAGCGAGAGCAGATCTGTAATCTGGGTAAGAAAATCTGCGAACACGTGAACTACGAATGCGCAGGCACCGTCGAATTCCTGATGGATATGGACTCGGGCGAATTCTACTTCATCGAAGTAAACCCCCGCGTGCAGGTGGAACACACCGTCACCGAGGAAGTCACCGGCATCGACATTGTCCGCGCACAGATTCTGATTGCCGAAGGCAAATCAATGGTCGAGGCCACAGGCTGCGCATCGCAGTATGACGTCAAACTCGACGGCCACGCCTTGCAATGCCGTGTCACCACCGAAGACCCGCAGAACAACTTTATCCCCGACTATGGCCGCATCCAAATGTACCGCGCCGCGACCGGCCCCGGTATCCGATTGGACGACGGTACGGCTTACTCCGGCGCGGTGATCACCCGCTTTTACGACTCGCTGCTAACCAAAGTGACCGCTCGCGCGCCCACGCCGGAGATGGCGATCGCCCGAATGGACCGCGCGTTGCGCGAGTTTCGTATTCGCGGCGTGTCGACCAATATTACCTTTGTCGAGAATTTGCTGAAGCACCCGGTCTTCCTGTCAAACCAGTACACAACGAAGTTCATCGACACGACGCCTGACCTGTTCGAGTTTGACCGTCGCCGCGATCGGGCAACGAAGATCCTGACTTACATCGCGGACATCACGGTGAATGGGCATCCTGAAACGCTAGACAGACCATCGCCGCCAGCAGATGTGAAGCCGCCACGCGTTTTGGTGAAACCGACGACCGATGTCGCGCCCGGGTCGCGCCAAATCCTCGATGAGTTTGGGCCTGAGGCCGTGGCCGATTGGCTGCGTGACCAGAGCCAGCTTTTGATTACCGACACAACCATGCGCGACGGACATCAATCGCTTCTGGCGACACGGATGCGGTCAATTGATATGATCCGTGTGGCACCCGCCTATGCGACGATGATGGACAAGCTGTTTTCTGTCGAATGTTGGGGCGGCGCGACATTTGATGTCGCCTACCGTTTCTTGCAAGAGTGCCCCTGGCAGCGCCTGCGGGATATCCGCACTGCGATGCCGAACATCATGACGCAAATGTTGCTGCGTGCTTCAAACGGCGTGGGCTACACAAATTATCCCGATAACGTCGTCAAAGAGTTCGTCCGCCAAGCCGCTACTTCTGGCGTCGATGTGTTCCGTGTTTTTGACAGTTTGAACTGGGTCGAAAACATGCGTGTCGCGATGGACGCCGTGATTGATGCCAAGAAGGTTTGCGAAGGTACGATCTGCTACACTGGTGACCTACTGGATGCTGATCGGGCAAAGTACGACCTGAAGTACTACGTCGGCATGGCAAAAGAGCTGGAACAAGCTGGGGCGCATGTCCTTGGTTTGAAAGACATGGCCGGGCTTTTGAAGCCCGCAGCGGGCCGTCAGCTCGTGAAAACGTTGAAGGACGAAGTTGGTTTGCCGATCCACTTCCACACACATGACACGTCTGGAGCTGCCATCGCGACGGTGCTGGCCGTGACCGAAGCAGGCGTTGATGTTGTCGATGCGGCGATGGACAGCTTTTCCGGCAACACGTCTCAGCCGACATTAGGGTCAATTGTTGAAAGTTTGAAAGGTTCGGACCGAGATCCTGGCCTCGATGTTCAAGCGATACGCGAAATAAGCAATTACTTTGAGCAGGTACGGGAGCATTATGCGGCCTTCGAGAGCGGTCTGCAGGCCCCAGCTTCCGAAGTTTACCTGCACGAAATGCCGGGCGGACAGTTCACAAACTTGAAAGCCCAAGCGCGGTCCTTGGGGCTTGAAGAGCGCTGGCACGAGGTCGCGCAGACCTATGCGGATGTGAACCAGATGTTCGGTGACATTGTGAAGGTAACCCCATCATCAAAGGTTGTAGGTGACATGGCCCTGATGATGGTGAGCCAGAATTTGACGCGTGCAGAAGTCGAAGACCCGAAGGTTGATGTGGTCTTCCCGGACTCAGTCGTCGATATGATGAAAGGCGCTCTCGGGCAGCCGCCAGGCGGCTGGCCAAAGGCGATTCAAAAGAAAATTCTTAAAGGCGAAAAGGCCTCGACCGACCGTCCGGGCCAACACCTGAAACCGGTTGATCTGGAAGCCACCCGTGCCGACCTGTCCGCGCAGCTGGACGGGGCTGAGATCGACGATGAGGACCTCAACGGGTACTTGATGTATCCAAAGGTCTTCACCGATTATATGAGGCGCCACGTTGCCTATGGGCCCGTGCGCACCCTGCCGACGAAGACGTTCTTCTATGGTATGGAGCCTGGAGAACAGATCAGCGCTGAGATCGACCCCGGCAAGATCTTGGAAATCCGGATGCAGGCCGTTTCGGAAGTAAATGCAGACGGTGAAGTCAAAGTTTTCTTCGAACTAAACGGGCAGCCGCGCGTCATTCGTGTGAAAGACCGTCTGGTGGCAGCCGAAAAAGTACAGCGGGCCCAAGCGGATGCAGACAATCCAAACCATGTTGGCGCGCCGATGCCGGGCGTTGTGGCAACGGTTGCGGTGCAGGCAGGCCAAAAAGTCAATGAAGGCGATTTGCTGCTGACGATTGAGGCGATGAAGATGGAAACAGGCATCCATGCAGACCGGGATGCTATCGTCACAGCCGTTCATATCCAGGCCGGCGGTCAGATTGACGCAAAGGACCTTTTGGTCGAGCTCGAGTAAACCTTTCCGATGTGTCGCGGCCCGACTAGGGTCGCGGCAACAACGGGAGGTTCCATGCTACCTATCACCTCAGTCTATACGTCCGTGTTGGCGTTGATTTTCCTCGCCGTGAGCTGGCGTGTGATCATGTTCCGCCGCGGGAACAAGGTCTCGCTTGGCGACGGCGACAGCAAGGACTTGCGCCAGCGCATCCGCGCGCAGGGCAACTTTATTGAATACACGCCTCTTGCGCTGATCCTTTTAGCCTGCATCGAACTGCAAGGTGCGCCCGCGATCGCCATCCATATCCTGGGCCTGATGCTTTTGATCGGACGGGCGTTACATGCGCGTGCGTTTTGGGTGCACCCGATGATCATGCCTTTCCGGTTCTACGGCATGCTACTGACCTTGTTGATGATCTTGTTTTCTGCCGTTGGCTTGCTGCTACATGCCGTGTTTTAGTCAATGAAACTGGCATTTCTGAGCATTCTGGTTCCCGATTACGACGCCGGGATCGCCTTCTTTGTCGATACTTTGGGCTTCGCTTTGCTTGAGGATACGCGGCTGACAGATGACAAACGTTGGGTTCGTGTGGCCCCGGCGGGTGCTGAGACCGGGTTTCTGTTGGCGAAAGCAGTGGGTGATCAACGCTTGGCCATCGGTAACCAAGGTGGGGGTCGTGTTTGGTTGTTTCTGGAAACGGACAACTTTGACGTGTGTAGTCAGCGTCAAAGT
>JBCBHE010000012.1:0-111465 GCA_038526085.1 Pseudomonadota bacterium | reverse complement strand
GGCAAAGGTCTCTGGCCGGTACTTGCGGGCGATGACCTGATACTTGGGCTGGTCGGACATGGAACGTCTTTCGCTGAATCTAAGGTGCTGGGGCACCCTAAGGGGTGGGAGAGGTCGAGGCAATCAAACCGGTCGTGAGCGTCACGCACCGCCCGCCTTGAGAAGGTCTCTGCCCTTAAACCTCGTCTGATGGACTCTTCTGTGGTCCGATTGATCCACGGACGGCCCGGAATCAAGCCGCAGGCGGCGGGCAGGAACGTTCGTGCTGGATTTTTTTGGTGGTGTCAGCATTGCGGACGAAGCAGCACTTCGCTGCGGTTGCGCCGACGTCGGCTTTCGGGGAACCTCTATTTGGAGAAGGAGGCCTCTTTCTTTCGGCTTTGTAGTCCGGTGCTGAGCTTGTGTAGCAGTTTGGCGAGCTCTTCCGCTTCCTCAGGGTCGAGGATCCCGCCAATCAAATCCTTGTTCGTCACAATAAGCCTTTCGACGATCTGTTCTGCGAGGTCGGCACCCCTTGGGGTGATCCGGACCAAACGGCTGCGGCCATCGTCGGGGTTGTTGACACGCTCAATCAATTTCGCGTCGCTTAGCGCGTGCATCATCTTCGTCATGCCACCAGATGTGACCTGCGCCGCGGTATAAAGTTGCGTCGGGCTCAATGTCTGATCCGGCCCTGCGGACCTGAGCGATGAAAGCGCCAGAAACTGGGACCACGTCACCCCATGGCTTTCGACGACCCGGTGATCATTGTCCCAGATGTAATTCCGGCTGCGGAACAAGCCCGGCACGATCCGCGCCTCTGCTGGGGGTTTCTTTCGCCAGTTTGGTTCGTCTGGTTGGGTCACGTCTTGCTCCGTTGTTGATGCGACAAGCCTATGCGCACAATGTGCGCTTGTCAGTCTGTCTTCGCTCATTTATCTTTCTGGAAAGATAGATTCGCAACTGGAGGCAATCCTGATGTTCAAGACGCTGACGACGACCATAGCCACGATTGGGATGAGCGCCTCGTTCGCTTGGGCAGATGTCGCCACAAACAAGCAACTTGTGATGGACATGATGCAAAACGTCTTTGCGGCACGAGACGCTGATGCAGTCGACACGTTTTTCACCGAAGACTACATCCAGCGAAATCCGATGCTGCCTTCGGGGTCTGCGGTCATTAAGAAATTCCTCAGCCGCCCTGTTGACGCAAACGCACCTACGCCGCCGCCTTCAGACCTCCATCGCATCATTGGTGAAGGCGACTTGATCGCAACCCACTCGACTTACTACAATTTTGGCCCGAAACCGATGGTCGCCTTCGATGTGTTCCGCATTGAAGACGGCAAAATTGCAGAACACTGGGATAACCTGATCCCGCTGCGCGACGAGCCAAACCCGGCTGGCCGAACCCAAGTGGATGGTGTGAGCGAAGTTTCAGACCTGGAACAAACAGAGGCGAACAAGGCGCTGGTCATTAACCTGCTGGAACGCATGTTTATCGGCGGTGAACGGCTCGACATCACGCAATATATCAACCCCGCGCTATATCTGCAGCACAACCCAGATGCCGGGGACGGTTTGGAAGGGCTACAAGCCCTAATGCAAGCCAATGCCGCCGCCGGCATGAAGATGCGGTACGACGAGATTGGTATCGTCGTGGCCGAGGGCAATTTTGTCCTGACCGGTGCATCCGGCGCATTGGGCGAGCAGCCAACTGCCTTCTATGACCTGTGGCGCCTGGAAGACGGGTTGATCGTCGAACACTGGGACATCATCGCCCCGATCCAGACCGAAAACCTACCCGAAGGATATCCCGGAAAGTTTTGACGGCAGAGGCCGCTAAGCAGAAACTAAGCATTCGCTTCATAACGTCGAATTGGTAGAATAGGCTCAAAGTCGTCATCTGATGGTTTCGGTCAACCAAAACCTGAGCCAATCAGATACTTAAGGTCGGCATTGCGAGACAGAGTTGCTTTTCAAAGTCTACTAATCTTCAACGTTCGCTTTCTGCGGTTCCCGCAGCATTCCAAATGGGGCAACTACCGTCGGAATGACCGCGCTGAGATGCAGCGGTGGACATCTCAGGTCACGAAGGAATCCGAGACATCGTTTCGCGGCTTTCCGAGTCCCCAGTCGGTGACACGGAAGGGCATTTCAATTCGCCCCGCTTATTTTCTGGTTGGTGTCCAAAACGTCCAACAGTCTGAACTCATCAAGTCCGCCTAGGAGGATTTACCCCGAAAGAGCAGAATGGAAAGCCAGATCAGCGCCCCGCACTCAATGGCGAAAACCACCATTGGGAAGACGCTCATGATCAGGGCGAAGAGGCTTGGCTCCGTGGCTTGAACAGCGTCCGGCAATTGGAGTCGGCTGGGTGCCAAGATAAACATATCCTGAATTTCGATGACCGTCCGCGCAAGCAAGCCGGACCAAAGCACCCAGGCGTTCTGAAGGGCCAGACCAACGGCCAACACGACAACGAGACCCATGTTCCGGGTGCCCCAAAGACCGTTCAAAAAACGCTGGTTTGGCTCATTCCAGTCCACGCCATCCATGAACCCGAAGAAGACCGTTGGGTCCACCCAGCCAGCGTAGCCCCCCATGAGGCCTGACAGGATGATCAGTGCCGCCGCGACGCTGACAAGAACAGGGACTTTGGGCATCAGATTGCTCCTTCTTTTTTTGGAAGTGACGAGGAACGAGGGCGACGTTGGCTCCTCAGCGCTTCGCATTAGACCGGTTGCCGCTTGAACAGCACATAAGCTGCCACAAGCGACGGCAGCCCCAGGACCAGAAACGGCAAAACGATTTCCGGAACTGCAGCGTCACGGTAGAGCGGCGTCAGGATCAGCATGTCGGTCCCGTCACTGATGAAGCGGAACAGGAACAAGGGGACAAGCCAGGCGATCCGCTTGGTTAGGATCGCGAAGAGAAACACCGCACAGAAACCTAAGTTCTTTGAACCCCAATAGCCTGCGAGCATTTTGATGTGCGGCGGGGACCAGTCAACGCCGCTATATTCGGCCAGCAAAACGCCCGGATTGACGTAACCGCCGTAGATCCCAACGAGACTGCTGAGGAACAATAAGCTCGAGAAGATAAAGATCCAGATCGGGATCACGCGGGTTGGGGGGGCGTTCGTCATATCGCTATCCATTCTGGTCACTGGCAGGATACGACTTGAATCATTATGGATCAAATTCGTATTTTGAATTATATAATGAATGAGGTTTGTGATACGTCTGCGGGTATGTCCGATACCGACCTCATCAAACGCCTCAACAAAATCGACCTGAACTTGCTGACAGTTCTGCATGCTTTGCTGGAAAGCGGCAGTACACAGGGCGCCGCGTTGCGACTGGGACGCACGCAATCCGCCGCAAGCCACGGCCTCAAAAGGCTGCGTGAGCTTTTTGATGATCCGTTGTTTACACGCAATGGTCCTATCCTGACACCAACAGCGCTTGCGTTGGCACTGAAACAACCGTTGTCCAATCTGCTGGGTGAAGTTGTCAGCCTTGTCGAAAGCGGCACGACTTTCGATCCTGGAACGTCACCGCGCGAAGTTGTCGTCGCGGCCCCTGACATCTGCTTTGGCCATGCGCAATGGGTCTGCCAGCGCCTGGCGCAGGCTGGCCCTAATCTTCGGTTGCGGACAACCGGGGCGTCGAACGGCGTCGACCGGCTCATTCAAGGAGACGTCGACGTGCTCTTTACGCTTTACCGGGATCAGTTTCCTGCGGCCGTCACCGCCCACATGCTGCCCAATGCGCATTGGGCGACGCTGGTCCGTCAAGATCACCCGATCAAAGCGAAACCCACTCTCGAAGACTGGGCGACATATGACCACGTGCAAGTTCACACCGGCAAAGGCGGACGAAGCCCAATCAATGACGCCCTTGCTGTCGCAGGAGCAGTCCGCCGCGTGGCGCTGAAAGTGGACACGTTTCTGTCCGCCCTCCATGCGACTGCATCTTCTGATTTACTTTTCACGACGATGGCGGACCTTGCCGCAGAACACGCGTCTCAGCTTGGGTTGCGTCGGGTGGCCTTGCCCCTTGACGTTTCTCCAGTTCCCTTTCGGGCGGTGCTACGTAATCGCTCAAGCGATAGCTTCAGCAAGTGGCTGCAAACCACCCTGACGACCGATCAGAATGTCTTCGATCTAAACTGACGCGTTTATCGAAACGGCGTTTCCTGGATACCGCGCCGCGTTCAAAGCCCCATTTGCGCCCGGCCCAAGTCTGTCAGATCCTCCAAAGTGGCGCGCCCTGCGAAATCCACCTCATAATTCTCACGCGCAAAGTCTGGCGCGGACTCGCCCGCCAAAAACGCCTTCGCCTGTTTCGCCGCATAGGCGGCATTCTTGGCACAGACAGGCGTTGCCCCGATGTAGATGACATTTGCATAGTCCGACCCGGCGT
This sequence comes from Pseudomonadota bacterium, assembly GCA_038526085.1. Lineage (GTDB taxonomy): Bacteria > Pseudomonadota > Alphaproteobacteria > Rhodobacterales > Rhodobacteraceae > Yoonia. Next base: position 107,059 of record JBCBHE010000012.1, on the reverse strand, counting down.
GTTCATTCGCAACCGAATGGATCACATCCGGGTGCCACCAGACCGTATCGCCCGGCGCGACTGTTGGAATACTCATCAAACCTCCCAAGATGTCGGCGTGCCACTCAGCCGATGCGCCCAGCGCCCGGCCCGGGGCCGCACCACACAGGTCATCCGGCGCCACATCCTCTTGCAAGGCACGCATCAGAAAATAAGCGATCGAATTGGCAATTGGGATCAGTGAAAGGGTGCCGTCGTTTGGCCCCTGTTCTGTCAGCGCCGTCCAGCCCTGGAAGGTGCGAAACATAGAACAGACTGCAGGAGAGGAGAACTCGCGCGTTTGGGTGCGATAGGTTCCCTTCCACGGATCATAAGCCTGCCAATCGCCTGCAAAGATCTCGCCATAGATTTTCTGGTAGGCCGGATCGAGCCAGCGTTCGTAGGACCCACTGTCCATATGAGGCGACAAGCCCAAGGTGGTGTCGCCAGGCTGTCGCCGGCGGGTCCGGTCGGCATAGGCAAAGTCATTGTCGGGGTCGAATTCATCACCCATCGGACCCCCAACGCTCCACAGTCGGTTCATGAACCGCTTCGTTGCGGCCATCGCCGGGTCTTGACGGGCCATAACTTGTGGCTTGGACCAATAGAGCCCGTAGATCTGCGGCGTGCCTGCGGAAAGGTCCGAGAAGTAAGTGTCGAGTCCCGCCTTTTCCTTTGCTTTGGTCAGATAATCGTTGCGGGCAATGTAATCGCCAACTTCAGCGTTCCAATCAGCCACGCGGGCTGGATCAAACACGCCACGGACAATCGCGCAGCCGCGGGCGCGAATGGCATCGCGGGTCGCATCGCGGACGGTGTCGTCGGCGATACTGTCATATGCCACTTCTGGGATGATGGATGTCCCTTTCGCCTGAGCCGTTTGAATGGCCTCAACCTCGCGCAGCATCCCAGACCGGATGTCCGAAAAGGCCGCTTTGACATCCGTCAGCGTCCGCAGATGGGCTTTCGCCTCCGCGATGTACGTTTTTGTTTGTTCCTCCATGACACGCCCCTCCCGTGGCGTTGCCTACCAATCCTTACCGTCAGGATATTCGGCGGGTCCTTTGATCTCCAACTTATTTCCGAACGGGTCAAAGATATAGAAAGAATGGCCCATGCCCCGCGCGCCGCCGTGGGTGGCCTCGCGTTCAATCTCCACACCATGCGCGGCCAAATGGGCCCGGAAATCGCTTGGGTCGAACGGCGAGGTCGCGATGCAAACATGATCCACATTCCGTCCGCCCTGCACCGGCGGCACCGCGCTCTCGGCCCCAGGATGCGTCGTATCCCACAACACGATGAGGGCGGATCCGGCCCAGACTTGTTCCATGCCAAGCGTTGGATAGGTGTAGCCCGGCACGCAACCCAGCACCTCTTGATACCAGGTCATCGCTTTCGCCAGATCATCGACCAGAAAAACGATGTGGTCGATGCCAACAAGGCTGAAGGGCGGTAGGCTCATGCAGCGTCCCAAACGGGGCACCAAGGTCCGTCCACCAAACGCATGCCCTTGTTGAGCTTTGTAATTTCTGCACGTTCTATCCCGGACAGGATAAGGTCCCCTGCTGCCAGGTTCTCCGCAATGCGCGCCTTGGATCCGGCGGACGGGATCACCCAGTGCCCCTCGCCCAGCAACCACGCCAAAGCAATTTGAGAGGCCGTCGCGCCATGATCACTTGCGATACGCTGCAACAGCGGGTCCTCGACAACGGCGCCCCGAGCAAGCGGGGAATAGGCCGTCAAAGTGATCCCGCGTTTGCGGCAATCGGCAACAATGGGGGCATTGTGCAGGTAGACGTGCAGTTCCACCTGATTGGTCAACAACGGGCGATCGCCGAGCAGGTCGACCGCCTTCGCCAAGTATGGCTTTGTGAAGTTCGACACGCCAATGTTGCGGCACAGCCCAGCGTCGAAAACGGCGGCAAACTGCGCCATGTAGTCTTCGATGTCGTATTCATCTTTGATCGACGGGTAGTGCAGCAACAGCAGATCCACTGGTCCAACGCCCAATTTCTCAAGCGAGGCCTCCACATGCGGGCGGACCTGCCCGGGGCCGAAACTTTCGGGCGCGACCTTGGTAGTCACCCACAGATCATCCCGCGCCACACCGCTGTCGGCGATGGCTTTGCCGACGAATTCTTCGTTTTCATAGCCTTCGGCGCAGTCGAGATGCCGATACCCGACCTCAAGCGCGGCCAAAGTCCCGTCATAAGCAGCCTGATCCGGCCGATTCCATGTGCCGTAGCCTAGGGGGGGTGGGGATGTGAGCATGCGCGGCCTCCTTCTCTGACGGAAAACTTACCGCTCAGCGAAGGCCGCCGCACCGTAATTTCACGTAAGCTGCTGACCTAAATTGAGGCCGTTCAGGACCTCAATCGCGGCCATCGGCTTCTTGCCAGGGCGCTGCGCTAAGGTCACCTGTACCGCGCTGTCCCGGCAGGCGATGGTAAAGTCCTGCAAGACTTGCCCAGGCACACCGTCGCCCGGCACGGCCCGAGCCGCCAAAAGCTTTACCCTTTCTCCCGTCACATCACACCAGGCTCCTGGAAATGGCGACAGGCCACAAATGTGATTGGCCACATCGCGCGCAGGGCGGTCCCAGTCGACCCGCGCTTCGGCTTTGTCAATCTTTTCGGCGTAAGTGACACCGTCCGCGGGTTGGGCCTCTGGCGTCAGGTCAGGCAATTCGACAAGCGCCTGCGTGATCAATCGCGCGCCCATCTTAGACAACCGGTCATGCAATTGTCCGGTCGTTTCACCTTCGGCAATTGGCGTCGCTTCGCGGAGCAGGACAGGTCCTGTGTCCAAACCGGCCTCCATTTGCATGATGCAAACACCTGTTTCTGCATCCCCTGCCATAATCGCGCGGTGGATCGGAGCCGCGCCGCGCCAGCGCGGGAGGAGGGAGGCGTGGATGTTCAGGCAACCCATCCGCGGCGCGTCCAATATTACTTGGGGCAGGATCAGCCCATAGGCCACGACCACGGCAACGTCCGCTCTATGGGCGGCAAAATCCGCTTGCGGCTCAGGCTTGCGCAAAGAGAGCGGAGTGAGAACTTGCAATCCCAACGCCTCTGCCCTGGCCTGAACCGGTGATGGCCGCTCTTTCTTGCCCCGACCGGCAGGGCGCGGAGGCTGCGAATACACGGCGACAATGTCGTGCTCGGCCGCCACCAATGCGTCGAGGACTGGCACCGAAAAGTCTGGCGTTCCCATAAAGACGATGCGCATCAAAAACTCTCTCTTCTGGCCTAACGGTCGCTCAGACCCACTGAACAGATCTTGAAACAAGATCTGGATCAGACTTTTTGCAAAAGTCTGTCACCGCACCAGTTTCTTGGCTTTGCGCAGGATCATATCCCGCTTCATCTTGCTCAGCCGGTCAAAATACATTTTGCCCGCCAAATGATCGATTTGGTGCTGCACAGACGTTGCCCAAAGCCCAACAAAGTCGCGCTCTTCCATCGCGCCATCGCGATTTAGAAACTGGACAGTCACGGCGCGAGGCCGTTTCACTTTTCCACTTACACCCGGCAAGTTGGGTGATGCCTCGACATGCTCACGAAACGCTACGCTTGCATGTAAAACGACCGGGTTTGCCATACACACTGATTGGCCCCGCTCATCGCTTGCGTCCACCACTGCCAGGCGCTGCATGATCCCCAGTTGGACGGCGGCAAGGCCCACACCTGGCATCGCTTCCATGGCATCAATCATTTCGTCCCAAATGGCACGGGTTTCATCCGTGACCGCATCGACATCCGCTGCAGGTGTTCGCAACGCCGCATGCGGCCACATCACAAAGGGGCGGGGCATCGTCAGCCCGCCCGCGCCTGTTCGCGCTTCAACTTTTGCATCTTACGCGTAATGATTTGGCGTTTCAGCGGCTTGAGGTAGTCGATGAAAAGCTTCCCATCGAGGTGATCAATCTCATGCTGCACACAGGTCGCCCACAACGCGTCAAATCTCTCTGACTGAGCTTTGCCATCAACGTTTTGCCATGTCACCTCAACCTCTTTCGGGCGGGTCACTTCGGCAAATTGCTCAGGGATCGAAAGACAGCCTTCCTCGTAGACATTCGTGTCGTCCGACGACCACACGACCTCTGGATTCACCAGCACCATTGGCTGCGGCGTCGCACCCTCTTCTTTGATGCAATCCATGACCAACAGGCGTTTGCCTACACCAATTTGCGGCGCCGCGAGGCCAATGCCAGGGGCATCGTACATCGTTTCCAGCATATCATCCGCCAGCGCCGCCAACTCCCTGCCAAAGGTCTCAACAAAGGTGGCCTTCGCCTTAAGGCGCGGATCGGGGTGTATCAAAATCTTACGTAAACTCATGGGCGTGATGTAGCCCGTCGCATTTGCCCACGCAAGACGGCCAGCCCTCCGCGTTTCAGCTTGCACCCCATCACACATTTGAAGACTGTGCGCGCACGCAAGACCAAGGACCCAATCCATGAATTTCGACAAGATCATCGACCGACGCGGCACCCATTCCGTCAAATGGGATTCAATGGAGCGGCTGTATGGCGTCTCTGCGGAGGATGGTCTTGCGATGTGGGTCGCGGATATGGACTTTGCCCCACCCGCCTGCGTGCAAGACGCGTTGCGCGACATGTGCGACCACGGCGTATATGGCTACTTCGGCGAGGACGGAGCTTACAAAGACGCCATCGTGTGGTGGATGGCAAACCGCCATGGGTGGGACATCGACCCGGCTTGGATCTTTTCCACCAACGGATTGGTCAACGGAACGGCGCTTTGCGTCGATGCGTTCACTCAGCCCGGCGATGGCGTGATCCTATTTACGCCCGTGTATCACGCCTTTGCGCGCGTGCTGAACGCTGCGGACCGAAAAATTGTGTCTTGTCCTTTAAGCAATACTGAAGGGCGGTACGAGTTTGACTTTGATGCATACGATGCACAGATGACCGGGGCGGAACGGATGATCATCCTGTGTTCCCCCCACAACCCGGGGGGGAGGGTCTGGACCCAAGCGGAACTACAAGGCCTCGCCTCTTTCGCCAAACGGCACGACCTCTTGATAGTTTCGGATGAGATCCATGAAGACCTAACCATGCCCGGTCAAACGCACCTGCCGACGGCCAAGATCGACGGGATCACCGATCGGCTCATCACGATGACGGCGACAACGAAGACCTTTAACATCGCTGGCAGCCATATCGGCAACGTCATCATCGAAGACCCAGATTTGCGCCGCCATTTTGCAAAACGCATGGCCGCGCTTGGGACCTCCGCCAACAGCTTCGGCTATTTCATGGCGACGGCGGCCTATTCACCAGAAGGCGCGGCCTGGGTCGACGCGCTGCGCCTTTATTTGGATGAGAACCGCAAGATCTTTGATGCGGGGATCAACGCCATTCCGGGCCTGGCCTCTATGCCGCTTGAGGCGACTTATTTGTCCTGGGTCGATTTCAGCGGCACCGGTATGACCTCAGCTGAAGTGCAAGCACGCGTGCAAGACCAAGCCAAAATCGCGGCAAATCATGGTGACAGTTTTGGGTTGGACGGGACCGATTTCATGCGTTTCAACATTGGCACCCAACGCGCTCGGGTCGAAGACGCCGTCACAAGAATGGCCGCGGCCTTCGCGGACCTTCAATAACTCAACTGCGGGTGATCATCGCAATCGGCGCATCTGCGTCGCGCACAAAATCCGCCGGGGGGCGATCGGGAATGGCGTGCAGCCATTTGAATTCAAACACCCGCTCATCGCCCTGTTCAGCACTGTCGATAACGAGGCATTGATAGAGCTGCCGATTGCCGTCAAAGATGTCGACACGGCCGCGCAGCCGTGGTGCTGACTTCACATCAATGGCAAAGCCGTCATCCCACAACCGGCTGATCCGATGAACCTTTTCACCATCGTGGACACATAGCCGATTCCCACGCCGCACCGATTGCTTGCGTGCTTGCGCCAAACCTTCGCGCACAGCTTCTGGCAGAAACTCATACATGGCAGACTCCGATAACCCCGTGCGACAACCTGACCCAATAGGTGTAAAATTCAAGTGACAAAATGCGCCGCGACGCAGCGCAAATATCTGATCTTGCGGGGTTATTTTGGGTTGACGTACCCTTGGCGGATCCGACTGCGCCATGGATTTGACGCATTTTGAACACATTAACCCCTTGATTCAAAATCCTGAATCAGGCGTTAGGCACCCTTCGCCACAGGTCGCAACACGTGGGGCTTCGCCGGGTCATACAGGGCGGAGTCTGGGAACCCGTGATTTTCAGAAAGTGCCGGTCCAACAAGAATAAGCGCCGTCCGCGTGACTTTCGCGGCGCGTACCTTGCTGAAAATGTCCGCAAAAGTGCCGCGCAGAATCAGTTGGTCCGGCCACGACGCGCGGTAGACAACAACCACCGGGCAGTCTTCGCCGTAGTGCGGAACAAGCTGCCGGATAACCTCCCGCAAGGCGCGAATGCCCAGATGGATCGCAAGCGTCGCTCCGGTTGCCCCAAAATTCGCAAGGGTTTCGCCTTCCGGCATGCCCGTCGACTTCATCGACATCCGCGTGAGGATGATCGATTGAGCCACCTCCGGCACCGTCAGCTCCGTCCCCAAGGCGGCTGCAGCCGCCGCATAAGCTGGCACGCCGGGAATGATCTCGTAAGCAATCCCCTCCGCCTTCAACAGCCGGATCTGTTCCGCGATGGCCCCATAAAGCGATGGGTCGCCCGAATGCACGCGGGCCACGTCCTCACCGCGCTCATGGGCAGCAACAATCTCGGCGTGGGTGTCCTGCAATGTCATCGGCGCCGTGTCCAAGATCCGCGCGCCATCCGGCGCGCAGCCCACAACCTCTTCGGGAACCAATGATCCCGCATAGAGGCATACAGGACAGGCGCCGATCAGCCGCGCAGCTTTCAATGTCAAAAGCTCCGGGTCACCCGGACCGGCACCAATAAAGTAAACAGTCATACGTCTTTCTCCTGCGGGATGGCGGGTGGGGCGACTTGGCCAAAGGCCAAAAGCGTCACCCCGCCAAATCCCCATCAATCTTTCGGGCATAGCCCCGTGGCGTGTACATCGCAGGCCCGACGCCCCGTTCCATCAAACGCGACTGGGACGAGCCGACCAATACAACCGTCAACATATCCACCTCATCTACATCCAATGCGTCCAACCGCCGAAACCGGATCTCCTCCTCCGGCCGTCCAAGCGATGAGGCCAATAAAACCGGGGTCTCAGCGGGGCGATGCTTGAGCAAAATCTCCCGTGCCTCCGCAAGCAGCGTCCGCCGCCGCTTCGACACCGGGTTGTAAAAGGCGATCACAAAGTCGCCTTCCGCCGCCGCGTGAAGCCGTTTCACAATATTTTCGCGCGGGGTTAGCAAATCACTCAAAGAAATCGCACAGAAATCATGCCCCAAAGGCGCGCCCGCCCGCGCCGCCGCCGCCTGCAAGGCAGAGATCCCGGGCGCGCAGGTCACTGCGACACGCCGCGCGGCATCCGTCACACCCATCGTCTCGGGGCCGCGGTCAAGCAATTCAAACACCAGCGCGCCCATCGCATAAATGCCCGCATCCCCAGAACAGACCAGCGCCACCTGCTTTCCTTTGGCCGCCTCTTCCAAGGCAAATCGACAGCGATCTTCCTCACCGCCCAAAGGAAAATCTGCACGATCTTTCCCTGCGGCGAGCGGCCCCAAAAGATCAATATACAGGCCATATCCGACAAGTAACTCCGCACCAGTGATCAATTTAGACACTTCGGGTGTTCGCCACGCCCCCTGCCCCGGACCAATGCCGACAATCGCCAAATGGCCCGGCGCGCGGCCCACTGAACGGGTCAATGGCGCAGGCGCTAGGGCAAGGGCACAGGTCGCATTTGCCGTTTTCCGTTTTGCAGCAAGCAGCGTTGCATTCGGCCCCGCTTGCGCCAAAGCTGCGGCCTCTGACACGCCATGTGTCCCCACTTCCGCGAAAACAACATCAGACGGGTTCGCAAGTCGCGGCGTTTCGGTCTCTAATGTCGCGGCATCAAAAAGACGTACATCAACGCCTAAATCCGATGCCAAATGCAAAATTGCCGCCTCATCTTCCTTCAGGTCAATCGTATTGACCGAATGAATTGCCGCCGCAGACACACCAGCCGCCGCCAAGGTGGAGGCAACGAGCTCAGCAAGTTCAGCCGGCTCGCAATCCCGGGCACACCCGACACCTAAGGTTACCTGCTGCGGGGCAAACTGCAAATGATCCGGGCCAAGATCCGATTGCGCCGCCCAGCCCGCTGTCACACGCAATCCATCGCCGGTCGGCAGGCGCGCAAGCCACGACGCGTCGCCGGTCACATCCGCGCCTCCGCCAGCCAAAAGATGCGCCATTGCCCCCTTGGCATCGTCGCGATTGGCCAATATCCACCCCTCCGGTGGGTCATCCAATGCAACGCCAAGTGCGACGTCTCCCGCCGTCGTCACCGCCGCAACACCTTCAAAAATATCAGAAATCTGCCTCGCCAATCTGTTCGCCCCGCGATGCCCACCAAGCAGTGGAACAACCACCGCCCCATCGTCGGATACGGCCACAACCGGCGGTTCGACACGCTTGTCCGACAGCAAAGGTGCCACCGCGCGGATCAAAATGCCTGCTGCGCAGACCCCAACAATTGGCACCCCGGCCGCAAACAAATCACGCGCGTGATCGAGCGCATTTGAGAAGAACGTGTCTGCATGGGTCACCCGCTCCACTCGACCATGGACGTCACAGCCCAACTCCCGCGCAATCCGATGCGCCGCGGCTTCCCCCGAGGCGGAGAGCGCCAAAACAACTGGTGTCACAGCCACGGATCGGCCCCTTTCGTGATCAGAATCATTGAGAAGTAGGGGGCATCTGTCGGCGCATCTGACAGCGGCAACACCCGCTCATCGTCCAGCGTCGCCCGCTCCACATAGGTTGCGGCACCAAGCAGTCCTAGCTCTGCAATCACGTCGCGGATCTTCGTCAGATGGCGTCCCACTTTCATGATCGCCACACTCTCCGCCCCCTCAATCCGGGCGCGGAGTTCCGGCGCAGGCAAGGGCCCTGGTAGGATAGTCAGCCGCTCATTCCGCGCCGCAAGCGGCATGCGCGCGCGGGCGGCACAAGCGGTGACAGAGGTGACGCCGGGGACAACTTCACACTTATACTCTGATGACAGCCGCGCAAATAAATACATGAAAGACCCATAAAAGAATGGGTCTCCCTCACATAAACACACAACGTTCACGCCGCGCGCCAAGTGCTCCGACAAGATCACCGCGCCTTGATCATAGGCCTTTTGCGCCGGACCACGTTCTATCGTCATCGGGACATCAATCGCCACTTCAACGCAGCCCTCTGGGATCATCTCCGCCGCAATCGCCCGCGCAAAACTCTCGCCTCCAGCCAATGTGGGATAGGCCACGACGCGCGCGTCCGCGATCAACCGCGCCGCCCGCAACGTCAACAGATCTGGCGCACCTGGCCCCACACCAACACCGTAAAGCGTCCCATGAGATGGCGGGTCGAGATCCAAGGGGCTATTTGAAGGGCTCTGAGACAGCCCTTGGGGCGCAAGCCGCGCGTCACCCGTCATCGTTTCACCAAACTCCACTGCGTGACCGGCATTGCAGGCCGCCACCCTGTCAAACGGCCTACCGGCTCTGCCCTGTGCACATTCAACTTCACCAAATCTCCGCCGAACTGCTGGTACAGCCCCATCAGCGTTGCTTCACTTTCAAGCGTCACCGCATTCGCGACCAAACGCCCTAAAGGGCGCAACGCGGCCCAGGCCGCTTCGAAGGTGGTCTGGCTTAACCCACCGCCAATGAAAATTGCGTCCGGTGCAGCCAAACCGTCGATGGCCGTCGGGGCCTCGCCCTCAACGATCTCCAATTTCGGCGTCCCCAAAGCCAGTGCATTCGCTGCCGCCATGGCCCGCCGGTCCGCGCGCGGTTCAATCCCAATTGCCTGCGCGTAACGCGCGGCACGCATCCACTCGATTGCGACAGACCCGCAACCACATCCAATGTCCCACAGCAAAGCCCCCCGCATTGGCATCAACTTTGCCACAGTCGCCGCCCGCACTTCCTGCTTGGTCATTGTGCCGTCAGATTGGAACAACGCATCCGACAAGCCCGGGACGCGCGGCACCAATGCCGCATCCGGGGCTGCCACACATTCTACAGCCAAGGTATTGAAGGATGGCACGGTATGCGCCCAGCTTTCCGCCAGCCCTTCAAATCGCGCCTCGTCTTTGCCACCCATTGCCGCCAGCACCGTAAGCTTTGACTTTCCAAAACCCCGTTCCGCCAAATAGCGTGCAATCTGTGACGGTGTTTCTTCGCCCGTCGTCAATACCAGCAAGCGCGCATCCGGCTGGATGAAGGCAATCATCTGCTCCACCGGGCGGCCATGCACCGTCAGCGTCTCCACGTCCGGCAAGGACCACCCCATACGGGCGGCGGCCAGCTGAAACGCCGAAAGTTGCGGGTGATAAACGATCTCGGCCGGGTCAATCGCCCGCCCGATCCGCGCGCCAACGGAGAACCACAATGGATCACCGGTCACCAGGACGACGGCCCGCCGCCCCTTCAGCCCTCGGATCGTGTCGATCATCGCATCAAAAGGAGAGGGCCAAGATATCCGCTCAGCGTCAGGACCGACGGCCAGATTATGATGCCGCTCCGCCCCCATAATCACCTCTGCCGCTTCCACAACGGCGCGGGTAGCGGGCGTTAGGCCATCCAGCCCGTCTTCGCCGATCCCCACAATATGTAACCAAGGTGTGCCCATTACCGCTCCTCCGGCAGTCCTGCGGCCAGGGCATTTACCGCCGCTGCCGCCATCGCCGACCCGCCGCGCCGCCCCCGCAACGCGATAAAGTCGCATCCTTGCGGGCGCGCCGCAAGCTCTGCCTTGCTTTCCGCTGCGCCAACAAAGCCCACGGGAAAGCCCAGGATCACAGCGGGCTTGGGCGCGCCAGCAGCAAGCATCTCAAGCAAGTGGAACAATGCCGTCGGCGCATTCCCAATCGCCACAACGGCGCCACTCAGATGAGGCGCCCAAAGGGTCACTGCTGCCGCGGACCTGGTCGTCCCCAGCTCCTTGGCAAGTATTGGAACGCTTGGCTCGTTCAGGGTCACAATCACATCATTCTCAGCTGGCAAATAGCGGCGGATCACCCCCGCGCCGACCATCTCACAATCGCAAAGAACCGGGTTACCTGCGGCCAAGGCCTCAGCCCCGCGCACCGCAGCGTCTGGCGAAAAGGCGAGCCGGTCGGCGATCTCCACCATCCCACAGCTGTGGATGAGCCGGGTGATGACGGGCTGCATAGAGGGCGCAAAGCGCTCAAGCCGCGCTTCTTTCCGCACGGTGGCAAAGCTTTCCGCGTAAATCGCGGCTGGGTCTTTTTCGTAGGGGCGCAATGGGTGCGACCCGCGCTTACGCGGGCACTTCCTCTTCCTCAACTTCAGATACCTCTTCAGCCTCAGCATCGTCTTTTTTGCCTTTGAGGGCGCCATAAAGACCAGCCAAAACCGCAACGCCAATCACCGCACCTGCCACCCAATGGTCGTGCCCAGCCACCTCGGCCACGTGGCCCACATGGGCCTGGGCGGCTGTTGCGCCAAAAAAGCTGAAGATCGCGGTGAGGGTTCGCATGGATATCTCCGTTCTGTTATCTACGCAGACAGAGAGGCCCGCAGGAACTGCGAACATCGACGATGCGCGCGTTGGTTCCCGTTTTGGGTCAACCGTTGGCGCGCCAACCTCTCTGGCCGCTAGGGCGTCGTCTGTCGGCACCTTATGCGTGCCAGACCGGGGCTGCAATGGGGTGTAAACCTGTGCGTCACAACACATGCGCTGCGCCTTGTTCCAGCTTTATGTCTATCCAAACCGCGATAAGTTGCGTGCGACAAAGCAAAGGAAAACTGATGGGCCACCTTGTTGACGGCGTCTGGCATGACACCTGGTATGACACCAAGAAAACAGGCGGCACATTTGTCCGCACGACGGCCGCCTTCCGCAATTGGATCACCCCAGACGGCGCCGCCGGGCCAAGTGGGGCCGCGGGGTTTCAGGCGGAAAGTGGTCGTTACCATCTTTACGTTTCTTACGCCTGCCCCTGGGCCCATCGAACGTTGATCTTTCGCGCCCTAAAGGATCTGACGGATCACATCAGCGTTTCTGCCGTGCACCCAGATATGCTGGCCGACGGCTGGACATTCGAAAAAGACGATCTCGGCGCAACGGGCGATACGCTCTATGGCTTGCCCTTCGCGCGCGATATTTACACGAAGGCCATGCCCGACGTGTCCGGCAGGGTGACCGTGCCGATCCTGTGGGACAAACACCAGGAGACGATCGTGTCGAACGAATCGTCAGAAATCATTCGCATGTTCAACGGTGCCTTTAACGGAATCACCGGAAACACGGCCAACTTCTATCCATCCGCCCTGCATGACGTAATCGCACCGATCAATGACCGGATCTATGACACCCTAAACAATGGAGTCTACAAGAGCGGCTTTGCGACAACGCAGGCCGCCTACGACGCCGCCGTTTCACCGTTGTTTGATACGCTGGCGTGGATCGAAGGGATCCTTGCCGAGAACCGTTATCTCACAGGCGATCACGTGACAGAGGCAGATTGGCGACTGTTCACGACGTTGATCCGGTTCGACCTCGTCTACCATTTGCACTTCAAATGTAATCGCAAGCGCATCGTGGATTACCCAAACATCTGGGGCTACACCCGAGAGCTATATCAGTGGCCAGGCGTCGCAGAGACGGTGAACTTCGATCACATCGTCCGTCACTATCATTATAGCCATGAATCTGTGAACCCACACCGGATTGTCCCGATCAACCCGCAACCCGAATTCTGGGCGCCGCACGGTCGCGGCTAAGCTGTCATCGGCCGGCTGCTTTCGCGGGGTTTGGGCGGCGTGCTCGTCTCTGCGACAGGGTCGCCGCCATAGTGGCACACAATTTCTGCCAAATCCGCCGGTGGGGTACCCGTCTTTAGAAAGGCACGCGCGTTTGCGCTATGGGCAAAGATCGATCCGTCCGAGAAGAATGTTGTATCTGTGACAAACACGACATTGGCGCGGGGCATACTAAAATTGGCAAAATCGGCGACGGTTAGGGCACTGCCTTCGCGTAAAACGAGGTCTAGGACAATCACATCAAATTGGTCCGTCTGCAGAACGGCCAGGGCATCATGTGCCGTGCTTGCCTGATCCACCCGCGCGCCAAGCCGCTTCAGGTGGCGCGCCCACAAATTGGATAGGCCAGGATTGCTTTGCACAATCAGAACACGCATCTGATGTCTGCTCCCCTCCATCTTATTGATACTATCCCAGTGCAACTATGCCGCGCACACGCGTATCGTGCGCCTATATTCCTAACGATAGGTTAACTGATAAATAGTAGATCAACCCGACTGGCGGGTTCGTGCCTATTTGCTTGCCGCTGTGTCGTGAATCAGATTGAACAAGCAGGCGAGAATGAAAGGCACCTGATGCAAACTTGGATCACGATCTGTGACACCTGTAAACGCGAAGACACAACCAATGGTCCGGAGCGCACCGACGGCGAGGTTTTTGCCGAGATGATCGAAGCTGCCGCTGCAGATCACGCAACGGTCCGGACACGTCGTGTCTCGTGTCTGATGGGGTGTCAGCACGGGTGCAATGTTGCGATCCAAGGCGTCGGTAAATTGGCGTATACGTTAGGGCGTTTTGAGCCGGGCGTTGAAGCGGCCGAAGGCGTTGTCGCATATGCAGAAGCCCATGCCGAGTCTGAGACCGGACAGGTCCCGTTTCGGACATGGCCCCAAGCGATCAAGGGCCACTTCGTGACCCGGCATCCACCCCTACCGCAAGAGGATACATGACGCAGGCCCCGCGCGATCATGGGGGTAATTTGGATGCGGCCGTCGCGCAATATGGGGGCGCCCGGTCCGATTGGATCGATCTATCGACAGGCATCAATCCAAACTCCTATCCACTGCCGCGTTTAAGCGATGGGCTTTGGACAGCACTGCCCGACGCAGCGGCGTTTGACGAAATTTGTGCATCGGCCAGACAGTTCTGGAACGTACCTGATGGGGCTGCGGTGCTTCCGGTGCCCGGCGCCTCAGCGGCGATAGCACAACTCCCACGTGCATTGCCTGGTCAAAGCGTCATGATACCGGCACCAACATACAACGAACACCAGGCCGCGTTTGCGGCGACGGGCTGGACTGTTCAGGCGGATGCACCAGACGCACAAGTTGCCGTCCATCCAAACAACCCAGATGGACGAATGTGGACCGCCGCAGAACTCACCCGACCAGTTGTGGTGATCGACGAGAGCTTTTGCGATGTAAGACCAGACGCGTCTCATATCGGCAGGGCGGCCCGCCCTGGCACGGTCATCCTCAAGAGCTTTGGAAAGTTCTGGGGGCTTGCTGGCCTCCGGCTTGGTTTCGCAATTGGCGACCCAAGCCTGATTGAAAAACTGAAAATCGCGCTCGGCCCCTGGCAGGTGTCCGGCCCTGCCTTGTTTATCGGAACCCAAGCGCTCCGAGACTTCGTTTGGGCCGACGAAACGCGCGCGCGTCTCGCCTCTGACAGCGACCGCTTGGATGCAATGATGGCCGAAACAAAAGCGGCTCCCCTGGGCGGCACGACGCTCTTCCGTCTTTACGAAGTGGCAGATGCGAAGGCCGCCCAAGCTCATCTGGCGCAACATCACATTTGGTCTCGGGTCTTCCCCTACGCACAAAACTGGTTGCGCCTCGGTTTGCCGAACGCGGAAGGTTTCAAACGCTTGGCGGCCGCCCTATGACGGTTTTCTTGGCCTTTCTGCTCGACGCTGCAATGGGTGAGCCAAAGTGGCTTTGGTCGCGCTTTCCGCACCCAGCTGTTCTGATGGGGCGGTTCATCGGCCACTTGGACAAGGCGTTGAATTCAGGGGCGCACCGCAAACGAAATGGTATCGTCGCCATGGGGCTCCTCACGTTGGTTGCCGCAGTAATCGGTTGGGGACTGGCGAGGCTGCCCGGAATTTGGATCGATGTCTTGCTTGGTGCGATCCTGCTTGCGCATCGGTCATTGGCGGATCATGTCAGCGCGGTACAAACGGGCCTCATTTTGTCGCTCGAAGAGGGGCGGCACGAGGTCGCCAAGATCGTCGGGCGGGATACTGCGGCGATGGATCATAGTGCTGTCGCGCGCAGCGCAATTGAAAGCGCAGCCGAAAACCTCAGCGACGGGGTGATTGCACCCGCCTTCTGGTTTCTGATTGCAGGACTTCCCGGGCTGCTTGTCTACAAAATCACAAATACTGCGGACAGCATGATCGGCTACAAGAACGAAAAATATAAAGATTTCGGCTGGGCTGCCGCGCGGTTCGATGATCTACTGAACTGGGTCCCTGCGCGCCTCACCGCGCTGCTCATCTGGTTCACAGACGGGCGCAGCAGCGGTTGGCAAATCATGCGCGATGCGCGCTTGCACCGCTCTCCGAACGCGGGCTGGCCCGAGGCGGCGATGGCCTACAAACACGAAATCGCATTGGCCGGGCCCCGCAGTTATGATGGTCAACTCATCGATTTTCCCTATGTAAACCCGACGGGCCGCAAAGACATCCGACCCTCAGACATCGGTACAGTGGTCAGAACACTCTGGCAAATTTGGGCAATCGCAACAGTTATCTCCCTGCTCGTCGGGCTCTTATCAGGATGAATTGCCCTGCTGCATGAGGGTGTTAGTGTGGTAAGAACAGTCAACCGGGGGTGCCATCATGCGCAACTTTGCTATCGCTTTGACACTGCTCGCCCAGCCTGCGCTTGCCCAGGACTGCGGCGGCGACTTCGGTGGTTTCTTGCAATCGGTCAAAGCCGAAGCCATCGCGCGCGGCCTTGACCTCTCAGCCGCCGATCGCTTCCTTGATGGGGCCGTCATCGATCCTAACGTCATCAAGGCTGACCGCTCCCAAGGGGTCTTCCAAAAGGACTTCATCTCCTTCTCGCGTGCGCTCATCAGCCAAAACCGCATGGACAACGGCCGCATCTATGGCGACCGTAATGATGCAACCTTCGACCGGATCGAGGCGGAGTTTGGGATTCCCCGCGAAGTCATCCTCGCCTTCTGGGCGTTTGAAACGGACTTTGGCCAAGTCCAAGGCAACTTCAACACGCGCAACGCGCTGGTGACTTTGGCGCATGACTGCCGGCGGCCAGAGTTGTTTTTGCCGCAGGTCTTTGCCGCGATCGAACTTACCCAACGCGGCGACTTTGATCCGCTGAAGACGACCGGGGCTTGGGCTGGCGAAATTGGCCAGGTCCAGATGCTGCCTGGTGACATTATCGAAAGCGGCATGGATGGGGACGGGGACGGTCAGGTTGACTTGAAAGGGTCCTCTGCTGATGCGCTGATGTCTGGGGCGAACGTCTTGTCGGGCCTCGGCTGGCGCGCCAACGAACCTTGGCTGCAGCAAATTAACGTGCCGCAGACTCTGCCGTGGGCCGAAACAGGCCTCGATAAGCCCAAGACCGTAGCAGAATGGTCCGCCCTTGGCATCGTTCCCCGGCAAGGCAATTTGGCAGATCCAGCAATGCCTGCGCGCGTCTTGCTCCCTATGGGGCGCAATGGCCCCGCGTTCCTCGCCTATCCCAATTTCGATGTCTATTTCGAATGGAACAAAAGCTTCGTCTACGTCACCACCGCCGCCTACTTCGCAACCCGCCTTGCGGGTGCGGAGCGCTACGATCCCGGCACGCCATCCGCCCCTCTCAGCGGCGAGGAGATGAAGGCCCTGCAAACCAAGCTGACAGCGCGCGGCCATGACGTGGGGGGGATCGACGGTATCCTCGGCGCGAAAACCAGGGCAGCTGTGCAAGTCGAACAAGCCCGCCTTGGCTTACCCGCTGACGCCTGGCCAACTCGCGACTTGCTTAACCAGCTCTAACCCAAGGCAAAGCGCCCCTCTTCAAGTCGCCAAAACACCTCATGCCGGGCGCCGACGGGATGGTGGGTGGGGCGCCGGCGGAGCCGCGCGTCACGCCACCATCGACTCTGCCTTTTTCAGATCCACGGACACAAGCTGCGACACACCCTGCTCCCCCATCGTCACGCCAAACAGCCGATCCATTCGGCTCATCGTCACCGCATGGTGGGTGATGATCAGGAACCGGGTCTCGGTCCGCCGGGTCATCTCGTCCAAGAGATCGCAGAACCGGGTCACGTTCGCGTCGTCCAACGGCGCATCGACTTCGTCAAGCACACAAATCGGGGCCGGATTGGCCAAGAACACCGCAAAGATCAGCGCCAGCGCTGTCAACGTCTGCTCCCCCCCAGACAAGAGCGACAAGGTCGACAGCTTCTTGCCCGGCGGCTGACACATGATCTCCAACCCAGCTTCGAGCGGGTCATCAGATTCCACCAACACCAGCTTCGCCTCGCCACCCCCAAAGAGGTGTGTGAACAGCAACCCAAAGTTATCATTCACCTGCTCAAAGGCCGTCAGCAACCGCTCCCGCCCCTCTTTGTTCAATGAGGCAATGCCCGTCCGCAGCGTCGCAATCGCACTCTCCAAATCGGTCTTTTCGTTGGACAGCTGATCATGCTCTTCCTGCACTTCTTTTGCATCTTCCTCAGCCCGCAGGTTCACCGCGCCCAAGGCATCACGCTGGCGCTTAAAGGCATTGACCTGCGCCTCAATCACCTCCGACGCTGGCAGGCTTTCGACATCTACATCAAGCTGCTCCAACAGCACCTGTGGTGTAACCTCCAAGGCTTCCATGATCCGGTCCGCTGCCGCTGTCACAGTCTCTTTGGCGGCCTCATACAACGCTTCCGACCGCGCCCGCGCCTCTCGGGCATCTGACGCACCACGCTCCGCATCTCGCTCACCGATCGTGGCCTCGCGCAAGGCCGTTTCCGCAATCGTCAGCGCTTGCACGGCCGCATTGCGCCGCGCTTCGGCCTCAGTCGTCGCCCCCGACAATTCTTCTCGCTTTGCGGCCAATTGCTCAGGCGCCGCAGCAGCCTCAGACAACTCCGCCTCAGACGTCTCCTTGCGCGCAACCAATTCCGCCGTCCGGCTCGTCGCCGTCTCCAATCGGTTGGTCCAGCTTGCCACCTCTTTCTCGATCGCGTCCTGGCGCTTGTCCCGCGCTTCACCTTCCCGGCGGATCTCATCATGGGCGGTCCGCTTCGACATCATGGTGATCCGGGCCGCCTCAACAGCCATCTTGATATCTTCAATGCCCGCCCGCGCAGCATCAAGATCCCCCAAATCCTGCGCACCTTTCTCGGCCTCCGCGACAGCCTTTCGGGCCGCCATCGCCTCTTCTTCAAACCGGGTCATCGCCAGGCGCGAGGCTTCCAGCTTGCCTTGCGCCAAATCGCGATCCGCCTCAGCACGCGACGCCGCGCGGTTGGCTTCTGCCACCTGCCGATCCGCTTCCCGCCGTGCTGCACGCGCTTGCTGATCTGCTTCCGTCAAAGCCGCCAAACGCACCGTCAGCGCCTCATGCGCTTGCCCCGCGCCTTGGGCCTTGGCCGATGCCTCTTCGAGATCCCGTTTCAGTTCGACTAGTCGGTTCAACTGCTCCAAACGCAAGGCCGCTGCCGACGGTGCATCGGCCGCCGCCGCGCGATAACCGTCCCAACGCCAGAGGTCGCCTTCCACAGACACAAGGCGCTGACCAGGTTTCAATGACGCCTGCACCTGCGGGCCGTCGGCTTGGGTCACCAAGCCGACTTGGCTCATCCTGCGGCCTAGAACATCCGGCACGTCGACATATTCCGTCAACGCCGTTACCCCAGCCGGCAAAGCCTGCGGGGCCTCATATGCCGTTAACGTCGCCCAGCCAGAGGCGCGATCTCGCCCGATCACCGGCGCGCGCAAATCATCGGCTAGGGCCGCACCCAGCGCCTTTTCGTAACCGCTTTTCACAGTCAGCAGATCGAGCACCTGACCACCTTCAGCCGTATCTCGCTCCACCAGCTTGGCCAAGGCAGCCACCTCAGCCCGCAAGGCACTCGCCTCACCTTCGGCTTCAGAGCGCTGCGACCGCGCCTCGCTTTCGCGGGCTTGGGTATCGGCGCGGGCCGCCTCAGCCTCAATCAGCGTTTCATCGGCATTGGCAGCTGTTGCAACGGCCTTCGTCTCCGCCTCACTCGCGGTCGCGAAATCCGTTTGTGCTTGCGCCAAAGCCGCCGTTGCGGCCGCCATCGCCTCTTTCGCGCGGACGGCCTCTGTCTCGTTCTTCTCCAGCGTGGTCCGGCTATCATCCAAAAGCCGCTGCGCCGATTGATGGCGCGCTGCCAACCGGGCGACATCCTCGGTCATGGTGGCCAGATCGCCTTCGCGTTCCTGCAACTTTGCAGCGGCATCACGCGCCGCAACGGAGGCCACCTCAAGCGCCTCTTCATGCCCAACGCTCGCCTCCGCCAGCACCTTTGCTTCTTCGTCAAGCCGCGCGATTGTTTCGCCCGCGTCGCGGTTCAACCCGCCCTCGCGTTCGATGTCGTGGGCTAACTGTTCAATCCGCCGCTCCAGCGTCGCGATTGTGTCAACGGCCCGCTCTTCTTGGTCGGTTAGCGTGTCGCGTTCCACCTGCAAGCGCTGCAAAACCGCCGCCGCGATCGCCTCTTCCTCACGCATCGGCGGAAGCGCCTCTTCTGCGTCTTCCCGCTCCTTTGCCGCTGTGCGTGACGCCGTTTCCGCTTGCGCCGCTGCGGTCGTGCAGTCGCGCAACGCCTCTTGCGCTGCCATCAATGCTTCATCCGCCTCACGCCACCGCCGATACAGCAAGGTGCCCTCAGCTTGGCGCAGCTGCGCACCAATCTCACGATACCGCGCCGCTTGACGGGCTTGCCGGGCCAGCTGAGACAATTGCGCCGCCAACTGCTCAATCACGTCATCGACGCGGAGAAGGTTCGTTTCCGCCCCTTTCAGCTTGAGCTCGGCCTCATGCCGACGCTGATAAAGCCCCGAAATCCCCGCGGCCTCTTCCAAGATCCGACGGCGCGCCTTTGGCTTTGCGTTGATCAGCTCCGCAATCTGCCCCTGCCGGACAAGCGCGGGTGAGTGGGCACCGGTAGAGGCATCCGCAAACAGCATCTGGACATCGCGCGCGCGCACATCTTTCGCACCGACCTTATAGGCAGACCCGGCATCGCGCGTGATCCGGCGTATGATCTCCAGCTGGTCAGCATCGTTAAACGCTGCCGGGGCCAGCCGATCGCTGTTATCGATATGCAGGGACACCTCAGCAAAGTTCCGGGCAGGTCGAGTGGCGGCACCCGCGAAGATCACGTCCTCCATGCCGCTACCGCGCATTGACTTGGCGCGGGTCTCGCCCATCACCCAGCGGAGCGCCTCGAGCAGGTTCGATTTGCCACAGCCATTGGGGCCGACAACACCGGTCAGACCATCCGCGATGATCAGATCGGTCGGATCGACAAAACTCTTAAACCCATTCAAGCGCAGCTTGTGAAAGCGCATGACTGCCCCGTGATTCCCCTGAGGCCACATGATGCGGTGTCGTAAAGGAGCGAGTCAACGCGAGCATAGGCCGATGTGGCAGGTTCCAGCCGCTTATCCACAAGATATTGCGCATTCCGTAACGTTCACCAGGTTCTCCGTTTTCCACGAACGGGCCACATTTTCCCAAACGCCGTGGCGTGATAGGCGCCGATTGGGTCGGTTTCATCCTTGACGCCCGCGCGGCGGAAGCGCACACACGACGGTGCAATGGTTCCCCGCGTGATGCAAAGCATCGGGGATCAAACGGGAATGTGGACGGGTTGATCCTCAAAGGGAGACCTCAAGCCACAGCCGCCCCCGCGACTGTATGCGGAGAGCGCCGCGCGCAACGCCACTGGAGCAATCTGGGAAGGCAGCACGGCGCAGTGACCCGCAAGCCAGGAGACCGGCCTTGCACAGGCGCCACCCGGCGTCTGACCTGAGAAACGGACGGGGTGTTCCGTGAGGGTAAGCCGGATGACGCAACCATTGGGCCACCTCACACGAAGACCCCCCTCCACATGATATGGAAGGGGAGAGACTTGAAAAAACTTCTGACAATGACAGGCTCCAGCTTGTTTGGCGCGAGCCTGATTGCAACGCCCGCGATGGCGCACCATCCGCTGAACGGCATGCCCATGGAAACTTTTGCTCACGGGCTCCTGTCCGGCGTCGGCCACCCGCTTTTGGGCTTTGATCACCTGTTCTTCGTCATCGCGATGGGCATTGCCGCCATCTTCACCGCGCGCCGTTACTTCGCGCCTGCCGCCTACATCGCGGCGATGCTGGCGGGTTGTGCGCTCATGTACGCTGGGGTCGCGCTACCCATGACCGAAACGGTCATCGTTGTCTCCCTGCTTGCTATCGGCGGCATCGTCCTCTCGGGCCGCGCACTCAACGCATCCCTGGCCATCGCGCTCTTCGCGCTCTTCGGCGCCTTCCATGGCTCCGCCTTCGGCGGTTCGATCGCGGGGCAAGAGGGTGGCGTCGGCGGTGCTGTCCTGCTCGGATACGCCCTCGGCCTCGCCGTTCTGCAATACGGCATCGCACTTGCGGCCGGCTGGGTGGCTGAAAAGGTCCTCGGCGCAACTGAGGCCTCAGCCATCAACGCCCGTCTTGTCGGCGCCATGGTTGCCGGTGTTGGCGTCTTCCTGGCACTTGAAATCGTCGAAGGCCCCATCGTTGCAGCCTTAACAGCAGTTTAACAGTCGGGCGGCCCCTGCGGCCGCCCTCACCCCATACATCTGAGGCCCCCATGCCCGCAAAAATCCCTGCCACTGTGGTGACCGGCTTCCTTGGTGCCGGAAAAACCACTCTCATTCGCCACATGCTGCAAAATGCTGAAGGCAAGAAGATCGCGCTGATCATCAATGAATTCGGCGACCTTGGCGTCGACGGCGATATCCTGAAAGGCTGCGGTGAAGAAACCTGCACCGAAGACGACATCGTTGAGCTTTCCAATGGGTGCATCTGCTGTACGGTGGCCGACGACTTCATCCCAACGATGGAACAGCTGCTGGCGCGAGAGGACAAACCCGATCACATCGTGATCGAGACCTCCGGCCTCGCCTTGCCACAGCCACTGGTGCGCGCGTTTAACTGGCCAGGGATCTCCACCAAGGTGACGGTTGATGGTGTCGTGACGGTCGTCGATGGCCGGGCCGTCACCGATGGCCAATTCGCGCACAACGTCGCTGCGGTCGACGCGCAGCGGGCGCAAGATGAAAATCTCGACCACGACACGCCGCTGTCCGACCTCTTCGAAGACCAGATCACTTGCGCGGACATGATTGTCGTGAACAAGGCTGACTTGCTTTCAAAGGATGAGGCTGCGACCCTCACCACTCAACTCAAATCCGACAGCCGCGACGGCGTACAGGTCGTCAAAGCAGCCATGGGCGCGCTTCCGGTCGATGTGCTCTTGGGGCAAGGGATTGGGGCAGAGGGCGATATGAAAACCCGGCACGAGCACCACCATCATCACCAAGATGACGACGATCATGACCACCATCACCACCACGATCATGATCACGATGATTTCGAAAGCTTCACCGTCGCACGCGGCGAGATCACGGATGCGGAGGCGTTCCAGGCCCAGGTTGCCGATACGATCAAGGACCACAACATCCTGCGCTTAAAAGGTTTTGTCGCGGTCACGGGCAAACCGATGCGCCAGACCCTGCAGGCCGTTGGTCCACGGGTAGAGACCTACTTCGACCAACCCTTCGGCAACGCCCCCCGCGAAACCAAACTCGTGGTCATCGGTGAGGCAGGCCTCGACCAAGCCGCCATCACCACTGCCCTGCAAGCATGATCATCATCGCGGAAACAGACCCGCGCGACCCGCAGACGGTCGCGCTCCTCCACCAACACCACGCGTTAATGGAAAGCCTATTTCCGGCGGAGGACAACTTCTATTTGGACGTAGACGCGCTCTGCGCTGACAACATCCATTTCTATACAGCACGGGAGGGCGACCAGACTCTCGGGGCCGGGGCCGTCGCGCTCATGGACGGCTATGCTGAGGTTAAATCCATGTTCACCCTGCCAGAGGCCCGCGGCAAAGGCGTCGCCGCTGCGCTCCTGCGGCAAATCGAAGACGCCGCCCGCGCCGCAAAATCTCCGATCCTCAAACTCGAAACCGGGAACAGCTTGGAGGCAGCCCACCGCCTCTACGCCCGCCACGGGTTCACAGAATGCGCGGCCTTCGGTCCCTACCTGAATGCGGCCTCTTCGATCTTCATGGAAAAACCACTGACATGATGCGCGCCGCGCTGTCTTCTTTTGGACAAAAATACCTGCGCCGCAGGCATCCATCCGCGCGGCAAACACACCCCTGCGTTGCAGACCACCCAACCCGCATCCAGAACACCAAAAATCATGTCGTGTGCCCGCAGGGCGCTCCGTCAGGTCACGGCTGATGCACCTCCTCGCCGCCACCCCGGGGGCCATCGACGACGGCGAAGTCCCCGTTGATCTCGGCCAATCCCCCGCCGAAATCGTCGTGATCTCCGCCGCTGACACAGAACTCGCAGCCCTCTCCGAGGCCCGCGCCGCAATGGTCAGCCCGCCTGACATGCGGCTGGCCAACATGATGCACCTCCAGCATCCCATGTCGGTCGACCTGCATCTCGACAACTGCGCCACCAAATCCAAACTCGTCATCGCGCGCATTCTCGGCGGGGCCAGCTACTGGTCCTATGGCTTCACGCAATACGCGGCACGCCTGCGCGACGCAGGCGTCACCTTTGTCGCCCTCCCTGGTGACGACAAGCCCGACCAAGACCTTCGTGATCTCTCAACCTGCAGCCCGGAAGACTACGACGCGCTCTGGTCCTACCTCGTCGAAGGTGGTCCGGAAAACAGCACACATTTCCTGCAGTACACGCACGCCATGATCAGCGGCGACGCGAAACCACCACCCGCCAGACCCCTCCTCCGGGCGGGTCTCTACTGGCCGGGCGAGGGCGTGACTGACACAAAAACGGTGCACGCGCTGTGCACGCCCGGTGCACAGCCGGTGTACATCGTTTTTTATCGGGCATTGGTGCAAGGCGGCGGTCTTGGGCCCATCAACCGGCTTACCAAATCTCTGCTGCGTGGGGGCCTGCAACCCGTCCCAATCTTCGTGGCCTCGCTCAAAGACCCGTTGTCTGTCGCCACCCTCGCGCAGGTTTTCAAAACACGGCCGCCCGCTGTGATTTTGAACTGCACTGCCTTTGCCGTCGGCACGGCACAGGGCGGCACCGACGGCCCCGAAAATCCACTCACGATGACGACCGCCAACAAGGCCCCTGTCTTCCAAGTTATCCTGTCGAGCACCTCCGAAGAGGCCTGGTCCGACAGCCCCCAAGGTCTGTCTGCCCGCGACATCGCCATGAACGTCGCATTGCCAGAGGTTGACGGACGCGTCCTGACCCGGGCGATCAGCTTCAAGGGCCAAGCCTATTTTGATGAGGCCACCGAATGCCCCATCGTCACCCCGCAGGCACGCGGCGACCGGATCGACTTTGTCACCGCCCTCGCAAAGAACTGGGCAAAGCTGCGCCAAACCCCTGAAGCAGATAAGAAAACCGCCCTCATCCTCGCCAATTATCCTAACAAGGACGGCCGCCTTGCAAATGGGGTCGGCCTGGATACGCCCGCCGCAACAGTCCACGTCTTGGACCTGCTGAAAGAGGCTGGCTACGGCGTCACACCGCCAAAGAATAGCGCGGACCTTATGACGCAAATCCTGGCGGGTCCGACCAATTGGCTGACTGATCGGGCCAACAAAGAGGGCGGTGCCTTCCTCTCAGTTGCAGACTACGAGACCCATTTCAACGCCCTCCCCTGGGACCTCAAAGAGGCCATCACCACCCGTTGGGGCGCGCCCTCAGACGACCCCTTCATCCGGTCCACGCCAACCCCAGGTTTCGCGCTCAGCATCCATGACTTCGGAAATGCTGTGGTCGGCATCCAACCCGCGCGCGGCTATAACATCGACCCGACCGAAACCTACCACGCACCCGATCTCGTCCCGCCCCACAACTACTTGGCCTTTTATTTCTACCTCCGCCATGACTGGCAGGCAGATGCCATCGTGCACATGGGCAAACACGGCAACCTCGAATGGCTCCCTGGAAAAGCTGCCGCATTATCAGAGACTTGTTGGCCCGAAGCCGTCTTGGGCCCAACCCCGCACCTCTACCCCTTCATCGTCAATGACCCCGGCGAAGGCACCCAAGCCAAGCGGCGGACATCTGCGGTTATCATTGACCACCTGACCCCGCCGCTTACACGCGCGGAAAGCTACGGCCCGCTCCGAGATCTCGAAGCTTTGGTTGACGAGTACTACGAGGCGGCAGGCTTGGACGCGCGCAGGATCGATCATTTGCGCCGAGACATCCTGTCGCTCTCAGACGTCACCGGCCTCGGGCTCGACGCAGGGTTTGTCGGCGACGAAGAGAGCGATCTTGCAAAACTCGACGCCTATCTTTGTGAATTGAAAGAGGCCCAAATCCGCGACGGACTGCACATCTTTGGCCAGGCGCCAGTCGGGGAGCTGGCCACGAACCTCGCCATTGCGTTGGCCCGCGTCCCACGTGGTGACGGCAAAGGTAAAAACGCGTCGCTCTTACGGGCGCTCGCCGATGATCTGGGCCTCACTATCGACCCGCTCGATTGCGATCTCGCTGCGCGCGCCAAAGAGAAACCAGCTGAACTCGACGACCTTTTGCCGGACCCTTGGCGCACCAATGGCGACACGGTCGAAAGACTCGAACTGTTGAGCATCCAGCACCTACGGGACGGCGGGAGGGGCGTCGGCGCAAGCCGCGCGTCTCCCCCCGTCCTCACTGAGATTTACGAGACCATCCTCCCCGCAATCCACGCCTGCGGTCCCAAAGAGGGAACGGGCCTCCTTACCGGCCTCAAGGGCCACTTCGTCAGCCCGGGCCCGTCCGGCGCGCCCACGCGTGGACGTCTTGACACGCTTCCCACCGGGCGCAACTTCTTCAGCGTCGATAGCCGGGCCGTACCGACCCCAACCGCCTGGGCGCTTGGCTGGAAATCAGCAAACCTGCTGATCGAAAAGCACCTGCAGGACCACGGCGATTGGCCGCGCACGATGCTCCTAACCGCCTGGGGCACCGCCAATATGCGCACGGGTGGCGACGATATTGCGCAGGCGCTCGCCTTGATGGGTGTCAAACCGCAATGGGACAGCGCCAACCGCCGTGTCACGGGGTTTGAGATCATCCCCCACACAGCGCTGGGTCGTCCTCGCGTCGATGTCACCCTCCGCATTTCCGGTTTCTTCCGCGACGCCTTCCCGCAACTTATTGCCCTCATCGACAGCGCCGCCAAAGCCGTGCAAGCCCTTGACGAACCAGAGGATATCAACCCCGCCGCTGCTCGTGCAAGACAGGGCGAAGACACCGCCCGTGTTTTTGGCTCAAAACCCGGCGCCTATGGCGCAGGCCTTCAGGCCATGATTGATGAACGTCTCTGGAAGGACACTTCTGACCTCGGCGAGGCCTACTTGCACTGGGGGTCCTACGCCTACGAAGCTGGAAAGGACGGGGCTCCCAATCGCGTTGGGTTCACCCAGCGCCTCTCGCAAACTGAAGCGATTGTTCAAAACCAAGACAACCGCGAACATGATATTCTGGACAGTGATGACTACTACCAGTTCGAGGGAGGGGCCGCGGCCGCCGTTCAATCGCTGCAGGGGCAGGCCCGCCCCATCTACCACAACGATCACTCACGTCCCGAACGCCCGTTGATCCGGACGCTAGACGATGAAATCGGCCGGGTTATGCGATCCCGTGTCGTCAATCCAAAGTGGATCAACGGGGTCATGCGCCACGGCTACAAGGGTGCCTTTGAAATCGCGGCGACGGTCGATTACCTCTTCGCCTTTGCGGCCACGACTGGGGTGGTCCGTCATCACCACTTCGATCTCGTCGAAAGCGCGTTCTTAGAGAACGAAGAGGTGCGCATGTTCATTGCAGATCACAACGCTCCGGCCCTGACTGAGATCGCGGAGCGGCTGCAAGAGGCCATCGATCGCGATCTATGGACACCAAAATCCAATTCCGCCAAAGCGCGGATCGCGAAGCTCATCAAGGATGCCGCACCTTAGCCGCAGGGCCGCTGGCGCAGGTCCGGAACCGCCTGAGGAGCTTCATCTGCGAGACGATGACTTTCTTGCGCTGTCAAAATAGCCTCTTTGAGCCAATCGCGCGTCACTTTCAGCTGTTTGCTAAAGCGGCGGGTTTCGTGAATGACGCTCCAAACATCTCGGTACACCGGCGAAATATTGGGCACGCGGCTCAGGTGACGGCCCTGCTGCAGGACGACACAGGGGCCTATTGCGGCCAAACCCGTTGCTTTCGCCGCTTCCCGTGCTGCCGCATAAGAGGTCACGCGGATCGATGGGGGCACGCCAAAGATGCTGAAGCCCAGCTTCATTTCTGGAAGCACATCCAAATCCTCGTGCATCGCAATCCACTCTTTCGGTTGCGGGCCGGAATAAGCATAAACTGAAAATTCAATACTTGCGATTTTGCTTGCCAGGAGTTGCCCCTCCATAGGCCGCCCAAACCGCAAAGCGATATCTGCCTCGCCATAGGCAAGCGATAAGCGGCGGTCTGACCCAATCATCCGCAGTCCCACATCAGGATACCCCGGGATCGGACGGTGCAGCGAAGGCGCAATATAATGCGCGAGCAAGAACTCCAGCGATGTCACCGTGACGGTCTGATCGGGCGCGAGCCCAGACGCGTTCGCCTGCAAAGAGTCGAGGCGGTTCTTGAACATCTCCGCGAGCATGACAAGCTCATCACCCGTCGCCGTGAGTTTCCATTGCCCCGATTTTTCTAGCTCGAAAATATTCTGATCAAATCTCTGGGATAATGTCTTAATATGACGCGATACTGTTGTTGGGTCTGTTCTTAGCAGCGCCGCCGCCTGTTTCATGGTGCCGCCGTCGCGTAGCGCCAATACATATTGAAGATCGTTCCAGTCGATCAATGTAGCAGTCCCTTCCAATTGGAGAGCGAATTGCTCAACGTCGTCGTGAAATAGTTAACAAACCGTTAAGACAACTTGGCACTCGCCAATAGTTGTCAGGAAGTATACACTCCGGCGCAAACGTATCGCCTTGTATCCATTAGCATATATCAGGTCTCACGGAATTGAGACCAAAAGTGACTGCAGATATGCAGATCCTACCCTGTACATCTGTCTCTCGCTAAGAAACGCCGTCTGACTTAATGTCGTCGTAGGGGCTATCTGTAATGGAAACAGATAAAGAGATGACAGGCATGCAAGACGCGACTTCACCCCGGAATCCTCGATATTTATCAATCCCAACTCTATTGGCAGCCCTCGTATCAGCGCACGTGGTACAAGGGCTCACAGCACCTCTAGAGTTGGGACCTGCGCTTTCCGCAATTATTTATCTTGTCGCTTTAGTGACACCAATTGCAATCAAGCGTGTCATGATGATGGATCCCACACCGGAAAATCGTCATGAGACCGATAGTCTCGTCCACCGTTTACCGACGAGCTGGTTCCCACAGGTCCCAAAGTCGGCGTCACGCCACGCGGGTTCACCACTCACACACGGCTCACACTAATTTAAGGCCTCCTCAGCCTCGGCGGCGGCGGGAGCAAGGGTTTACCCTTGTTCCCGTCAATTTTTTTGGGAGGTGAGGATGATAAAGAGTGGGGGCCGCCGCCCTAGACGCCAGCGGCCAAGACCGCAACGCCGATATAGCTTGCCAACATCAACAATGAAAAAAGTCGCATCGATTTGCCCCGCTCGTCCTTTGGAGGGTCGGTAACACACCCGTGAGTCAGCGCGCGAGAGGGAAAATCTGAAATAAATCCCCCTCCTTGCACCTGTGGCCCTGACGCTACAAAATGTAGTCTGAAAGGACCCTCATATGACCGACACACCCCAAGATGATGGCGCCCGCCATGCCGTCAAGATGGCCAAGAAAAAGGCCGCGCGCGACAAGATCATGGCCACCAAGACCGACAAAAAGGGGCTGGTGATCGTGCATACGGGCAAGGGCAAAGGCAAATCCTCTGCCGCCTTTGGCATGATTTTCCGCTGCATCGCCCATGACATGCAATGCGCTGTCGTCCAGTTCATCAAAGGCGGGATGAGCACGGGAGAGCGGGACCTGATCCTGTCCAAATTCACCGACATCTGCGCGTTTCACACCATGGGCGAAGGCTTTACCTGGGAAACCCAAGATAAGTCCCGCGACACCGAAATGGCGCAGGCCGCTTGGGCAAAGGCGAAGGAATTGATCTTGGATGAGGCCAATCACATGGTCCTCCTTGATGAGATCAACATCGCGATCCGCTATGATTACGTGAGCGCAGCGGAGGTGGTGGCATTTCTGCACGACCACAAGCCGCCAATGACCCACGTGGTGCTGACGGGCCGCAACGCCCATGAGGATCTGATCGCGCTGGCGGATCTGGTGACGGAGATGGAACTGGTGAAACACCCGTTCCGGTCCGGAATCAAGGCGCAGATTGGGGTGGAGTTTTAGAGCCACGTCCCGTTTTGCCTGAGCACTATTCACTCGCCAAGGAGGCCTTTCATATGCCTAAACACCGCGTCCTCACCGAATTCGGCATGGGCACCTCGCTCCGCCGCCAAGACTACACGGAAGCCGCAATGCGGGCGCTCAAAGACGCGCTCTGGCACAACTCCATCAACATGGCGGAGCTCTTCGGCTTCCCAAAGGAAGCGATGATCATCGACGTCGAAATTGCGGTGCAACAGCCCGACCAAGTTGACGCCGACGCGCTGCTCAAGGTCTTCCCTTACGGCCAACCCAGCGTCACGGTCACCAACGGCGGCTTGGACGTGCCGCGCCCGGATGGCAACCCGACGGTCATTGCCAATGCGGCGATCAATGTCTCATTCATGATGGGGCCGAAATGACCGACCAACGCTTTATCATCGAAATGGGTATGGGAAATTCCTTGCACGGGATGGATTACCAGAAGGCCGCCGCGCGGGCGATCAACGATGCGCTGCGTCACTCCACCCTCACGCTCTTTTCCAGCACCGACCTTTCAACCGACCAAATGCGCGTCCAGGTCACCATCGGCGTGCAAGAGCCCAACAAGCTCGACACTGTGGCGCTGGCTAAGCTGCTCCCGCGTGGCGATGCCAAAGTCACGGCGACAAAAGGTGGACAAAATGTCGTAAACCCCCACGCGGATGAGACCCATGTGATCGCCACCGTGGCGATTGAGGCCTTCCTGCCAAACCAAGCGGCGCATTGGCAAGCGACCGAAGACTAACCTGCTCTTCTTTTGGACAAAAATACCTCCGCCGGAGGCATAAACTTGCGCCCGGATGGGCGCAAAATCAGATCACATGCGCGCGCCTGCGCGCTCATTTCGGTCAGGTCCGGGCGACCAAATCTGACAAAGAAGCACCGGTTGCCAAAACATCCGGATCCAAGATTATCTCAATCACGGCAACCGTCCTCGCCGCTTGTGCGCGGGCGAAAGCCGGCGCAAATACGGCTTGCTTTGTCACAACCTCCCCATGCCCACCATATGCCCGCGCTAGGGCGGCATAATCTGGGTTGGCGAGTTCCGTCCCTGAAACGCGGCCCGGATAGGTCTTTTCTTGGTGCATCCGGATCGTCCCGTAGCGACCATTGTTCATCACAATCACGATCGGCGTTGCGCCATGCTGCACGGCGGTCGACAGCTCGTTGAGCGTCATCTGAAAGCACCCATCACCGGCAAGACAGACCACTGTTCGTGACGGATACTCGATCGCGGCCGAGACAGCCGCTGGAAACCCATACCCCATTGATCCAGAGGTTGGGGCAAGTTGCGTTCCGTATTCCTTGTAGGTGAAGTATCGATGCAGCCAAGCGGCATAGTTGCCGGCTCCGTTTGTCACAATCGCGTCTTCAGGCAGATGGTCTGACAACCACCGGATTACATCTTCCTGCTTCACAGCACCCGGGCTTTCCTGCGGCACAGTCCAAGCTTCAAAGTCCGCGCGGGCTGCTGCGGTCCAAGTCCCAAATCGGTCCCAAGGCGTATCGCCCTCCACAACTTGCCATAACCGATACACCGCCGACCGCCCGTCCGAGATTAGCCCGACCGTCGCCCCATAGACCCGCCCAATTTCGTCTGGATCTGGGTGGCAATGCAGGATCACTTTACTTGGCTGCGCTGGATCTATCAGATCGTATCCTTGGGTTTCGATATCCCCAAATCGAGTCCCAATCAGGAGGAGACAATCCGCCTCGCTTACCCGCGCCGCGAGTTTAGGGTTTACCCCAACATTTAGATCCCCAGCAAAATTTGGATGGCGATTGTCCATGTAATCCTGCCGTCGAAAGGCGGATGCAACGGGAACACCGGTCTTTTCCGCAAAGCGCGCCAGGAAGTCCGCCGATTTGCGCGACCAGGCAGACCCTCCAACCACGGCCAAAGGCCGCTGGGCCTGGCGCAAGTAATCGACCATCACTGAGAACCCCGCCGGGTCACTCATGTCGAGCGGCCTGATGGGTCCCGTGAAATCCGGCACCTCCGCTGTCCTGCTCAACATGTCTTCCGGCAATGCCAACGCTACGGGCCCTGGCCGCCCCGACATCGCGACCCGAAAAGCGCGCGCGATATATTCAGGCAAGCGTTCGGTGTGTTCGACTTCGGCCACCCATTTGGCAAGCCCGCCGAACATCGCGCGATAATCGACCTCTTGGAACGCCTCGCGGTCCCGGTGATGCGACGCGATCTGACCGACAAAAAGCACCATGGGCGTTGAGTCCTGCATGGCCACATGAACGCCCGCACTTGCGTTGCAGGCTCCGGGCCCGCGCGTTACGAAACAGACGCCAGGCGTGCCTGTCATCTTGCCAAAAGCTTCCGCCATCATAGCGGCCCCGCCTTCATGCCGGCAGACGACGTTCTGAATGCCGCTCTCATAGAGCCCGTCCAAGGCGGCAAGAAAACTCTCCCCCGGCACCGAAAACACCCGCCGCACGCCAAGTTTCACCAGTTGATCGACCAGAATTTGCCCACCGTGGCGCATGCCTGCTCCTTCACAGTTGATCCCGTCACATTGATTGAGCCGTCACAAAGCAACAAGAGCCCTTGTGAGAAACATTTGGCGCACTACACCGTATTTGTGAGCAATGACAGGATAGCCCTATGACCAGCCTCCTCGGGATTTCGGGATCGCTTCGCAAGGCGAGCACCAACACCAAGCTGATGCGCCATGCCGCGATGCATTTTGCGGCCGATACCTTTGTCGAAGGTGATCTGCGACTGCCGCTTTATGATGGTGATCTGGAAACTGCCGAGGGGATCCCGACCGCGGTCCAAACCCTATCTGATCAGATTAAGGCCGCGGATGCCGTTATCATTGCAACACCGGAGTACAATAAATCGCTCCCGGGCGTTTTAAAGAATGCGCTGGACTGGGTCAGCCGAACCTACGGCGCCCCGTGGCGCAACAAGCCTGTGGCGATCATGTCTGCCGCGGCTGGCAGGGCGGGGGGTGAACGGTCCCAATTTTCTTTGCGACTTGCGATGGCGCCGTTTCGACCCGTGCTCTTGCAAGGGCCAGAGGTGCTTGTCGCGGCTAGCGGCACGCAATTCGACGAATCCGGGACATTGACGAATGACATCAATGACAAAGCGCTCAAAGAACTGATGGTGGACCTGCGCGCGCTGATCTAGACCCGCTGGCTGATCTCAATCAGGTTGCCATCTGGATCACGCACATAAAGGGACAGGATGGGGCCCATTACCCCCGTCCTTTCGATAGGGCCCAGCACGATAGGGATGTGCTGTTCTGACAGATGCGTCTGCCAATCCGATAACGGTGCGTCACTGAGAAAGCAGAGGTCCGAACTCCCCGGCTTTGGTTCTTCCGCATGTGGTGCAAATGGTGCTTCGGCTGGGTGAAGATTGATCTTTTGGTTCCCAAAGCTGAGCGCCCAGCGCTGGCTGCCATCGGCTGGCGTGAAGGTGTCTGCCGTCATCCCTAACCCGTCGCGGTAGAATGCGATCGTCGCCTCCAGATCGGTCACCGTCAACACGAGATGGTCAAGTGATACGACCGCTGGCATTTGCGCCCCTCCTGCTTTCGCGCTACGCACGTGTATTATGGCAGGCCAAGTTGAGCAGACGCAATCCATCACCGACACGCTTGACCCTGCACGGGCGCGGGCCCTGCAGGCCACTTTAGGGGAAGCGCCCAGTATCGAAAGCGGCGACGCCTTACCGCCTTTTGCCCATCACATCTACTTTTGGGATCCCTTGACCCCGGACGGGTTGGGTCAAGATGGGCATCCGGCAACGGGCGGCTTTATTCCCGAAATTGGCGATGCAAGGCGCATGTGGGCGGCCGGAAAACTTGTTCAACACCAACCGCTGAGAGCCGGCATTAAGGCTGAAAAGATCAGCCGGGTTGAGGCCGTTACGCGCAAGCAGGGCCGGACCGGCGCGCTTGCTTTCGTGCGGCTGCGCCACGACATAAAACAGCGGCATGCGCTTGCTATCACCGAGTGGCAGGAACTGGTCTATCGGCCCGCCGATGCGCCAGCTGCGGCCCCTCAACCTGCACCGACGGTCGCGATTGAAACGCAAGCGCTGCAATTCACGCCGACGCAGTTGTTTCGCTATTCTGCTTTGACCTTTAACGGGCACCGGATCCACTACGATGCGGATTATGCCCGTGATCAAGAGGGCTACGGCGGCCTTGTTGTGCACGGCCCTTTGCTGGCGCATTTGATGATGCAAATGGCAACGCGGATGCACGGGACGTTCTCCTCATTCAGCTATCGCGGGGCCTCGCCACTTTTGGTGGGTGAATCAGCCAGCCTATGCGCCCAGGGCCATCAGTTTTGGGTCAAAGCCGCGGATGGGCGCCTGTGCACAAGCGGTCAATTTGAGGCGAGCTAGCCGCGAATGGCGGGCGGGACCCAGACTTTCTCGAAAGTCTGTTACCAAATCCTCTCCGAGGATTTGCCCCAATTTCTCTTCGAGAAATTGATGCCGCTAGGCACTAGAGGCTAGCATCCGGTAAAAAATCTTCGGGGATCGCGTCGCGCCCCTCAAGAATGAGGTCAGCCATCACCTGCCCAACTTTCGGTGCCATGCCAAAACCGATCTTGAAGCCACCGTTGGAAATGAACGCCCCTTCCCGGAACGGATGCCTCCCCAACATTGGTGCGCGACTTCGGGTCCGCGGCCGGACCCCGGCCCAGCGCGTCAGCACAGGCGCATCCGCCAATTCAGGCATTGCCGCAATGGCGCGCGCATACAGCGCGTCGACTTGGTCGTCGACTATGTCGGCCTGATCAAAGTCACGCTCCGACGTTGATCCAATTGCCACCGTCCCGTCCAAATGCGGCACGAAATGCAGGGTGTCGGCAAACAACTGCGGCGCACCAGCAGCATCGTGGTTTACCAAGATGGCTTGACCCTTCACCCCACCGCCAACCAGCCGGCTATGCTGCGCACTGATCTCTGCCAACCCCTCCCATCCGGTCGCCCAAACCACCGTGCCAGCAAGATCACCAGCTCCGACGATCACGCCTCCCAAGGAAACGGTCGCAGCGGCCAGCGCCTCGGTCGCCAGTCGCGGGTGGATCAACGCCGATAGCGTGTCATGCACACAAAGCCCCGTCGGGCTTGGCGGCGCCCAAGGACCCAGGCCATCCGCCGGAACGACCTCCCATGTTGCCTTGCCTTGCCAGAGTGTGTGTGCGGTAACCGCCCGCGCCCGCGCGAGGCTTACTGCGGCCTCATCCGTCAGGGGTTGAAGTCGTCCTGAACGCGCGTAGCCCGTCGGCAAGCCACTTTCCGCGGCGACCTCCGCCCAAAAGCTCTCTGCCATGATCAAGCTCTCAAACTGAAACGCCTTTTTGGCATTCCAATTCTCGGGCACATGTGGGGCGAGGGCCCCCACAATCCCGCCGCTTGCCCCCGACGCGACACCTTTGGGATCAATGACTTGCACCGTGGCGCCGCGCTTGGCGCAGGCATAGGCAACCGAGAGACCAAACACCCCCGCCCCCATCACCGTCACGTCCGCCATCGTCATTGTGCGCCCTTTCCCCGTCGCCCGGTAGGTTGTAGGGCATGCGGGTATGGACGACCAGAACAACGATTTGATGTGGCGCGACACCGAAGCCGGCCGTGTGCCGATTTCGGCCCGCTACGATGATCCATACTACTCGCTCGACAACGGATTGGCGGAGACGGATCATGTCTTTGTCGCGGGCAATGATTTGCTCAGGCGGTTTGATCAGCCACTGCACATCGCTGAATTAGGCTTTGGCACGGGCCTGAACTTTTTGGCCACTGTGAGATCCTGGCGCGCTGCAGGCTACCAGAAACCTCTCACTTTCACCTCTTTCGAATGCTATCCGTTGACGCGCGATGATGCCGAAGTCGCACTCTTAGCGTTTCCTGAGATCAAACCGTTCTCGGCCGACCTCTTGGCGATTTGGGACGCAGCGATGGCAGGAACTGCCGCCTACAGCGATCTTATCACGCTGCATGTGGTGACGGGTGATGTGCGCGAAACCCTACCGATTTGGACCGGCCGTGCGGACGCCTGGTTCCTCGATGGCTTTTCCCCAGCCAAAAACCCGGACATGTGGGAGGCCCCACTGATGCAGGCCGTCGCGGATCATACCAAAGCTGGCGGCACGCTTGCCACCTACACGGCTGCAGGCCACGTCCGTCGTGCCCTTGAAGAAGCAGGCTTTGCCATCACCCGCACACCTGGTTTCGGGCGCAAGCGGCACATGACCCGCGGCGTATTGGCCAGCTGATGCAATCCTCCAACACCCGCCTTGGCATCCTCTTCATGATCGCGACAACCTTTGTTTTTGCGGTGCAAGACGGGATCTCGCGCCACTTAGCGGGAGAATACAACGTGCTAATGGTTGTGATGATCCGCTATTGGTTCTTCGCGGCCTTCGTCATGACCATTGCAACCCGCCAGTCAGGATCAATCCGCGCGGCTGCATCCACTCAACAACCCATCCTCCAAGTCTTTCGCGGGGTCCTTTTGGCGGGCGAAATTTGCGTGATGGTGCTCGGCTTTGTGTTGCTTGGCCTGGTGGAGGCCCATGCAATCTTTGCCTGTTACCCGTTGCTCGTCGCGGCACTGTCGGGACCGATCTTAGGTGAAAGCGTCGGCTGGCGCCGTTGGGTGGCCATTGGCGTGGGCTTCATTGGTGTCCTGATCATTTTACAACCCGGCATCACGGTCTTCAGTCCAGCTGCCCTGGTCCCGTTGCTGTCGGCCGCAATGTTCGCGCTCTATGGCCTTCTGACCCGCTACGCTGCGCGCAAGGACACGGCTGCAACCAGCTTCTTCTGGACAGGCGTCACTGGGGCCCTCGTGATGACGGCTGTTGGCGCTTGGTCCTGGCAACCGATGAGCCCGCCGGATTGGGCCTGGATGGCCGCGCTCTGTGTGACCGGCGCCCTCGGCCACTACCTCTTGATCCGCTGTTATGAGGTGGCTGAGGCGAGCGCCGTGCAGCCTTTCGCATATCTCCAACTCGTCTTCGCGAGTACAATCGGATTGCTCATTTTTGGTGAGACGCTCGCTTGGAACGTGGCGCTGGGTGCGGGGCTTGTGATTGCCTCCGGTCTCTTCACGCTCTGGCGCTCACGCCGCAGCGCCTGACCTCACATTCGTGAGGTCACAAATACCTTCCCGCCGCAAGCGTCCTTCACCTGTCCCACGCGCACCATCGGCGTGACCAAACCAAGCATATCGCGCGCCAACAGGGCGCTCCTTTCGATCAGACCAGGTCATTGGGGACTAGTTCAAGGGGCGAGCAACAGGGCGCGGGCCGTCCGCTTGCTCGAGCACCAAAGGAGGTTCGTCGACGATCTCAGGTGGGAATTCGATAGGGCGCAAGGCAGGTCGGTTCAGCGGCTTTTCCCCTAAGAGGAGTGAGGTGAAAGCAACGCGCCCCGTCCGCCCCGTCAGGCGCGCCTGATAGACGGGGATCGATTCCGTCACCCGCATCACATAGTTCCGGGTCTCCCGAAAGGGGATGTGCTCAATCCAATCAATGACATCTACTTCACCTAACCGCGGATCTCCCCGGTCATCCATCCACAATTCTGGCCGGCTCGGACCCGCATTGTACCCAGCAGCAATCTGCACCGGGGACGGTCCAAACTGCTCTTCCAAAACAGCCAAGTATTTCGCCCCAAGTTGCGCATTGTAGCGCCAATCGGACGTAAGCCGCCCGCGTGAATAGGGTAACTCCAGGAACCCCGCGACTTCTTCTGCTGTGGCTGGCATCAATTGCATCAGTCCCAACGCCCCAACAGGGCTGCCCGCACGAAAGTTGAATTCGCTCTCGCGGCGGGCAATGGCCAAGGACAACTCCGGGTCAGCGGGCAATTCCATCTCGGCCAGATCGTGTAACGGGAAATAGGCAGATGGCACGATAATGCCGCGTTCAACGGCAGCTTTTCCAAGCAAGACGGAATAATAAGGATCGTCCAGATCTTCCATCAGCTTCGCTAGGCGGCCCGTGTCGGCGGCATCCAGCGTCCGGCCCAGTTCAGAGAAAAATTGTGTGGCCGCCCCCCGTTCTCCGGCTTCCAAGAGCGCCAAAGCTGATACCACTAAAGGATCATCCAAGATGTCACTGTCTTCCCAATCCACAATATCCGCTTGCCCGGTCAGCGCGGGATCAAGCCGCATCCCCAATTGCTCTGCAGAGAGCAGCCCATAAAAGCTCGTCTGATGCTCAGCTCCCTTGGCGAAGGCGGCTGACGCCGCCGTCGCATCGCCCAATGCGGCATGTGTCCGGCCTATCCAATACCAAGCCCGCCCAACCGAAATGGGGCTGTCGACCGCTGCTGCAATGCGCTGAAAATGGGTCAGGGCTAGCGCCGCATCGTCTAGGTACCGAAACGCAATGTACCCGGCGACCCATTCCAAATCCGCGTATGCGCTGCCTTCCGTCAGAAAGTGCTGACTTGCGACTTCATAAGCGCTTTCAGGCCGCCCTTCTCGCATCTCCCAGCGTGCCAATGAGCGCCGCCACCCCGACCACCGAAACGGGTGTTGCAAGGCCTCCACCGAGGTCGATTGCGCCTTAACCAGCGCCACAGCCTGACTACGATTGCCTTGACCTGCGAGCCAGTTATAG
This sequence comes from Pseudomonadota bacterium, assembly GCA_038526085.1. Taxonomy (GTDB): domain Bacteria; phylum Pseudomonadota; class Alphaproteobacteria; order Rhodobacterales; family Rhodobacteraceae; genus Yoonia. The sequence continues at coordinate 68,838 of JBCBHE010000012.1, read as the reverse complement.
CGGTCGTAGAGCAACGCAGGTGTTTGTTGCAGGTCTGGCGGTACAGCGGCGGCAGCTTCCGCCACCCCAGAATTCGTGATGTAGGCGATCCTTGCCGTTACCAAAGCCGCCTCATCTTCAGTCAAGAGCGGCACCATCGCCGCTGCTTCTCCCGTGCGCCAGCGCCACAGCTGCGCGTCTGCACGGGCGAGGTGATGCGGCGCGAGCACCTCACCGAAGTTCTCTAACATCAGTGTCTGCCCGTCTTCCGACAGGCGCATGTTGCTCCATGCGGCGACCAGTTCTTCATGCGCAGCATCGACCTGATCCAAAGCGATCAAGGCCTCTGCGTACCGTACGGCGCCTGCGCCAGTTTGCGGTGCATTGGCCGCAAAAAAAGAGGCAACAATAAATGGGTCGTACCCTGTAGGGATCGCCTCTTCTGCTTTCGCCCTAAGCCTGTTCCGCGCTGGCCACCCTGGGTGGGTATCCAAGAATGAGAGATAATCGTCAAAACTGCCCTGACCGTCACGCAACTGCCACCAGGTTATCAGGCTCTCTGCCGTCGCGTTCGAATCCGCAATTTCGGCATAGGCTGCCGGGTAATCCCCCTGATCCGCCAGTTCGATCGCGCGCACCAAATTCGGGTCGCTGTCTTGTGCTGCAACGCTTTGTCCCAAAAGCGCTGCAACGATGAGTGTTGCACACCAGCGCATGCTGTCTCCCTGTCTATGACCCTCCCAACCTAAGGATCGAACGGGTCAAAACAATGGCCAACTTGTTCCTAGGCGGAAAGCTGTCTAGGGTCCGCGCGATTTTAACCGGCCCGACTCAAACACTGTCTTGCGGGCCACCCATCAAAGGATATGCGTCATGATCAAAGGGTCCCTTCCCGCGCTCGTCACGCCGTTTGCAAACGGCCAGGTGGATCGTGAGACGCTCAAGAAACTGGTGGCGTGGCATATTGAGCAAGGCAGCCATGGCCTGGTGCCCGTTGGGACCACCGGCGAAAGCCCAACACTGAGCCATGAGGAACATGACGATGTCGTCGCGACGGTGGTTGAGGCCGCGGCGGGCCGCATCCCTGTCGTTGCGGGCGCGGGTTCAAACAGCACCGCAGAAACGGTGCGCTTGGTGAAAGCCGCGAAAGCCGCGGGGGCCGATGCTGCGCTGGTCGTTAGCCCCTATTATAACAAGCCAACCCAAGCAGGGCTGATCGCCCACTTCGCTGCTGCCGCCGACTGTGGACTGCCAATTGTCCTGTACAACATCCCCGGACGGTCGATCGTTGATGTCCTGCCAGAGGCTATGGGCGCTTTGGCAAAGCACGAAATGATCATTGGCGTCAAAGATGCCACAGGCGACCTAAGCCGTGTGCCACAGCAACGGATCACCTGCGGAACGGATTTCATTCAGCTATCTGGGGAGGACGCAACAGCGCTCGGCTTCAACGCTCATGGCGGGATCGGTTGTATCTCTGTGACGGCCAACATCGCGCCAGCGCTTTGCGCGAAGTTCCAAGAGGCCACACTTGCAGGCGACTATACAACGTCGTTGGACTTGCTTGATCGCTTGATGCCGCTGCACCAAGCCGTCTTCACAGAACCCGGCCTTGTTGGTGCGAAGTATGGCATGTCCTTGCTTGGCCTCTGCAGCCCTGAGGTGCGATTGCCGTTGGTCGAACTCACGGATGCGACCAAATCAAAAATGCAAGCCGCCATGAAACACGCTGGGCTGCTTTAGGTCCCAACATCGTGCTTCATTGATCCAAAAGAACTGCCGTCGGCGGCTCATGCAGTCTCCGACGGCACACCATTTGCCTAAAACGTTGGGACGGCGGGTGGGGCGTCGCTGAAAGCGCGCGTCACTCCCGGAGCCATCCTTCCGCCTTCGCGACCTCCCCGCAGCCCCCAAACCGGGCCGCGCGGTCCAGCTCAGCGTCTAACCGCGCGAGACGGCCCGTCCCCATCCGCACACCGGCCTCCGGCCAAAACGCTGTGACGACCAAGCAGTCTCCATCCCGCTTCATATCAATCCGGCCAATCAGCTGTTCGCCTTCCATCACCGGAAAAACGTAATAGCCATAGGTTCGCTTCGGCGCAGGGACGAAAATCTCGATGCGATAGCTGAACCCAAACAATCGCTCTGCCCGTTTCCGGTCACGCAGCGCAGGATCAAAGGGCGATAAGATCCGAATGCGCGTGCTGGGCGCTGCAAGCGCAGCCTCCAAAGCCGCGGGACGTGCCACCGACCGCCGCAGCTTGCCATCCACGCAGCTCACATCCACCGGAACGATCTCACCAGCGTCTAATTGCGCCGCCACCCAGACCTTTGCTTCCTCTGGCGTCACAATATCCCAAAAAGCAGCAAGTTCGCCCGATGTCGCAAACCCAAGCTTATCGAGCGCGGCGCCGCAGGCCCAATCCACCGTTTCTTCAACTGAGTATCGCGCATTTAGCTTTTCCGGCGGGATCACGCGTTCGGTCAAGTCATAGACCTTCCTGAACCCTTCTCGGCGGACCACTGATACCTCACCTGACCGCCAGAGATACTCCAAGGCTGTTTTCGATGGGTGCCAGTCCCACCAGCCGCCTGACCCGCGCGTCTCGTCCTTGCCGACATCGCCGGACGAACAACATCCGTGATCTGCAATGTGCCGTTGCACCACGTCAATCTTCGACCTGAAGTCGTCCCGTCGCCATTCCGTCCACCGGCTCTCAAGCCACTCAGCGTCGCGCGCGAATTTCAACCGCCAATGCGGAAAATGTTGCATTGAAATCGCAGAGGCATCGTGGGTCCAATGTTCAAACACTCCGCGGTCCCGCGCGAGCAAATTTGACAGATGCGCAGGGCGGTACTGCTGCTGCCGCGACCAGAGGATGAGGTCATGTGCTCGTGCGAAGGTGTTGACGCTGTCGAGCTGCACAAAACCCAGGTCATCGACCACGTTTTGGAGGTCCGCGCCCTTTCCAGACCCGCTTGGCGCGGCCATCAATCCGTGCCGGTCCAGAAAAATTCGCCGCGCGTCGGTGTTGGAGAGTACTGTGACCACCTTGCCCCCCTTGGTCTTTGTCCTTATCTGACGGCCACCATGGCCAAGCAACCGGAAAAGACCAACTACAAGGTGATCGCCGAAAATCGGCGGGCGCGTTACGACTATGCCATCGAGGATGATATCGAGGTGGGCATTGTCTTGCTTGGGTCCGAGGTCAAATCGCTTCGCACCGGTCAATCGAATATCGCCGAAAGCTATGCCAGCATTGATGATGGGGAACTTTGGCTCACCAATTCCTACATCGCCCCCTACGATCGCGCGATGTTTGGTCATCAAGAGCGGCGCAAGCGCAAGCTTTTGTGTTCCCGCAAAGAGCTGTCGCGCTTGTGGAATGCCACGAACCGCCAGGGCATGACCCTTGTTCCACTTGTGATGTACTTCAATGATCGCGGGCGCGTGAAGCTGAAGATTGCCACCGCGAAGGGTAAGAAAAACCACGACAAACGGGCGACTGAGGCCAAACGTGATTGGGGGCGCCAAAAGCAGCGCCTTTTGCGACACGGAGAGTAATTGGACCCTAGTCAGCAGCGCGTTGTATTCCGATTAGGATTAGCGCCCACCGCAGCTAAGCCGTATCGAGCATGAGACCGCATGCGAGTGCGGATGCATCATCAGTCACACCTATCGCGTACATTCCGGGGGAAAGCGCGGATCAGGCTCCCCTGCCGCAACTCTGAAACCTTGTGCTAAGACCTGACCTAGCCAGTAGAACTGGCAAACCAAATACCGGGAAGGGACAATGATATGGAAGGTTTGATCGCACAGCTTGTGGCTGGTGCCGTTGGCGGGAACGCCGCAGGTGCAGGGCTGAAGAGCGCATCAATGGGGCCACTGCTGAACACAGTGATCGGTCTGATTGGCGGCGTTGGTGGCGGTTCTTTGATCACCGGCTTGCTGAGCGGAGGCGCTGCAGCAGCGGCAGAGGGCGCAGCCCCTGGCATGGGTGGCCTCGTTGGTCAGCTTGCTGGCGGCGGTGCCGGTGGCGCTGTGCTGACGGCCGTTGTTGGCATGATCAAAAACAAAATGATGGGCTAAGCCCAGCGGTGCCCCGCCCCGCGTGGGGCACCAATCTGCGCCTTGTTTCCAAAGGCGCATCGCGTTATGCCGCCGCGATACCAAGCGACACCAGAGGCACCGCCATGACAGACGATCCGCAAACGCTCGTCAGCACAGACTGGCTGGCTGCGCACTTGAAGGATTCCGACCTTCGGATCTTTGACGCATCATGGTACCTGCCCGCAATGAACCGGGACGCGAAGGCGGAATATGCCGCCAGCCACATCCCCGGCGCGCGTTTCTTCGATATCGACGAAATCAGCGATCTGCGGTCAGAGCTACCGCATACGGTGCCGCCTGTCGAAAAGTTCATGTCCCGGATGCGGGCGATGGGCGTGGGCGATGGGCATCAAGTGGTTGTGTATGACGGCCATGGGCTCTTCTCTGCCGCGCGCGTCTGGTGGTTGTTCCGCTTGATGGGTCAGAAGGATATCGCCGTGCTGGACGGCGGTATGCCAAAGTGGAAAGCTGAGGGGCACGAGGTCACGACCACCCCACCAACCATCCGCGACCGGCATATGACGGTGACGCGCCAAAATCAGTTGGTGCGGGACGTTACCGAAGTCGCACGTGCCGCGAAGCTGGGCGATCATGAGATCATTGATGCCCGCGCCGCAGATCGGTTCAAAGGTGAGGCGCCGGAACCGCGTGAGGGGATGCGCTCCGGCCATATTCCGGGGTCAAAGAACGTGCCGTTCACGACCCTGCTGAATGCCGACAAAACGATGAAAGATCCTGACGGCATTCGTGCCGTCCTTCATACCGCTGGCATCGACCTGGAGAAACCCGCGATCACCACCTGCGGGTCTGGCGTGACGGCGGCGGTACTGTCGCTGGCGCTCGAACGGATCGGGAAGACCGATCACGCACTTTACGACGGCTCATGGTCCGAGTGGGGCATGTACGCCGATCTTCCGATTGCTACCGGAGCAGAACATGTTTGAAAATTTGCAGGCCCAACCGGCCGATAAAATCCTGGCCTTGATGGCCGCTTTCCGCGCGGATGAGCGCATTGAAAAGGTCGACCTTGGTGTGGGCGTCTACAAAGACGCCACAGGGAACACGCCCGTGATGCGCGCCGTGAAAGAGGCGGAGCGCCGGATCTTGGCGGATCAAAGCACGAAGGCCTACACCGGCCTCGCGGGGGATCCCGCGTTTTCCGATGCTATGATTGATCTCGTGCTGGGCGAGACCGTTGCGCGTGACCGCATTGCGGCGGTGGCGACACCGGGGGGCACCGGCGCAATCCGCCAAGCGCTGGAGTTGATCAAATACGCAGCGCCAGAAGCCAAAGTGTGGTTGTCTGCACCGACCTGGCCAAATCATCCGTCGATCATCAGGTACCTCAAGATGCCAACGGCCGAATACCGGTATTTTGACAACGCCACACGCGGTGTCGATTTCACGGGACTGATGGAAGACCTGAGCACCGTAGCTGAAGGCGACGTTGTGCTGCTGCACGGCTGCTGCCACAACCCAACAGGTGCGAACCTGACGGCGGAACAGATGAGTGAAGTTATCTCGCTCTTGAAGACCCGAAATGCCGTGCCCCTTGTGGACATCGCATACCAAGGGTTCGGTGATGGACTGGACGAAGATGCCGCTGCGACCCGCGCGATTGCAGGGGCGTTTGATGAGTGCCTGATTGCTGCGTCCTGTTCAAAGAACTTCGGAGTTTATCGGGAGCGGACAGGGATCCTGATGGCGATTTCAAGAAACGCCGATGGGCAGCCTTTGACACAGAAGACCTTGGCGTTCCTGAACCGCCAGAACTACTCCTTCCCGCCAGACCACGGCGCGCGGGTCGTCACGACGATCTTGACCGATCCGGAGTTGCGGGCCGATTGGGAAGCGGAATTGGAAGAGACGCGTCTGGGAATGCTGAAGCTACGTCAGCAATTGGCGGATGAACTGAAGCGCCTGACCAATTCGGATCGGTTCAACTTTCTCGCCGATCACCGGGGCATGTTCAGCCGGTTGGGCACGACGCCCGAACTGGTGGAGAAGATGCGGGCAGAGCATGGGATCTACATGGTGTCAGACAGCCGCATGAACATCGCGGGGCTGAATGAAAAGACCGTGCCGATCCTGGCGAAGGCGATTGTGGAGGCTGGGGTCTAGTCCTGGCGGGGCGAAATCTTTCAAAGATTTCGGTCCGATTTCTTTGAAAGAAATCGTCTACCGCACCCCAATGGCCGCCAGGGCTTGGCTGAGTTCTGGCGGTAGTTGATCTTCCTCTTGCCGGTTGGCCGGCAGATCAATTGGCGCATCTTTCGGATCCAAGTAACGCCACCCCTGAAACGCCCGTTTCGGTGTCGCCACCACGCGGATGAGGGGGGTGTCACACACAATCGCGCAGCGCCGGATCCCATCGGCGGAGTCGTATTCGTCCAGCCGCACGATGCGCTGACGTGCCAGAACGGCGCCTTTGATCACCCAATAGATCGAGCCGCCATCCAGAATTTCCGCCGCGCGCTTGGGCCACATGCGGGTGACGTGCCGCGGATAGCCATCATCGGACTGCGCGCGCTTCGTCGCCTGCCAAGCCGCAAGACCGTCAACGTCTTCCGTCCCAACCGAAAGCTTCACCAAATGGACCGTTTTGCTCAAATGCGATTCCTCCGCGATAGACGTTGTTTACTTGCGCTCTCTTGAACACACCAGCGAAAATTCCCACATATAGTGCCACGCCTTCTTGCGATCCCAATATATTGATATATTCTCTCTGCAATAAGAATCAGCGGCTTTGGCCGTCGAAGCAGGTTTTCAAGGGATATCCCACAACATAGGATGGTCGCCTCACCGCGCCACCCGAATCGATGAGAGGTCACGCTATGTCTCGTTTCGCAGCCCCAATTGCAGAGCAAATTTGGGATATGAAGTACCGCTTTAAAGAGGCGGACGGGACCCCCATTGATGAAACGGTGGAGGACACATGGTCGCGGATTGCGTCTTCTTTGGCTTCGGTCGAAGCGGACCCGAAGGATTGGGAAGGCAAGTTCTACAGCGCCCTCGAAGATTTCAAGTATCTCCCTGCTGGCCGTATCACCGCAGGTGCTGGCACGGCCCGGTCCGTGACCCTATTCAACTGTTTTGTCATGGGCACCGTGCCAGACAACATGGGCGGCATTTTTGAGATGCTCAAAGAAGCCGCGCTGACGATGCAGCAGGGCGGCGGCATCGGCTATGACTTTTCAACCATCCGGCCGAAGGGAGCCCTGGTGAAAGGTGTCGCGGCTGACGCCTCCGGCCCGTTGTCGTTCATGGATGTTTGGGACGCGATGTGTCGCACGATCATGTCCGCTGGCTCTCGACGGGGGGCGATGATGGCGACGATGCGGTGCGACCACCCGGATGTCGAAGACTTCATCACCGCAAAGTCTGATCCGGCTCGACTGCGCATGTTCAACATGTCCGTCCTTATCACAGATCCATTTATGGAAGCCGTAAAGGCGGACAAACTCTGGGATCTGGTGTTTGACGGGCAGACCTATAGAACGGTGCAAGCCCGCGACCTGTGGGATGCCATTATGCAGTCGACTTACGACTACGCCGAACCGGGCGTGATCTTTATCGACCGGATCAACCAGGCCAACAACCTTAGCTATTGTGAAACCATCGCAGCGACAAACCCCTGCGGTGAGCAGCCTCTGCCACCTTACGGGGCCTGTTTGCTGGGCTCCATTAACATGGCGCGGTTAGTGTCCGATCCGTTTAGCGACGGGGCGGCCATGGATGAGGACCTGATGGTCGACCTCGTCAGCACGGCCGTGCGGATGATGGACAACGTCGTTGACGCCTCGAAATTCCCGCTTGAAGCGCAAGCGCAAGAAGCAGCGGCAAAGCGGCGGATTGGCCTTGGTGTGACTGGCCTTGCTGACGCCCTTTTGATGGTCGGGCTGCGGTACGGGTCTGAGCAAGCGGCAGAACAGACGGACAAATGGATGCACGCCATCGCGCGCGCCGCCTATCTGGCCTCTGTCGAATTGGCGAAAGAAAAGGGCGCCTTCCCGCTCTTTGAAGCAGAGAAATTCCTTGCTTCCGGCGCGATGCAAGCGATGGACGATGATGTGCGCGCGGCGATCCGCGACCACGGCATCCGCAACGCCCTCCTCACGTCGATTGCCCCAACCGGTACGATCTCACTTTACGCTGGCAACGTCTCCTCCGGCATCGAGCCTGTGTTCGCCTATGCTTACACCCGCAAAGTGCTGCAAAAAGATGGATCAAAGACCGAAGAAGAGGTCGTCGATTACGCTGTGCAGATGTGGCGGGAGTTGAAAGGGGATGCAGACCTTCCCGATTACTTCGTCAATGCCCAGACCCTTGCCCCGCTCGATCACGTGCGCATGCAAGCGGCGGCGCAGAAGTGGATCGACAGCTCCATCTCAAAAACCATCAACTGCCCCGAAGATATTAGTTTTGATGACTTTAAAGAGGTCTACATGGCCGCGTGGGATCAAGGCTGTAAAGGCTGCACGACCTACCGTCCAAACGACGTGACAGGATCTGTTCTGTCGGTATCCGAAGAAAAACAAGACGCGCCAGTCCAAGTGAATACGGATGGCGACAAGGCAGAGGTGGTCTATTTGGCCGAGCCGCTGGATCGGCCGCAGGAATTGGATGGTGCAACCTACAAAATCAAATGGCCCGACAGCGAGCATGCGATCTACATCACAATCAACGATCTGGTTGTGGCCGGGCATCGCCGCCCGTTCGAAGTCTTTATCAATTCTAAGAACATGGAGAACTTCGCCTGGACGGTTGCATTGACCCGGATGATTTCTGCGGTGTTCCGGCGCGGTGGTGATGTGTCGTTTGTCGTTGAAGAGCTGAAGGCGATCTTCGATCCCCGCGGCGGGGCCTGGATGAAGGGCAAGTATGTGCCGTCGATCATCGCTGCCATTGGCGGCGTGATTGAACAGCATATGGTATCTATTGGCTTTCTTGAGGCTGAAGGCATGGGGCTGAAGAGCGACCCGAAAGCCGACGTGATTGCCCTGAAGGACAAGCCAAAGGGCAAGGCCTGCTCTTCATGCGGAAGCTATGAGCTGCGGATGGTTGAGGGGTGTATGACCTGCGCAAACTGCGGGTATTCGAAGTGCGGGTGAACGCCGCCCCGATATCGCCTTCGATCAGCGCCGCGCCTGACGGTTTCTCAAACACCACTTCTGCAGTGGTTTAGCCTGCCTGGACCAGCCCGCTAAACTGCGTTTCGATCATTTCGCGCGTGGTTGGGCCGGCATTTGCAAGAGCGATCAATGGTCCAGAATAGGATGTTGGCGCATAGGGCGCCCAATGATTGAAGAACACGCCCCCACCGATTTCACGAAGGATCAACGCGCCTGCTGCATGATCCCAGGGTTTAGCGTGTGCGGCCAAAATGAAGTCTGCATGCCCGAAAGCTATCATGCGATATTCGTGGCAGGAGCACCGCAGATTGCTGACAGAGTTAAAACTTGGATAGGCGGCGGCGAGCTCAGCTTGCTGATCCTTCGGAAACAATTGCAGACAGACATAGCCATCGGCGTCTACCGCCTGGACTGGGTTCCGCGCGGAAAGCTGGGTCCGTTGACCGCTTTCAGTCACGAACGCGGCGCCTTGCCCCCGGCGGGCCATGACCCAATCGTCACACAAAGGATCATAGAGCAGTCCAAATTCGGTCTGGCCGTTCAGCACAACTGAGAGGATTGTTCCGAAGACGGACAAGCCATGGGCGAAGTTGCTCGTGCCGTCGACAGGGTCGATGATCACAGCACAGTCCGCCGTTTTCAGTTGCTCCAATAAGATCGGATCCTCAGCAACCGCCTCCTCCCCCACGATCAAAGCATCGGGCAGAGCATCACGTGCCGCGGCAGCGATCATCGCCTCTGCACGCGTGTCAGCAATCGTCACAAGATCATCGGGACCGGACTTTGTGTGCATTTCATCATCGGCGAGATTGCGAAACCGCGGCAGGATTTCGGTTTGCCCGGCGCGGCGCACTGCCGCGATCAAATGGTTGAGTGCTGCATCATCAAGCGACATCGAATTCCACGGGTTCTTGGGAGGAGCGACAGTGGGATTACTTGCCCTCAAAGATGCTACTCCGGCCGAGGTCAAGCACCCAAAACATGAAATGCCATGTTCATGCCGTTCAGGCCTCGCTATTGCGATTTACGCGCACTGTGCTGCCGAAGCGCCCGCCAATCGTCCAAACACCGCGCCGGAGGTCAGACCAGACCCGCCCGGATAGCCTTCGAAGAACACGCCGCCGACCATTTCACCCGCGGCGTAAAGGCCAGCTATCGCCTGATCTTCGGTATTAAGAACAGCGCCCGTCTCGTCGACCTTAAGACCGCCGTAGGTAAAGGTGATCCCGCCGGTGACCGGGTAGGCCTTGAAGGGTGGCGTATCCATGGTCTGCGCCCAATTTGATTTTGGCAGGCCCAGCCCAGGCGTGCCTTTGCCATCCAGCACGGTCGGATCGAACGCAACAGCTGTGTCAACGGCCGCATTGTAGGCATCGATCGTGCGCCGGGCTGCAGCTGCATCAACGCCAGCCATCTGACTGCAAAGATCATCCAGCGTATCCGCTTCCACGAAATGCGCATCGTGAAAGCGATACTCTGCGTAGAGCAGCTCGTCGACCTTGGCATCGAAGACTTGCCAGGCGAAGTGCCCAGGTTGCTCAAGCACAGCTTTGCCGAATTGCGCGTAGGTGTAGTTGCGGAAGGTTTTGCCCTCATCGACAAATCGATCACCTTCGGCGTTCAACATGATGCCCAGGAAGTAGCAAATCTTGCGATAGTTTTTGCGCTCGCTCGGCGGTAAATCTAACCCACCATAATCGGCCATGTGCAGATCCATCGGGGTCGCATGACACCCAGGATAGAGGCCATAGCGCTGCGCCCCAGCCTCCGTCGCCATCGTCAGACCATCTCCCATATTGTGCGGCGTCCCGCGGACCTTGGCTTTGTCCCAATGGCCGCCCATCAGCTGCGCGCGCATATCTGCATTTGCCTCGAAGCCACCACAAGCCAGGATAACTGCGTCAGCCTTGATCTCCTCACCTCCCACGCGCACGCCAACGACGCATCCTTCCTCGGTGATCAGGCCAGTCACTGCGCTGTTGTAACGGATGTTCCCGCCCAGTCCTTTGAACGCCGCCAGCTCCATATCGAAAAGGCCAACGCCTTCGTTTTCTGCAGCCAGCGTCAGCCCGCCCCAAAAGACGAAGCGTCCATCTTTTTCAAAGCTTTGGCGACTATAGATCGGTTCAAATTTCACGCCGTGCCCGCCGAGCCATTGCATGGCCGAAAGGGAACTGTTGATCAGGCGCTCTTGCTCCGGCGAGAGCGGACGGCCGCCGTTGAACCCCAGGAGATCGTTTTCGAAGGTATTTTTGGTATAGCCGCCAAAATCCGTTCGGGGGAGGCGTGGATCGTTCGGATCTTTTAGAAGCGGCATCAGATCATCCAAGCCGTCATAAGCAAATCGCATGGCGCCGGCGGTGTATTTCGTATTCCCGCCCGCCATCGCCTCATCCGCTTTTTCAAGCATCAGAACCTTTACGCCGCTCTCAAGCGCCGCGATCCCTGCACACAATGCCGCATTGCCGGAGCCAACGACGATCACTTGCTTTTCCAATTGCGATTCTCCTTTTTCGCAGTATTGTATCCACGTGGATACAATTTGGAAAGCCGCAGATGGCCGCACCTTCACCATCAGATGATCTCTCTCAGGGAAGCCTTGCGTTTTCTCGGCTGATGGACGCGATCCGGAACGGCACCTACCAGCCTGGCGATCGTCTGCGAGAGGTTGAGGTGGCTGAGCGTTTGTCCCTGTCGCGCACCCCGATCCGGGAGGCGCTGCGACGGTTGGAAGCCGAAAACATCATTGAACACCGCCCCCGCATCGGCGCGGTGATCCGGACCTTGAGCCAAGCTGAAGTTGTTGAGCTCTATGAGATGCGGCTTGTCCTAGAGCGCACCGCTGCTGAGATGGCCGCCAAACATGCGGTAGAGGCCGAAGTGGACACAATGGCGGAAATCAATGCGGATATCGCGAACGCGGTGGCCGCCCCCACCAGAGCCGCGGCGATCAACCAAACGTTTCATAGGGCTATCTACCTTGCAGCGCGGAATCGGTTCCTGCTTGAATCTGCACGGGCGATGAACAATGCGCTTTTGTTGCTTGGTCCAACGACGCTTGCAGACACGGACCGGATCGAAACGGTCGTCCACCAACATCAACTCATCATTGATGGGATTAGCGCTGCAGATGCCGAGGGGGCTGGGGCAGCCGCAGAAGCGCATTTGCAAACGTCGCTCCGCTATCGGCTCCAAGTCATGCGCGCATGATCACGGTCGCGATTACACACGTCATCGCGGCGTTGGGGGTCGCAGCATTTCACCTGCTTGCGCTGCCTTTGCCCTGGCTGCTGGGGCCAATCTTTGCCTGCTTGACGGCCGCACTTTTAGGCGTGCCGATGAAAGGTATTCCGACACTCAACAACGCAATGCGATCAATCCTTGGCGTGGCCGTCGGCGCGACGTTTACGACCGCTTTGGTGATCGGCATGGCCGACATGTGGACAACCCTGATCCTCGTGCCGGTCCTCGTCTTCTTGATCGGCCTTGTCGGCGTTCCTTACTTCCAAAAGCTCTGGGGCTTCGATTTCGCGACAAGTTATTACAGCGCAATGCCCGGTGGCCTGCAGGACATGCTAATCTTCGGCGAGGAAGCCGGTGGCGATGTCCGGGCCCTTTCGCTGATCCACGCAACCAGGGTGATGGTGATTGTCGTGGCCTTGCCGTTCATTCTGAAAGGCTACTGGGGTGTTGATCTGACCAATCCACCGGGCGAACCGGCCACCTCTTTGCCGACATCGCAACTTGTCATGATGGTGTTTGCAGGCCTCGCGGGATGGCAGATTGCGAAAGCGGTGGGTCTGTTTGGGGCGTCAATCTTGGGGCCGATGATCCTAGCTGCAGCGCTCGCGCTCACAGGTATTCTGCAACACCGGCCCCCGGCAGAGGCAATCTGGGCCGCACAGTTCTTTATCGGTATGACCGTTGGAACGAAGTATGCTGGCGTCACCGCAGAAGAAGTGCGCCGTGATGTCGCCGCTGCACTTGGGTTCTGCCTGATCCTGTTGGTGCTCACGGCGATCTTCGTTGAAGCCATCCTTGTTCTGGGTATCGCCCCACCAATGGAAACGCTGTTGGCCTTCGCACCAGGTGGGCAAGCGGAGATGGCGGTTTTGGCGCTGATCGCTGGGGCTGACATGGCCTTCGTGATCGCCCACCACGTCTTGCGGATCGTGGTGGTGATCCTCGGCGCCCCGATTGCTGCGCGGATGTTTAGACCCAAACCTCTGGGTTGATCATATGGATCGGCGCGCCGTCGGCGTAAGCGTTGATCTGGTCAAAAATGTCGCTGAACTGCAAGTCAAACTCATCTTCCGTTACATAGCCGATGTGCGGTGTGGGCAGAACGTTGTGGTGCGTCAGCAGCGGGTTGGCGGTGTCGCGCAGGGGTTCTTCGTCGAAGACGTCAACCGCCGCCTGGATGCGGCCTTTCACGATTTCCGCTTCCAAAGCTCCTGACGCGATCAGGCCGGATCGCGATGTATTTACGAGCAAACTGCGCGGTTGCATTGCGGCAAGGTCCGCTGCTGTGATGAGCCCACGTGTCGTTGGTTTCAATCGCACATGCAAACTAACGATGTCGGAGGTCGCAAAGAAGGCCTCGCGGCTATTTGGGACAACCTCTCCGTCCGCGGTGGCACGCCCGCGGCTCTCCGCTGAAGACCACCACTGGACTTTCATTCCAATCGCCTTGGCGTAACCCGCAACCGCCCCCCCGATACGCCCGTAACCATACAATCCAAGCGTCCGTCCGCGCAGGGTCCGGCCAACCCCCATCTGCCAATCGCCCCTTTGGATCGATGCGACTTGTTGCGGGATCTGGCGATAACTCGCCAGGATCAAGGCGAGCGTCATCTCTGCTGCGGCATAGGATGGCGTATCGCTGTGCATGTTCGAGCAGAGAAGGACGTCGTTTGCGGTGCACGCCGACACATCGATATGAGGATAAACACTTCGCTGGCTGACGAGCTTCAGTTTCGGCAACCTTTCAAGCAGCTCCGCCCCAATCTTGGTACGTTCGCGAAAAAGCACGAGCGCCTCTGCCTCTCTCACCCGTTGTGCCAATTTGATCGGGTCCGGTTCATGATCTGTCCAGACCGTGACATCGTGGCCAGCAAGTTCGGCAAAGCAGGGCAATCCTCGCAACGTATCGAACCAATCGTCAAGGATATGAACCCTCATGGTGTCCAAACCGACTTGGGGATCATTACGTGTCCCTTCGCCAAAAGCCGGGCTGTACGGACCAAGCCAGCTGAACGCAGATCAATGCCATCTTCCTTAAGGTCGTATTCAACAATGACGTCAATCATGCCGCTCGCGTGTTCGAGGGTGACTTTCGCTGGCCGATCGTTCGCGCGAGCCGCCATCCCCTCCGCGACGGTCCCGGGCGTTAGAACGCACGATGCCAAACACTGTGCCCCTGTCACGGCCATGGTCGGGTGCGTTTTCCAGGGCATGAAATAGCGTGTCGCAATGGTGCCGCCGTCTTTCGCGGGGGCAAGGAGGCCAAACTTTGGTGTTACGGATGAGGCGACTTCGGTGATCCCCATCGCTTCCCCCGCTTGGATTCGAACGGCTTCCATCTTCGCAAAGAAGTCCGTGTTGTCGTTCAGCGCCGCGGCACTTTCGTAGCCGGTTAGACCGAAGGCTTCTGCCTTTGCGATAACCATCGGCATGGCGACATCCATGCAGGTCACCGTAACGCCGTCGAATTCGTCGGTTAGGTTGCCCGTTGGCAAGAACGCGCCCGTAGCACCGCCGATGGTGTCCATGAATTGCAGCGCGACCGGTGCAGACGTTCCTGGCACGCCATCAATCGCCGCCTCTCCGTCATAGCTGACCACGCCATCCGGCGTTTGTACGGTCGCAGCAACACGCGCGCCGGTGTTGACGGCCCTGATATTTAGGGGTGTTTCTGGTCCAGTTACGGGCATAAGGCCCATCTCAATCGCGGCCGGCCCAACGCCAGATAGAATATTTCCGCAGGTTGGTTTGAAATCGACCAACCTATCTTCGACACTCACTTGCGCAAAGAAATAGTCAATATCGGCCCAGTTATCGTCTGACCGCGATAGCATTGCGACCTTAGTTGTGACAGCATTTCCGCCACCGATCCCGTCGATATTGAGCGGATGGCCAGAGCCAACCATGGCGATCAGGACCTCGGCCAGGGTGTCCAAATCTTCCGGCAAATCAGCCCGGTTCAAATAGGGCCCGCGCGATGTGCCACCGCGCATGAAGTGAAAAGGGATGGCAGTCTGTGTCACGTCAGCGGCCATGGAAGGTCAACAAAGGATTGCAGCACGCCTGGTGGAAAGTCGCGGTTGAGCGTCCAAGCCATGCCGCAGATGAAGGCAATGCCAGCAGCAGTATAGAGCGCGGCAAAGCCCCAGCTTTTCCCGGCGCGGATGCGGATAAACAGCAGCAAGAACCCGGCAAGGGCGAGGATGAAGCCGACCAGCGCAGAGGCGATAAGGAGTGCGGCGAACCAGGCTAGGGTCGGCCACAGACCGTAGGCATTCGCATCGGCATCTTCGACCTCTCGGTCCGCGAAGATGGCCGAGGTCTCATCTGCCCGCATCATCTGGATCAGCAGTGCGGCGCAACCTATCAAGGCGACAGTGGCGACAAAAGTTGGGAACACCCGATCCATGCGCGCAAAATCTGGAATCAAAGCTGCGTTGGTGTAAGCCACCGCAATATAAGCGGTGACAGCAAGCAAGAAGATCAAAGGCGCGCGCTTGTTTCCGACGGCAACAGCGCCCTCAGCCTGGATATTCTTTGCTTGGCGCAGTCCGATCACGATCGACAGCAACGTGATGATAACAAGGATGATGACGATGGGGCTGAAAACATACTCGATCCCCTCATCAAACCCACGCCGGAATCGGGACGCCGCGATTTGATAAGCTTGGTTGGTGTAACGCTCTGCCGGGGCGGAGAGCACAAAACCGATCAAGAATGCGGGCCGCGACCAATCGAACCGGCGCATCATGATTCCTAAGAGTCCGATGCCAAACAGTGCCACGAGGTCCCAGATCTCTTGCCGCGATTGAAAGGCCGCGAAGGCGATGATCATGAAGAGAAACGGGGCAAGAAGCGCGAAACGGATCTCTGTAAGTTTTGCGATGCCACCCGAAGCCGCGATGCAAATCAGCGTACCAACGACGTTCGCCAAGGCCAAAAGCCAGACGATGGCGTAGGTGAAGTCGAGGTTGTTTTTGAGCATCGAGGGGCCGACCTCAATGGATCCGGACCCAAGTAAGGCCACGGCGGAGATAAAAATCGCCATAGAGCCGGACCCGGGGATGCCAAAGAGCAAGGTTGGGACAAGCCCCCCACCCTCTTTCGCATTGTTGGAGCTTTCTGGCCCGATCACCCCCCGTACGTCACCTTCGCCGAACTTCGACTTGTCTTTCGACGTTTGGACCGTGTGACCATAGGCGATCCAGTCGACCACTGACCCACCAAGGCCGGGGATCACGCCCACAACGACCCCGATCAACGAACAGCGCATCGACAGCCACTTATTCGCCCACCAATCGCGGACCCCTTCTAACCAGCCGCCACCAAGCGGTGCGCGGTCAGAGATGGCTTTGTCTTGGCGCAACAAGGCGACGATCTCGGGAATGGCGAAGATGCCCAGGCCGACGATGACCAGTTTGAGGCCATCGACGAGGTAAGGCAGATCATAGGTGGACATGCGCAGGGCGCCGGATGAGGCCCCTTCACCGATTGTGCCGACAAGGATGCCAAGGCATGCGGCGACAAGCCCCTTCAGAGCGATCCGCCCCGCCAAGATGCCCACCATGGACAGGCCAAAGATGGTGATCATCAAAAGCTCTGGCGTTTGGAACAACAGCACAATCGGTCGGGCAGCAAGAATGAAAACGGTCAAGAATGCAGCGCCAACCAAACCCCCAAATAGCGACGATGCAAAAGCCGCCGATAATGCACGGGCCGCGAGGCCCTTTTTGGCCATCGGAAAGCCATCCAGCACCGTGGCCTGAGAGGCTGAGGATCCGGGTATCCCCATCAGGACCGACGCAAAGGTGTCCGACGTCGGCACGACCGCTACCATGCCGATCATCAGGGCCAGTCCGGTGACAGGCTCCATGCCAAACATGAAGGGCAGCAAAAGCGAAAGACCCGCAATGCCCCCAAGACCAGGGAAGACACCAATGCACAGGCCCATCACGACGCCCAGCACCAGAAAGCCGAGCACATGAAGCTGCAAGATCATCGCAAAGGCGTCGTTCAACGCTGGTAAGGCTGTGGCAAAGACCTCCATGGCCGCCCCCGGATTATTCAGCATTCAAGGAAAGTGTGGCCCTGCCCTGTAAGAAGGGCAGGGCCGATTAGCGATTACTCGAGCACAACACCGTAGCGGTCGCTGAGCCAGTTGATCACATAGTCTTTCGCCGCATCAGGGACTTGCGTAGCGCTCGACAAGGCGGTTTGCGCCGTGTCGCCTGTCATCTGCGGATACACCCCGAGGCGTGCCGCACTGATTTCGCCAAAGTCCGCGCGCGCCTTTACAGCTTCAAATGCGGCTGTGTAGGTGTCGATCGCGTCTTGCGGTGCGCCAGCTGGAAGGAACACCATCTTTTGCGCTGGGAAACCAGCTGTGAAGAAGGCTTTCCAAGCGTCCCATTGCTCACCTTCAGTGGCACAGTCAGGTGTTGCTTCGCAGACTTCTTTGAAGCTCGGCATATCTGGGAAGGTTGGGTCACGCACAACGTTGCCGTCGGCATCCAATGCGCCAAAGGCGAACCACGGCGTTGCTGTGCCAGCTTCCACCAGCGGTGTGACACCAGATAGGAAGGACGACGACGTCTGATAATCGATGTTGGCTTCACCACGTTCGAACATTAGGCGGCCATCACCACGGCCTTCGATGCCGAAGACAGGCTCAACTTGGAGACCCAACATTTCCCAGGCCAAAAGCGGCACGAGGTCAAGACGTGTTGCGCCCTGTGAGCCGTAGATGAAGTCTTCACCTGCCAGCGGTGTCGCATCACCACTATCGCCCAACTGACCTGCAAGGTCGGTTGGCAAGTACGCAACGCCGCCGGTGCCGGACGCCAGAACGACATTCCAATCGCCGTATTCATAGCGAACCCGCGGATCGCTTAGCAGATAGGGGAATTGCGTAGAGCCTGAAGAACCGAAGATCGTGGTGCCGTCTTCATAGGATAGCCCTTGGAAGTGGTTTGCACCCTTCGTAGAGCCAGCACCTGGCATGAAGGTCACAACAACAGTTGGCTCACCTGGCAGCGCTTCGCTGAGGAGTGGTGCATAGAAGTTCGCCCATTTGGCGGAGCCGCCAGTTTCAGAGAATGGAATGATCCATTCAACTGTTTTGCCAGACAGGTCCAGGCCATGGCCGTCTGCCACCGCATTGGTTGCAACCAGAGCAGACGTGATTGTCAGCGCACCCGCAAGGGTCCGCATAGATTTCTTGAACATAATATCCTCCCGTAGCCCAGCCAGTTTGGCCGAGGCATGTGAATCAGAAGGCCTCTCCCGCCTTCTTGATGTACTGACATTGCAGTGACATCCTTGCACGAACCTTGCATGTGCTCATTTTTCGAAAGTATCCTTCGTGCATATCGTCGTTGTGGAAGACAATCTGTCTGTCGCGAAAGGCTTGCAGTATTTCCTGCAAGACGCGGGTCATGCTGTCGATGTGCTGCACGACGGGATCGAGGCGGACCATTTCTTGCAGGACACCACAGCAGATTTGATCGTGCTCGATATCAATCTGCCAGGCAAAGATGGCGTCGCGATTTTGCGTGCCTTGCGTAGCCGCGGTGATGACCGGCCGGTTCTCCTTCTGACGGCGCGATCAGAGACGGCGGAAAAAGTTGCGGGTTTGGATGCGGGTGCGGACGACTATCTGAGCAAACCCTTTGAAATGGCGGAGTTTGGTGCGCGCATCCGTGCATTGTCTCGCCGCGTTTCGGAACGGCCGGCCCAAATTCGAAGCATTGGAAGCGTCACATTTGATCTGACTGCGCGCATGCTGGCAGGGCCAGATGGCCCGCTCAATATCCCCCGGCGCGAAGTGGCTTTGTTTGAAAGATTACTCTTGGCAGAAGGACGTATCGTATCCAAACAACTACTGCTCGACAGCCTTTACGGAACTGGAGCCGATGTCGACGAACCTGTTGTCGAAGTCTACGTTTCACGGCTGCGCAAACGCCTTCAGCCGCATGGCGTACAAATCACGGTGAAACGAGGATTGGGCTATATGATTCAGGCGGCTCCAGGATGAACCGCCTCTCGCTTCGCGCCCGGCTGACGTTTGTGATACTTGCGCCGCTTCTGGTTATTGCCGCGCTTGTTGGGACTTGGGCCTATCGCGATGCACAGGTGAATGCGGGCGAACGCTTCGATCGGTCGTTGTTGTCGACCGCTCTTGCTATCTCTCAGGACACTGCACTTTCGGGTGGCGATGCGCTCAGCCGGGAAACGCGTGATCTATTGCGCGACACCTCTGGCGGTGCGGTCTTCTATCACGTCTATGCCCCGGACGGCGTTTTCGTGACGGGCTATGCCACGCCACCCCTTGTCCCTCGGCAACAGGCGGCGGACAGCCCGCAGATCTACTATGATGCAACCTATCAAGGGGCCACTGTCCGGGCCTTGCGCCTGACCCAGACCATGTCGATCGACGGGCTCCAAGGACCATTTACTTTCACCGTGTGGCAGAACACCAACGTGCGTGATGGGTTTGTGCGCAGCCGGTCGCGGCCTGTGTTTCTCATCATCGCCTCTATGATTGGGGCCCTCGGCGTGATCGTCTGGTTCGGCGTGCGCTTAGGGCTGACGCCACTTTTGGACCTGGAAGAAGCGATCGAACGACGATCTGCAAGCGATCTTTCCCCAATCAAACGCCGGATTCCCACCGAGGTCAGCGGCATCGTCGGGCGGCTCAACGCATTGTTGTCGGAAATGTCTCGCACGCTCGACGCCAAGGACGCGTTCATATCAGACGCGGCTCATCAATTGCGCAACCCTATTGCTGGCGTTCTGAGCTTGGCGGAGTCTGTTCAGGCCGCGAAAACACCTGAGGCAATGAAACAACGTACGACAGATTTGCTCCACGCAGCCCGGGACGCGGGCGCGCTGGCCAATAACCTTTTGACACTTGAGCGGGCGCAAGCAACCCCAATCGCTGGCGCGGGGACCGTGTTTGAGGCGACCGCGCTCCTCAGTGAAATCAGCGCAAAATTCGCTCCGCGGGCCATTGCAGCCGATGTGAAATTCACGTCAGACCTTTCCATCAACACCACGGACTTGCGTGGCGACCCAGTGATGTTCGAACAAGCGATATTGAACATGCTGAACAATGCTCTTGCTCATGGCGGCGCGACCTGTGACGAAATTCGTTTAGGCGCCGAAATCGAACGGGAACAGTTAATCGTGTCCATCTCGGATACCGGTCGGGGCATCGCGGACGTCGATATGGAAAAGGCGCTTGGTCGCTTCAGCCAAGTTGGCCCAAGTGCCGGCTCCGGCTTGGGCTTGCCGATTGCAAAGGCCGTTGCGGAGTCCTTTGGCGGCAGCATCGCGTTACGCAGGTCTGACAAATACTTTGTCGTGTCCTTGCAGTTTCCTAAGGCCACGACTGCATCACAACTGCTCGCCGCGTCAATCCATTGACCTGCTGCGCCTAAGCACTTTTGCGCCCGATCCTGCTAGGAAATCTCGCGCTTGTGACGGTCGGACGTAACGCCCCCTTCCGCAGACAGAAGCGCGGCAAATGCCCTTTCTGAGACAGGCCGGGAAAAAAGGAAGCCTTGACCGACTGCAATGTTGGCCTTGCGCACAAAGGATAGCTGGGTCTCCGTCTCAATACCTTCCGCAGTGATGGCCATGCCAAACGTGCCCGCCAAGGAACAGATCGCCCGCACAATCGCAACGGCACCGGTTTCAAAAGGAACCCCCTGCACAAAAGACGCATCGATTTTGACCCGATCGAAGGGGAACGACTGAAGATACCGCAACGAGGAATAGCCGGTGCCAAAATCATCCAGTGCGACACTCACTCCGGCCTCTCGGAGCGCAGCAAGCGTCGCCAACGTTTGTTCCGTGTTGCTCAAGAACACCGACTCTGTGATCTCAAGTTCAAGCCGCTTTGGATCCAAACCGCTGCCCTCGAGTACTTTCAACGTGTCGGATAGAAAACTTGGAGTCTGAAACTGCAACGGGGATAAGTTGACCGACACTTTCATATGGGTCGGCCAAGCCGTCGCCGCGGCGCACGCTCTTTGTAAAACGGTTTGCCCAATTTCTGAGATCAAGCCCAGTTCTTCAGCCATCGGGATAAACTCGTCAGGTGAGACAAGACCGCGGCTCGGATGCGCCCACCTCACCAAGGCCTCCGCCCCACAAATCGATTGGTCATCAAGTTCGATGAGCGGCTGAAAGAAGACTTGAAATGCCTCTTGGGACGTCGCCTTGCGCAGGGACTGCTCCAGTTCGTGCAACGCCTTCTGCCGCTCAGTCATAACTGGATCAAACAGCTGAAAATTTCCGCGGCCACGATCTTTCGCCTCATAAAGTGCAAGGTCAGCATTGCGGAGCAACTCTTCAGAGACGCTGCTGTGGAAGGGCGCCAACGAGATGCCAACACTGCCACCAATTTGCACCACGTAACCGTCGATATCGAATGGGACAGACAGCTGGGACACAATCTCATCCGCCGTGATCATGGCGCGCGGCAAGTCGTCAGAAAGCTGGATCGCCGCAAATTCGTCCCCCCCCAGACGTGCGACAACACCGTCCCTGCCAAGAACAGCCGTCAACCTTCCGCCAACTTGCTGCAACAGTTTGTCGCCCACAGGATGGCCCAGCGTATCGTTGATGTGCTTAAAGCGGTCGAGATCGATCAACATAAGTGCGAGGCCTGGACTGAACGCTGACAGCTCCTCCGCCAAACGTTCTTGAAAAGCCAAACGGTTTGCGAGGCCCGTCAAAGGGTCGGACCGGGCCATGCGATAGATATTCCGTTCGGCCAAAGTGCGTTCTGTCACGTCTTCGCAGATGAACATCCAGCCACCGGGCACGCTATGGATGATCACTTCGACACTCCGCCCATCGGCCAAACACCAGACACCTGTTAGGGTTTGGTCATTCTCCATCGCGGTGAGCACTTCACCCACAAATGCATCCGGCTGCGACAGTCCGCGACAGCGCCCCACCTCAGCCAAGAACGCGGCCTGCGCTGACCCAGAAGTGAGCGCGTCACTGGACGTGTTTAGAACGTCGCGCAACGCTTGATTTGACAAGAGTAAGCTGCCCGACGCTTCGAAAATTGCCATTCCGATCGGCATGTTATGTACCGTTGCGGCGAGCCATGCTCGTTCGCGGTTCACGTCGGTCGCCAAAGTCCGCGCCGCGACAAGACTGTCGCGAAAGGCCATCGCGGCCTTGGAGAGCGTTGCAATTTCATCAGTGCGGCCGCGGTAATCTGGGATAGCGGTGTCATCTTGACCAGCGGTCAAATCATGCATGGCGCTACCGATGTCTAAGAGCGGTCCACTGACGTGTCGCGAAATCCAAATGCGTGCGGCAAGGACAGCTGATAGTCCCGCAACAAGAACAAGTATCGTCACATGCCGCGCATGGCGATAGTACGCTTCAGCTTCTTGCGAGAGCCGGTCAACCTCAGCACGCGAGAATTGACCAAGCATGGACACATCCGTCGCGATTTGTCGGGCGTGAGCCTCCGTCGCATCGGCAAATCGTGCCTCCGCACGGCGTAGCGCGCCTTGCTCTGCTAGCGCGAGCACTTCGTCCACGGACTGAACATAGCGCGCCCAACCTTGGCTGATCCGGTCTACAATGTCGCCCCCAGCATTTATCGGAAACGCGGTTCTCAGACCGACGAGGTGCACTTGGACACTCTCTTCGAGGTCGCGGGCTAAGCGCTCTATCGTCGCGAGTTGACGAAAGTCCGTCGTTTGAACGCGCCGCTGGGTCAACAACGAATGCTCGATCAACGCCCGCTCGATGTCCCCAACGAGCATGGTTTTAGGAAGGGTCTGATCCTGAAATTGGCGCGTCGCATTTGCGATGTTTTCAAGTTGCCGCACGCTCAAGGAACCGAGTGAGAGAATCAGAATAAACAGAAAGACAAATCCTAGAGCTAGCTTTTGTTGGATGCTCGCACCCTGCCCGATGGACCCCCAGATGTCTTTGAAACGGAATGGCACCGCAATGTCGTCGTCAGATTATTGGAGGGCGCCGAAATGGCGCCAAATGGTGTAGTTTTCACGAAACTCTGAATAAGAGGCCCACACCTTTGCAAAACTTGGGTTTTGCGCGGACTCCTCTTTTACGATCTCAAGCCAAGCATCCTCAAACGCGACAAGAATTTCGCCGGGCCAGCGCCGCAGTTGAACCCCCTGGGCCTGCATTTCCTGCATCGCCGCCCATTGGCGCGCTTCTCCCTCTGCAATCATTTCACGCATGACATCGCCGCAAGCTGTCTCGATCATCGCGCGCTGGCTATCGGTCAGGCCATTCCAGACCGGTAGAGAGATGTAGAGGTCAAACAGGGTCGCTTGTTGGTGCCAACCGGGGATGTAGTAATACTTCATCTCGTCCTGGAAGCCCAAACGCTGGTCCATGGCTGGCAAAGAAAACTCAGTCGCATCGAGCCGTCCGGCCCGCAATTCCTCAAGAATGACACCAGGCGGGAGCTGCTGTGTCTCGACTCCAAAAGTCTCCATAATTCGCGCGCCCATGCCGAAAAAACGCATGCGCAGACCTGCCAGGTCGTCGAGCGCCTGAATCTCGCGGTTGAACCAGCCAGAAGCTTCGGGCGGGATCATTCCGCAGGGAATGTTGTAGACCCCGTGTTCCGCGAACATCTCCCGCGCCAAATCAAGCCCACCACCGTGATACATCCAGGCCAGGTACTCACCCATCCCGGGGCCAAAGGGAACGCTCGAAAACATGTTGAACGCGCTGTCCCGTCCTGAAAACCATCCAGCGCCCGCCCATGCGCCTCCAACCCGACCATCGGACACCGCATTCACTGTATCTGCTGCTGGCACCAGCACATTCGGTTCATGCGGTTGGAGAATGAATGACCCTTCGGACGTCCGCGCCACGCGGGCGGCAAGCATCTGAGACGCATCACCGAGGATCGGCATCGGTGTCGGAAAGGTTGATGCGATATCAATTGTCACCGGCGAGGCATCTTTCCCGGCTGCCTGCTGCGGAAAACCTGAAACAAGCAGGCCAACGACAATCGAAATCTGCTTAAACATCATGCCCATCCTTTGACGAAGGCGCCCCCACATCCCCAATGGGTTTAGGGAATGACGATTAAGTTCAGACTAATGACTGGGAGATTTTCTGCGGCGTCGCCGAGCGACTTATGCCCAGCGCGGCTTTCGCTTTTCCAAGAAAGCCGTAACGCCTTCGCGGGCCTCTTCCGTTTCCCATGCGTTAGCGAGTTGTGAGATTGTTTCGTCGATAACTGCCGCATCGATCCGCGCCCCTAGCGATCGGGTCAATGCTTTTGCGCGTCCTACCGCACCACGCGGCAAAGCCAAATATGGCGTTACCTCGGCGTCAATTGCCGCATCAAGATCAGCCGTTGGTACCGCCCGAGAAACGACCCCTAGCGTGACCGCTTCCATGCCGTCGAAGAAACGGGCGTTCATGAAAACGCGCCGCGCCGCACTCTCCCCCATGCGTGCGATCACATAGGGGCTAATGGTGGCGGGGATGATTCCGAGCCGTGTTTCAGAAAAAGCAAAGCGACAACCTTCTGTCGCGATCGCCACATCGCAAACAGAGGTCAAACCAAGACCTCCACCCATGGCGTAGCCTTCGACACGTCCAATCAACGGCACGGGCATTTCATTGAGGGCCTGCAACATCTCCGCAAGCCGCCGCGCCTCTGCCTTGCGGGTTTCGCGGTCTGCTTCGATCTGCGCCATCATCCAGTTCAGGTCGCCACCGGCGCAAAACACTCCATCGGCACCGGAAAGCACCACAACACGGATATGCCAATTTTGCGCAACCTCGATCGCGAAGGCATGCAATTCATCCATCATCTGCGCTGACATCGCATTCTTTTGCGCCGGGCGGTTGAGGACAAGATTTGCAATACCATCGTCGCTCAGCGTCAATGAGAGTGTTTTGAAATCAGTCATGACTCAGCCTTCCGGGTGGCGCAGGGATCGTGCAAATGCGGCGGCGTGTGCGAGCGCCTCAGGATCAATCCCCGTCGCGTAGCCCGCCGCGTGAAGCATCTCGACGACCGCCTCTGTTGCGACGTTTCCGGCAGCACCAGGTGCGTAGGGGCACCCGCCCAAACCGCCCGCCGCTGCATCAAAAACACGGAGCCCGTGATCAAGCCCAACCCGGATATTCTCAAGCGCAACGCCGTGCGTATCATGAAAATGTCCAGCAAGTTGGGTTGCAGGCACATGTTCAATCACGGCAGACAGCATCTTGGCGACACGTTCGGGTTGCCCCTTGCCTATGGTGTCGCCTAGCGACACTTCAAAACAACCCATCTGAGAAAGCCTGGCGGCCACGGCGACGACGGCTTCCGGCGGCACCTCACCTTCGTAGGGGCAATCCGTCACGCAAGAGACATAGCCGCGGACGGGCATCCCAACCTCATTTGCACGCGCCATGATGGGCGCGAACCGGTCAAAGGAATCCGCAATGGAACAATTGATGTTCTTTTCACTGAAGGTTTCTGAGGCGGAGGCGAAAATGGCCACTTCATCAACCTGCGCAGCGAGGGCGGCGTCAAAGCCGCGCATGTTGGGTGTGAGTGCCGCATAGCGTACATCGACGCGGCGGGTGATTCCGGCCATCACTTCCGCGGCGTCCCCCATTTGTGGCACCCACTTCGGAGAAACAAAACCAGTCGCCTCAATACGCGCGAAACCGGCTGCACTTAATAAGTCTATCAGCCGAATTTTCTGCGCCGCCGGCACCTGAACTTTTTCGTTCTGCAACCCATCCCGTGGCGCCATCTCAACCAGGGTCACGGTGGTCACGCCTCCTCCTCCGCGACGAAACTGACGAGGATCGCGCCTTGCTCCACCTGATCGCCTTGCGACACTGTGAGCGTAGCGATCTGCCCGTCGCGCGGGGCTATCAGACGGTGTTCCATTTTCATCGCTTCCAAGACCAGAAGTGGGGTGCCCTTTGTGACAGTTTGACCACCCTTTGCCATCACCTCAATCACGGCGCCTGGCATCGGGGCCGTGACGGTATCGGCGTCGACCTCAATGGCAGTGCTTCCCGGAACGGCAAGTTGGAAAGACATCTCGCCGCCATCCATAAACACGCCGATCTTTGCGTCGTCAAAGAGGACCGTGGCATTGCAATGGACCCCATCCAGGACAAAGTGCAGCTCATCCCCATCGCGGACGACAGCGTCGAGCGTTACAGGGCCCGCTGGTGTCTGCGCGTCGACGATCCCGTTGGCCGTCGTCGTCAATGTGACTTCCCCAGCACCCTCAAATGCAATCGTTCGCCGCGCGGGACCAAAATGTCGAAACGCTTGCAATGCCTCAAAAGGGCTGTCCCCGGATATAGGCGGACGCGATGTGGCTATGGCTGCGATAGCGTAGTCTTGCGGCGTTGGGAAAGCTTGCAGCGTGAGTTGATCCCCCTTGCGCGCGATCAGTCCCGTATCGACCCTGCCTGCGACGACATCAGGATCTCTAGCAAGCCGCGCAAGAAAGGCCCGATTTGTCACCAGTCCGAAGATCTGTGTTTGATCCAATGCGGCAGCCAAACGCCGCAGCGCCTCCCCACGTGTCGGTGCATATGTGATCACCTTTGCGATCATCGGATCATAGTGCGGTAAGACCGCATCGCCGGAACGCACACCTGCGTCAATCCGGAGCCCTTCGACCTCTGCAGGAAAGCGCAAATGCGCCAGTCGCCCTGTCGCGGGAAGAAAGCCCGCACCTGGGTCTTCGGCATAGAGCCTAGCTTCCACGGCGTGACCTGTGATCGCGAGGTCGTTTTGGCTGAATGGCAATGCGGCCCCTTCAGCAACCGCAATCTGCAACGCCACCAAATCCAACCCAGTGATTAACTCCGTCACTGGGTGTTCGACCTGCAAACGGGTATTCATTTCCATGAACCAGAAGCCGTCTTCGCGCAAAGGGCCACTGCCGTCAGCGATAAACTCCACTGTGCCCGCCCCAACGTAGTTCACCGCCTGCGCGGCCCGGACCGCCGCTGCCCCCATCGCGGCGCGCACGGTTTCTGGCATGTCAGGGGCTGGGGCTTCTTCTAAGACCTTCTGGTGTCGTCGTTGCAGCGAACAATCACGCTCAAACATGTGCACGACATTGCCATCCGCATCGCCAAAGATCTGAATTTCGATGTGGCGGGGCTGGGTGATGTATTTCTCGATCAGGCAACTCGGATCGCCAAAGCTTTTCTCGGCTTCGCGTTGGGCTGCGGCCAGCTCCGCCGCGAAGTCGGCGGGATCTTCGACCAACCGCATCCCTTTTCCGCCGCCGCCAGCACGGGCTTTGATCAGAACAGGGTAACCGATGCTGACAGCTTCGGCAGCCAACAGGTCAAAGTCTTGCGAGACCCCATGATAGCCAGGCACAACCGGGACCCCTGCTTCTTGCATCAGGGCTTTGGCGCCGTCTTTCAGACCCATAGCGCGGATCGCATTTGCAGAAGGACCGATGAAGATTAGACCTGCATCTACGACGGCCTCTGCAAAGGCTGGATTTTCAGACAAGAAACCATAACCGGGATGGATGGCGTCCGCGTCCGTCTTTTTGGCCGCAGCGATGATCGCGTCACCACGCAGGTAGCTTTCAGCGCTCGGGGCCGGGCCGATGCAGACAGCCTCATCCGCTTCGGTCACATGCAGCGCACCCGCGTCTGCGTCGGAATAGACGGCCACCGTCTGTATGCCGCCCGCGCGCGCGGTCTGAAAGACCCGCACCGCAATCTCACCGCGATTGGCAACGAGGAGTTTTTTGATTTTTACCATCGTGACTGCGTCCTTCCATCACCAAGGTGATCCACGATGTCCGAAGGCAAGGGCCAAGCGTCCCCTTCCACTTTGAGCGCTTTTGGAGCGATCTCTTCGCGATATGCATACCGGACCAGTTCGGGGTGAACGCGTATTTTCATCCGCTTCAGGGCTGCGTCAACTTTTGTTTGGGTCTCCTGAATACTCGCCTCTAGCTTCTCTTCATCGCTCTTACCAGTCGCCCATTTTGGCCAGGGAATTGCGGACCACGCGAGCCTTCCGGCCGAAAGGGCCATCAGGAGAAAAATCTGTGCGATAAAGGCGGCCACGGCGAAGTCCAAAGCATCAATCCGCAAGTCCCAAGTGAGCCAACCCCAATCTTTGGTCTCGTCCTTTTTGCGAAGCGCCTGTCGCGCAACGTCGAACTCTTCCGAAAAGCTTTCGCGAAATTGACGTGCAAATACACCGCGATCGAAATCGTCGCGTCCTGACCAAACTTGCAACCTTGGTCTGACAAACCGACCCGACCGCGACTTTTCAACAAATTCCTCAAAGTCAAAGATGAAGAAGTAGTCCTCTTTATAAGGGCCGTTGTGAATGACATAGACTGGAATATCGACCGTCGTGCCGAGCGTGGGCATGTCGGGCAGGCTGTTCCACAGCTTGTTGGTGAGGTTCTTGCGAATACCCACTACATCCGAAACACGCCAAACTGCGTGTCCTCTATTGGCGCATTCAGGCTCGCGGCCAGAGACAAAGCCAAGGTCTCGCGCGACTTGCGTGGGTCGATGATCCCATCGTCCCAGAGCCGCGCTGACGCGTAAAGCGGTTGGCTTTGACGTTCAAACATCTCTTCAGTCGGTTTGCGGAAGGCCTCTTCCTCGGCCTCTGACCAGCTTTCACCGCGCTTCTCCATTGCTTCGCGCTTGACGATGGCGAGGGTTTTCGCTGCCTGCTCTCCGCCCATCACTGCGATCCGGCTATTCGGCCAGCTCCACATAAAGCGCGGACCGTAAGCGCGACCGGCCATGCCGTAGTTCCCGGCCCCATATGAACCACCAACGAGCATCGAGATCTTTGGCACCGCCGTTGTCGACACAGCCGTCACCATCTTGGCGCCATGCCGGGCGATGCCACCGGCCTCTGCCTGCTTGCCGACCATGAATCCCGTGATGTTGTGCAGGAACACAAGCGGGATCTTCCGCTGACTACACAGCTGGATGAAATGGGCGGCTTTCTGGGCGCTTTCGGAAAAGAGCACGCCGTTGTTCCCAATGATCCCAACCGGCATGCCCCATATGTGGCTAAAACCACAGAGGATCGTTTCCCCGAACCGGGCCTTGAATTGGTCAAACCGGCTACCATCGACCAGCCGCGCGATGACCTCTCGCATATCAAAGGGTTGCTTGCGATCTGCAGGGACGATGCCAAGTAATTCCGACGGGTCATAAAGCGGGTCATCGACCGGCTGGCGGGCGACAGGCGTCGCAATAGGCGGCGGTAAGTGCTGTACGATATTGCGGGCAAGCGACAAGGCATGGGCGTCATCCTCAGCCAAGTAGTCCGCGACGCCAGACTGCCGGGTGTGCATATCCCCGCCGCCCAATTCCTCTGCTGTCACGACCTCTTGCGTCGCGGCACGCACCAAGGGCGGCCCAGCCAAAAAAATGGTCCCTTGGTCTTTGACGATGATGGTCTGATCGCTCATCGCCGGGACATAGGCACCGCCTGCCGTACAAGACCCCATCACGACTGCGATTTGCGCGATGCCCTTTGCCGACATCCTCGCCTGGTTGTAGAAAATTCGGCCAAAGTGGTCGCGGTCCGGAAAGACTTCATCCTGGTTGGGCAGGTTCGCCCCGCCGCTGTCGACGAGATAAAGGCACGGCAGGTGATTTTCCTCGGCGATTTCCTGGGCCCTCAGATGCTTTTTGACGGTCAACGGGAAGTAAGTGCCGCCCTTTACAGTTGCATCGTTGGCCAGGATCATGACCGGGCGTCCGCAGACTTGGCCGACCCCGGCAATGGCCCCGCCAGCAGGCACTTGCCCTTCGTAAAGCCCATGCGCCGCAAAAAGCCCAACTTCAAGAAACGGCGAACCCGGATCGAGGAGGTTCTCCACACGGTCACGTGGTAGCATTTTTCCGCGCGACAGATGACGTTCGCGCGCCCTTTCCCCACCACCGGACAAGGCGATCCGTGCGGCCTGATCCACCTGTGCCAACTGCGCCTGCATCGAAGCCGCGTTGGCCGCAAACTCAGGCGACCGCGTTGAGATTCCGGATGTGAGTATACTGCTCATGCGGTCTTCGCGAAAATCTCGCGCCCGATCAACATGCGGCGGATCTCACTAGTTCCCGCACCAATCTCATACAGCTTCGCATCGCGTAGCAAACGACCCGTCGGATATTCGTTAATGTAACCATTCCCGCCCAAGGCTTGGATGGCTTCCAGTGCTACTTGAGTTGCCTTTTCTGCTGCGTAAAGGATGCATCCCGCCGCATCTTCGCGCGTCGTCTTGCCAGCGTCGCACGCCGCCGCGACAGCATAGACGTATGACCGGCACGCGTTGAAAGTCACATACATGTCGGCCAACTTGCCCTGCATCAGCTGGAACGTTCCGATCGGCCGTCCGAATTGCTCCCGGTCGTGCACGTAGGGCACCACCACGTCCAAACAGGCGGCCATGATCCCTAATGGTCCGGCCGCCAGCACAACCCTTTCGTAGTCGAGCCCGCTCATCAGGATCTTAACGCCGCCACCCTCTTCGCCAAGGATGTTTTCGTAGGGCACTTCGCAATCTTCAAACACCAATTCACAGGTGTTTGACCCGCGCATCCCAAGTTTGTCGAGCTTTTGAGCCGTCGAAAACCCGGTCATCGATTTTTCGATTAAAAACGCGGTAATACCCCTCGGGCCTGCGTCAGGATCTGTCTTTGCATAAACAACAAGCGTTTCCGCATCTGGACCATTGGTGATCCACATCTTGCTGCCATTCAAGACAAAGCGGTCGTTCCGTTTCTCGGCCCGCAAAGTCATCGAAACCACATCTGATCCCGCCCCGGGTTCGCTCATCGCCAAGGCGCCAACATGTTCTCCTGACATCAAGCCCGGCAGATACTTTTCCCGCTGCTCAGGCGATCCGTTGCGCCGGATTTGATTGACACAGAGATTAGAATGCGCGCCGTAACTCAGCCCGACAGAAGCAGAGGCGCGTGAGATTTCTTCGATCGCGATGCAATGCGCGAGATAGCCGAAACCGGACCCGCCCAGCTCTTCTTCCACGGTGATCCCGAGAAGGCCAAGGTCACCAAACTTTTTCCAAAGGTCACTTGGAAAGGTGTTGGTAGCATCAATTTCGGCAGCGCGCGGTCCGATCTCTTCTGCCGCAAAACGGCGCACAGTCTCACGCAGCGCTTCAAGATCTTCACCGACTGCCGGGGCAAAACCACTTTCAAACATCTCGCTTCTCCCTATTCCTTTTTGAGCCCAGCGCTCCGCAGCGCGGCCTTCACGTAGCTATCGATGACCTCTTCGCGCTGCAGCGCGCCGTCGGGGCGATACCAAACCGTGACGCCTGTCAGCATCGCTAAGATCGCTCGCGCCAGTATGTCAGGATGATCTGATTGAAAGACCCCTGCCTTCTGTCCCTCGTACAGAATTGCGCGCAACTTGCTTTCGTAAGCGTCGCGCATCGCCAAAACATCTGCTTTCCCCGGCTCCTCAAGACTGCGAAGTTCCATGTAAGACAAAAAACCGACCTGCGGGTTGTCGATGTGAAATGCGATGTGAAAGCGAAGGAATTGCTCGAGAAGTATGTCTAATGGACCGTCCTGTGACATTGCTTCGGCCAGCCCCGCCGAAATCGCTTCCATCGTTTCGCGCATCAGTTCAACCAAGATCTCTTGCTTCCCAGCAAAGTGGTTGTAGATCGCGCTTGGTCGAACCCCCACAGCCCCAGCGATGTCGCGCATCGAAACTGCATTGTAGCCCTGTCCACAAACAATTGCTGACTGTGCATCCGAATGGCACGGCCGGTCTTGTTTGCGGGCTTTGTGATGGTGGACTGGGCCATAGAACTGTAGTTAATGAACGTTCGTTCATATGATTGACTGACTTCCAGCCGAAAATCAACCTTTCAATTCAAAAGGCAAAGTTGGGCACTGGTGAAGTGAGCAGGCTTATTGCTTGGATGGACAAAGCCGCCGTAATCCTCACGGTTTTGTCCCTGTGTAGGTCCACCGGTAATGTGGCGGTGTCGGGCCCTTGTTGCGACCACCTTGCTGCGATTGCTCCCAGGCATGGGCAAGAATCCCGACCGAGCGCGATAAACAGAATAGACCTCGGGCAAGCGGCGCATCAAAACCCAGTTCCGCGTAAATGACAGCCGTAGCACCATCAATATTCATCGGAATCGGGCGTCCTTTCCGCTCGCCGAGCGACGTTTCAACCTGTTGGCCAATCTTTGCAAATTCACCCGTGCATACACCTTCTGCTACAGCCTTCTCTACGAGCGCCATAAGTCGGGGCGCGCGAGGGTCTTTCGGTGTATGAAAGCGATGCCCGAAACCCGGAATGATAGGCCCATTGTCTGTCGTCCAATCGCCCAACGCCTCATCAAGCGTGCCTGAATGGGCCAAGACAAAGTGATAGAGCGCGACCGCTTGTTCCCCCGCGCCGCCATGCACGTCGCCCAACATGTTTATCGCGCTGGCCATAGCGTTGTTGAGTGATAGCCCACAGGTTACCGCCATGCGCGCGGCCGCGATTGATGGGGCTTGAGGGCCGTGATCGACAGCCGCAACCAGCGCCGCTTCAAAGAGCCTTGATTGACCCGCGCTGGGCTGATCACCGCGCAGCATCAACCAAATCATATTCACAAAGCTGACATGGCCGATCAGGTCTTGGATCGGGTGACCCCGCAGCGCGATATGGCCGGGCTCCATGTCGATAATCGCTGTGGACCACCAGTCAGAAACATCATCGGTCATATCACGCCATCCTTTCGCAATTGCGCGACCTGTTGCTCGGAATAGCCAAGCTCCTGAAGGATCGCACGCGTATGTTGGCCCAAGACAGGCGGCGGATCCGCGACTGAGGGCCTCTGCCCGTCCATCAACGCGCCAATGCGCAGTACGTCGATATCCCCTTCTATCCCAGGGACGTCATGGAACGTGGCGAGGAGAGATCGGTCCTTGATCTGGGGATGCGACAAGACCTCTGGCACCGAGAGAACGGCACCTGCCGGAACGCCGATGTCGTTCAGTTCCCTTTCCCAGACCGACGCAGGGCGCGTCGTTAGCACTGTTTCAAGTTCCGCCTTGAGGCGGTGTCGATTGGTCTTGCGGGACTCTCGGATCGCAAAAGCAGGGTCATTCAACAGGTCCGCACGGCCAAGATGCCTTGCTAAAGCTTCCCACTGCTCGTCCTTGTTGGCCGCGATGTTGATCAGTCCGTCAGCACATTGGAACGCGCCAGACGGGGCCGACGTCGGATTCTCATTGCCATGACGGGCCGGTACCACGCCGCCAATCAGGTGATTGGAGACCACCCACCCCATCGTTGCCAAAAGCGCCTCAAGCATGGACACATCGATAACACAGCCACGGTCTGGGGCGTTCAGCGCCGCAGTTATCGCCAGCGCGGCTGTAAGCCCACCAACCGTGTCCGCGATTGGAAATCCAACACGCGTGGGGCCGGTTTGATCCGATCCCGTGACATCCATCACGCCGGATGCGCCTTGGATGATTTGGTCATATGCCGGTCGGTCTGACCAAGGTCCGGATTGGCCAAAGCCGGAGATGGCGCAATAGATGAGCCGCGGGTTATCTGTCCGTAGCGTTTCAGCACCCAGGCCAAGTCGATCCATCACACCAGGGCGAAAGTTTTCAACGAGGACATCCGCCTCTTGCACGAGCTTCCGGAGAATTTCCCGACCTGCGTCGTCCTTGAGGTTGAGGGTCATCGACTTCTTCCCCGCATTTTGCGCGAGAAAGCTGATGCCCATCTTCTTGGCTGACAATGCTGGGGATGCACCCAGTTGTCTGGCCAAATCACCGCGCCCAACGGTTTCGATCTTGATAACCTCGGCACCGAGATGCGCAAGGTGATGGCACGCAAAGGGGCCTGCCAGGACATTTGTTAGGTCAAGAACACGGATGCCTGACAGGGGGTGGTCAGTCCCCATCGGCGACGCTCATCGCCTGGCGGCGGGCGCGGTGTGCCCGGTAACTTGGGAGGAAGACCAAAATCGCCGCCAGCACCAAAAGACCCAGGGTCATCGGCCGTTCCAGAATAAACCCAAGCCCTCGGTACAGCTGCATCGAGCGCGAGAAATTGTCCTCGAGCATGGTGCCCAAGATGAAGCCGATCAACAAAGGTGGCAGAGGGTAATCCGCAAACTTGAGGATCGTCGCCACAACGCCAAAACCTACGAGGATCAGCAGTTCTGTGGCATTGTTCTGCCCGATGTAGGCCCCCATCAGCGTGAAGAAGAGGATGAAGGGGATCAGATAATTGCGTGGGATCGCCAAGATCTTGGCGATGTAGGGGATGAGAGGCAGATTCAAGATCAGCAGAACAAGGTTTCCGATGAACATTGAAATGATCACCGCCCAAAAGATTTCAGGTGTATCGACCATCAATCGAGGGCCGGGCGTGACGTTCAACGCGATTAACGCGCCCAGCAGGATTGCCGTTGTGCCAGAGCCAGGGATACCCAGTGTCAGCAGCGGTACGAAGGACCCGGTACAGGCTGCGTTGTTCGCCGTTTCGGGCGCCGCCAATCCTTTGACAGACCCTTTCCCGAATTCTGCCTGTTCCTCACCTTTGGCGATATTACGCTCCACCGCATAGCCCAGGAAGGACGCGATGGTCGCGCCTGCACCAGGGAGCACGCCAATAAAGAAACCTTGAAGCGACTGTCGGCCGATGACAGGCGCCATCGCTTTTCCTTCTTCACGCGAGAATCGCAAATTTTCGATCTTGCCGCTGTTGCCTTGCCCGGCACCGCGCGCCGGGTTCAGGACCAGAAAAAGCGCCTCTGGCAAGGCGAACATAGCCATTGCGAGTGTGATGAAGGAAATGCCGGACTGGAGGTCCATCAACCCCATCGTGAAGCGCGGCATGTTGAACAACGCGCCCTCGCCGACTGTCGCAAGGATCAAACCGAGGGTCGTCATCATCAACGCCTTTGCGACCTGCCCTGTCCCCGCGAAGGCCGCGATTGCGGAAAGGCCAACAACCATGAGCGCGAAGTACTCAGCTGAATGGAACAGCAAGGCCACGGATGACAGGGCGGGGGCGAAGATCATGAGCAAAATCGCACCAATCGTCCCACCGGCAAAGCTCGACACGGCGGCAATTGTCAGTGCTTTGCCTGCCTGTCCTTTGCGAGCCATCGGATATCCGTCAAAGGACGTCGCCACCGTGCCCGCCACGCCAGGCGCATTCAACAGAATAGACGAAGTCGATCCGCCAAAAATGGCTCCGTAATAAACGCCGGCCAGCAAGATTAACGCTGCTGCCGGATCTCCAATCCCAATGGCGACAGGGATCATGATCGCGATGATCGACATCGGCCCAAGTCCTGGCAACATGCCAATGAACGTCCCAATGAGACACCCAGCGATAACCATCAAGAGGTTCTGGATCGAGAAGGCCGCCTCGAGGCCAATCAAAATTCCTTCTAGCATCGATCAGTTCCCCAAAAAGAACGGAAAGGGCCGCAAGAAAATGCCAAGCACTTCTTGCACCAGGTACCAGACCCCGACCGTGGCCAGCAACGACACAGGGATCATGATGTGGGCCTTACGTTCACCGAGAATTGCGCTGCCAAAGACCAGAAAACCTGTAGTCGCCAGCAAAAAGCCCGCTGGGCGCAGCAACAAGGCATAGGCCACCATCAACGCCAAAAGCAGTGCAGCTTGACCCACTTTGTATTCGCCAAGGTTGCGGTAATCGATGTCCGCCGACGACGGCGCCTTGGTGCTGTCTTCGTTTTCGACTCCCAGGAGCACAATAAGGCCCAGGACGACGCCCATGACCGCCAGTATCTTGGGGAAGGTCGATGGCCAAACCGGGTTCCGCTGCATGAAGGGCGGTAACAATTGGTCCATGGTGAAAAACGCCGCATAGCCGTAGATGCAACAGAACGCGACGAAAACGAGCGCAATCCAGCGATCAAGCGCCATGGTGCCTCCTCCCAGTTTGAGAATCCAAGTGTGTCCGGCCCCAGCGAGGGGGCCGAACGCCTGATGGGCGTCTTAGAGGAAGCCCAGGGTTTTCATCAGGTCGCCGATGACCTGTTCTTGGCTTTCCAGGAACGCACGGAAGTCGTCACCGCTATTGTGGATATTCACCCAACCGTTGCGGGCGCGCACGTCTTCCCACTCTGGGGTGTCGTACATTGCTTCAATTGCAGTCTGGTATGCAGCCAACTTCTCATCAGAAATGCCAGGTGCAGCGAAGAAGCCGCGCCAGTTGACGAACGTAGTGTCGATCCCTTGCTCCTTCAATGTCGGCGCATCCTCAAACGCTGCGACGCGATCATCAGATGTCACGCCTAGAATGCGCACCTCACCCTGCTGGGCTAGCGCGACCGCTTCAGAAAAACCTGTGGAGAGGGCCTGAATTTCGCCAGACAGCAAACCCGCCATGGCCTCTCCACCCGCGTCATATGGGATGTAGTTGAAGCCTGTTGGGTCTTCGCCGGCGGCCTGCATCGCCATCGCGGCGACCAAATGATCCATCCCACCTGGAACAGACCCACCGCCGATGGCGACGCTGTTGCTATCCGCGCGGTAAGCGGCCAACAGATCGTCCATCGATTGCAATTCGCTATCGGTGTTCACGACGATGGCCGCATAGTCACCAATTGTGCCAGCGACCAGCGTGAGATCACGGAAGCTTTGCGGGAAGACACCCGTCAAAGACCGGATCACAATCGGCGTGGAGTTCACCATCAAGGTGTCTTCCATGCTTTCAGCATTTTCAATCAGGTGAGCAATCGCAACACCGCCGCCGCCGCCTGACATGTTTTCGTATGACGCGCTGCCCACGAGGCCCGCTGTCGTCAGCGCTTCGCCTGTTCCGCGCGCCGTGCCGTCCCAACCGCCACCGGCACCGCCAGGGATCAAGAAGTGAACGTCGTCGAGAACTTTGTGGCCATCCGCGAAAGCCGGTCCTGTGAATGCAACGACCGCAGCCGCAGCCATTAGGGCGCGACGGCCCAGTTCAAAAGTCATGTGGTTTCCTCCCAATTGACAAGAGCGACTTGCATCGCTCAGGTTCCGGGACCTTGAGAACCGAAGCTGACACACAGCTGACATATCTCAAGACAGGCGCGGATTTACGGGAGGGGTAATGCGCTTTTTGCTGATTGAGGATAACGCCAAACTGGCCGACGCCGTTGTCGACCGGCTGCAACTTGACGGCCATGTCGTTGACCATGCGCCTGACTTAGAAACCGCCTGGCACTACGTCGCAACCACCGGTTACGATTTGATTTTGTTGGATATCATGCTCCCTGATGGCGATGGACGTAGCTTTCTCGCCCGCAGCAGAGAGCAGCAATTTGACACGCCAATCATTGTGCTAACAGCACGATCAGAAGTCTCTGACAGGGTTGGCATGCTCGACCTGGGTGCAGACGATTACATGATCAAACCCGTCGACTTTTCTGAGCTCGAAGCACGTTGCCGCGCGGTGCTCAGACGGCGCGGCGGCGAATCAAGCAATGTTTTGACGATCGGCGACGTGGCATTCGACACGTTGTCGGGGACGCTGAGCGTCGCAGGACAAAACACCCAATTGCGCGCCCGCGAGTTTCGGCTGTTTGAAGTGTTTGCAAAAGCGCCCGGCCAGATCTTTTCCAAGTCCGCATTAGGGGATCGCTTATTCTCTTACGACGATGATTTCTCTGAAAACGCTATTGAGGTTTATGTTGGACGGCTCCGGCGTCACTTAGCAAACACGAACGTCAATATCACGACCGTGCGCGGGCTCGGATATAAGCTCGAGACCTCATGACCCGGTCGATCCTCCGACAGTCGACTGGCCGAGGGTCGATCCGGCGCAGGCTGCAACTGTCGCTGTTGGCCGGCGCGACGGTCCTCACCGTCGGTGTCTATGTGATGGTGCTGTCGGTGGCCCGGCAAGTCGCGCAAGAAAGCCAAGACAACGTCTTGTCGGCGTCGGCGATATCGATACTCGATTCCGCACGTTTTACCGACGGCCAGATGATTGTTGATCTGCCCTATTCGGCGCTTTCCATGTTGGACAGCGTCTCTGACGAACGGGTTTTCTACGCCATCCGCCTCG
This sequence comes from Pseudomonadota bacterium, assembly GCA_038526085.1. GTDB lineage: Bacteria > Pseudomonadota > Alphaproteobacteria > Rhodobacterales > Rhodobacteraceae > Yoonia. The sequence continues at coordinate 30,299 of JBCBHE010000012.1, read as the reverse complement.
ATGAGGAGTTTCTCTCGGGGTACGATACGCTGCCTGCGGCGCGGTGGGATAATGCAAGCGGCATTGGTTTCATCTCTCAACAGTTCTTGAATGAAGACGTTCGCATCGCCACTTTGGGGCGCTCACTTTCGACCGACGAAGGTCAGCAGGTCCTCGAAGTCTCGGTCGCGCAAACGCTCTCCGGCCAACAACGCGTTATCTCACAAATCTCTCGGAGATCTTTTGCAATTGGTGCCGGGGTTTTCGCGCTGCTGGCGCTCCTTGCCAGCGTCATTGCCCGCAGCACAATTCGCCCGCTAGATCGTTTGACGGATTCAGTGTCGAGACGCGGCCCAGAAGATTTGCGCCCGGTCGCCGCCCCGGTTCCCGCAGAGATGGCGCCGCTTGTTACATCGCTCAACGGGTTGATGGGGCGTTTGCAAACCTCGCTCACGCGGTCCGAAGACTTTATTGCAGAAGCGGCCCACCGTGTCCGAACGCCACTTGCCATTGTGCGCACCAAGGCGGAAATCATCCGGCGCACGGCACCCGATCAAGACACCAAAGCTGCTGTGGGTGAGATGATCCATGCGATTGACGAAAGTTCCCGCACCGCAGAACAGCTGCTCGATCATGCGATGGTCACATTCCGGCTCGATCACCTCGCGACACAGAGGGTCGACCTGGGCCAGCTCGCGCTCAGCGCCGTTGCACGAGTCAGCCCATTGTATGAGCTGAGAGATGTGTCCTTGAACACAAATTTTCCGCAAGACATCTTCGTCCAAGGCGACCCGATCTTATTGTCGAACGCATTACAAAACCTTCTGGACAACGCGCTGAAGTACGCCCCCGAAGGTGCCCAGGTTGACCTGGCGATCACCGCAGGCCCTGACACCACAACACTCAGCATCGTTGATAATGGCCCCGGCTTTCCCAAGGCCGAACTTGAAACTTTGGTCGACAGGTTTTCACGCGGTTCGAACGCGCATGATATTGTCGGATCGGGTCTTGGCCTCACCATCGCCCGTGAGGTGATGGAGGCCCACGCAGGAACAATGAAAATCACAAACATTGAAGGAGGCGGCGCATGCGTGCGACTTTACTTTCCTGCGCCCTGATCTGCATTGTTAGCAGCATAGCCGGATCGCTCTTGGCATTCGAGGTTGAAGACCGCGCGCGATTTGGCCCTAGCGAAGCGGAACAAACCCTTCGCATCGTTTCCACCGCTGACATCAGTTTCTTTGAACCGATGATCCAGTCGTATCTTACGGACAATCCGCGTGTCGCAGTCGATTATGTCGTGGCAAGCTCGACCGAACTGATGCAAGCGATCCAGCGAGACGAAGTTGCTTTTGATATTGCGATTTCAAGCGCGATGGACTTGCAAACGAAACTGGCCAATGACGGTTTTGCAATGCAGCACAGTTCTGCAGCCATCAAGGAACTTCCCGATTGGGCCTCTTGGAACGATATGTTGTTTGCCTTCACGGAAGAACCGGCAACAATTGTCGTCTCGAAAGCGGGGTTCTCGGGTCGGGCCATACCGCAAACACGACACGACTTGATTGAAATGATCCGCAGCGCGCCCGAACGCTTTCGAGGCCGTGTCGGGACCTATGATGTGCGACAGTCCGGTCTCGGCTACCTATTTGCCACGCAAGATACACGCGCGTCGGATACCTTCTGGCGCCTTGCAGAGGTCTTTGGTGCGCTTGAAGTAAAGCTCTTTTGTTGTTCATCGGATATGATCGAAGCTGTGAAGACTGGTGAGCTTCTTGTAGCCTACAATGTGCTCGGGAGTTACGTGGCGAGCCGCGAAGACCGCGCCGATTTTGAGATTATTCTGCCGACCGACTTCACGACGGTGATGCTCCGAACTGCGTTGATCCCGGCGAACGCCCCAACGCCTGAACTGTCCCGCGCTTTTATTGATCACACGCTCAGTAGATCATTTGGGGCCGAGGCGACGCCGCTAGTGGACCCAAACCTTGGTACGGTCCAAAGCGAGGCGTCATTCAATCGGATCGCGATAGGCCCCGGCTTGCTCGTTTATCTTGATCAGCTCAAACGCATCGCATTCCTAAATGAATGGGACAACGCCATCCTCCAGAAGCAATAAGGGACAGATGCTTGCATGAGAAGCGAACCGCGCACCAACACTCTGGCACTTAAGAAACCCAATCGTCTTTCCCTGATTTAAATCCTGAAATTTTGAAGCCAAGAATATGATTCTCTATTTCTGGTATTAAAAAGGATTACTTAGGCTCAATTTCAAATTGACGGTCTCAATTCCGAAATAATGCTCAATTAGATGGCATCTCAAAATCTGAATTCCAGTCTCGATATTGAAAACCAATTATCATTACTGAATTGCGGCGGCGACTGTTTCCAATCTCCAAGAAAATTCCCCCCTTTTCGCCACAATCGGAAGGCGATTGCCGCAAATTAGCCGCGACCCATCGCTCATCTTGTCCACAACGTGGTCACGGATGATCGTGGCGGCGGCCCAACACCAACAAAACCAATATGCACCTGCGCAAAGTCCCGTTGCGTGGGGTAGGAGGATATACCCAATGCATACGAAGCAGTTCTCATCGGGTAAGCGTATCTTGAGCAGTTTGCTCCTCTCGGCAGCAATAGTGTTGCCATCAGTCGGCCAGGCAGAAGAGATTACGCTTCTGTCCCAGGACGGCACCATCAACATCAAAGGTGAATTCGTCAGCTTTGAAGAAAACATTTACCTCGTTCGCACTGCGCTCGGGGAACTCCGCCTGTCGGCAGAACGCGTGCGCTGTGAAGGCGCGGCCTGCCCAGTTTTTGAGCCGGTCGAAGCCGACGTTGTTCTTGCAGGTTCGGACACCGTTGGTACCGGTGTCGTGCCGCTCATGCTGGAAGGCTACGCTGGCTTCTTGGAAGCAGAATCGACACTTTCGACAACAGACAAAGAAAACGAAGTACTTGCGAACTTCGTCGGCGACTTTGGCTTCGGTGACCCTCTCGGCGTGTACCGCGTCAGTTCCGAAAACTCGGCCAGCGCATTTTCGTCCCTGCTGAAGGGCGAAGCGCAAATCGGCATGTCATCCCGTCGAATTCGTCCAGATGAAGCACGCGCCCTGCGTGATGCTGGTGCGGGTAATATGATTAGCCCGGATCAAGAGCATATCGTGGCGATCGACTCGATCGTTGTGATTACGCACCCCGACAACCCGGTTCGCAGCGTGAGCATGGAAGATCTGGCAAAGATCTACGCAGGAACCATCACCAATTGGTCTCAAGTTGGTGGTCCAGACCTGGCGATCAAGGTGATTGACCGTGATGGCGGCGGCACACGCCGCACGTTCCTTGATCGTCTGATGCCAGACAATGCGAATGTCACATCCGTGGCAAGCGTCGCAGTCGACAACAACGAAATGGCACAGTTGGTAACCGAAGAACCTGGCGCAATCGGGTACACTGGTTACGCCTTCCAGCGTGGCGCAAAGCCTTTGACCTTGATCAACGAATGCGGGATCGGCATGGCACCTGACCCTTTCTCTGCCCGTACGGAAGAATACGCGCTGCAGCGCCGCCTCTACCTGTACAACCGCGCCGACGGTGTGGATCAAGCAACGCAGAGCTTCATCGACTATGCTCGTTCAGCGAATGCTGACGACGTCATCGTCAAAGCAGGCTTTATCGACCTAGGTGTTGATCGCCGAGCGCAGCCAAGCGACGGCGAACGTGCAAAGCAGCTGACCGGTCAAAACGTTGACGCCTTTGAAGCAGGCTACATGCAGCAAATGCTGGGTTTGATGGAAAACCATGACCGTCTCTCCACGACTTTCCGGTTCCGGACGGGTTCATCCAAGCTCGATGAACGGGCGGTCATCGATATGGAACGGCTGACCACATACTTGGAAGAACAAGGCCCTGACACCAAGATTAAGCTGGTCGGTTTTACTGACAGCGTGGGTGCTTTCCAAAGCAACCAAGTCCTGGCAGAAGGTCGTGCCGCGCAGGTCATGGAGGAGCTCGCGGCCTATGCAGGTGACCGCCTGGCGGGTGTCGAAATGAGCACAGCCGCCTTTGGTGAAATTGCACCATCGGCTTGTAATGCATCAGACTCCGGTCGTGCGATCAATCGTCGGGTTGAAGTTTGGATCCAGGCCGCAGGGTAACCCTGGGCAAGGAAGGAGATTAGGATCATGACGATATTCAACCCCCGCACCATCGCAATGGTGGTGTCCACCGTCCTCTTGGCAGCCCCGGCCTTTGCGCAATCCAGTACGCGGTCCGCCGAAGCACTGCTTGAAGACTACGGCAGTGCAGAGCGGATCCAACGATCAGGCTCTTTGCGGATGCTCAGCCAGCGGATCTCGGCAACCACATGCAATTTGGTCGCTGGCATCGGCACGGCTGACGCTGAAAAGTTCCTGAAGCGCTCGATCCGTGACTACCGGAGGATCTTGGCAGGACTGGAAGGTGGCGATGATGGTCTCGGCCTTTATGGGCCGGAAGACGACCGCATCGTCCTTCGTGAACTTGGCACGCTGAACGCACTTTGGGCGCCGCTCAATGCGACATTCACTGAGACAGCACCTGACGCAATGACCGACAATCATGTTGTCCAAGTTGCAGCAGCAGCCCCTAACATGCTGAACAAGTCCAAGGAACTTCTTGGCTTTGTGGTCGCGGAGTACTCCGACCCAACTCAAATGCTACAGTCCGATGCCGTTCTTCTGCAGATCGCTGAACGCCAGCGCATGTTGGAACAGGAAATAGCGAATACAACCTGTTTAATTGGAGAGGGTGTAAATGTTGAAGCCTCCCGTACAAGCCTGGCAGACGCCATTCCGCTCTACGAGGTGTCGCTCGCGGCACTGCGCACCGGGATGCCAGAAGCCGGTGTCGCACCACCCCCAACCGTGGCGATTGATTTATGGCTCACAGATATCGCTGATCGATGGGCATCCGTGCGACCTACGCTCGATGTCATTGCCGCCGGCGGTGATGTCACATCAGCGGACCGTTCCATGATCTTTGAGGAGATGAATAAGCTCACCTGGATGATGAACGTCACCGTTGGTCAATACACGGAAGCGAGCAAGCTCAAGCAAAGCTTCCAGAACTAAAAAACTGTCCAGCCTCGACTCGCCCGGCGTTCCAATTGAACGTCGGGCAGTTATCTGTGCCGTCCGCCCCAGGAAATAGTCCTGGTGGAGCGCCTCCAAGTTCCTGGGGGCACCCAAGACGAAACGCGCAGTAACTCGCGCTTCGCACGAGGCCATTGGCAGTCTTTGCTCTCAACTCCTCACCTCTCGTCGAACCGCCTCAACGCGGGGCGGCTCTTTCGAGAACCACGACCGCGAACCGTTCCGCTGGATCCGTGAATGTCTTGTCAATTTTCCAGCCCGTCGGACCAACCAAGCTCTTCAAGCTCTCGGCTGTGTATTTCCGAGAGGCGCTGACGTGAATGGTTTCATTCTTCAAAAACTTGATCCGGTGACCGCAAAGATGCGCAGCTTGATCGCAAAGTGAGACCAAACTCATGTCGATCTGCGCCAAGGCGCTATTCCATTCTGCGCGGTAGCCGAAATGATCCAAATTGAAGTCCGCGTCCAAATCCTTATTCAGACGACCCAAGCTGTTCTTGATAAATTCTGCCGTTATGCCTTGCGCGTCATCATAAGCGTCCACGAGAACTTTTTCTTCTTTGACCAGATCGACACCAAGAATAAACCCCGTGACGTTTGGCCACTGCGCCGCGCGCGCCAAGAGGTCTCTCGCAAGCGGTGGTTCAAGGTTCCCGATGGTCGATCCCGGAAAGAACCCCACTTTTGGGACAGAGCGCAAGGCTGACGGAAATTCGACGTGGCCGATGAAGTCCGCAACAATCGGCGCGATGGCGATGGTGGGGTACATGTCACGCAGGCCCTCAGCCGTTTGCTGAAGAAACTGTTCCGAAATGTCGAGTGGGACATAGGCCCCCAAGTGCTGCCCCTTATCCAGGAGAATTCGCGTTTTCACGGACGCCCCCGAACCAAGTTCCACCAGGGCACCGCCTTTAGGAACGAGCCCGGCCAACGCATTTGAGTAGCACCGCAAAATGCTCGTTTCGACGCGGGTCGGGTAATACTCGGGCAGTGTTGTGATCTGCTCGAACAACTGGCTCCCACGAGCGTCGTACAGCCATTTCGGGCTCAGCGCTTTTTGTGTTTGGGAAAGCCCGGCAATCGCGTCTTCAAGAAGCGCCTCTTGCGTGTCAGGGAACGCACCGCCTTGAAAGGTACCATCCATGTCAAACATCCCCTGCCAAACGGAGACCCATCATTTGCCAGCGCTGGTGCGGGTAGAAAAATGTCCGGTAGGTCGGTCGCAACTGCGCGCGCGGGGTCAGGCAAGATCCGCCGCGCAGCACGCGTTGGTTCACCATGAATTTGCCATTGTATTCGCCCAAGGCCCCATCCGGGGGGCGAAAACCCGGGTAAGGTGCAAAGTCGCTTGCGGTCCATTCCCATACATCGCCCCAAACACCGGGGCCCGGGAGCGGACGAAGGGCGCCGATATCTTCGGCGTCGCCCATCAAGTTTCCAACGATGGGCCTGTCGCGAAAGGCAATCTCATGCTCGGCTTCGGTTGGTAATCGCCGCCCTGCCCAGCGCGCGAAGGCGTCAGCCTCGTAATAGCTGATGTGAACAACGGGGGCATCCAAAGCGACAGGCTGTGGCCCGCGCAGCGTATAGGTCCACCACTGATCGTCTTGTCTCCACCAGTAAAGCGGGTGTTCCCAGCCTTCCTGTTGGGCGACCGCGTGGCCTTCCATGAGCCACAAATTGGCATTGGCGTATCCGCCGTCGTCCATAAACGCGATCCACTCTCGGTTGGAAACCGGGCGATCTGCAATCTCGTAAGGTCGAAGGAATGTTTGATGTCGGGGGCCCTCGCAATCATAGGCAAAGTACGATCCGTCGTGACCAACCCTGAGCAACCCGCCGTCGTAACGTGAAAAGGTCAGGGGAACTTGCTGACTGATTGGCATCGGTTCAGGGTCTTTGTACGTCGGCAGGAGCGGGTTGTAGCTCAGCCCATGCAAAAGATCGGTGACCAGCAATTCTTGGTGTTGCATTTCATGGTGGCAACCAAGCTCGACTAGCTCTGCAATCTCATTAGCATCGTCTCGCGATGCCGATATCAACTGTGTCAAGCTGTCTTCGACATGCGCACGATAGTCTCGCACGGCCTGGCCGTCAGGGCGCGACACCAATCCACGCTTATCGCGCGCGTGCCGGGGCCCCGCTTGCGTGTAATAGGAGTTAAAGAGAAACGCGAAACGATCATCCGGAGAGGTGTATCCTTGCAAGCGCGGCCGCAGGATAAACTCCTCAAAAAACCAAGTTGTATGCGCAAGATGCCACTTCGCCGGAGATGCATCCTCCATGCTTTGTAGCATCGTATCCTCTGGCGAAAGCGGGGCAACCAAGGCTTCGGTGCGGAACCGCGTACGTTCGAATAACGACAGCGCTTCGTCAGGCTGAACAGCCGATAGTGCGGGTATCATGCGGGATGTTCCTCTATCGTGACGCGCCTTGCATCGAAGGCGACACGACCCTTAATTAGATTGGCAAACTCGAATGGTGCTTGATAGCTCCAAGCGATGTTATCTCCGCCTTGCGACACTAAGGAAAACCACGAACAATCACCTTTTAGTGGGCAATGCGTTGCCTTCTCAGTTTGCTCGAGTTCAGCCACCACATCGGATCGCGGCAGATAAAGAACCGGATCATACATTTGGCGCCCTACTTCCTGAAGCCGCAAGGCGTTCTGGCTCCACGCAATGACGGTGTTTCCGAACAAGATCCGCACGCTACCAACAACTGGATCGACAGTCATAAAGCGCCGTTTCTCTTCTGGATTATGAATGGTGTTTTCTGCGAGTGTGACTGCGTCTGGTGACATGGGCTTCCTGATTGTTGTGACATGATGCCTAAGGTGCTTCCGCTGTCGTGGCTCAAGCGCGTTCTCGGCTATTCGGTCGCGATTTAGCGGTTGATCAGGCGCAGAATAGCGCGCTACTTTTTCGCTCGATACGTGAGACTTCTCGACACTAAGGATCGTTTTCGATCCAATCAAACCTAGGGATGAGAATGGATTGGGATCAAATGCGGGTGCTCTTGGCTGTGCACCGTGAGGGCAGTTTGCGCAAAGCTGCGCTAGCCCTCAATGTGAACCACGCCACAATCTCCCGTGCCCTTCAAAGCGCTGAAGACAGCTTAGGTACACGGCTATTTGATCGTTCAGCCCGCGGGCTGAAACTGACTCAGCCCGGTGAAGTTCTGTTGCCGCATGCCGAGGAAATGGAACGTCAGGCTTTTGAGATTCAACGCCGCATTGGTGGAATGGACAGCGAACCCTGCGGATCTGTGCGCGTCAGCATGCCGCTGTCTTTCGTGCAAAGCTTCTTTGTGGAAATTCTCGCGGACTTTAGCAAAGCTTATCCCGACATCGAGATCGAAGTAATCGCCACGAACCGCATCTCTGATTTGAACCGCCAAGAAGCTGATGTGTCGATCCGCGCCGCCTTCAAAATTGACGAAGACTTGGTCGGGCGACGTTTGGCGGACTATGTCGTGGCGGCATTTGCCGCACCAGACTACTTAGAACGGCATCCCAACCTCGCCGAGACCGGCGGGGTCGGCGCCCATTGGATCGGTTGGGGCAATGATAGCAATTGGATTGCAGCGACACCCCTTCCGTATGCGCGGCCGCGCCACAGTTTACCCGATATCTTCATGCAAACGGCCGCGGCCGAGAAAGGTTTGGGCATGGCATGGGTTCCAGCCTTTTTGGGCGATACCGTAAGTGGGCTTGTCCGTGTGCCTCGGGTTCCCGTTGAACCAAGTCGTAGTCTTTGGGTGTTGCTCCACGGCGATCTACGGCGCACAGCAAAAGTGCGCGCCGTAGTCGACTTTGTCGCAGAATGGGTGATCAAGCGCAGGTCACGGTTTCAGCAATAGGCACACAGGACGCATTCACCGCGACTTGGGAGCCGACCGAACCGCCTGTCCAAACCAATTACGGCTCTAAAAAATCATCGCGCCTTGGTGTGAAGCAGTCGATCAATGTTCCAGGTTCTAAGCAAATGCAGCCGTGAGTCTGGTTTGAAGGAATGACAAAGCTGTCGCCGGGCCCCACCTCGCGTTCCTCCTCACCGAGTTTGAAACGAAACCGACCGCTTTCCACGTAGGTCGACTGGACGTGTGGATGATTGTGCAAAGCGCCCTCGGCGCCTTCCGCTGCAAAGCGGAAGGCGACAACCATGAGCTCCGGATGATCGGACAGAACCTGTCGCGAGACATTCTCTCCGGTTGACGTGATCGGATAGTCAGACATCAGAGGATCCTATGAAAACAGCATGCCGCCGTTGATATCCACGTTTGCACCGGTAATGAACGCGCTGTCATCACAGGCGAGGAATAGAACTAGGTTCGCGGCATCATCGACGTGTCCCTGGCGTTTCACCGGTGCACTAGCTTCGAAACCCCGCCGTCCCGCGTCAGGTGTGTGAACATTGTGGAAATCCGTATCGATCATCCCGGGGCATAGCGCATTGACACGAATGTCTGGGCCAAGCTCCTTGGCAAGACCACGGGTCATCGTCATGACCGCGCCTTTTGATGTTGCATATGGGACAGCACCTGGGCCGCCACCATCCCGCCCAGCTTGGGAAGCGAAGTTAACAATCGTCCCGGTCTTCATGTGTTGAAGACACGCATTGGTCATCATGAAGGTGCTGGTCAGATTAAGATCCAACACTTCCTGCCAATGGGCTAAATCCATTTCGCCGACTTTCTTGCGCGCGACCAGACCGCCTGCGTTGTTCACCAGCACATCAATGCCACCAAAGCGCTCGACCGTCTTTGAAACGAGAGCGCTGACGTCCTCGGACTTCTTCAAATCACCCTGCACAGCTATGGCATTTCCACCTGCAGCTTCGATCTTGGATACGACCTCATCAGCGCCTTTGGAACTTGCGAAGTAGTTGATCACCACATTCGCGCCTTCCGAAGCCAATTTGATCGCGACGGCCGCCCCTATGTCGCGCCCACCGCCCGTGACGATAGCAGTTTTTCCAGCAAGTTTCATTCGTGGTCCTTCCCTCAGGTGTTGGCGAGCTTCTTAAGAACAACCTTGAATGTGTTCTCTTCTGCGTCATTGAAATAGAGATCGGCGTCATAGCCTTGATCATCCATGAAGTGGAAAACGCGTTTGGGCGCTTTGAGCCTATAGGGCACCAAGAGCGTCGCAATGCGATGCCGCGTCGATGCCGGATATCGGGCGGTCAAGCAGGTGCTGACAGGCAAACCTTCGTAGTCGGCGGGGTCAACTTCCGGAAAATCCGTAAACTGACCTATCTCTGGTTTGCCGGCTTCGGACCAAACAACCTGCCCATAGAATCCTGCTTTCTCACCCGCGTTTCGGAACGAGGTCTTGCCGAGTTCAAATGGGTTGTTGGCGTGCAAAAGCCAATCGACTGTCACGGGCTCGGTTGCATCAACCTTGTCGACGATAACGAAGTAGTCATTGCGCACAAAGTAGATCTCGCGCTCGGCACTTGTGACTTCGGGCGAAAGGCTTTGGTAGGCCGCTGTAGCGTCTCCATGAATGAAAATGTGATCTTCCCGCTCCTCGGCGGCGATAATCCGTCCCGACGCTTCCATCGCCGTGACCTTGTCCTTGTCTGCATACTGGCCTTTGCCATTGATCAGAATTGCGTTCTTGGATCGTGTTTGCCGTCTCCAGCTACGGTGCATTGATGAATTGAATGCGACGTAATGGCCGGATTGGATCGCAAGGTCTTCGCCGTAGGCAGCGAGGCAGAAGGCATTCTGATCCCCATGGCTATGGCTGATCGAGCCATAAGGCGATGACTTAAAGACGAACTGTATATGCTCATCAGGGTCATCCATGGCATGTTGCACACCGACCCATCCCACGCCTTTGAAGTGGCGCAAACCCCCTTCGGGGGGTGTCGCCTCAACCGCAGGCCAATCAGAGCGAAACGCGAGTTCATCAAACCGGGTGTCCCACCATCCCCAATTGTAGAAATCGCCCTCGGTGCCAGGGTTCAAACGGAAATTCTCGTCACAATACCACTGATAGGCACCGTTCCCGGTGACGCCGCCGAACTGTCGCAAGTTCATACCGATCTTGACGCAGGTCAGATCACCCATCGTGCTGTCATCGCCAAAGGTTGCCCGCCGCGTGTTGGGTGCCTTAGCAAACAGTGGAAAATCAGCCGTGTTCTGAAAGAAGGGCCTTTTGTAGATATCGATACCGGCGAAAGACTTGAGCCAGTTGGCGGCGTCCAAGAGGTATGAAATCCCCGTCATCCAATAGTGTGGCCCTTCCGCCCAACCGCCATCACTATCGCCCCAGGGCGAATAGACCGTGAACAGAAACTCGACGCAGTAGTGCAACCAGTCTTCTGCCTCATCTTCGTCGCCGAGCAACGCGATACAGGCGGGAATAATGGTTGCGGAGACCGACCGCACCGCGTGGCTATCATAGGGGAACAGGTGGATCTTCGCATTCACCATCGCATGCTCTGCGATGTCGCGCGTCCGTTCGAGAAGGGCCGCGCGGACAATCTTGCGCTCGTCTTCGCTTAGGTGATCGTGCAGCCAATCGTAGCCCCAGGCGAGAGCGTTGCACACGCGGTAGGCCCATTCGTCGGTGTAGGCGCGCGAGGTCACGCCCATCGGGTCCCATGTGGCCACTTCCAACAACCACTCTTTGGCGCGGGCGGTCATCGCTGCGTCACCAGTGACTTCACCGCCGATGGCGAGGTGACGAATGGCGTACCAGACCTCTTGCAAGTCAATGTAAGTCTGTCGCCAGATCTTAGCGACCCGCTGGTGGTTCGGATATCCGGTTGGCTCTTTCGAAATCTCTTTGTCCATCCAAGGCAAGACGGACTTATCGTAGAAGGTTGACCACGTGCAGTGATCGGGATCAGCCGCAACAGCGTCTTTGAAATCCGCTAAGCGGCTTGGTGTCATCCACAGCCTCGGACGTGCGGTGCTTGCCGTCTTGAAGCGGGTCTTTCGCGGCAAAAGCGGTGTTTCTGTAAGTCCTTCAGCCAACGTAAAGGTACGCGTTTGGCCCCATTTGCTGCTCCGCTTACCATCTTCCCATGTCGCATAGGCCCAATGGTACGTGCCCGGCGTCAAGGCTTCATCTGGTGTGAAAAAGTTCAAAGGCAGATCTTCAAAGGTCTTCGTGGATTTCGCCGGAAAATCCGGATCGGGCGAAACGCGCAAAGCATATCGTGCTTCCTCATCAATGACGGGAAGCCAAGTGAACCTGGGCGGGTTTTCGACGATCTCTGCATCGCCGGCGGGCGCATACTGGATCATCATGCGCCCCGCTTTGGGTTCATCAAGGATAGGAAGGGTGTCGGCCTGCATGTGTTCTTCCGTTGAGAAAATCGTTGCGCGGCGAGCGAACCCGCCGCGCAATTTTACTTAGCCGCCGTACTGACGGTCGTAGGCGGATTGCATAACGCCCATCAGGTCGTCCCAGCCCATGGAGTTAATCTGAGCGATGTACTCGTCCCAATCGGCTTCGACGTCACCATTGCCGAGAATCCAGCTTTGCTGGCGCTCAAGCATGTAGTCGCGGATGGTACCCCAGGTCCGATCGTAGACTTTCTGCTCGTCGGCATTGAAGGCTACACCTAGGAAATCAGGAATGAGATATTCGCCAGTGTCATAAAGCGCGATACCTTCCAGAGCGAACTCGTTGCTCCATTGGATTTCATAGTTGTAATCCTGGAAGTAACCACGACCCTGAAGCTGTGACCCTACCTGGTAAAGCGAGCGGTTCACAGGACCTGCGTCCAGGAACTCTTGCTTAAAGATGGCTTCGCCATCGACCATGTCATAGTGCATGCCCTCAACGCCAAAGTTGGCGAGGCGACGACCTTCTTCAGTGAACCAAAAGTCAAAGTACTTGATGGTCTCAACCAGATGCTCATTCGTGTGGCCAATGGCCCAGCCGTCTGGCTTAACGAGGATGCGGCGGTGTTCTTCGATCCGACGACCCGATGGCGACGCAGGCGGCAAGAAGGCCTTGAATTCGAAGCCATCGATCTCAGACGACAGGCGGTTGTAGCCAGATGTTGAGGCAAACCAGTCGTGCGTCGACCCACCAAGGTTCTCTGACAACAAGAAGTCTCTTGCAGACGAACCGCGTGTGAAAATTTCCGCGTCGATCAGACCTTCTTCGTACCAGCGCGCGAGGTTTTTGATCCCTTCGCGGTAGCCTTCACCGACGTAGCCGTGACCGATCTTGCCGTCTTCAACGAGGAAGTCGTGATAGGTGTCAGAGCCATGCGCACGGCCATCCCAAAGCGTGACAAGACGGACAACCTCTGGCCACTGACGGGCAAAGAATGGCACCTCGTCAGCCAGACCATTGCCGTTGGGGTCTTGGGTTTTGAAGGCGCGCAGGACTTCTTCGTATTCTTCCACCGTCTCCGGCATCTCGAGGCCGAGCGCATCCAGCCAGTCAGTGCGGATCCAGTAAGCCCGACCGTACTTCCCGTCCGGCAGATAAGGGATGTAGTACATTTGACCGTCTGACGCCTTCACCGCTGCCTCAATATCGGGGCGTTCGGCATAATAGGCTGCGATGTTTGGCGCATGCTCCGCGATCAGGTCGTTCAGCGGAATGAACGCGCCTTCTGGACCGTACTGGTTCACAAAGTCGCGGATCCGGCTAGACCCTACGATGTCCGGAATGTTGCCAGAAGCGAGCATGAGGTTCAGTGCCTCGGTCCGGCCAGTGTTTTCGTCGGTCCGCATATTGGCGCCGACCGTGTCATTCAGAAGATGAATGCCCGTCAATTCGCGGGCGACCTGCTCCACCGGCCAGGTCTCTTCATAAATCGGATAGCGTGCATGGTTCATTTGGATCGTGAGTTCCAGTGGTTCGTCGACGATCCGCAAATGACCATCGGCCAGAGCGGGGGTGGCCATTGCGCTGCCAGCAAGCAGTGCGGCCACGAGGCTGAGTTTACGCATTTGATTTCCTCCCATTTGCGTTTTGGTTATTCCTTCACACCTCCGAGCAGGATGCCCTTCTCGAAGTATTTCTGAATGAACGGATAGACGATCAGGACCGGGATGATCGAACAGACGATGATCGCTGCGGTCACGGTTTCGGCGCTGAAACCGGCGGCGGTTTGGACAATCGCAAATTCGTCGTCGTCGCTCAGCGTCGCAATTGTGTGGCGCAAGAAGACTTGAAGCGGAATCTTTTCTTCCGATTGCAATAGCACCATCGCCCAGAAGAACCCGTTCCAGCGCGACACGATGCAAAACAAGGTGATCGTGGCAATCGCAGGCTTGGACAGCGGCACGAAAACTTTCCACAGGACTTGAAAGTCATTCGCCCCATCCATCCGTGCGGCTTCTTCAAAGCTCCGCGGAATGGCTTCGAAGAAGTTGCGCAGCAAGATGATGTTGAACGCATTTACAGCGAAGGCGAGTATGATGCCGAACATACTGTCCAGCAACCCAAGGTCTCGCATGTTCAAAAAGAACGGGATGAGACCTGCATTGAACCACATCGTGAATGCAATGAAGAGGTTGAAGTAGCTGCGCCCTTTCAATTGCGGTCGCGAAAGCGCGTAGGCCCCCGGAATGATAAAGGCCAACGACATGATCGTGCCGCCAATGGTGTAAATGAAGGTGTTGCGATAACTGATCCAGAACTTCGGATCACCAATAATGTAGCCGTATGCCTCAAGCGTGGCATCGATCGGCGTTAATACCACCTTGCCCGCTTGCGCGGCAAAGCCCGAGCTGAACGACACCGCCGCAATGTAGATGAACGGGTACAGCGTTGCTGCGGTGAACATCCCAATCAAGATCGACACGACGACGGCGAAGAATTTATCGCCGCGGGAGTAGAGGTTCCAATTCATCATGTGTTTGTCCCCCTACCAGAGCGATGTGCGCGAGTAGCGGCGCGATAAGGTGTTTGCGGTCATGACGAGGACGAATGCGACAACTGCGTTGAACAGCCCAGCGGCGGCGGCCAAGTCGTACTGACCGGACTGAAGGCCCTGACGGTAAACCCAAGTATTCACAACGTCCGCCGTTTCATACGTGGCCGGCTGATAAAGCAGGATCACCAGTTCAAATGACACCTCCATCACGTTACCGATCCGAATGATCAGCATAATAAGGATCGTAGGCAGGATAGATGGAATGGTGATTTTCCACATCATCTGCCAACGGTTCGCGCCATCGACCACCGCACTTTCATACAGCGACGGATTGACCCCCGCGATGGCTGCCAAAAAGACAATGGAACCAAAGCCCGCCTCTTGCCAAATTCCCGTGCCAACAAAAATTGGACGGAACCATTCCGGCTGGGTGAGGAAGTAGATGGAATCAAAACCAAGCCACCCCAGCACGGCATTGATCACACCAACCGTCGGAGAAAACGCGGTAATCACGATACCTGCAATAATCACAGACGAGATAAAGTGCGGCAAATAAACGATCGTTTGTGTCGTGCGTTTATAGGTCGCGTTCAAGATCTCATTGAACATCAAGGCAAGGATGATTGGAGCCGGGAACCCAAACAGTAGGTTATAAAAGCTAATCGTGATCGTGTTTTTGACAGCCCGAATAAATTGGTCATTCGAGAATAGGGTCTCAAAGTGCTCAAAACCAACCCAAGGGCTATTCGCGACACCCCGGAAGATCGAGTAGTCCTTGAACGCGATCTGGAGCCCGTACATCGGTTTGTAGAGAAATACGACGAACCAGATGATCGTCGGCAGCAACATCACATAGATCTGCCACTCGCGTTTGAAGTGATCGAGCGTCCGGGTTAGCCAATCATTCTTGAGGGCCTTGTCTGTGCGTATCTTCGGTGGGTTGGAAGTCTGATCGACCATCTCTAAGCACCCAGTTCCAACGCGCGGCCGGTCTCGGCGTCAAAGACTTTGACCAGGTCCGCCGGAACATGCACATTTTTCACTCCAGAAAGATGTGCAATTTCACCATTTGTATCCGCTTTGAACACCATGCTGTCGGGCCCAAAACGGGCATGTAACAGCGCCTCTGACCCAAGTGGCTCGACAAGATCCAACTCGATCTGGAGGCTCGATGTCCCCTCGCCGGGCTGTAAGGTCACATGTTCTGGCCGGATGCCGACGATCACATCACGCCCAGCATGCCCATTCACGGCACCCGTAATCTTCAACTCTGTTTCGCCGATACGGGCCCCTGTTTCTGTCAAGGTACCCTTCACCTGGTTCATCGGCGGTGAGCCCAAGAAGCCAGCAACAAAGATATTCGCAGGATTGTTGAACAATTCCATCGGCGTGCCGACTTGCTCTATACGACCGTCGTTCATCACGACGATCCTGTCAGCAAGTGTCATCGCTTCAACCTGGTCATGGGTCACGTAGATGGATGTGACACCCAACCGATTGTGCAAGCGCTTAATTTCGGCACGCATCTGCGTGCGCAGCTTGGCATCAAGATTTGAAAGAGGTTCATCAAAAAGAAAGACCTTCGGATGCCGAACAATCGCGCGCCCCATGGCGACGCGTTGGCGTTGGCCACCTGACAAATCTGCGGGGCGCCGCTCGAGATAATCAGTCAGACCCAAAATACCTGCAGTTTCGGCGATGGTCGTTTTGATTTGGTCTTTCGGCATGCGGCGAATGCGCAGCCCAAAGGCCATGTTGTCTGCAACGTTCAAATGTGGGTAGAGCGCGTAGTTCTGAAACACCATGGCCACATCACGATCTTTCGGCGCGATGCGGTTCACGAAACGACCATCAATAGAAAGCTCGCCTTCGGAAATCTCCTCAAGGCCTGCGATCATGCGCAACGTGGTTGATTTTCCGCAACCAGAAGGGCCGACAAGGACCACAAATTCTTTCTCAGCAACTTCAAGATCAATGCCATGCACAACCTGCACCGCACCGTAGCGCTTGAATATGCTACTAAGACTAACGCCTGCCATGGTCCCTCCCAATGCGCCCTGCTCCCCTGAGGACGGCGATTCGTTGCATCGCCCCACTAGTATGCAAGCCTACATACTGGTATGCAAGATTTCAATCTAGTATACCAAAATAAATTCTAGTATGCATGATGTGGGAATCGCGACGATTAGGTGTTGCCACTGGTAGGAAACCGACTTTCGCGCATTAGCGCTTGCAGGTATCTCGCCCGAACCCGATTGGAGACTGAGATGACGCAAGCTGCAGACATTCGCGAAGTACGAACAAGCGTGGACGACATATTTGAAGCTTTGCGCGCCGAAATCATGTCACTTGCATTGCGGCCTGGCGACAAACTCTCCGAGGCCGATGTTGCCACACGGTTCGGCGTATCGCGTCAACCAGTGCGCGACGCGTTCAACCGTCTTGCAAACCAAGACCTGCTCGTGATCCGGCCGAAGCGGGCGACAGAGGTCAAACGCTTTTCCATGCGTGAAATTGAAAAATCACGGTTTGTCCGCACTGCAGTCGAAGAAAAGGTTATTCGCCTCGCCGCGCAAAACTGCGACCTTGTTTCCGCAGCACGCCTCGATATGGCCCTGGAAGAACAGGACCAAATGCTTGAGACAGGATCGACGGATCGCTTCGTCTCACTTGATTACGCGTTTCACCAAACGTTGTGCCAAATCGCAAAAGCGGATTTCGCTTTTGACGTCATCATGGCTGAGAAGACGAAGGTGGACCGGCTGTGCATTCTGGGGCTGTCAAAAGAGCAACGTCTGCCAGACCTCGTCGAAGATCATCGAAAGATTGCTGAAGCTGTCAAAAACCATAGTGCCGAAGCGGCCGTAAAAGCCGGAATAACTCACCTCGCCCGGCTCGATGAAACGATTGCGCGGATCGAAGCACAAAATGCCAACTACTTTGAACCTGCGTAGTCAATCATGCCAAGCGCTACTGCAGTAGCCGCACCAGCAACCAAAGATATCTTCCGGCTGGCATGGCCGATGACGATCAAGGCGGTTTTTTTACACGGAACCGTCGTCATCGACGGTTGGTTGGTGTCCTCCTTGGGCGAGATCGCTTTGGCCGCAATGGGTATTGCCGCGGCGCTCGGTGGGATCGTGCTGGGCGTCATCTTTGCATTCTCTCACGCCATGCAAATTCGCACCGCTCAGGTCTATGGCGGACGGGACCCAGTGCATCTGAAATCGGTGTTGGTTTCCGGCATGACAATCAGTCTGTGTATTGGTCTGCTTGGCATCGCAATTTTGTTGATCTTTGGTCCAAGTCTTATTGCCGCGCTGGCGCCGGCCGCCCAAGTTGCACAGGGCGCGTGGTCTTATCTGTCCATTTTCGTGATTGTGTTGCTGGGTGAAGCCTTCGGGCAGTGCATCGCAAGCTACTTCAATGGATGCGGGCGCACCAAGATTCCACTAATCGGTTACTGCATATCGGTCCCAATCAATATCGTTTCGAGCTACGCGCTGATCCACGGTCTTTGGGGGCTTCCCGCGATGGGTCTCGCCGGTGCAGCTATTGGGAGCGCTTTAGGGACAACTGCACAGGCGAGCTTTCTGGTCAGCCGACTTCTTGTTGAAGAGGGCCGCTTGCGCCAAGTCACGGGCTGGCAAAGAGGAACGTTCATTCGGACACTTGTGCGGCATTTGCACTTTTCGCTTCCGATCGCTGCCACTTTTGTAAGTGCAAACTTGGCAACCCATGTCTGCTCTCTCATTTATGCAAATATGGCGCTTCCAGCTTTCGCAGCGATGACCCTGATTGCACCTTGGAACATGGCTGCAGGCCAAATCAGCATGCAATGGACCCAAGCCACCGGCATCCTTGTCGCCCAACTGCTCGGCAATGGCACGCCAGAAAAGAGGCTCAACCAATTTTTGTCGTTAGCCTGGCGTGGCGCTTTCCTCGCGGCAGGAATCGTCGGCCTCATCTTCGTTGTCATGGGCGTGGCGATTGATCAGATCTATCCGGAGCTAAGCGATCAAACGCGATCCGTCCTGCTGGCCTTCATCCCTTTGATGATCCTTATCCAACCGTTACGGGCCTCCAACGCGATTTGCGGCAACACTCTGCGGGCAAGTGGCGACACAATCTATGTCATGCATATCTTTGTTTGGTCCCAGTGGGCCTTCCGGGTGCCTTTGACTGCTCTTGCTGTGCTCTATTTTGATCTTCCCGCCGTTTGGATCCTCTCTTTGATCTTGCTCGAAGAGGTTGTGAAATTCATGCCGTTTCATCGCCGTTTGTGGCGGGGACTTTGGCGTCAAGCAAACGTGTTGGACTAAAACATTCCCGAAGCGCGGCGAGCGCCGGCACCGATACGGTTGGGCCAGCAGAATTAAACGACAGGCAATTCGGGCGGTGATTGTTTAGATCGGCGCGCGATCAATAGGTATTTTATGCATCAGAAGCCCCGACGACCATTTCCGACGGGACCACCGTGATGTTATGACGCGGCAGATTACTCCGCGTCTTTGTCCTCATCTCCGCCCTCGGGGAGGTTAAAGAAGCTATCAGCGTCCGCCACATCGAGATCCGCACCTTCCGGCGTCTCAACGGCTTCCCCCCCCTCATCTTCGGTGAGAGAGAAGGTCTCAAGCCCCGCAATCGCTGCTGGCATCTTCGGCTCCGCCGGCATGCCCAACGACTGCTCTGTGCTGACGAGTTTCCGGCGCTCATCATCGTTGATCACTTTGCCTTCACGTTCCGCTTTCGCGGCAGCCTTCTGCACGGCCATGTCAAGCTCAGACTGTTTACACATGCCCAGGGCCACTGGATCGATCGGTTCGATGTTATTGATGTTCCAGTGGGTCCGTTCGCGGATCGACTGGATCGTTGGCTTCGTCGTTCCAACGAGCTTCGAAATCTGACCGTCGGTCAGTTCCGGGTGAAACTTTACCAGCCACAGAATCGACGCGGGGCGGTCCTGCCGCTTGGACAGCGGGGTGTACCGCGGCCCACGCCGCTTTTCTTCGCCCACAGCTGCTTTGTTAAATTTCAGTTTTAGCTTATGCAGCGGGTTGTTTTCCGCTTTATCAATCTCTTCCTGTGTCAGCTGGTTGTTCGCAATCGGGTCGAACCCCTTAACACCTGCCGCGACATCCCCATCTGCGATGCCCTGAACCTCCAGCTCATGAAAGCCACAGAAATCTGCGATCTGCTTGAAAGTCATCGTTGTATTGTCGCAAAGCCAAACAGCCGTTGCTTTGGCCATAATCGGTTTATCTGCCATCCGTCTTCTCCTAATGGACAACGCGCTGCACCCCGCCCTTGAAGGGGCTGACCGCTTGGGCCGGGTTCACGTTGTCGGGGAACTTGGGCTCTATATAGTGTCGCCGACAGCAAGAGGGAAGATCAAATGTGGCGTGGTATAGTGGTCGGAGGCCTGATGGCCGGTGCAGCGCAAGCACAGGATGTTGCAGGGGAGTTTGATTACTACGTCCTCTCATTATCTTGGTCCGCCAATTGGTGCGCCTACGAAGGCGACAGCCGCAACTCCCCTCAGTGCGACCCAGCTGAGGATTTTGGGTGGATTCTGCATGGCCTGTGGCCTCAGTACGAAAGCGGCTATCCGGCCGACTGCCGAACGACTTTCCGGGCGCCCTCGCGCGGGCAAACCGGTGAGATGGCGGATATTATGGGGACTAGTGGACTGGCCTGGCACCAATGGAACAAACACGGTGTCTGTTCGGGCCTCGACGCAAAGGACTATTACGCTCTCTCGCGCCGCGCTTACGGCAAAGTCTCACGACCAGCGCTGCTCCGACGGTTGAAGGAACCGGTCACTCTCCCCGCCACTTTGATTGAGGAGGCGTTCATCGCCGACAACCCGGATCTGGAACCGGATCAAATTACGATCACCTGTCGCGATGGCTACATTCAAGAAGCCCGCATCTGCCTCACGCGGGACCTGGCGTATCGGGATTGCGGCGCGGACGTGGTGCAAGACTGCCGCATGCAGGACGCGCGATTTGAACCAGTACGGTGAGAGATCGATCTGATGCGTCGCAAATGCCAAAGGCCTCTCTTCGGGGGTATCTAAGGCGGCACCAACGTCGCCTTAGACTTTTTTGCTTTCCAAATCCGTAGACGCCGATTTGACAACCTGGTTGGGCTGACTTGCAAGTCACGCACACCTGTTCAGGACAATGCATGAGGCAAATTTCCGCGGTACCTTAAGTGCGAAATCGCGCTGATCAATTTCCGTGGAAAACGACAAACTTCGCCAACGTTTCCTGCCCCTTTTGCAAGTGTTGCCTCCGCGACAGACAGCGTGCGGCGATTTTCCATCAACAACAAACTTGCGCTCCGAAACCGGTTTCGGTTAGCCTTTTTGGGACAGGGAGGATTCGATGGCTCGCCAGGCGGTTAGCTTGAAGGCGCTTGCAGCGCATCTGGGGTTGACTGTGAGTACAGTCAGCCGCGCCCTTAATGGCTATTCCGATATCAGCGCGAAGACGCGAGAGCGCGTCGCTCGGGCTGCGGATGAGCTTGGCTATCGGCCCAATCAGAACGCGCGGCGCCTGTCGATTGGTGCACCCGAAACCATCGGCTATCTAATGCCGCGATTTTCTGGATCAGAAGCACAACCCTTTGTGGCGCAGTTGATCCAAGGCCTCGGTGAGGCGGTAACGAAACGTCAATGGGATCTGTTGGTCAGCCACGCGGCAAGCGCGAGCGACGAATTGGCACAGATTGATCGCTTGGTGCGGTCCGGTCGTGTTGGGGGCTTGGTTATCTCGCGCCCCCTCAAAAACGATCCTCGTATCAATTTGCTCCGGGATCTGAAGTGTCCATTTGTGGTGCACGGACGCACGGCATCCTCTGGCGGGTATGCCTGGTATGACGTGGATGGGGTTGAGGCTTTTGCTGCGGCTGTAAATCATTTGGTCAGCCTTGGGCATAGTCGCATCGCCTTTATCGGCACCACGCTTCAACACACCTTCGCACAGGACCGCCTCAATGGGTTTGAGCAGGCGGTTGCAGATAGCGGTCTTACGCTTGACCGCGAGTTGATCCAGATCACCGATTTCTCCGATGACGGAGGTGAGGTCGCTGCTGGCCAATTGTTGGAACTGGTTGACCCGCCCACGGCAATGGTTTGCGTATCTGATATGGTGGCGTTGGGTGCCTTATCCGCGATCCGCCGCAAAGGCTTGCGCCCGGGTATTGATGTGTCGGTCCTCGGCTACGACGGCTTGAAGATTGGCGAACATTCGAACCCACCGCTAACCACCATGGCCCAGCCACAATCGCAAGCCGGGCGGCGGTTAGGTGATATGCTACTGGCGATCATCGACGGGGATGATCCGAAGAAGCACCAGGAATTGCAGCGCGCGCAACTTGTGCGCCGCAACACAGACGGGCCGCCTTGCAGCGTTCCGCACGAAAACCACGTTTCAGTTAGGGAGGAACAACAATGAAGCGTTCAATTCTTACGGCCACATTGCTGGCCACAACTGCAATGGCCACAAGCGCCTTTGCCGACACCATTCGCGTTTGGACGATGGAGGTCCAGCCAGAACGGATGGCCATTCAGGAAGAGATTGCCGCAGCCTTTACAGCCGCGACAGGCCACGACGTAGAGCTGATCCCAATCGAGGAATCTGACATCCAAACCCGTGCAACAGCGGCCTTTGCTGCTGGCGATTTGCCTGATGTGTTGAACCACACTGTTCAGCACCTCCTGCCATATGCTGAGGCCGGTTTGCTGGACACAGCTGCCGCAGATGAGGTCGTCAGCGATTTGGGCATCGATACCTTTGCTGAAGGTCCGATCCGTATGGCCTCTTCCGACGGGGAGATCGTATCGGTCCCGACCGACGGCTGGACTCAGATGGTCGTTTACCGGAACGACCTATTTGATGCGAACGGCCTGGAGGCTCCAACGTCTTTCGCCAATATCCGCGCGGCAATGGAAGCGCTGCACAACCCACCAGAGATGTATGGATTTGTTGCGGCGACCAAGATCGACGAAGGCTACATGATGCAGCTGATTGAGCATCTGTCGCTTGCAACCGGCTACTCGCCTGTCAACGATGATGGCTCAGTCAACGAAGACACCACAAACCTTGTTCAGCTGCTAGAGCTTTACAATGAGCTGGTCGCAGCATCGCCAGAAGGCGACCTGTACTGGTCGCAGTCGCGCGAGCTATACCTCGACGGCAAGGCCGCGATGGTGATTTGGTCGCCGTCTATTCTGGACGAGCTTGGTGGTCTGCGCGACAGCGCGCCAGTGACGATCAATGATGACCCAACGACAAAAGAACTTGCTGGCAACACTGGCTTTGCAACGATGGTGTCGGGCCCTGGCAACGACGCGGGCGCCGCTTGGTCTGACGTGCGGTACATGGGCATCACGGCCGACGCGAATACCGAGGTGGCGCAGGAGTTTGTAAAGTTCATGCTGTCTGATGGCTATGGCCAGTGGTTGAGCCAGGCACCTGAAGGCAAATTCCCTGTCCGCAAGGGCCCCGAAGCCGGTTCAACTGAGTTTGAAGCCGTTTGGGCAGGTCTGGATGTCGGTGTCGACCGGAAGGCACCTTTGGCGGATATCTATCCGCAGCAGGTCATTGATGACATCGTTGCAGGCCTATCGGTTGGTGACCGATGGGGCGTGGACAGCGGCCAACTGGCGGCAGCGTCCACTATCATCAACAGCCAGATCATGTCTCGGGTGATCCGTGAAATGACAGATGGTGAGCTTTCGGTGCAAGAGGCGGCAGACAAGATCGTCGCTGAGCACCAAGCGTTGATGGCCAACTAATGTGAAGGCTCCGAGGGCATGTGCCCTCGGAGCACCTCCTGATGTCAGAGCAAGATACACATCAACCGCGTCCGCCCAAGGGCCTAGGACCGCTGGCAAAACGCGAAATGCGCTTTGCCTATATGCTACTCCTGCCCACCTTCTTGGTCGTGCTGTCAGTTGTCCTGTTCCCACTGTTGGCGAACATTTGGATCAGCTTCAAACCCGTCACTTTGGGCGACTTGCGCCCGGCGACTATCCTCATCAACGAACGGGTGATGGGTGACCTTGAAGCCGTCGGTGACGAAGCCGACATTCGGTATCGCGCCCGCAACTCATCCCGCAAAAGCGCCATTGCCGACGTGGTGATGACCGACACCTTACCAGCAAGCCTGGAGGTCGTTCGGGTTGATGACCGCTGTGAGCTTTCAGAGCTGACACTGCGCTGCGATCTCGGGGACTACGAACCGGGGCAACGTGAAGATATCTTGATTGGTGTCAAAGCGACCGGAGCATGGGTCGCGGCGCCAGGGAATGTCAAAGATACCAAGCCAAACTTCAGTTTGAGCGCTGAGAACATTCTGACCAACGATGATTTCACGCTCGACAATTTTCGCAAAGTTTTCAACGCGTCTGACTTCACAACAGTGTTGTGGGCCTCGCTTTATTATACCGTTGCCGGGACCGTTGGGGCCCTTGTTGTGGGGCTGTTCGCAGCGCAGTTGATGAACCTTACTTTCCGTGGGCGGAGCTTCCTGCGCGGACTCTTTTTGTCGCCCTATGTCGCGCCCGTGATAGCCGTGGCGCTGGCTTGGGTACTGTTATTGGACCCAGGACCCGGTGGCACCCTGAACGCCCTTCTTGTCCAGCTTGGGATCATTGATGGACCAATCAATTTTCTTGGCCAACGGGTGCAAGAGATCCGCATCTTGGGCCTGACCATTCACTTTCCCGTCGCGCTCACGGTTGTAATCATCTTTGAGATTTGGCGGTACTTCCCGCTGGCGATGTTGTTCATCCTCGCGCGGATGCAATCCATGTCCAAAGACATCTACGAGGCGGCAGAGATTGACGGGGCAACGCCGCTCCAACAATTCCGTTTCATCTCCCTCCCGCAGCTAATGGGCATTATGGCGGTCCTGTTCTTGCTGCGCTTTATCTGGACGTTCAATAAGTTCGACGACATTTTCCTTTTGACGGGCGGCGCGGCTGGGACGCGAACGCTAACCGTAAATGTCTATGAACAGGCCTTTGCTGTCTCAAACCTGGGCGCAGGTGCAGCCGTTGCAGTGGTGGTCTTCATCGTTCTGCTCTTCTTTTCAATCATCTTCTTTAAATTCTCGCCGGAGGATGACGCATGAGCAGGTTTGGTAACATATTTTGGCTCTGCTTGTTCTTTGGGGCATGCTGGGGGGCGATCGTGACCACACTTGGGACACTGCTTGCCCTCTTTATATCGGGAGAGACGCTGCAGCCGCAGGTGACTGCAGGGGCGATCGCGGGTTTGACAGCCGCCGGCGTGCTTGTTGCGTTTGAGACATCAAAGCGAACGCCAGGTCTTCAGATCGCCGCGGGCATCATTTTTTTGGTCGTACTGACGGTTTTTGCGGGCGGTACGCCGATGGGACTGCCGCTTGAAACCTTCGCTCTGGGCCAAGCGATCTTCGCGATCCTGATCGCTGCTTGCAGTATCATGGCGATCGCGCAAACCGCCCACGGCTTCGGACCCTCGGGCGAGAAGCGTTACAACGTCGAAGTTATCTGCCTGCGGTTCCTGCAAGGACTCGGCCTCGTGTTCTTTACCATCGCGGTGGCCCTTCCATTCTTTGTTATGGTCATGATGAGCCTAAAGAACCAACAGCTTCTTCTATCCAACCCGCTCGATTTCTCAATCGACTTTAGCCAAGGGGCATCCGCGCTCTTCCGCAGTTACATAGAGCTATTTACCGAGTATCACTTTGGCACTTATCTTCTGAATTCCGCACTTGTCTCGGTGGCAACGGTCGCAATCACACTTTTCTTCGCTGTCCCCGGCGCCTATGCCGTCGCGCGTCTGAAGTTCCCGGGGCAATACTTCCTCTCGCGTTCGATCCTGTTGATCTACATGGTTCCCATGATCGTGTTAGTGATCCCACTCTATGCGATCTTCTCACAACTTGGGCTGCGCAACACCCTGTGGGGGCTGCTGTTTGTGTATCCTGCCACGACGATCCCCGTCGCGCTTTACATGCTGCAAGGGTACTTCCGCGGCATCCCATCAGAATTGGAAGAGGCGGGATTGATGGATGGCCTTGGGCGACTCGCCGTCATCCGCAAAATCACCTTGCCGCTTGCCTTGCCCGCACTGGCCTCAGTCGCACTCTATGTCTTTATGATTGCGTGGAATGAGTTCCTTTTTGCCTTCATGTTCCTCGACAATGTCGACCTCTTCACTCTTTCCCGCGGGATAGCGGAGTTGAACTCCTCCGAAGTACCGCGCCAGCACCTCATGGCTGGCGCTGTGATTGCAACAGTCCCGGTTCTCGCCTTGTTTCTTTGGTTTGAACGGTTCCTCGTCGCAGGGCTCACAGCAGGGAGTGTGAAAGGTTAACCATGTCACTGACACAAGATGCTATCGATATCCTTGCCCAAAACGATAGAGGCGGATTCACGATCCCAACAAAGGGCCTCTACCCGTACCAATGGAACTGGGATAGCGCCTTCGTGGCTTTGGGGATGTCGACCTACGATATGACCCGCGCATGGGCTGAGGTCACCTCCCTAATCGAAGGCCAATGGCCAAATGGTATGATCCCCAGCATCATTTTCCGACGGGACGACCCTGACTACTTCCCGGGCCCATCACGTTGGGGCAAAACCCCTGGGCCGATCCCGTCGACCGGCGTATCGCAGCCGCCAGTCCTGGCAACAGTTGTAAGAATGCTGACACGCGGCGGAACACCTCAGGACCACCAGCGGATGGCCGAGGTCTTTGACGCCTTGATGGCGTGGCACCGCTGGTTCCATGAGGCACGCAGCGTTAACGGCATCGTTTGTACCGTGCATCCATGGGAGACAGGACGCGACAACTGCCCAGAGTGGGACATCGGATTGGACCGAATGAAGGTCGCACCCGACCTGGCCCCCTACACACGGATGGACAACAAGCACGTCGACGCGAGCTACCGACCAAGCCAGGCCCAATACGACAAGTACCTGTCGATTGTGCAGTTCGGCGAACGGATTGGATGGGATCAACGGCGGTTAACGGATGAAGGGCCATTCCTGATGGCCGATCCAAACATTCACTTCATTTTGCTTCGGGCAGATCGAGACTTGCTCACGATGGCGCAAGCGCTGGGCAAGTCACAGGCAGTTCAAGACACCATCTCCGGGTGGATAGACGAGGCGAAAGCAGCGTCCGACTACTTGTGGAGCGACCCACTTGGGGCGTTCACCGTCCGCGACGTCCGCTCTGAGACCTTCTCAAAAGGGTTCAGCAATGCCAGCGCCCTTTGCTTTTATGCGGATGCGGGCACGGACAACCAACGCGCACGCGTGATCGAGAACCTTGAGAGGATCGCGCGTAAGGTGAGCTTCATGCTGCCGAGCTGGGATCCAGATGCTCCGAACTTTGAAGCTCAGCGTTATTGGTGCGGGCCCATGTGGCCGCAGATGAACTTTATGGTCGCGGTGGGGCTTGAGGAATGTGGCCATTACGCACTGGCCAACCGCATCCGCGATGACTTGTGCCGCGCAATAGAAAAGTTCGGTTTTTGGGAGTGCTTCAATCCGCTCACCGGCGAAGGCTGCGTGGGGGCCAACTTTTCTTGGACCGCTGCGGTTTGGCTGTCTTTGAACGACAAAACGAAGTTAGAGGGCGTGGCTTAAATGGGTGCGATAACACTGAAAGCGGTCGAGAAATGGTTCGGCGACGTTCAGGTCATTAAGGGAATTGACCTTGATATCGCAGATGGAGAGCTCATCATCTTTGTCGGGCCGTCGGGGTGCGGGAAATCAACGCTCCTTCGGATGATTTCCGGGCTGGAAGAAACAAGTCGGGGCCAAATATTGCTCGACGGCGCTGACGTGACTCACAAGGTGCCAAGCGAACGCGAATTGTCGATGGTGTTCCAATCCTACGCGCTTTACCCCCACTTAAGCGTGCGGGAAAACATGGGGTTCGCCCTGAAATCCGCAGGTGCTCCCAAGACAGAAATTGCCGAAAAGGTCGCCCATGCGGCGAAGATTTTGAAGCTGGATAATTATCTGGATCGACGTCCCAAAGACCTGTCCGGCGGTCAACGCCAGCGCGTCGCCATCGGCCGCGCGATTGTCCGCAAGCCAAAGGGGTTTCTTTTCGATGAGCCGCTGTCCAACCTCGACGCCGCCCTGCGTGTCGATATGCGGTTCGAAATCGCGCGCCTGCACAAGACGCTTCAATCCACCATGGTTTACGTCACCCATGATCAAGTCGAAGCGATGACCCTTGCCGACCGGATCGTGGTTTTGAAAGACGGGCAAATCATGCAAGTCGGATCCCCGCGTGAACTCTACGAAAGCCCCGAGAACTTATTTGTGGCACAGTTCATCGGAAGCCCAAAGATGAACATACTCCCCAGTACTGATGGTCTTCCAACAACCGACGGCGCCGCGAAAATCGGGATCAGGCCAGAACATATCACCATCACCAGTGCAGGTCATGGAGAGTGTGACGGAACAGTTCAGGTCAGCGAATACCTCGGCGCGGACTACTTCCATTATATCGACTGTGGAGCACTTGGGCTAATGACCGTGCGCACAGCGGGATCGGAAGCAAGCCTCGAAGGGCAAACCGTGGGTCTCGCCTTTGAAGCAGGGCGGATGCACTTTTTCGATCTTCAGGGCATGCGTGTTTAGAGGATCTTGTAGAAACGAAGGGGGACCGGTCTCACGTCAAACGACGACCACCTGAACCCTGCCGCAGCTTCGTGACAAGTTCCCCGGGCGCGGGACGTATGTTGGCTATATATTTCCTCCGCTATCCTAAACTTTGCGAAGGACCACTTCAGTGGGGGCCGACCAAGAAAAATCAATGAAATAGGTCTGTGGCGGAAACGAAGTCCTCCCACTAAAAAGTATAATTCATTGGTTTAATTCACTTTATAATTCACGACTTTAGTTCATACCACATAATATACCTCCACCGGAGAGGCGCTACGGCTCAACGGCGAACAAATGGAATCTCCAACGAGGGTTTAACTCTGTCGATGCATCCACACCATCATCAGTATACTCAAGCATCGGGAAAAAGTTGTTCCCGACCAAAATATCTCTCACAAGCGCTCCCTGAAAATTTGCTCCAGCAATGTTTACACTTCCGCGCATTGCCTGATGAAACTCATTCAGCAGACCCGCATCCATAGTGAACTGATCATCAGAAGCACCCATCGAGTCATACAATACCCCCATGTCGGCTTCTCCAAAGCAGAAATATAAAAAGAAATTTGTTTCCTGGGCGATGATCTCAACGGGCACCGTCCCCAAAGCACGATCAAATTGCATCGAGAAAATATTTGCGCCAGACAGATCAAGTCTCGACTGGACACGTTGGAAACTAGTGTTAATCAGGTTTGCTTCCCGCAGACGGACGTCAGATGTGTTGAAAGAAAGCCCGTTGAGCGTTGAGTATGAAAAGTCAGATCCTGCTATGTTCATCCAGCCAAATTCTCGCGCAAATAAGGCCTTGCCTTCTGAGGTCAAGGCTTTGACTGGTTGCATTGCGCCTTCTTCTACATACTCGGCCCACATTTGCCATTCCGCCATAGTTCCCATGACGGAAGCTTCGGAAATATCGCGACAACTGCCCCACTCGCGTGCATCTTGAAAATCCCATCCTTCGCCGACAAGCGCCCCCTCCAATGAGGCACCGCGAACATCTGACCTGGAGAAATCGACCCGATGTTCGCCAACGAGCTTTACGCGATTTTGTATTATGCTGCGTAACATCAACCCGCGCTCGGGGCTCAAAAAAACCATCGGTGGAGAAACATTCCTCGATGAAATGCTCACGGGGCTTCGGTCGAAAGGCTGAAAGCTGTCTAAGTACCAATAAGGCCTGAAGGTGATACTTAAGGTGATAATTCTTTCCGAAAGTTCGGGCGATAGTTCGACCAGGTGGTAGGCTTCCAGTCCATATCTGTTCAATGCTTCAGTCGAGATATCTGAAAGAACTTGCATTAACTGGCCGTGCAGAGCGGTGTAGCGCATCGCATCTTGGGAGATCATCGTGTCACGCGTCGCAATAGTCTGCGCCGCAATGATACTTTCCTGGTTTTTCAAAAGGCGGTTTTGTTGCAGGAGCAAGAAGATGTTGGCTCCGCCGGTGAAAGCGAGCACAGCGCCAAGCAGAAGCGCAACCAAATGCTGCCTGGCAAGATAACTTCCAATCAATGGCGCAATGCCTGCAACAAGCGATAAAATTTTCTCTTTCTGTTCCTCGCTTGCTTTAGGTGTCCGTCGTCAGAGTTTTTGGAACCAAGAGCGGCGTATACTAAGAGAGAGTTTGGCTCATCTTGTTGGTTTGAT